>CALAMC010000039.1 GCA_937925655.1 uncultured candidate division Zixibacteria bacterium | reverse complement strand
TGTATATGCCTACGCCGTCGGGCCGGTGTCATTTGATGTCACCAACTGCCTTTTTACAGACTGGACGTATGCCGTGTCCACCTGGGAAGTGGGCGGGACGGTGACAGCCGGTATTCATGACAATAATTTGGCAGGCAATGCATATGGATTTGCGACCAATGCCGCGGCTACACAGGATGTATCGTACAACTGGTTCGGGAGTACCGACGCGGCCGTAGTGTCGGCCATGCTTGACGGCAATGTCGATTATACGCCGTGGTTAACGAGCGGGATTGACGGCGAACCGGGGACACCCGGTTTTCAGCCGTCGCGAAACCTGGTTTACGTCGACGACGACAGTCAGCAAAGCGGCACCGATGGACGGATCAATGAAGCCATTAATGACCCGGATGTTTTTGAAGTATTCATTCAGGATGGAACATACAATGAAAGCATTTTGATCGGGTCCGGTTTCAGTAAGAACGGTCTGGTCATATCGGGCAATCCGTTTCTGCGCCCGGTCATAACCGGCGGGGTGCGCCTGACCCAAACGGCCGCGCTTGACGGATTAACCTTTAAAAATCTGGTTATTAGCGGTCTGGCACCGTCGGGTGACGGCATCTTCGACATGGACAACGGCGGAGCGATTGACAATTTTGTCATGGATAAATGCGTTATCGACGGCGAAAATGTGGCCGACAGAAATGGTTTTCTCGGGCAGAATTTGACCGGGACGCTTACCATGACAGGCAATACTTTTGTGAACATTCTCGGCTGGGCGGTCATGGATATCGAGTCGGGCAGTGGTGACGGCGGCAGTAACCTGCCCTTTACGGCCGTGACCTTTGCCAATAATAGTATTACCGACTGCAACGGTTCGGTGTCGTTGCGCGGGAAAGCTGCGCCCGACCGTACCAACCTCGTCAATGCCTATGGCAATGCTTTCTCCAATATCGGCGGCAACGCCTCCTCCCAGGGTCAGCACTGGGCGGCTCTGGAAATAAACCACGCGGAAGCGGCCAATATATACAATAATAATGTGGATGACGTCTCCGAAGGCGAGTGGGGCGAGGGCCAGGCCTTTCAGTTATGGGATATCGGGACGCTCGACATGCATGATAACACCATCACCAATAATTTCCAGGGAATTTACATATTTGGCGGCGGGGCGGCGCCCTATGGCGGACCATACGCCATCCCCGGCGGTTCCATATATCACAATACCATCTCCGGCAATACGCAGTACGGCATTTCGGTGGCCTCCACGGCTACCGGCGGACCGCTTATGGCCGAAAGCAACTACTGGGGAGCCCTGCTGTGTCAGGACATCGTGCCCATGGCTGACGGCAATATCGATTATGACCCCTGGTGCAATAGCGATTATTCCGCCTGTACTTTCACTTGTACCGTCGCGGAAGTCTGGGTTGACGACGACTGGGTTGGCGCCACGGAGGGTCAGGATCTCGGCGGCGGCATTTATTTCGGATACAACGGTTTCGCCACGATCGGCGATGCCATCGATGCCGTTGCGGCTTCCGGTACCGTTCACATTCTGGCCGGAACGTATACCGAACAGGTTCACGTGAACAAGGCCGGTCTGAACATCATCGGAGCGGGTCTGACGGACGTGACGATTGTCTCGCCCGCCACGCTGACATCCTCGTTCCCGACCGGTTCGTACAATAACTTCCCGGTGGTGTTTGTCGATGGCGTCAATGCGACGATTTCGGGGGTGACCATCGACGGCAATCACATGGGTGACGCCAACTACCGTTTTGTCGGTATCGGATTCTGGAACGGGGGAGGAACGTTCAGCGACGCTAAAGTCATAAACGTCATGAACAGTACCTTCAGCGGCGCCCAGCACGGGGTCGGCCTTTACACCTATAACAATACCGGCGGGCCGTACACTCTGGTCGTGGAAAACGTCGTTGTCGATGACTTCCAGAAGACGGCGGTGGCTATCGGCGGCGCGGGCATGACGGCCGATCTGGACAATGTCACGACTATCGGCGAGGGCCCGACGACGGTCACCGCGCAGAACGGGATTCAGATCAGCGCCGGGGTCACGGCCACGGTCGATGACTGCCATATCAGCCTGGTCGATTATACCGGCGCCAGCTGGACGGCCAGCGGCTTTCTGGTATTCGGCAATGCCGTTGCCAATGGTGTCAACATTGACCGGTGTCAAACCAGCCTGTACGTGCAGGACGGCAATTGCCAATTCAGCGGCGGCACTATCACCAATCCGACTCTGGATGCCGGTATTGCCTACAGCACCGGCGCCAAGGGCGGCGGTGTAACCAGACAACCGCTCCCGGTTCAGGCATTCGACGCCGAATTGGTCGAACGCGGGGACAAGTCTCCGGTCAATGTGGCTATTAGTCACAGTACCATAACCGGGACGGGTGCGACCGACAGCTATGGGGTGTATGCCTATGCCTCCGGCCCGGTCACATTTGCCGTGAACAATTGTATTTTCAGCGGCTGGACGGTGGCGGTTTCAACATGGGAAGCGGGTGGTACGGTCACGGCATCCGTCCATGAGAATAAATTCACCGGCAACGATTATGCTCTGGCGACCAACGCTGTGGCGGTTCAAGATGGTTCCGATAACTATTTTGGAACCGTCGATGCGGCGGCGGTTACGGCCATGGTTGACGGCAATTTCGACTTTACGCCGTACTTGTCTTCCGGTACGGAAGTCCCGCCGGGGTTTGTGGCCGACTACGGGACAACGTATGTCGAGGCGAGCAGCGTCCAGACGGGTTTGTCGGGCCGGATTACCGAGGCCATCGTCAATACAAACGATTATGGTACGGTGTATATCAACGAAGGGATATATGCGGAAAACGTCGTTATCGGCAAGCCGGTGACGGTGATCGGCCTGTCGTCCGCCAAAGGCGTGGCCGAGATAAATCCCGGCGGCGGAACCGGGGTCGATATTACATCGAGCGACGTGATCGTTCAGAACCTGACCATCCACGGCGTCAGCGCGGGGATTCAGGCTTATTTGACGCCGGCCGAGTACGCGGCCAGTTTCGGTTATCAGAATCTGCAAATTCTCGATAATACAATATACGATGTATCCAACGGCGCCTGGGGATTTGCCATATCCATGGGAACCGAATCCGAACGCTATAATCCGGCTGATCCTCTGGGTATTTATGACCCGTCGCTGACCGACCTGCTTGACTTCTCCGGACTGATGATAAGCGGCAACGAGATTTACAGCACCACCGGCGCGGCGGTTCTGTTGCAGTCGATGCGGCCTCACGCGGGAGGGTATCTGGAGTTTACCGGCAATAATATTCACAATACATCGATGAGCGCCCTCTGGGTCGATGCCGTCTGGGCGTTGCATATCACCGATAATGACATGGTCAGCAACGGCAACGGCGTCTTTTTGAGCAACTATGGCGATGGGTATTATGAAGGCAACCAAAACAACGCCTTTGATCCGAAGATTATTATCGGTTCGGGCAACACCATCACCGGAAACAGCGGCAGGGGTATTGCCTTGTATGACGGTTTTCCGGGGCTGATTGATTTTAATAATAATACCATCTATGGCAACGGGACGAATTATTTCAATTACCTGACCACCGCGGCCGATGCCCAGAATAACTACTGGGGTGCCTTGCTGTGCCAGGATATTCAAACGGGCATCAGCGGTAACGTCGATTTCGAACCGTGGTGTAACTCGGACTTCTCGTACTGCGGGTTCTCCTGCACGTTGACCGAGGTCTGGGTGGATGATGATTATTGCGAAACCTGTGCCAACGATGGGCATTTCTGGGGTTTTGATGCCTTTGCGACAATACAGGACGGCATCGACGCCGTCGCGGGCGGCGGCACCGTTCACGTTCTGGCCGGGAGTTATGCCGAACAGATCATTATCGCCAAAAACGTGACCGTCAGCGGCGCCACCGGCGCCACGATTGTCCCTCCGACCGGCGGCCTGTACGCCTACACTATTCCGGAAAGCGGAGCGACCTTCTATCCGATGCTTTTTGCCTACGGCGGCACGGACAATGGCAGCGGTTATGTCAGCGGCACGGCCACGATCGAGGCGAAAATCACGGGTATGGTTTTCGACGGCAACAATTCCGGCACGGCCAGTCGCTTTGTCGGGACGCTTATGCGCAACTGCCTTGGCCAGTCGAAAGTCTCCGGCAACGAATACCGGGAACTGCTGTTTACCTCCGGTAATCCGGAGACGTTCGGTATCATGGTGTACGGCCATTCCAGCGTCGAGGTTTCCGGCAACACGGTTAATGACTGGACACGCGGCGGTATCGGCATTATGGGCGATAACGGCGGTCTGCCGGATCCGACGGCGCAAGTCGTCGGCAATACCATAATCGGCGAAGGCCCGTTGCCCCAGGGACACTGGGCGCAGAACGGTATTCAGCTGGGTTACGGCGCCACCGGGACGCTGGACGGGAACGAAGTTTCCGACATCAAGTACATCCCCGATACCTGGGCGGCCTCGGCCATCAACGTCTATGCTCCCGGAAGCGGTACGGTCATCCGGGGCAATTATGTCCATGATTGCGAAGCCATGCTGTATTTGACGTATGGCATGAATACGTCGGTGCAGGACAATAATATATTCGAAAACAACGAATTCATGATGATTTTGAGCGGCAACGGTATCACCGTCAGCGGCAACCAGTTCACTTCGAATGACATGGCCGTGTACGTGGCCGACGCCGCCAATGTCACCGTCACCGGTAACAACTTCACTGGTAATGAATACGCCTTCCTGTGTGACGGCGCGGCGTCGATCATCCACGTCACCGGCAATAACTTCACCGGTAACACCGGCGTCGGGGTCTATGTCGATGATTACGAGAGCATCGAGCCCGGCGACGTGCATATCAATTTCAACAATTTCTCCGGTAATACTCTGGCGGTACAGAACCTGATTACCGGGTTGCTGGATGCCCAGGGGAACTGGTGGGGTAACGTTACCGGACCGAGCATAGTCGCCAAAAATGGTGGGTCGAACGAAGTCGTCAATCGACCGGCGGCATCGAGTGCCATCGACGGCAATGAAACGCCATATGCCGGTACCAGAGTCATGGCCGCATCAAATTCACAAGAAAGCGACGATATGCCCGTAAACGGTGAACCCGGAACCGGCGATGCCATCACGACCAATGTCGATTATTCGCCCTGGTGGGGCGCCAATTATGTCGGCAACAGTCATGCCTCATCGTGGAACTGGTATCTCAACAATTCCAACAATTCGCAATTCCAGGATGCGGTCGATTTGGCCGGTAACGGTGATGTCATTTATGTTTCTGCGGAGCTTTATACGCAACCGGTCAATATCGAGAATCGTTCCGGGCTGGCCTTCCACGGTCAGGGCCGCAATAACACGTTTTTCAAACCGGCCGCGACACTCGGCTGGAATGTGGCATCCTATGGCACTACCCGCCGCACGGCGATACGCGTCGTCAATTCCACGGATATCACGTTCGAGGGCATGAACTTCAATTACAATGACATCAAGGCCAATAATACTTTCGGGTTCCTTTACTGGAATTCGTCGGGCGAATTGAGCAACAGCAATCTGCTCAACATGAACGTACCCGACGTTTCCGGCGGGTACTACGAAATGATGGTGTATGCCCGGGCCGTCACGCCCGAATACGGCGTCGGCAATCGCGCCCAGTTGAACGTTTACAACAACGAATTCGTAAATTCCGGGCGGATCGCCGTGGTGACTCACGACTGGGTGCATGTCAACCTGATCGGCAATACTTTCCGCAAGACCGAAAGCGATTTCGGCTACGCCCTGGAAATCGGCTCGGCTTCGACCGGTAATATAACCAGCAACGTGTTTCACGGTTTCAACACCTGGGCGTTGTCCGACAAATCCAATTCGGCGGCCATCTATATCGAAAACTCATTCACGACCGGGCTGGGTCCGTTGACTAAGACCGTGGCGGTGGAACAAAACGAAATCTATAATTGCCAGTACGGGCTATACATCGGCAATTCGTTTGCCGGTTATACGGGCAATGTCGATTTGGTCGCCAATGTCATCGGTAACAGCATCCACAACAACGCCACCACCGGTTCCGAGACCAGCGGCGGCTTTGTCATTGTCGATGAGGGTGCAAGCGCCGGGTCTTCGGTGACGGTCAACATGAGCGGCAACCAGTTCGTCAATAATGATGATTATGGGGGACTTATCTACACCAACGGCAACGGGGCGATCACCGTTTCGATGACCGATAACTTTTTCGTCGGAAATATCAAGGGGTTGTCGGTTAAGGACTACGGGGCGCCTTCGACCAGCGCGTACAGCCTGACGATATACCACAATATATTCCAGAACAACCTCAATGCCGAAGATGACGCCGCGGGCGGTTACTGGGATGACGGTGTCTCCGAGGGCAACTGCTGGAGCGATTTCACGGGCAATCTCGGTGACCCCTATCCGATTATCGGCACGGCCGGAGCCGTTGACCGTTACCCGAATGTCAACTGCGGCAGTGCCTGCGATTGCCGTCCGGGCGACGCCGATGGCGACGCCCAGCATGTTTTCAATCTGCTGGACATTCTGTATTTGATCGCCAGTATCTATCAGGATGGTCCGGACCCGGTTCCGTACGAACTCTGTTCCGGCGACGCCAACTGCGATTGTCAGTTGAACCTGCTGGATATTCTGACCCTGATCGAAAACATCTATAACCAGGGCCCGGCGTTGTGCGGTTGCGGTCAGTGGATCGCCAACTGCCAGTTGCCGATTCGCGACGCGGCGAAGGGGCCGGTCGTGCCGGCAAACCCGGTGGTGATGGAATCTTCGACACAAATGCAGACA
Source organism: uncultured candidate division Zixibacteria bacterium (assembly GCA_937925655.1). Lineage (GTDB taxonomy): Bacteria > Zixibacteria > MSB-5A5 > GN15 > PGXB01 > CALAMC01. The sequence continues at coordinate 21,477 of CALAMC010000039.1, read as the reverse complement.
CAGACAACCCAAGTGACGGCCCAGGCCTGTCAGTAAGGGTTATCTTTCATTGAATAAAAGGCGGCCATTTGGCCGCCTTTTTTAATGGCCTGTTCAATTTTCTGATAATTAAGGGAAATCCATGTCTGTTCTAACTCGAGAGCCTATTGATTTCGTCCTGGATTTCCTTAATTACTTCGGCGTTATAAATCTTCTTTTTATCACCATCCTTGATGGATATAATAAAAAATACTTTTCCCCCGTATTTGGAGGAAAACTTTTTGTGAGTCTCCAATTGATGTTTTTTTTCATTGATTATTTGCGGAATGAATGCATATCCCGCGGGTTTTATTTGCAATCCAATATACTGTTCATTGATTTTTATAAAGAAATCTACGTTGAATAACCTATCCCATTCATCCGGGGCCGGCTCAATTTTTATGTGAAGAATATCCTGTAGCTGTTCGTAAGTTGTCTTCTTTTCGGTCATATATCCATCAAATGTCCTGTTGATAACCAGATTGATAACGTAATTTATACAGTCCTCTTCCGTTATTTCATCTATTTCCGCGCTCAGAACTTCCGTAATTTTTATATAGAGTTTTCTGCCAACCTCGATCAGGTGTTCGCGGGGATACACGTTTCCAAAATAATAAGACTCCCAGTCGCTTACTGATTTGGGCGAGCATTTTCTAATTTCATCCGAAACTGCTCCCACAATTCTTTTCTTCTGTAGTCCCCATCTGTTGATTGCACTATTCAAAATCCATTCTTTAGGCATTCATTGCTCCCTTAAGCTCCATAAATTTCGCCTTATATATGTAATTAAGTTCAGTATCAACATCCACAAGACCGCTTTTAATCAAGTGTGCGTTCACAAATGTCTTATTCTGGAGGTAAAGATAACAGCACAGTCTATTATCAACATCAAACTTGTAGTTATCGTATTTCATAAAGACCTTTTGCCCTTGGGTCTTTTTTATTAAGAATTCTTTGGCAAGCCCATTTTTTGATACATTTTGTTTGATACCCAAAAGCCTTACCGTAAGACCGTTATTAAGCTTCACTATTTCAGGACTTATGACTTCTTTTACAGTGAAGTAGCCACCCTTTTGTCCCACGGTTTGATCTATTTTGGATCCAAATTGAAGCTGTTTGGGGTCAACCTTTCTGTCGAATTTGATGGGATCTTTGAAAATATATGGAAGTCTCTGGATTTTTTCTGCGAAATCAATTGTCTTTTTTTCCTGTACGGAAAATTCAAAAATACAGTTTTCCGAAAGTGAAGGCTGGCTGTGGCCAATTTTATCTTTGATAATTGGAAGGTAATCGGCATTAATTTCAAAGCCGACAGAGTTTCTATACAAATTCTTGGCCGCCAGAGTAGTCGTTCCGCTTCCCAGAAATGGATCGAGAACCGTATCTCCGATGAATGAGAACATCTTTATGAGGCGTCTCGGCAATTCTTCAGGGAACATGGCCAGGTGTTTTACCTGTTTTTCTCCCGCAAAATTCCAATGACCCGAGAAATACTGATTCCATTCCTCGGTCGTCATTTTGGATTTTTCTTTTATATTTTTATTTACGGATTTTGCAATACCGGGCTTTTTAAAAATCAGTATAAATTCATAATCGAGTTTTAAAATGCCATTCCGCGGATAAGGGAAAGACCCCATGATGGTTGCCCCACCAGTAGTGTTGCAAGTGGTCACTTTTTGCCATATTATGGCGCCCATATAATCGAACCCTATTGTCTCACAAAACTTGATAATTTCGGTCCTAATCGGAATAATTTTATAGCGGCCATAATAAACTGAACGGGCGAATTGATCCCCGATATTAATACATAATCGGCACCCATTTTCCAGAACACGATGGCATTCATTCCATACCAGATTTAGATTATTGATGTATTCTTGGTAACTGTGATTAAAACCAATCTGCTGGCTATTCCCATAATCCTTCAATTGCCAATAGGGGGGTGACGTAACGATTAATTGAACGGGGCCATCAATTTCATCCGTCATTATCCTAGAATCCCCGATGATTATTTTATGCCTGGTCTTCATGGATTTAAAACCCCGTCACCTGCGTTTGAGTTATTAATTAATCAAAATATCCGTGGTTGTAAAGGGCAAAATTTTTATTTAAAACGGCTTTTGATAATACAAATTGAAGTAACTTATTATAAGCCTTTGGATCCCAACTTCTCCTTGTCTCCCGGCGGTTCTTGATTATATTGGGTTTATGACGATTAATGATATGTAAATCCACTTTTGAGCAGGAAGTATGACACCATGAAAAAGATCTTTTGGCTTTCCGCAATCCTCATGACAGCAGCCCTTTCGGCGACATGTGTTTTGGCCCAAACGAGCGGCGCAAAAAACCATTCCAGTGATAATATCGCCACAAGCGCCAATCCTCAAAAGCTGGATGGGCGACTCCTTGAGAAACTGAAATGGGACGCCCCTCCCGGTGTATTTCCCGGCACCCATGCCGAATATCTTAAAGCCCGCCCGCAGGAGGCGGCCAAATTTGCCGATATCGATATTGCCAAAGGGCGGTTCGAAGCCGATGTTTCCATCCTGGTCGATGCCACCCTTTATCCAAGTATTTTGACCGCCCTAAATCAATATATCGCCGATATCGAGGCCGAGGGTTTCAAAACGACGCTGACCACGGTATCGGGCGGCTCCCCGCAGGATATCAAAAACTGGATTTTGAGCCGGTACAATGACGGCAGCGAAGGGTTTGTTTTTATCGGCGATATCACCGCCGCCTGGGCCGAGGTCTCCGGCGACCAGTTCCCCAGTGATCTTTACTATATGGACCTCGACGGCAACTGGCAGGACAATAATTTCGACGGCGTTTATGAAATCCACACGGCCGGAGCCGGGGATATGGCGCCGGAGGTGTATATTGGCCGGATGTATGCTCATACCCTGTCCTATGACACCGAAGCCAACATGATCAATAACTATCTGGCCAAAGTTCATGATTATAGGAATTATCAATTGATGCAACCCTGGCGCGCTTTGGAATATGTCGAAGAAGACTGGTACGACATGGCCGTCAATATGGATCTGATTTACGACGACAGTGTGACTCGCTATGATTATGGTTATTATACGACCGGGGTCGATTATCTTGATAAATTGAACGAAGGCTTGCATTTCGTGACCGTCTGCGCTCACAGCTATTCCGGCGGTCATCATTTCGGCCGACGGCCCACCGAATCGGCGGCATATGCCCATGTCTACGTGTACAGCCCGACCACCCGCGCCGCCAAACTCCTGCTGGGTAGCGACGACGGCATCCGGGTCTGGCTCAACGGCTCGCTGGTTTATACCAATGATCGTTATGGCGGTTGGACGGAAGATGCTTATGAGGCCGTTGTCTTTTTGCAGGCAGGGTGGAATCGATTGCTGTGCAAAGTCAGTCAGGGTGGGGGAGACTTTCGCTTTTCGGCCCGATTCGCGGATCCCTCGTATGCTACCTTTACCGATCTGGAGTACAGTATTAACGACCCGTCGAGCTCCCCGGCCGAACCCGAGTTTATCCGCAGTTGGCTTTTAAACGGGTTTCATCAGGATATTTCAAACAATTTCTGGAGCTATCTTACGACCAATTATCTGGGTGTTGCCGAAAGCGCCATCAACCCGACCGATGGCATGGCTATGGGGGGAAAAACCTGGACGACTTTCAATTCGGGCAGTCCCTATATAGATTTGTCGGCCCATGAGGCGAGCGACTACGGGGCCTGCTATGCCTTCGTGAGAGTTTATTCGGCGACCGCCCAATCCTGCCAGCTCTGGATGGGTTATGACGACGGCGCCCGGGTCTGGCTCAACGGGGCGCAGGTATTGAATGATAATGTGTACGGCGGCTTTATCGCCGATGAAACCAAATTTAATGTTTCCTTAAACGCCGGGGAAAACCGCCTGCTGGTGAAAATATCGCAGTGGATGGGTTCGCACGGGTTCAGCGCCCGGTTCTGTCAGGCCGACGGCGGTGTGGTCAGCGGGCTGACGTACGACCCGGTGATGCAACCCATCGCGCATGTCGGCAGCTGGCTGGTCAATGGGCCGTATGTCAATCCGAACACGTCAACGCGTCTCACGACCGATTATCTCGGCGGGGAATCGTCGGTGGCCCCGGTTGAAGGCGACCCGGCGCCGCTGGGTGTCTGGGAGCGCTGTATGGGCAATGGCCGTCCGTTCGAGTTCGGCGCTTATTATGACGGCGACGGTGACTGGGTGTACTCCGAGACCATACAACAAAACGACCCGCCGGTGCTGTTTTACAATCTCTTTTCGTGCGGACCCGGACGGTTCACCGACGACAATTACCTGGCCGGGGCGTACATTTTCAACACGACCACCGGTCTGATAACGGTCGCCTCGGCCAAGAGCGGCAGTATGCTCAACTTCCATGATTTCACCGGCCCGCTTTCCGAGGATGAAAAAACCGTCGGTCAGGCGATGCTGGCGTGGTTCCAGGCACAGGCGCCGTTTGAACTCTGGGAACAGGAATGGTACTATGGCATGATCCTTAACGGTGACCCGACTTTAAAACTGCTGTCGTGCATCGACAGCGACGGCGACGGCTATGGGGATCCGGGGTACGCAACCAATACCTGTGGCATGGATAATTGTCCCGATGTTTATAATCCCGACCAGGCCGATTCCGACGGCGACGGTATCGGGGATGCCTGCGATATCAGTTGCTGTCTCGAATGGGGTACGCCCGGTGACGCCAACGGCGACCATGACGTCAACCTGCTGGATATCCTGTTTTTGATTGATTATAAGTACGGCAATCCGCCCGGCCCGGGTAATCCCGGTGGCTGTGATGAATTGCTCGATACCAACGGCGACGGGACGGTCAACCTATTGGATATACTTCGGCTGATTGATTATAAGTACGGCCAGCCGCCGGGTTCGGAACCGGTCTGCCCGTGAGCAGTAGATCGGGTTCCATGTTCCGATATTGTCGGCAAGGAAACCCGACAAGATAAAGCTGAAGAAGATGATGCATTATTCATATCGGAGAAGACTATGAAGTATGGGAAGCTTATTTATGCGATCCTGATAATTTGCACCGCATTCGGTTTAATGATGCCGCCATACGCCGGGGCGCAGGCGATCATCGCCGACCATAACGGCGTCACCGAATTCTATTCGATTCCGCTGTCATACATTCAGGATATTCAGAATAACTGCCGGATATTTTACGGACATACCTCGCACGGCAGTCAGATTGTCACCGGCATAAACATGCTCGAAACCGAAGATGCAACGTACGTCAGTCCGTCGATGTCGGAATACGGAAGCGATCTGGGGCACAACGGCGACGTCTCCTGGGTGGCGCCGACGAGAACCTATCTTAATGCTCACCCGGAATGCAACGTAGTCATGTGGTCGTGGTGCGGCGGAGCCTCCGACAACACCGAAGCAGGCATAAACATATATCTCGATTCCATGAGCGCCCTCGAGGCCGCCTACCCGGCGGTGGATTTCATATATATGACGGGTCACCTCGACGGTTCCGGGCCGGCCGGTGACCTGTATCGCAACAATAACCAGATTCGCGATTACTGTCTGGCCAACGGGAAGATACTCTTTGATTTCGCCGACATCGAAAGCTATGACCCCGACGGCGTCTATTACCCCGATGAAACCGACGCCTGCTACTGGTGTTATGAATGGTGCGCGGTGCATACCTGTCCGGACTGCGGCGGTTGCGCCCATTCCCATTGTTTCAACTGCTATCAGAAGGGCAAAGCGTTCTGGTGGATGATGGCGAAAGCGCGGGGCTGGAATGAAGTTACGGGTTGCTGTGACGAATGGGGAACACCCGGTGACGCCAATGCTGATCACGATGTCAATCTGCTGGATATCCTGTGGCTGATTTCATATAAATATAATAATCCGCCCGGACCGGGAAGTCCGATCGGTTGCAATGAATTATTGAACGCCGACGGCAACGGCGGCATAGATTTAGTGGATATCTTATGGCTGATCGGATATAAGTACAATCTACCCCCCGGGCCGGCGCCGGTTTGCCCGTGAGGTATGGATAGCGTAGTACCGCTTATGGTTTTCCTGCTTCTTTTTCGTTGACAGCATTGAAGATGGCACGTATATTATAGTTGCGGTTGAGCAAGCAGTAAAGGGTTTCCTCTTTCTGCTGATTTTGTGTATCTTTGTCTTTTAATCTGATGGCCATGCTTGGCCTTCGTGGTTTTCAAGTCGGCGGAATGATGATACCTGAATTCATCGATCACGGGAGAAGGCGTTCATTTTTAAAATGTTGAGGGTTATATGATGTATAGATCATGGTTTTTAAAAAATCCCCCCAGGTCCAAGGCCCTGGTGATCTTAATTTTTGCCTCCATCGTATTTTTGTCTATGGAAACAACTTCATTTGGATTTACAAAGGCCGAGCATTGGCCGGCCAACCCTGTGAAGGAACTCCGCGTCGCGGGAGTCAATTTTGCCCCGGACCCGGTCCTGATGATGTGGCCGATAAGAATAGGCGAACCGACTTGGACCAAGCCGAACACGCCGCTTGATACAATGGTCCGGCTAACCAATCTGGGCAACACCGATTTGCATTTTTCGGCCGTCAATATCCTTTACCAATCGGGCGGGCCAACCGGGTGGATAAGTTATGCTCCTCCGCTGTCCACCATCCCGTATGAGGATCCGAACTATGTTGACATTACTCTTACCCTCGGGACCGGTATTTCAACCGACGGTATCGGCTTGAGCGGCGGGATCGAATTTGTATACGACGCGCCCTCGTCACCAGATACATTTTTGATTTTTTTGATAGTGGCCGACACGGTTCAGTTCCCCGAATATGCGGTCATTCATACCGCCTGCATGCCGCTTATCATGAATAATGCCGGTCAGCTGGGTGCCGATAGAGAAGGTTCTCACACCGGTTTCAACATGAACTTTTATGATGACTGCGATACGACCGACAATGACTGGGGCTGGGATGATATTTCGAGCGTGTACTTATATGAAGCTTCGCCTTTTATTTTGAGGGTCACTGCGACCAATGATACCGTTTTAAATAGCTACATGTTTAATGCAACCTGGCTGAAAAACGACGGTTTCCGCCCGCTGGACGGGATAACGGTTGATTCTTCCGGCAGTCCCGGCCTCATGATCGGCAGAACGGGAAGATTTTTGACCCATGACTCATTGATTGTTCTGAAAAGCGAAATGTACGCGCCACAACATCCTGACAGCTGCGGTTTCTTCGTCCAAAAACTATTCATTTATCAGAATGAAGACTTTGCCGACGCTACGATACAGGATCTGTTTATCGGCGAACTTATGGATTGGGATATTCCATCCGATTCCGGTCTTGAAAACGGCTCGGGTTACGACGAGGCTCTGCAGTTGATGTATTGTTTCGGCGCCGAATACGGCCCTGACGCGATTGTCAATAATGACTGCGTCCTGGCCGATCAGCGTCTGGGGGGCATAGCCTATTACGGCGGATACAGGGTTCCGCACGGCCATGCCGGTCCATTTAATTATATTGACAGCTTTCCGACTGCCCTTGGCGCCTGGACCGGCACCCACGCCGATTGGGTAGTTCCCACCGGCCAATGGGTATCGCAGGATTTATACGAAAAAATGGCGAATTTCGTCGGCTATGAATCCTGGGCATCTCAAAACCCCGGTATGGAGGATTCGCTGTATCAGGACTTGAATATGGTTTCCGTCTTCGGCCAATTCAATCTCGGCTTACTCGATACCCTCGTTTTTGTTAAAATCTTCTCAACCACATACAATGGCCTGTCCGACCTGCAATCGAACATTATCAAGGCCAGGCAGTGGATTGTTGAACACGACCTGTTCCAATGGCCGCCGCTGGACGATTATAGCTGCTGCAATATTGAAAATGCGGGCGATGCCACTGCCGACGGAACCGTCAATCTGCTCGATATCCTTTTCCTTATTGATTATCTGTATGGCGAGTTTCAGGGAGTGGCCAATGAAGATTGTCCGGAACTGATGAGCCCGAACGGAGATTCGGAAATTAACCTGCTGGATATCTTATACCTGATAGCATACAAGTACAATAGTCCCCCCGGGCCGGCTCCGGTTTGCCCATAGAACATAATAAGGATTGAGTCGGTATTGTCTGCCGACAATAAGCCCCGGATAATAAGGCCGCCGTTTTGGGCGGCCTTTTTAATATACGGCAAATCGGAACTCGGTCATTTTACTTTTCCCCAGTACGCAAAATATATGAATTTACTCACACTATTTATGGCATGGCATTTATCGGCGTTTTTTACTAAATTGATTGGCGACGGACTTCGGCCATAGATTGACTGACCCCTGTGCCCGGGCTGTATTACTGACTATGAGCGATACAAACCACAATTTCGATTCCAAAAATAAATCAGGCATCAGGTTCATTCTTCGTGCCCTCGATTCCCGAAACTACCGCCTGTTTTTCGGGGGCCAGGGGATATCGCTTATCGGCACCTGGATTCAGCGCATCGCCCAAAGCTGGCTGGTGTATCGCCTGACCGACTCGGTGTTTTTGCTGGGCATAGTCGGCTTTTGCACCCAGATGCCGACTTTTCTGGTTGCCCCGTTTGCGGGTGTGATTATCGACCAGAAAAATCGTTACAAAATATTGCTTGTTTCCCAGATTCTGGCGGCCATGCAGGCCCTCATACTGGCGATCCTTGTCCTGACCGATTTGATTCAGGTGTGGCATATTATCGTACTGGGAGTAATTCTGGGCATAATCAACGCTTTCGACATGCCCTCCCGGCAATCGCTGGTGGTCGAAATGATCGAACACCGCGATGATTTGAGTAATGCCATCGCCCTGAATTCGACCATGGTCAACGGGGCGCGGCTGATCGGCCCGCCCATCGCCGGGGTGATGATCGGGGCGTTCGGCGAGGGGATCTGTTTTCTTTTGAATGCGGCCAGTTTCTTTGCGGTCATAATGGCCCTGCTGGCAATGAAATTGAAGCTCGAAAAGGTCAGAAAAAGCCGGGCCAACATGTTTGCCGATTTGAAAGAAGGCGTCCGCTATGCTTTCGGCTTTGCCCCGATTCGGGCCATTCTACTGCTTTTGGCGCTGGTGAGCATCATGGGGATGCCGTATGCCGTCCTTATGCCGGTCTTCGCCCGCGATATTCTTCACGGCGGGCCGCATACGCTGGGCTTTTTGATGGGTTCGGTAGGCGTCGGCGCGCTGGCCGGGGCGTTGTATCTGGCCTCGCGAAAAACCGTGGTCGGACTGGACAAAGGCATAACCGCCGCCGCCATGGTCTTCGGAGCCGGGCTGGTTTTATTTTCGTTTTCTCCATATGTGTGGCTGTCGATGATTCTGTTGTTTTTTGTCGGGATGGGGATGATGATGCAGATGGCCGCCAGCAATACGGTTATCCAGACCATAGTCGATGACGATAAACGCGGCCGGGTGATGAGCTTTTATGCCATGGCCTTTTTCGGCATGGCGCCGCTGGGGAGCCTGATAGCGGGCAGTCTGGGGAGCCGGATCGGCACGCCCACTACGGTTATGCTCGGCGGGCTGTGCTGTATCATCGGCGGCCTCGTCTTTTGGCGCCAATTACCGGTGTTAAGAAGTTTCATGAATCCAATCTTTGTCAAAAAGGGGATACTGCCCGAAGTGGCGGCGGGACTTCAGGCCGCCAATACCATCAACGGGCGACATTAACTGATTTGCTCCCGCCGGTTATTGCGCCCCATACGATTAAAGATCTTGGCGGGCACCCGTGCTCATGGCCGGCGCGTTTGCGACTAAAGCCGTATACGAGAGGTATTTAGTCCGATTTCGACTCTGCCGACCGAGTGATTCCAATATAAAGCTCCTGGTCTATCCGGTCGATAACAATTAATGTGGGATCAATTGTCGAATCAGTCCAGAATCGGCAAAAACTTTTGGGGTACATTCCCATATACACTCATTCGTTGACTGCCGATAGCATTCTTGATTTCGACTTGTACATATTTGACGGTCGAAACATGATTCTCTATCGGTCCGCGCATTTGCCCCTGACTTCCGAATCCTGCCGGGACCTCATAAAAAGAAACCTCAATCGCCTGTATATCTCCATTACCCAACGCCAGGAATATCAGCGATATTTAAGAACCAACATTGACCGGATACTGGCCGACCAGTCCGTAGATGACTTCACCAAATCCAGTATCGTCTACGACAGCGCCAAAGAGCTGGTAAAAGACGTGTTCGCCGATCCGACCAAGGGGCAAAATATCAAGGATAGCCAGGCCTTCGTGGAATCGACGGTGATGTATGTGCTGGAAGAGCATAATGCTTTTCTAAGTATGTTAAAAGTCATGTCGTTCGATTACAGCGTCTTCACGCATTCGGTGAACGTCTGCACTTTTTCACTGGCGCTGGCCCATGCCGCCGGTATTACCCATACTGCGGAACTGATTGAGCTGTCCACGGGCGCTTTGTTGCATGATGTCGGCAAAGCCAGAATTCCCGAATCGATTCTTTATAAACCCGGGCCTCTGGATATGTCTGAATGGCAAACCATGCGCAAACACCCCCAATGGGGAGTTGAACTCATGAACGAAACGAATCTGATTTCGCAGGCATCATATATCCCGATCCTGCAGCATCATGAGCGTCAAAACGGCTCCGGGTACCCCGAAGGGCTCGATAAAGACGATATTCACATTTATGGAAAAATCGTGGCCATCGCCGATGTTTTCGATGCTATGACGACAAATCGCGTCTATCGTCCGGCGGAAGGCACATTTTCCACGCTTAAGACCATGTATGCGCAGGATGATGGGTTCGATAAGTCACTCCTGAAAGAATTCGTCCAGCTTATGGGCCCGGCGCGCCCGGATATAGCATATTCGTAAAGACCGAGCAACCGCCGCCCTGACCGGCGATCGCCTCGATATAACCAACGGCCATCCAGAAATTTATTCCCTGATGATGCAATCCTTGAAGCATGCGGCTTTGATGCCGACCACCCTTCAGCGAAAAAGTCCCCGGAGTCCTGATTGCATCATTGGCCTTTTGGCTTACGTTTCACCGTCAGGAGCACTTCAATATCGTCAAGGATTTTATCGGTATCAACGGTTAAAACCACCCATTTGCCGTCATGATAAGTCGTCGCCTTGTCATATAGTTTCCGGATAGAAGCAGACAGTGTGTTTTTTATGGTTTCTACTCCGGCTCTTTCTTTGGCGCCGAAGACAATCAGGATTTTCAGACAGCCCTTTTCGGGAATCAAAGTGCAAAAAGATTTGCTTTTCTTGTATCTTAGCGACCAGCCGTGCTTTTTCCCGCCGTACAACCACTCCGGCGCAAATACCCCCGGATATTTGTGTTCTATCATCTTCGTGAGGCGATCCCAAAAAGCACCGGCCCTTTTTCCGAGCCAGGCCTTGACTTCGGATATATCGGGCGGGGCGTCCGAGTTGACCATTCTGGCGTTTATTTCATCCATTCCCGTTTCCCGCTAATTGATTTTTCCGACTATCGCCACGTAATTTTTGCCGTATTTTTTGGCACACTTGGGACAGGTGGTGTACCACATGTACCATTTCCCGATATTAAGCCCTTTGGTTTTAACGAAAGATTCAAAGTCTTTGCACCAGTTTCCGGTCTCTTTGAAATCTCCTTCATAGACTTTGCTTATATATTCGCCGCTCAACGTTGTGTTCTCGGCCCCGGGGATTTCTTTATCCACGGCCACATACAAATCCATGTTCCATTTTGAAGTGTGATCGGACAGGCACATCCAGTCGGGGACACTCGCCCCGGCTTTTTCCACCAGACCCAGCATTCTCGTAATGACCGTTCCGAAGTTCATTGGCATATAAAACAAGGTAAAGACTCTGGCCTTGATAAATTTTCGGTCCTGCCACTTGAAAGTTTTATTGTCCCATGGCCCGGGGTCGAATTTCGGGCAACACTCTTTCCCTGATAATTCAGTCTCCATATCGCCACCGTCCTTTATCTAAAGGTTCGAATTGAACATATAAAATAATACAAAAGACAGGATTTTTCCAATGCCATTTTAACTTATTCATACAAGACGAAACCAGTTGAAATCAGGACCGATCCTGCCGTAAATCAACGCTGATATTTGAAGATAAAATCCAGGCCGCTGGTCTTGTCGTCGCCGTGAAGAAGCTGCAAAAAGAGATACTTGTGCAATTCGTATTCCAGCGTGACGATTTCCGGGATTGCCTCTTCGCCTTGAGTCTGGCCCATGGCGCGCTGGTAGCTCATGAACAGGTTATTGGACACGTATTTGCCGACCGTCATCGTGGTTGAGGCCAGCGTTCCCTGCGAACTGATGTCGATAACATCGAGGCCGAGCGTGCTGCCGAGCGTTCGCGAGAGCTGGTTGGACAATATATTGGCGGCCGCCCCTCGGGCCAGATCGGCTTCGGCCACGCTGGCCGCGGATTGCTGGCCGGAAGTCAATTCATCCATGCTGCGGCCGTAAATAACATAGGCGATGGCGTCCTTTTCTTCGATGGGCACGTCGTCGAGTGCAAACCGTAAGGTGGGAGTGAAGGCTTTGCCGGAAATGTCAAGCGTGAGAACCTGTTTCTCGCGTTCGGCGTTGCGGAAGACATACTGCGCCCGCATGGAGACTTCCGGATTATATTCCGTTCCGCCCTGGAAAAGCAAATCCCCTTGTACGATCATGAAGCGCCGGCCGTACAGGTTGTACTGGCCGCGCATGATTTTGAGCGAGCCGAATAGCTCGAACTCGGGACCGTTTTTGACCAGGTCGAGATCGCCTTCGCCGATTTCGATATTCATGTCGGGACTGCGCAACCAGGTATTTCGGGGAATCGTGACTTTGAACTGGCCGCGAAGATTATTGTACCAGTCGGTTTGTGCGACGTATGACGGCGCCTTTTCCGTGGTTGGACCGACGGCCGATGAGTCGGCCAGGGTATCCGGGGCCAACGTCGCCCTGACCAGAAGCGGCATCGATTCATCGCCGGCCTGGGCCGCCGCCGCGGCTTCTTCCATAAGGGCCGGTAAGAAGATGCTGGAACGCAGGACGGTGATGCTTCCCGCAAACCGGGGTTCATCGCTGTTGCCGGTCAACCGGGCATTGCCGGATATACTTACCTGAAAATCCTTATGCTTTAAGGCGTAGAACGAATTGGCCAGAAATTCCAGCTCGCTGGTTTTAATTACCCCGCTTATCAGATTATTTTCGAACTGCAACGACCCTTTGCCGGTAAGGATACCCCGATCGCGTACGGCTTGCAGTGTATCCAGCGTCAACACGGCGTCATGCACGGACAGACCGGCGGTAATTTTAGTATAATCGATACCGTACTCCGGCATCGACAGCGAGCCGTCCCGCAAGCCGACTCGCCCCTTCACCACCGGTGTATCGATGGTGTTGGAGATGTTAATATCGGCCGTGATATAGCCGCTCACATTCTCGAGCGCCTGACCCGAAGCCAAAATAATGGAAAGCGGCAGGCCGAAAGTACTGACGTTCAATTCGAATGGCCGGTCATAATAGATGACGTCGCCGCCATTGGTCAAAGATAAATTGATCGGGGCATAACCGGTAATCGCCAGGCTGTCTCCGTATTGGGGCAACAACGCCGTCGTCCATTCCAGCCTTTCGGCTTCATAGCCTATCTCGCCGCGCAGGGTACGGTATGGGAACTGGTTGACGCGGCCGTTGTCGATAGTCAGCCGGCCGCTCACAGTCGGTGATGCGGCCGTCCCGCCCAGCTGTAATTCGGCATTCAGTAGCCCGGCGATTTCATCCGGCAGGTCAAAGGCCACAAGCATTTGTTCCAGGTCGAGATGACTAATCGTAAACGTCATATTTTCGAATCCCGTCAGCGAGACCAGTCCGTTTATGGAAATCGACGGCACCGCTCCGGACGAATCGGGAGTCGCGCGGAGATTAAAATTTTCGATATGATAGTCATCGCCGCTTATAACAAGTCGCGTCTCGGGACCGCCGCCGCGCCAGTGTTGTCGGTTGAATAACAAGGATATGTCCTTGACGGTCGAAGTTATAGTGCTGCTGTCGAAAGCGAGCAGGCCGGCCATATGGGCCTGTATCCCGGGGCGATAAAAGCCGTCGATGGTTATGTCCGCCTCCGTCGTGGAAAATTCCGCCGATGCCACCGCCGAATCCATAATGAAATCGCCGCTTCCTAATATATAAGCCGACAGGCCGGCATGACCGCTTATGTCGCCTCCCTGCAAAAACGCCGTGTACTGACTTAAGGCCGACTCGACTTTGACCTCATTATACTGAAACTGGTGCAACTCCATATCGCCGCTTATCTGAAGTGAATCAAGTGTGCCACAGACAACGCCGGAGATAACCCCCGTTCCGGATAGAGTATCAACGTCGGCCAAAAACTGTTTCAGAGGAATAAGGGTCGTCAGCAGGATATTATATGCAAGGTTTTGTTCGCCGTCGAATTTCCCCTGACCGGTAAGGCTCACTTCGCCCGGAGCCAGGGCGACATGCAACGTATTCAGCCGATAGGCATCACCCGTGAAATGCCCCTCTGCGAAAAGGGTGTCTGCCTGTATGCCGAAAAGAAGGGAAGAGGCGGCATCGACTCGTCCGGTTGCGGCCAGTTGCGATATGTCAAAACCGCTGCCCTGAACCTTCGCAACCAGATTGATGTCCGATTCCAAACTGTCCATATCAAGCAGAAAAGCAAGATTCAGATGCGATGTTTTCAGACCGACGTCAAATGCGGGCAACTCAAGAATATCGGCGATCTTGAAATCGGAATATATTTTGCCGAAATTGCCATTGGTCTCGAATCGACCATCGAGATCGCCGGTCGTGTACCGTACGGTCCCGGTAATGCGGTCAATCGGCATATCGAGTATATGTGAATTTGTCATATCCAAACCTATGACGATATCGGCCTCATCCGGCGTGAATCCCGTTCCGGCCAGGGTGACGGTGCCGCTGGTGCGAACATCCATGGCCGTGTCGCCCAGCCAGTGGGTCAGTGAGAAATCGGTCAGATTGATATTCAGATAGTATCGTACCTGGGCATGAGTGGCTACGTTGAGAGCCTGGCTTACGTTGGCCACGTCCAGGCCGATATCGATCCGCTGCGGGGATTCGATAATGCTCAACTTCGCCGCCAGAGAGTCCCTCTTCAGTTGGGCCTCGATTTCAAACAGGGGATTACCGCTTATGCTTAATTCCGGAACGAACGCCCGCAATTCCGCGAAATTTATCGGTTCACTGGCGAGCTGACCGGATGATAGCGCGCTGTCGGAGGCAATATATGTCCCCTGTCCTCCGAACTGGTTTTGGTCCGTTCTGATAACAAGATTGCCCAGTGCGATTTTATTGCCGCGCCGGGAAGCATCAAAAGACAATTGTTCCAGCCGGAAGATGGGTTTCCGGAGATTGAAGCTTAATCCTTTAAAATTCAACTGCTGGGCCGTGTCGGAATACTGCCCGGCAAACCGGACGCCGATTTCTCCAATTGTCTCCGGCAGGGTGGTATCGAGAGCCACAAGTCTGACGGCACCCTCGCGGAGGATAAAATTGTCCAGTACAATGCGGAAATTCGAAGTGTCCGTATCCGGGGCGGTTTCCTGTGGTGCAAGTGTATCGCTCAAAATAAGAGTCGCGAAATTCCAGCTGCTGTCGTCGGCCTGCACCAGCTTGACATAGGGCGAATCGACCGTCACCGAATCGATTTTAAGTTCCCGATGAAACAGGCGGGACGGCGTCAGGTCAATTTTCAGGCTGGGAATATAGAGCACGGTATCATCGCGGGTGGTGACCAGAATATCTTTCGCCCGGATATGGGTGAAAAGATTGCCTTCGATATCGGCGATGCTCAATTGACCGTTCAGATAATCATTGCTTCGCTCGACCAATTGATTTTTCAGCCAGTTACGGAAGAAAGACGTCTGGGTCAGACCCAGAATAAGGCCGATCAACAGGATGAATATCCCGATTGTCACCGCGATTCTTTTCAGCCACCGTTTCATTTTATCCTGCATGTCCTTTGTTATTCATCTAAAAAGCCTGTCCGATACTGATGTGGAATTGCATTTTTTTGTCATCGTCGGCCACCGGCCAGGCAACGTCGAGACGAATCGGCCCGATCGGAGTCGCGAATCTTAGTCCACCGCCGGCGGCATAGCGCAGGTCATCCATATGATATGAAAACGATTTCGTCCAGACGTTTCCCGCGTCTGTAAAGACGACTCCCGACAGAATGTCCCAAATCGGAAAACGTAATTCGGCGCTCGCTTCCAATAGCGATTGACCGCCGATCGGCAACCCGGCTTCATGCGGTCCCAGTTCCGAACGCGCCCAGCCCCGCACCGAGGAACTTCCACCGGAATAAAACCGTTCCTCGACCGGCACGAAACTTTTATCGGTATAGGTTCTGATGCCGCCCAGTTTGACACGCGTCGCCAATACAAGCATCGCCAGCGATTGATACCGGCGCAGGTCAACCTGAAATTTCAGATAGCGGGTTTTGCCGCCGAAACCGAATCCGCTGAAAGCAACCGTATTGGAATTATAAAAACCCCGCCGGGGATTGAACAAGGGGCCGGAGTTGTCGAAAAAGCTGGCCAGGATAAGTTGCGATTTGTTGTACAGGTCGGCGAACTCGGTACTGTCGGATGTCTCCGCCAAGATTGATTGTGCCACCTTAACTCGTTCCACCGAATAACTGACAGAACCGCTCAACTTCGTGCTGAATTGATGGACAGCTCCAATGGTGCCGCCGAAGCGATTGACCGTATAGCCCGGTTCATTCTGACGCCAGACATAAGGACTGGCCATTAGAGTCGTGCCCGGGGTCGGAAACGCCGGCTGGGTCAGGGTAGCGATGATATAGTAGGGATCAAGGTGAGAATGCTTTATAAATAATTGCAGGCGGCGGGCTCCGCCCAGAAATCCGAGCAGTCGCGTATCCGAAAAGACACGAAAACGGTCTTCGGTGCCATAACCGAGACCGAGTTTGGTGGTCAACCGTTTGGCATCCTTGACAAATACGTCGACCGGTATAACTTCCCCGCTATCCCTGGAAAAAGCCGGCGTGGTCGTCGCGATTTGGAATATCCCCAGGCCGTACACCTGCCGTTGCGTTTGCTCGATCAAACGCAGTCGATACAAGTCTCCCGGCTGGAAAGCGACCTGTCGGGTAATTACGGAAGCGGGAACATTGGTCGCACCACCCACGCGGATATCGCCGAAATAGCATTTGGGTCCGCTTTCAATCCGCCATTCGATATCGACGGCGTGGTCAGGCCGGGAAACCGTCAGTTCGGGCGTAATTTTGATATAGGGATAGCCGATATTGCCGAATTCCCTGGCTAATATCATTTGGTCGAAAAAAACCGCGGAATCGCGGAAACGCGCTTCCGGGCGCAGCGACAGTTCCCGCCCGGTTCTTTTAAGAAGCGCGGATAAAACGGAATCGGGGATACTGCCCGGAGATGTCAGCAAATGGGTGATTTTTCGCACCCGGATCGGTTCGCCTTCGGTAATTTGAACCATCAGCCTGACCGTTCGCCGGCGCTGGTCGGATTCTGCCTGTGCCGGGGCGACGATGACATCAAGAAAGCCTTCGCGCTGATAGAACGCTCGGATACGATCAATGTCCCGCACCATGACGGCCTCGCTGTATTCCGGGCCCTTTTTACCGATCAGTCTCGAAAAGGCGCCGATTGATTTTGTTTCCATCAACTGCTTGAGCGTTCCGTATGAGATTGATTCATTGCCTTCGAACTTGATGCTCTGGACGGCGAATCCATCCTGCGCTCGGAGCGTCTCCGCAAACATGAACGCCATACACAGGCAGAAAATAATGAGAATACGGCGCAGTGGCCTCGCGACCGGGAACCGATTTGCCATTGCGATTGGTCTTTCCAGGATGCGTTCGTAATCGAGCAAGTACATGTCAGACAATATATTAATTGAATCGCGCAAGTGTCAAGTGAAAGCGGGCCGGGCAATAGACATCGCAGTTTTCAGCTTTTGCCCGGTGTCTGCCTGCATAGTGAATTATACTCCGGAGCATACGGGCAAGAAACAGATTATGCTATGCACTTATCGATTTCTGTTCAGTATTGCCGGATAATATCATAGTGAAAAAATAAAGCGGAGAGGCAGGGATTCGAACCCTGGGAGCCCGCAAAGGCTCAACGGTTTTCGAGACCGCCCCGTTCGACCGCTCCGGCACCTCTCCGTCAATCAAGATGCGATAATTTATCAAAATCCGCAAAGATGTAAAGCGTTAATTTTGTGCCCGTTCGACCCGGCCCGCCTTCCTTTCTCGGATTAAAAGCGGTATTAAAATGCTTTTGTCATGCCGGGCATTAATCGGTGCCGACCGAACCTCCCAGCCGCCGTCCCTCGGACAGATGCCTCTCCTGCGCCTCGATCACCTTTTCGATAAAGCCCCGGCGCGGTTTGACAATCTGAAAAGCGATGAACGACATAAGAATAAACAAAAACATCGTCCGAAAATCCCCGCTTATCAAAAACAGCACGAATCCATAAACCGCAATGGCTGTGGTCATGGCATAACAGGTGATCGAAATCCGGAACGCCGCCGTCTTGAGGTCTTCCTCGAACGTCGCTTCCGAGCGTATCAGCGGCATCATGAACTGTTTATGCTTCATGATTATGGCAATGACGCCGTCGGCCACCGCCACCGCCAGAAGCACCCAGGCCAGAACGTCCCATTTCGAGCTCATTTCCATGACATCCTGCCCCGATGACTGACTCATGAAATAGGCGATGATCAGAAGCGTCATCGGGAAGAAAATGTTGATCAACATGCCCATATACAGCGGCTTGATTATCACGGCGTTGATATCGACATTGAACTTGTTCAATTTACCCGCTCCTTGTTTTTGCGGACTTCCCGGAAAAACAACTGCATCAGCTCGACCGCCTCTTTTTCCATGATACCGGAAACTACCTCGATCCGGTGGTTCAATCTTTTATCGACAGGAATGTTGAAAAGCGAACCGCAGGCGCCGAAACGCGGGTCGGGTGCACCAAAAACGATGGTTTTTATTCGCGAGAGCACTGCCGCCCCGGCACACATGGCGCACGGCTCAATTGTGCTGTATAAAACGCAGTCATCCAGCCGCCAGTCGCTCATGTATTCGGCGGCCGAGGTGATGGCGATCATCTCGGCGTGGGCGGTGGCGTCCTTGAGAGATTCGGTCCGGTTGTGCCCGCGGCCGATGATTTTATTCTCGTGGGCGACAACCGCCCCGATCGGCACTTCGGATTTTTCGAACGCCAGTTGCGCCTCGCGCAAGGCATATTCCATGAAATAGTTGTGGTCATAAAGGTTCATCGCACTAATATGGGATTTTCCGGGTTATATGGCAAGCCAAAAGGGGAATTGTAGGAGACCAACTCTATTTATGGACAAACAACTTTTTTGACATTATTATGTATAAGAAGTGGCAAAAAGACAGATTCAAGCTGAACCGTGCAGGAGGTTTATGCGATGTTGAAACGGTTGTTAATTATCGGGCTGGCTTTACTGATATGTGCCCCGGTGGCGGAAGCCAGGAAGAAAAAGGAAAAATCGGGAGAACTCAATAAAGGTGTTTTCAGCGATACCGAATACGGGTATAAATTCAATGTGCTCGATAACTGGAAAGCCGAGCTCATGAAAAAAGACAGCGAATTCCGGGTCGTCTTGACCCAGAAAAACCACAAGATTCCGCCCGAATTGATGCCGTACCCCAAACTGGCACGGGTGCCGACTATCGACGTTTATATTTGCGAAGTGCCGTTCGGGGCGCTGGAGTTTATCGATTCTCTGGCCAGCAATTCGTATTCATCCAAGGAAAAGAAAGCCATCATGCGCGATATCCGGGCGCTGGAAGAAAATGTCATATTCGACGGTCTTAAAACGTCACGGCGCGCGACGGTCAAGATTGGTGACATGGAAGCCGCGCAGTGGGAAGGAACCGCCAATTTCACCGTCAAGCAGGGGACATTCGAAACCTCCAAGCGGTCGTTCACGGCCGGTTTCGTGGTGGTCAAAAACGGCGATTACATGCTTTCGTTTACCATAACCAGCGAAGGCGTCTTCTTTCCGGAAATAATGAAGGAAGCGATGACCATGATGGAAAGCCTCCAGTGGGGGCAGGTGCCGGAGGAAGAATAAGCCGGTTCGGTAGTTGTCTTAAAGGAATCGATTTGGCGGGCGCCCGACGGTTTTATCGGGCGCCCGTTTATTTTGCGGGGATAAAAACCCTTCTTTTTCGCCGCACATATGAGAAACATCAGCCGGCCAAAAAGCGGATACTATCATAAGACTGGATTTAAAACTCATACTCCCCGTAATTGAATGATATCGGTGGCGGCGGCCCGGGTGGATTGTCATAGAGGTAACTTATCAAATACAGCATATCCATCAAATTAACCGAACCGCTTCCGTTGGCATCGCCCATCAGCGGATGCGGTGTCGGTTCCGGACCACTGTTGTAAACGAAATCTATCAAGTATAGAATATCCAGCATATCAATACTATGGTCATTATTCGCATCACCCCGGCGAACGGATAAAAGCGCGCATTGGGTGAACCATACCATAACCATATTTAGGATCCGGTGGACTGGTGATTGTATCATAAAGTTTATTATCCGCTGAATTTCTGATAACATCATATAGTTGCTCTCGAGTTAGGTCCGGTCTGGCCGCCAAAACTAGGGCCGCCACACCCGCCGCCATCGGTTGGGCCGACGACGTCCCGCCGAATTTACACATATAATCGTCATCATCAGGATCACCACATCCATAGTCAACCCGGTAACACACCCTTTTAGGGTGTTGTGGTTTGTATGATGCGTTCATAATCCATCTCAAGCAAGTAATCTCTTGCACCAAAATAGTAATTATAACTGCTCCATTTCCACTGCCCCGCCGATTTTACCAGCCCCCGTTTCACCGGATTATTATGACAATATTCGACCTTTCCCCAAAAGGACTCATCGCTCCGACAGTTATGGTCATAGCAACGTCTCTGCCAAAAAACATGACGCATCATGCGGTTTCTTGTAACGGTCAACTTCAAAAGCAACGGATTATCCGTCCTGCGATACTCGTCCAGAATTGTCCGCGCCGAACATGCTTTAATCTCGGCGACAACCTTAGAAACAACGGTTTCGATATCCGGTGTCAAAACCAGATGAACATGCTCCGGCATGATGACATAAGCTGCCAATCGAAATGGATTTCTGCTCCGGCAAGTCTTTATGGCTTCAATAACCGCCGACCTTGTTATATGATTGGTCAAAAGCGGAAGCCGACGGTGCGTATTAAAAGTGACAAATCGAGCCCGCCCGTCAAAATCATAATGGAAGAGTCGGGACATAGATAATTCCAATCATTATCGCCTTCGACATATATCGCATTGCCCCAGACCATCTCTCACACCCTGAAAGGGTGTGTTACCGGCTTAT
>CALAMC010000038.1 GCA_937925655.1 uncultured candidate division Zixibacteria bacterium | reverse complement strand
GATTCGCCGCCCGGCCCGGAGCCGCAATGCCCGTAAAATAAGCGCAAAAGCGCCGTCATTTATCTTGACGGCGCTTTTTTTCGACATTATTTTTGTATATATGTACCCGCCGGAAGTTTGGGACCGGATTACATGTCTATATTGATTACTGCCATTGGGCAACGGCGTCTTTATGAAAATTTAAACGTGTTCTAAAGGGAGGTGGCTATGAACCGCAACGCCAACGTCGTTCAGAATTTTCTATTCGTATTCTTTTTGTACCTTGCTTTTGCCGTCGCGACGGCCTTCGGACAGCCGCTGGCCGTTATGAATCCGGACCCGACTTTTGTCATGGATGCCTGGATGTTCGGCGATCCGACCAATACCATATATTTCGGCAATATTGCCCCATATGATGTCAACGACATCGACCCCGCCAGCATGCGGGTTAATACAATTTTGGAGCCCCTGTCTTATGAAGTCATTCCTGAAATGGAAGGTTTTATCGGCTCCGTTATGAAGCTTGAAATCGACCGTCGAGACTTTATCAGAGGCTACGGACTCGTCTACGACAGCACGCAGCACCGCTACCATATACATTGCGTATTGCCCGGTAAATGCGAAATCTGGGTGAACGGCTGGGTCTATCTTAGGGGTGAAGGGTCCGGCGACGCCAACGGCGATGGCCGGGTCAATATGCTCGACATCGTATTCTTGATAACGAACATTTACAATACCAATTCCGCGGTGCTTCCGATTCGGCCGGGTGGCGATTATAACCATGATGATCGCTTTGACCTTCTCGACGTGCTCGGGCTAATCGACAAGATAATGGGAATTTCCCGGTCGTGAAATTGAATGCCTTAAGTTGCGTCGGAAGTGATAAACTGCCCGACATTTGACGATTTTTATTGACAAATTCTGAATCGATGCATATAATGCGTTGTTATTGAATTAGTCGGGGCTTCCGCTTTAGAATCTATCGGCTCCCGGTCATAAGGAATTGTTATAGCGCAAACGCTAAGGGATTAAAATAGTTTAAGTTAACGGAGAGTGACCATGGTGGTCGGCCGTGCCATATCCCTTTCCATTGCGTTGTTTTATTGCTGGTTTTTATGGTTCTGCAGGGAACGCAGGATATCAATTGACTATCGCCATCTGCAATTTCCATTTTGGCGCGTCCGGCTCCCGATTGCGGCCGGTTATTTATGCCGCTGGCAACCCGAGAGCGGTAAAATATGACACAAGGCGGCTTGCGCCCGGCCGACGATTATGGATACAAATCCCTTTGCGTTTAAATGCCAGCCCATTAAACGCAAAAAGGGGGACAAGCTGAAAAGCTTGTCCCCCACGGCTTTTGGGCCGTTTTATCCGCTGACCTGCTCGGTCAATTCGTAACGTCGATAAATCCGAGCGTACTGCCCACCCGATTGAATCAACTCATCGTGGGTTCCCGATTCCACCAGGTGACCGTCATCGAGAACGAATATCCGGTCGGCCATGCGCAGGGTATCCGGGCGATGCGTAATCATTATCGCCGTCATATCGGGCATCACTTCGTGCAGACGATTCCACAAAGCATCCTCGGTGCGCGAATCCAGCGCCGAGGTGCAATCATCCAGAATCAAGATGCGCGGTTTTCCGGCCAGGGCCCGGGCCAGCGACAGCCGCTGTTTCTGGCCACCGGAAATGGACATTCCTCGTGTCCCGATGGGCGTGTCCAATCCTTTGGGAAAAGTCGCGATTTCATCTCTAAGCTGCGCCACGTCGACGGCCCAATTGAGCACCTCCTCGGAAATATCGGTCCGTCCGAAAAGGATGTTGTTTTTAACCGTATCGCTGAACAGGGTTGGCTCCTGCGGGACATAACCGATAATCCGGCGCAAATCGGCCAGCGAAAATTCCTGAAGGTCGCGGTCATCCAGGCGGATATTCCCTCCAGTCGGGTTGACCAGTCGCGGAATCATGTTGGTCAGCCAGCTTTTGCCGGAACCGACTTTGCCGACCAGTGCCACCGTCTGTCCGGGGACGATATCCATTGAAATCCGGTCGATAATCTTGCGCTCGGATTCAGGGAATTTGAATTCAACATTGTCGAAATGGATATGACCCGGACGATCCCCGTTGAGGGTGACACTCCCGGAATCCTCGACCATCGGCGGGACATCGGCCAGCGCCTTCAAACGTTCGATAGAAACGGACGATTGCCGTGATTTCACGAGGAATTGCCCGATGTCGAACATCGGGAAAACCATGTAAACCACGTAATATATGAAGGCTACCAGCTTGCCCAAAGACAGCCCGCTGGTGATGACCATATATCCGCCCGCCAGCAACACGATAATGATGCTGAACTGCCAGATATACATGTACATCGATTCGACTATAGTCGTGGCCTTGATCGATGAGATCTCGGCCTTGCGGCGGTTTCTGGCGGCCGTATCGAATTCCGCTTTTTGTTTGTCTTCGCGGGCATAAGCCTTGACCACGCGTATCCCTGAAAAGCAGGCTTCCATGACGTCGTTAAAGCGCGAAATGCGGCCTTGCAGATAGTCATACCGTTTCTCCAGCACCGAGGCGCTTTTGAAAAAGATGATTATCAATATCGGCAACGGCCCGGCCGAAAACAGCGTCAGCCTGGGATCGATGCTCATCATCATGGCCAGCGAAAAGGTGACCATCAAAAGCGCTTCATAGGCCCGGAATATCCCGGAACAGGCAAACCACGACAGCTTTTCGGCAACGTCATCGGTTAACCGTGTAACCAAATCACCGGTTCGAAAGCGATTGAAGAAATCCGGTCCCTTACCTGTAATATCGTTGAACGCTTCCTGACGGAATAACCACTCCAGCCGGAGGTTCATCCACGCCCGGTGTCCCTGAACGAAGGCGTACAGGAAACTGGCGATAAAGCCGATCATGATCAGCGCCAGCATGAAGGTCGCCGCCGTGGTCAGACCCAGCCCGGCGCCGAATTCATTCAACCGGATAGCGATACTATTGGTTAACTCCCCGGTTTTGACATAATCGACCATGAATTCGATCAGGCGCGGTATGGTGACCTGGAAGGCCGCCTGAAGCGGGGTCAGGAGTATCAGCACGGCAAGCACATAACGATAGCGCCGGTAATATCTCCAGAACCATTTTATTTTATCCAGCATGGGTAACCACCCCATTTCTATTCTTAAACTGCAGATGAAACAGCTTTGAATAATAGCCGTTCTGCAAAATAAGTTCTATATGTGTTCCTCGTTCTATTATCTCGCCTCGCCTGATAACCAGAATCTGATCCACGTCCAGAATAGTCGACAGACGATGCGCAATTATTATCGATGTACGGCCCTCCATGAGACGTTTCAGCGATTCCTGGATGGTCCGCTCCGTCTCGGGGTCAACCGAACTGGTGGCCTCGTCCAAAAGTAACACGTCGGGATTGACCACCAGCGCCCGGGCGAATGACAGAAGCTGTCTTTCTCCCCGACTGAAATTGGCGCCTTTTTCTGACACTTCGGTTTTGTACCCCTGTGGCAGACGTCCGATAAACCGGTCGGCCGCAACCGTCCGCGCGGCGCCGATAATCTGCTCTTCGGTGACGTCGTCGGCGTCGAGTGAGATGTTCGACCGGACGTCCCCGGGAAAGAGGAATATATCCTGCAATACCAGTGCGAACCGCCGCCGCAGTTCGGTTTTGGATATATCACGTATATCGATGCCGTCCACCAGTATCCGCCCTTTCTGCGGGTCATACAGGCGCAACAAAAGCGATATAACGGTCGTCTTGCCGCCGCCGGTCATGCCGACCAGCGCCAGCCGTTGTCCCCTGTGAACTTCGAAAGTAGCGGCTTTAAGGGCATAGTTGTCGTCACCGGTGTATGAGAACCAGACGTTCTCGAAACGGATCGAGCTTTCGAGCCGCGGCCACAATACCGGATGCACCGCGTCGGGCAGGCTGGATTTTTCGCTCAAGAGGGCAAAAATCCGCTTGGCCCCGGCGACGGCTTTCTGGATATTCGCCAACTGTTCCGAGGCCCGCCAGATCGGATCAAACGAGCGCCAGATCAGAATGATGAACATACTGATTGTCCCGACCGTAAGCAGTCCCTGGCTGATCCACAAGGCCCCGAAAAACAGTACCAGCCCGATCATAACATACTGCAGAAAGAACACCGTATTGAAAAACAGTATCACGGCCGTGTTGACAAAAACGTCCTCGGTGAATTTTCTTTCGTTGGCCGTATTGACCCGGTCCCGGGCATACTGACCGCGGTGGAAAATCTGGACGATCGACATACCATGCAGAAATTCGGTCAGCGTTGCCGTCACTTCGGCCATACGCTTACGGACTTCCAGAAACCGCGGACTGGTTTTCCGCTCGAAAACAAAAACCATCGCGGAAATAATCGGGACGATCAGCACCAGAATTGCCGCCAGCCGCCAGCTGTAATAAAACATGACGGCATAAATTCCCGTGATCAGGATCACGTCGCCGATCAGCAGAACAACCGTGTTGGTAAAAAGCATTCGCAGCGATTCGGTGTCCGACTCAATCCGGGCCAGCAGTCGGCCGACCGGATTCTTGTCAAAAAACGACACGTCCAGAGACAAGACATGATCGAACAGGCGCGTCTTGAGTTCCAGCATGATGTCTTGCCCGACCGTTTCCAGCCAGACCCTTTGGATGAATTGTATAACCAGCGTCGCGGCCTGAATGCCGGCAATCATCAACACCGTTATTAATAATCCGCGGATGTCATTGTTCTTTATATCAACGTCAAGCGCCTGTTTAATCAGAATCGGCCAGTATATCGAAAGCAGTGTCCCGACTGTCAAAAGCGCCAGGCAGGCGGCCAGACGCCGCTTGTGGCGGGCGATAAACGGCAACAGCCGCTTGAAGGCCTGGGAGGATTTGATGTCCTTGTCGGCCTGGGCCTTTTCATCTTCATAAAATTCCGTCGTCATGGCAATCAACCTTCATTCAAGTTTCGTTTTCGATTTGCGTCGACGGGAATAAAAAAACCCGCCGAACTTTCCGGTTGCGGCGGGCTTAAAAGCTTTGTGAATATTTTCACAATGCAGATTTTCCTCCACCGCCGCAAATACCGAGGCCTACGATGATCGTAGTCAGCAGAAAATTAGTCTGGCTTTTCAGCATTAAACTTCCTCGCGTCGGTTAAAGGTTAAATCAGCATTTTTCTAATATACGGTTTAGCCTTAAATATGTTGCAAATATATCTTCATATTCGGCATTGTCAATAAAAATTTTATAATCCATTATCAGAATTTAGCTTTCGTCCCTTCTAAAGGGTGACCCGATCGGCATGGTCTTCAATCATATTCGTTGACACCCCGGCTCCAAATCATATCTTATAAATGTACCGCATAATTGCCTGTCATCATGGTTTTGCGACAAGGCCCTTATACACGGAGGTTTCCTTATGACCCGCCATACCGTTATTATGCTTGCCGGTCTGTTGCTTTTATCGATTAACATCAAGGCCGAAAACGTATCCGTGGTTGACCGCGAAATCCCGGATACCAAAAGTTATAATTTTGAAAGCCATTCTTCCAAGCCGCCACTGGTTGAAGAGCGGCTGCAATCGCCTTCTCCCCTGATCGACATGCCACAGAATTTTTTGCCGTCATTGGAAAACAAAAAACTTTCTGAACCGGGCAAATACCACCCCGCTCTGGGCGATGCTTTCAACGATACCGTCCTGCTTGGCTACGAATACACCGACGGGGTTTATCCCGGCTATGTTTTCTGGCACTATTCGACCAATAACGGCGCCAGCTGGTCAACGTGCTGTTATCACGATCTGGCCGGCGCCAAGTATCCGTCCGTTGACTGGCGCGGCTATGGGTCTTACATGAACGGGACTTTCCTGCCCCCGCTGTCATGGGGCGGCGGCGGGACCTTCGTTCTGCTTCGTTTCCCTGACCCGACCACCCCTACGACGTGGAGCGGCAGTTATGCCGTCTGGACGGAATCCGGATTCTATAATATGAAAATGACCGACATCGCTTCCGATGATGGACAGCAATCATGGAACTGGGGTTTTATTTCGGCGGTCATCAGCCGCAATGCGCCGCCGTCGGTTTATGATGATATTCCGATAATATTCTATCAAATCAACAGCACCGGCCATACCTATATAAGCTGGTATAAAGACTACGAGGGTTGTGCCACGACGGCCGCCACAATCGATCGTGTCGCCGGATGGGCGCTTTCGGTCTATGACCGCTACAATGTCGCCACCGGCCAATGGGAGCTGTTTGCTTTAAAGCATAATTTCGGGGACTGGACCGAAGACGGCGTGTATTTCGTCAAGGCCTTCACCGACCCCGATATGAACATCATCGAGCCGGATATCGCCGCCTACGACAGCACCGTATTGGTGGTTGGCTCGGCGTATAATGCATCGGATCCGACCGACACCGATATTATCTGTTGGTACACCACTAATCCGGCCTTCACCGATTTTGAGGGTTTCTCGATTGTCGCCGCCACATCTGAAGCCGAAAGCCACCCCCGGATCGCCCACGTCGGCGGAGCGGAATATGTCTGCACGTATACGAAAGGCGACGCCCTGTATGCAGCCTATACCTGCAACGCCGGTGTTACCTGGTCGGAAGCAATCCAAGTGTCGCAATTCCATGAATCCGTACTTTCCGAGTACCGCAATTCTGCCATAGCTAACGGCGGCCAAAAAGCGGCCTATCAGGTCGACGGAACTACCGAACACGAAATCTCTTTCGAATACCTGGAGCCGGCCGACAGTGACGGCGACGGGCTGTCCGATGCCTGTGACAATTGCCCCGATATGCCTAATGCCGATCAGGCTGACGCCGACGGTGACGGTGTCGGCAACGTCTGTGATAATTGCCCGAACGATGCCAACGCCGATCAGCTCGACAGCGACGGTGACGGCATCGGCGATGTCTGTGATCTGTGCCCCAATGATCCCGAAAACGACCCCGACGGCGACGGCATCTGCAATGACGTGGACAATTGCCCCGGATTGGCCAATTCGTCACAGGCCGACATCGACGGTGACGGGATCGGCGACGCCTGCGATAACTGCCCGAACGATTATAACCCCAACCAAGCCGACAACGATGGCGACCTGCTGGGCGACGTTTGTGACGATGATGACGATGACGACGGGATACTCGACATCGACGATAACTGCCCGTTCAATTATAATCCATTGCAGGAAGACGGCGATAGCAATGGCATCGGCGATGCCTGTGAATATATGTGCGGCGACGCCAATGACGACGGGTTTAAGAATCTTATCGATATTCTGTACCTGATTGCCTTTTTGTACAGCGACGGGCCGCAGCCGTACCCGGTGATGCAGGCGGGCGATATGAATAATGACGGCGATATTAATCTTCTGGATATTTTATACCTGATTGACAACATTTATGGTATCCCGCCCGGCCCCGACCCGGTTTGTCCGTAAGCTGTTTGAATAAGATAAATAAAGGGAGGCTTCTGCCTCCCTTTATACTATGAGCCTGAGGAGTTTTTTTGCACCTTTGAATGATTCGGGATTGATATTGTCCTGATTGGGCGATTATTAGCTTGACAGCTGTACAATGTCCCGGTACATTTATAGTAGATAAATAGGTCGCCCATTATATCTATCTCCGCCAAATTATCGGGCGCTGGAATTTTGGATAAATCCCAAGGAGGGATCATGAAAAAGTTCTTTTTTCTTTTGGCGGCAATTCTGATTGCCATCCCCCTCACCTCGTACTCCTCTCAACCCAATTACATTTGCGGCGATGCCAACTGGGACAGCCGTGTCGACCTGCTGGACATCCTGGCCATTATTGAAAACATATATATTCCCAATGGCATGCTGATTAATGAGGAAATGGCCGACGTCAACAACGACGGCGACATCAATCTGCTCGACATATTAAGGCTGATAGCGAATTTGTATGACGGGCGCGGCGATTTATGGTGCGGCCTGCCGTGCGACAACTACCACAGCGGGTGTCTTGAAGGAAAAGATTACACCGACGACACCATGTATGTCGAAGTGATCGGTTCCGATATCCACGTCCACCACGACAGCGCCTATTATGACTGCTGTCTGGGTTATGCCACCACCAACAGTATTAATAACGACACGATTATTGTTACCCAGCTTGACACCATTCCGGAATGCGATTGCATCTGCTATTTTAACCTGGAGTCGGTCATCTATGACATGATGCCGGGCACTTATGTCGTTATTCTGATCGGGCTTCAGGGCCAGACGGTCGGGATTGACACGGCCATCGTGGTCGGCGGCACGGCTCCTCAACATTCGGAAGAGCAATCGGACTGCGCCTGGACAAAAGATTCATCGGACGATGATTCCGTTTTTGTTCAGGTGGTCGGTCATGATTTGACCATTTATCACATAAATGCCTTCTACAACTGCGGCCTGGCCTATGTGGTCGATTATACGGTAATGGATGGTTTGATTATCGCCGCCGAAGCCGACACCGGCATGCCCGCCGATTGTATTTGCTATTTCAATCTCAAGTCGACGCTTTATGGTCTTGAGGAAGGCTCATATATACTGCGGGTGCTCGATATTTACGGAGAGGAAATTTATTCCGGCGAAATTACGGTCGGCGGTGAAGGCTGGTTGCAAAGTTTTGACGACAGCGGCTGTCTTGAGAAAACTCCGGAGAAGCTCGCCGCAAATGTCGAATACACATACGATAACGGCGTCCTGACCATGACCCACTATGACGCCTGGTTTAATTGTGCGGCGGATCTGGTAGTGGCTTTCAGCCAATCCAACGACACCTTGCGCTTTTTTGAATTCAACGTTTCCAACCAGTATGTTTATTGCATGTGTTATTTTGAAATTCAGGCGGTAGTGGCCGCCGTAGCACCGGGTACGTATTTTCTTGAATTGTATGGCGAAGAACCGACGGTATTGCTCGACAGCCGGAAAATGACTTTTTAGGCGAAAATCTAAAAAAACCCCGATGCCTTGTTCATATTGCAGGCGGGTTGAAAGACCCGCCTTTTGATTTTGTTTAACATTGACAAAGCCTGTCGCGCAGAATATAATAATCAATCGACTTTAAAGGGAGGTATCCAGAGTCGGTTTTGGTAAAAAAGGGATGGACCAAATATCACAGGACAGTTAAACACGGGGCCGAATCCGGAACCACGGCAATATCCATGATAATTGCATATGCCGGAAAGGTTGATTATTGAACGACGACACATTTGAACAATCCGATTTAAACGACAACAACCGTGACCCATTGGGGATTATCGGCTGGCAAATCGGCGGCAAGTACAAGGTCACCAAGCATATCGGCGGCGGCGGGTTCGGCGAGGTTTATGAAGGCTATAATATCAACCTGCCGGAACAAAGGCTGGTCATAAAATTTTTCAAGCGCGTTCAGTCGCGCGATAAATTCGCCAAGGAAGCCAAAATCCTCTGTTTGCTGGACCATCCGCATATCTGCCGTGTTATCGATTTTCTGCCCGAAGAAGGGGCTCTGGTGGTACCGTTTATCGACGGCAAAGACGGAGCGCAGGTGCTTCGCGAATCCGGGCCGCTGGGGGAAGTCGATTTTTTGCGCCTGGCCCGAGATTTGACCGGGGCTCTGGAATTCGCGCACAGCCAGCGCGTCGCCCACCGCGATATCAAGCCCGGCAATATTCTGATCGATAAAAACGGCCATATTTATCTGATCGATTTCGGTATCGCCAAGGAGGTGGGCGAAGCCGCTACCCGCACCGCCTACCAGGCGCTTACCCCGCAATTCGCCGCCCCCGAACGCCAGACCGGTGACGCCAAATATGACCCGTTCTTGAGCGACGTTTATGAACTCGGGGTAACTTTATTTAATTTTGTCACCAACAGCATGCCGTATCGCAATCCGGCCAATCCGAGCATCCGGGAATGGGGCGGCATGAGTGTCGAGGGATTGTCCAACGACCTGATTAAAATCCTTAAAAGAGCGACCCATCCTGACCCCCAAATGCGTTATGCCTCGGTCAAGGCCCTGCACCAGGATCTAATGGAGTTACGCACCGTCTATGCCAAACCGACTAAAGCCAAATGGCTGGTTCCGGTAATGGCGGTTGTGGTCCTGGCCGTGGTCGGCTTTTTTGCCAAAGATAAGATAATCGAATTATTTAATCGACCCGCTGAAATCTCGACTACCAAAGAAGCTGTTGCTCTGGACAAATCCGATTTAACTGCCCCGGACACGAGCGTCATCGCCGCCGAAATAAAAAAGGAGACGACTCCGCCCAAACCGGCTGTCAAACCGGTCGAAGTCGCCGCCAAAGTGGAGGAACCCAAGCCGCGCGTCGAACCGACCCCTCCCCCGCGCCCGGTCTTTAAGGTACTGATAACGCCCGGCGAAAACGCGGTTTTGAGAGTCGATGGCCTGATCAAGCCCCAAAACCAGTATGTTATCACGAGCCGCGGACAGCATGATTTCGAAGTAACTCATCGGGATTATCCGATATATCGTAAACGTGTTAATCTGACGGAAGATACAAATATAGTGACTTTAAACCTCGATGATGCCTTTGCCGAAACCGCTCTGCTTGATTTTCAACTGGCCTTGTTCCCCTCGGCCGACGATAAAACTCTGGAATTTTCGTTGAACGGCCGCTCGCGCAATTTCACCAGTTTCCCGGCCTTCGGCCTAAAACGAGCCGCCGGCGAATGGGAGGTTGGCGTCAGCCTTTATCCGACCGGCGCCAAGGCGAACGCCCACAAGATTGACTCCTGCGTGACTTTCCCTTACGGTGGTGGCCCGCATCTGGTAATCAAAGGCGCATCGGGTAAAATGGATTTTGCCAGAATAGCCAAAGAGGGAGGAACCTCGGTTCCCCTGATTATATTCTGGTCCGAAAAGTAAATTTCTCAAACTAACTTCATAACCCAGGGAGGTTGCATGAAACAAAAAAACCTTCTTTTTCGGGTAGTCGCGGTGACCGTTCTGACGGCCTTTTTGCAATGGACAATGCTGCCGTCATTAGTTTTTGCCCAGTCCGGAGGCTGCGATTTTAACCCGAACAAACCCTCGGTTGAGCATGCCCGCACCAGCTTCAAGATGCTCAACTACAAATGCGCCGAAGAAGAACTGAACGCCTATCTGGCCAGGGCAGACATAAGTATCGAAGACAAGGCCAACGCGCATGTCCTGATGGCTTCAGTGTATTATGCCATGCTCAAAAACGACACCGAAAAGCGCGATAAGGTGACCGAGGAATTCGTCAAGGCCTTCAAGGCCTATCGCGAATGGCGCGGTGAGCTGGATATCAAGTCTGGGGAATTTCTCGACTTGATGGAAATAGCCAAGGACCGGGTCGACAGCGAAGCGGCCGAGGAAGCGACGGTCGAAGAACCCGCTCCAACCGAGCCGATGCCGGTCGTGGTCGAACAGCCCAAACCGGAAGAAAAAAAGCCGGCCGTGGCCACCATTCCGCCCAAAAAGACTGAAGAAAAGAAAAAGAAAGCCTGGTATTCCAACTGGTGGGCTATTGCCGGAGGCGTCGGTTTGATTGCAGTCGCGGCGGTGGCTCTCGGCGGTGGCGGCGGCGATAACGGCGGCGGAACGGCCGATTTACCCGGCATTCCGGACCCACCCAGCGGCAAGTAAACTGAATCGATAAACTTGAGAATTAACCTGATTAAAAGGATATGTAAGATGAAAAAAGGAATTGTTATTACGTCGATTTTGATGCTGGTGCTGGCCGTCTCGGCAATGGCCCAGGCGCCGAATTCATTTGTCTATCAGGGTCGCTTGACCACCGCGGGCGGGGATCCGATAGTGAATACCACCAGTGTCACTTTCAGAGTTTATGAAGTATTGTCGGGTGGTTCGCCGGTTCAAACGTGGACGGTTGACGTTTCTCCCGATGCCAACGGCATTTTTACGACGGAACTGACCAGTATGAGCAGAACCTATTTTGACGGCCCGAAATTGTATATGGAAATGGTTGTCAGCGGTCAAACCCTTGCCCCGCGGCAACTGATTACTTCTGTCCCTTATGCCTACTCATCGGAATACGCCAATACGGCCACAACGGTACCTGATAATAGCATTACCTCGGCCAAAATTGTTAACGGCACTATAACCGGAGCTGATGTCGCCGACGCCTCACTGACCGGAGCCGATATTGAAAACAGCAGTATAACGGCAATCGATATTCTTGATGAGCCCGGTATCGCCAGTACTTACATTAACAGTACCAAGTCGATTCCGGATGATTTCGCCTTGATTGATAGCGTATCCATTGTTACTCCAGCCGCCGGCTACGTCAGGGTTACTCTAGACGCCTTTGTATCTATCACTCCGGATGGAAGTGGTGTCCTTGGTAATGCCCGCGCGCAAATCAGTTCCGCGATACCAGCCAGTATAACGACCGTTGAAGCGTTGGCTGGTGCAAATGGCTCAACAATCGGCAGTACCCAGACATGGTGGTTTGATTTTGACGGTGAAAAAATATATTATAATGCTGCGGCCGGAACATATAAATATTATCTGAGCGTTGACCAGGGGTACGATAATGGTACTGCAACACTATATTATTATCACTTTGACGCCGAATATATACCGACATCCCGAGGAACAGTTGCAACCGTTTTTAATTCAAATGATAACGAATTCGATGATGCCCGTGCCATCGAAATGCCGATACCGGGGTCGGAAACACCGGAGTTCGGAAGGGTCAATATTGTTAACCTTAAAGAAATGGAAATGCGGCTAACTGCCGATGATAAAGCAACCAAAGATGAATAATTCGGAAGCCTATAACTTGCAGGAGAACTAATATGAAAATAAATAAATTGCCGACCATATTGGCCGCGCTCGCCTGCCTGCTGACTGCCTCGGCTTCCGCGCAAATGACAAGCGCTGATTATCAGGTATCTCCATGTTTTTACGCCAGCGGCGGCGGCATCAGTACAGCGGCGGCTTCCAAAGTGGTCGGAACGATCGGCGGCGGGCCGATGGGATTATCGGCGTCGACAAGCTACATCGGCAAGGGCGGCGTCATTGCCAGCGCCGTCACGCTGGAAGCGACCAGTTTTCAGAAGCCGACCGCCCTGCCGGATGCCGCATATAAGATTATCGGAATTCCCGTGCATGTAATAGGCGGCAACGATGCCAATGCCGTTCTGGCCGATGACCTCGGAGCTTACAATATCAAACAGTGGCGGTTTGGGCGTTATGATAATGGCGATGACGCCACTTATGAATACGGAGGATCCGGCACAATTCCCGAATTTGTCCCCGGTATCGGCTACTGGCTGATTGCGCGTGGTTCGAAAACAATCGACGCCACCGGCTTTGCGGTGACGCCCAACACGAATCATGCCGGACATGATTATTACATTTCGGATTCGCCGGAATTGACGCTGGCTCTTGGCTGGAACCAACTGGCCAATCCTTTTAATTTTGACATTTTGTTCAGTCAAATACTCTACCAGTCCGGCGGCACGATTCAGGGCGCCTTGAGTGGTGTCGTGCAGGGCGGAAACCACTATTATTATAATAACGGAACCTGGGACCATAGTGCTGTTATTCCGGCCTGGGAAGGCTTCTTTGTCTATGTTACCACAGCGGGCGTAAAGCCGGTCTTCCCCTATATTCCGGTGGTCAAAGCCCCGCCGCAAAGGCAGAATGATATATTGGCCGCATCTTCGGAATATGACTGGACGATAAGTCTGACGCTGACGGATGCTTCCGGGGTGGATAACGGTTATATCGGAGTGCGCCATGCCGCGCAGCCGGGATTTGATCAAACCGATATGCTCAAGCCCCCGGCGGCGCCGGGTGTACCCATGCTGGCGCTTCGAGTCAAGGATGAAAAACCGGCTTTCACCGCCGATTTCCGGGCGCCTTTTAACGACGGTGCGACCTGGAATCTGATATTTTCAGGCGGCGAAAACCGGGTTATGAAAATTAGCGGTCTGGACCGGATTCCCGACGGCATGCAGGCGTGGCTGATTTTCGACGATGAAAATCGCATTTCACCGATTAACGGCGGCGAAATTATACTGAAAAACGAAATAAAAAGCGCTCAAATCGTCATCGGAACCGAGGCCTACCTTACCGGCCAGCTGGGCGAGCTATTGCCAAAAAGCTTCGCCCTGCACCAGAACTATCCTAATCCATTCAATCCGACCACGACCATCAGGTTCGATTTGCCCATTGAAGCTTATGTACGACTTGATGTTTTCAATATCCTGGG
>CALAMC010000037.1 GCA_937925655.1 uncultured candidate division Zixibacteria bacterium | reverse complement strand
GCGAAAGACCCGGTTTAAGTCTGTCCTTTGATAAATTTCTCTATTGGCAGGTTCGGCATAGTAGCAATATTTTAACTGCCGCAAAAACGTCTTTATGCCGGTGCTCGAACTACTGATGTTATCAATGAATTCGCGTCCATAGCCTTTGATTTCTTTTGAAAACTGTTCAAGGATGCGGTCGATGTTTTCGTCAATCCTGCAAACCAGCGGTTCCATATTTTCTAATATTACCCGGGCGGCTGCATCGCTAATGGCCGTTTCAGCGGCTGCACAGGAAGGCTTGTCCTCGGGTGGAAACAGACAGCCGAAAAACCTTGCCAACTGCTCCGGCAATTGAAAATTGCCCTCTGCCCCCGGCTCATGAACGAGCCAAATTAAACCGACCGATTGACCTTCGCGAAAAATCGGCAAAATAGTCTCAACCAGTCTTTCCCCGGAAGTCAGTGTTTCTTCCGCAGTCAGGCTGGCCGGACGGACGATTTTATGACCGGACATAACGGAGGCAATGACATCATCGCCTAAAATTCCTGTTTCTATATCATTCCCCGAATACGGCCGGCGGGTGGCCGATGACAAGGTGTCGGGATGGCCATTGGATAATTTATAGATGGCGATACTCAATATTCTTTCGTCGGTAATGACAGCCTCGGTCAGTTGCTGAAAATTTATATTTCCGTCACCGGAGGCTATAATCCGCGCCATAGCCGCCAGGACGTCACGATCGTCATCGGTCGCATCGTATATCTCGTGGCGCTCGGATGAGGACGTGCGCGGAATTATTATCAATTGATAATTGGCCGGATTCCCGGCAACAAAATTCTGTGAAACCACGGCGGAATATGGATGGCCCTTGCCCGATGAATCCAGAATAGTCGCTTCCAGAGGAAAATAGAAAGCTTCACAGGAACGCCCGGAGTCCAGAATCAGGCGCAATTTATCGTATGATTCTTTATCCAGAAATTCTTCGATGTTTCTGACAAATAGCTCCTCTGCGGAGATACCGAAAAACCGCTCCGTACGGGCATCGATATAAACGAACCGTCCCTGCCGATCAATTTTAAATACAGGGCATTGTTCCTTTTGCCGGCGTTGTTGAAGCGTCTGGCCTGTCATAAAAAAAAGAGCCTATTTCCTGAATACCTTGAACTTCTCACTGCCCCACTGGGCGCGAACGACAACAAGGTAAACACCCGGAGCCACCTTCTGACCCCGGTTATTGGTGCCGTCCCATACAATTGTCCGTGTCAATCCATTATAGTTATCGGAAAAACTATCCCAAACTTTGTCGCCGCTGACGGTAAAAATCGAAATGTCTTCGATTTGGCCCGATGACGGGTCGATAAAGATGGCCAAGGAATCCGAAAATGGGTTGGGACCGAACGCAATTTCGGCTCTTTTTACGACTCTAAAGGTGAAGGCGGCAGTATCCGCTTTAGGTTCGCCACCGAATGTTCCTTTGATGATAACTCTGGCGTCATAAGTCCCGATATCTTCCGGAAATCCAAAGTAAACTATCTCCCAGCGGCTATTGGTTTTGCGCAAAAGAGCGCTGTCGGGCATATTTTCCACAATTGGAGAATCGACTGCGGTCGGGACGAATCCCCACGAAATATCCAGAGGAATGAATGTATATTGCCCCACGGGGGCGGCAATATCGGGAATTGGCGCGATTTTAAACA
>CALAMC010000036.1 GCA_937925655.1 uncultured candidate division Zixibacteria bacterium | reverse complement strand
CCGGTGTCCACAGAGGCTGGAGCGACCGAGCCCAAAGCGGCGGCCGAGACGAATCCTCCCGCCGTTGATGATGCACCGGATAAAAAGGAAGGGACCGAAGATGGAGTTTAGTCCTTCACAGCTGATATTCTATCTTCTGTCGTTCATTATTATCGTGTCATCGATATACGTCGTGACGCTTAAAAATATCTTCCACAGCGCCATTTTCCTGATTTTGACCCTCTTTTCGGTGGCCGGAATATTCATTCTGCTTGGCGCCGAGTTTCTGGCGGTGTCGCAGGTGCTTATTTATGTCGGCGCCGTGTCGGTTCTTATGATATTCGCCATCATGCTGACGTCACGATTGGCCTCGAAGAAAATCGTGCAATCCAACGAACAGGTGACAACCGCCATATTTATTTGTGCCGGGTTTCTGCTTATTTCGCTGGGGTCGTTTGCCAATACCGTCTGGCGCGTGAACACGGAACCCCTTCCCGAAAACAATATCATGACCATCGGACAACTACTTATGACCGATTACGTCCTGCCGTTCGAGGTCGTCTCCATTGTCCTGCTGGCGGCTCTTATCGGCGCCATCGTGCTTTCCCGAAAGGCAGGTGCCTGATGCTGCAATATCTGGCCCTGGCCGCCATATTGTTCGCTATCGGTGTTTTCGGCGTGCTCACCCGCCGCAACGCCATCGGCATTCTGATGTCTCTGGAATTGATGTTCAACGCCGTTAATATAAATCTGGTCACGTTTAACAAGTACGTCGGGGGCGACGTCCTCGCCGGACAGATTTTCTCGCTTTTTGTCATTGTCATCGCCGCCGCCGAAGCCGTCGTCGGACTGGCCATTGTTTTGCTCCTGTACCGCAACTGGCGGGGTATCGACGTGGACCGCATAAACGTCATGAAGTGGTAATATGCTGGAAAAAGCCTTTTTCATACCGTTCTATCCGTTGCTCGCCTTCCTGGTGATCGTTTTCTTCACCCGCTGGAAAGAAAAACTTTCTTCGGGTATTTCGATCGCCATGGTCCTGCTGGGATTTTTGCACTCCCTGGCGGTCTTGATCGCCATGCTGGGTCGTGACGGCCGGCCGCTGGAATTGGCCTATACCTTCATCGACCATCCGTCCATCAAGCTGGAACTGGGCATGTGGATCGACGGCCTGACCGCGGTCATGCTCATGGTCGTGACCATCGTCTCGTCGTGCGTGCAAATATACTCGCTCGGCTATATGAAGGACGACCCCCGCTGGAGCCGCTACTATTCCTATTTGTCGCTGTTTACCTTTTCCATGCTGGGACTGGTTATCGCCAATAATTTCTTCATGATATTCATATTCTGGGAATTGGTCGGCCTGACGTCATACCTCCTGATCGGTTTCTGGTTCGAGAAAAAGTCGGCCTCGGACGCCGGCAAAAAAGCTTTTATAACTACCCGTATAGGCGACCTTGGCTTCATTGTCGGACTCATGATTTTGGTCGCCTATGCAGGTACTTTAAATTATCAGGAGGTCTTCGCGAAAGTGACCTCCGGAGCCATCCCGGCCAATATCATCGCCCTGGCCGGCGTGTTCGTGTTCTGCGG
Source organism: uncultured candidate division Zixibacteria bacterium (assembly GCA_937925655.1). Taxonomy (GTDB): domain Bacteria; phylum Zixibacteria; class MSB-5A5; order GN15; family PGXB01; genus CALAMC01. Next base: position 137,964 of record CALAMC010000036.1, on the reverse strand, counting down.
AGCGGTCGGTAAATCGGCCCAGTTCCCGCTGCATGTCTGGTTGCCCGATGCCATGGAAGGCCCGACACCCGTCTCGGCCTTGATTCACGCCGCGACTATGGTTGCCGCCGGGGTGTACCTCGTGGCGCGGGCCATGACCCTGTTTGCCGGTTCGGCCTCGGCCGCGATGGTTATCGCCGTGATCGGTATGATCACGTCGTTTATCGCCGCCACCATCGCCCTGACCCAGAACGACATCAAACGCGTTCTGGCCTATTCGACCTGCAGTCAGCTGGGATACATGATCATGGCGCTGGGATTGTACGGTGTCGATCTGGCCCACGATCCTCACACTCATTCGGTGGGCTACTACGCCGGGACGTTTCACCTGATGACTCACGCCTTTTTCAAGGCTCTGCTCTTTTTGGGTGCCGGCTCCGTCATTCATGCCGTGCACACCAATGACATCAACGACATGGGCGGCCTGTCGAAAAAGATGAAAATCACGACGACCACGTTTTTTATTGCATCGCTGTCGATCGCGGGGATTTTCCCTCTGTCCGGTTTCTGGTCCAAGGATGAGATTATCGCCGCTACGGTGCACCATCCGTTTTTCATGACGGTAACCCTTCTGATCGCCTTCATGACCGCGTTCTACATGTTCCGTCTGTGCTTCATGACGTTCACCGGCGAACCGCGTGACAAACACCGCTTCGAGCACGCCCATGAATCGCCCAAAAGCATGACCGGCCCGCTCATCGCTCTGGCCTTTTTATCCGTCTTCGCCGGCTGGGTCGGATTGCCCTGGCTCAAACACGGATTTTCATGGTTCGTTTACCACGGTGAACATCAGGTGCACCATCCCAATTATATTTTGATGGTCGTCTCGACCGTCGTCGCCCTGTCGGGTATCGGGTTGGCGTATCTGGTTTATTACAAGAAAGCCATTTCCGCCGATGCCATCGCGGAAAGATTCAAGCCGCTTTATAAGTTGTCTTTCAATAAATGGTATTTCGATGAAATCTACGATGCTGTCATTATCAAACCCGTGCTCGGCTTCACCCGGGTTTTGTGGTGGTTCGACGCCAATATTATCGACGGGGCGGTCAATGGCTCCGGCTGGCTGACCGTTAAATGGTCCGATTTGAAAATGTGGTTTGATAAGTACATCATCGACGGGGCGGTCAACGGTCTTGGATATATATGCCAGGCCGGGTCATGGGCGCTTAAATTTATCCAGAGCGGATCGGTTCAGTTCTACGCTCTGTTCATGCTCGGCTCGGCGGTTGGTTTTGTGATATACAGGGTAACCCCGGACGGCTTTTATTATTACCTGGCTGGCGTCGTGATTCTGGCCCTGGCCCGTCTGCTGTCACGGATTTCCCGGACCAATCGGCTCAAAACGGAACCGGATATCGAAGGGTAGGAGGATAATATACGCTTATGTTTGAATATGCACTAAGTTCACTGATATTTATCCCGGTGATCGGGTTTATCGTCGTCATGTTTCTTCCGAAAGATAATTTCGGCCTGATCCGATGGACGTCGGCGCTGTTCTCCTTCGTCCCCTTCGTTATTTCCGTCTGGTTGACCTATGATTATTTCATCCTGCACTCGTCATCGGCGGCCATGGTTTATGTCGAAGGCCCGTTCACGTGGATTCCCGCCCTCAACGCCCAGTATTTTTTGGGGGTTGACGGCATTAGCGTCCCCATGCTCTTCTTGACCGGCCTGCTGGGCTTCTTGTCGATTTTGGCCTCCTTCAATATCGTCAAGCGCGTCAAGGAATATTTTGCGTTTTTCCTGCTCTTGATTGCGGGCATGATGGGCGTTTTCTGCGCGCTCGATTTCTTCCTCTTCTACGTTTTCTGGGAAGTGATGCTGGTGCCGATGTACTTTTTGATCGGCATCTGGGGCGGCCCGCGTAAAGAATACGCCGCCATCAAATTCTTCTTGTATACCTTGTTCGGTTCGATATTCATGCTGGTGGCGATACTGGTCCTCTATTTTACCAGCGAACCGCACACTCTTAACATGCTGACGCTGATCCAGACCGCCCCGGCTTTCAGTCGTTCATTGCAGATCATGTGCTTCGCCTTTTTCTTCATCGCCTTCGCCATCAAAGTCCCGGTCTGGCCGTTCCATACATGGTTGCCCGACGCCCACGTCGAGGCCCCCACGGCCGTTTCGGTCATCCTGGCGGGCGTCCTCCTCAAGATGGGAACCTACGGTATGCTCCGCATCTCGTGGCCGATGTTCCCCGAAGCCCTGCGCTACTTCGCCGTCCCGATCGCCTTATTGGGATTAATCGCCATCATATATGGCGCACTGGTGTCGATGGCCCAGAAAGACCTCAAGAAACTGGTGGCTTACTCCTCCGTGTCGCACATGGGTTATTGCATGCTGGCACTGGGGGCGTACAGCTCGGTCACGGCCCTGGCCGGATGCATGTTTCAGATGGTCAGCCATGGGCTGATCACGGGCGCGCTGTTCCTTCTGGTCGGCGTTCTTTATGACCGGGCACATACCCGTGAAATCGCCGCCTTCGGCGGGCTGGGCGTGAAAATCCCCGTGTACACCGGGCTGATGGTCCTCTTTTCCATGGCCTCGCTCGGTTTACCGGGCATGTCCGGCTTCGTTTCCGAATTCATGGTCTTCATCGGAGCCTTCAGCCATCCCGGCTTCATGGTCATTACCGCTCTGGCTGTACTGGGCGTGGTCCTGACCGCCGGGTATATGCTACGTATGGTACAGCGAGTGTTTCTCGGTGAATTCAATCTGGCTAAATGGGGCGGACTGACCGAAATCAACTTCCGCGAAATCGTAACGGTGGCCCCTCTGGCCATTTTAACCATAGCCATCGGGGTTTACCCCGCGCCCCTTTCGAACCTGATGCGGGCGACCCTGGAAAACCTCATTAATTTAATGGCGCGATAAACATGGAAATGCCGGCATACAATTTGAGAATTATCATCCCCGAGGTGTTTCTCTTCATCTGGGCGACTCTGGTTATTCTTCTCGACCTCGGCACCGGACGCAAAAACACAAAGTCCCTGGGCTGGACCGCCATGTTCGGCCTGTTAATCACCGGGGTGTTGCTTTGCGTCACATGGGGCGGCATTACCTTCAATAATATGTACACGTCCGACGCCCTCTCGGTCCTGTTTAAAGTCATCTTCCTGGGCGCGGCCTTCATGGCCATCGGGTCGTCATTCGGCATCCTGACCGACAAGATTAAAAATCATCGGGGCGAATATATCGGACTGATTCTTTACTCAACCGTCGGCATGATGTTTCTGGCTTCCTCCAGCGAACTTATTTCCCTCTATATCGGCCTGGAGTTAACCACCATTCCGCTTTTTATTCTGGCCGCCTTTTTTAAGGACGACCGCCTCTCGGTCGAAGCGGGTCTCAAATATTTCGTGGTCGGAGCCTTTTCGTCGGCTATCCTCCTCTATGGTTTATCGTTGCTGTACGGTTTGACCGGGACCACCGATATTGTCCAGATGAAAATCAACCTGTCTTTGCTGTTTTTATCTTATGGCAAAATCGGCCCGGGTTTGATTTTGGCCATTGTTATGATTATTGCCGGCATCGGTTTCAAACTTGCCCTGGTGCCGTTTCATATGTGGGCGCCTGACGTCTATCAGGGTTCGCCGACGCCCATCACAGGGTTTTTATCGGTCGGTTCCAAGGCCGCCGGGATTATCGCCTTTTCGAGAATTTTCGTCAATGGCCTGATTGCCTTCGCCGACTCGGTTATGAAACCGCTCGATTGGGGAATTATTGTCGCCGTCATGGCCGCCGCCGCTATGATCTGGGGAAACCTGGCCGCGATTCGTCAGGATAATATCAAGCGTATGCTGGCCTTTTCGTCGATTGCACAAATCGGGTATATCATGGTCGGGATGGTGTCGGCCAGTGAGCTGGGCATTGCCTCCATCGGCTATTATATGTTTTTATACCTGTTTGCCAATATGGGAGCTTTTGCCGCCGCGACCTTTTTTGGCGACCGCACCGGATCCGACAAAATTACCCGCTATGCCGGACTGTCCCAGTCATCTCCGGCTTTTGCCGCCTGCCTGTCGGTTTTCATGCTGTCGCTGGCCGGGATTCCGCCGATGGGTGGTTTCGCCGCCAAGTACTTGGTTTTTGCGGCCGGCATTCAGGCCGGATATACCTGGCTGGTTATTTTGGGGCTTCTGATGGCGGTCGTTTCTCTTTATTATTATGCCAACGTCGTTAAAGTGATGTATTTCGCACCCAGTGAATCAATCTTCGATCTGAAATTGTCATTCACCGCCCGACTAGTTCTGGCTATCGCCGTCGTCGGTGTCATTATTTTCGGCGTCTACCCGGAGCCGATAATAAAATTCGCCCTGGATTCGGCAACAGCATTTGCCTTTTAAATTTATTCATTGTAATTTACGGCCGATATCCCGAACCACTTTTGGTATTGATAAACGGGGAATTTGGCCGATTATCATAACGGGGATTGTGAAGTATGCCTTTTTTTCAAATGGTTAAAGATATTATCCGCCGCCAGTTTTTATCCGGTGTGCTGGTCGTCGTCCCCCTGATTCTGACCTATGTCGTTCTGCGTTTTCTGTTTGAATCAATCGATGGCATTCTGTCACCGCTGGTGGAACGCCTGTTCGGATACCATGTCCCGGGACTCGGTATATTTACCACTATCCTGCTGATACTTCTAACCGGCTTTTTCACCCGCAATTTCCTTGGAGCCAAAATTTATCGCCTGGGCGATAAGATTCTGGCGCGAACCCCCATAATTCGTATCTTTTATCTGGCGGCAAAACAGCTGATTGAGGCCATCACGGTGCCGAATATAAAAAGCTTCAAAGAGGTCGTGATGATCGAATATCCCCGATTAGGCGCCTTTGCCATCGGGTTTGCTACTGCCCGGATTATAATCGATCGGGCTAATGGTCAAATTTTGGTCGGCGTGTTTGTCCCCTCGACCCCCACTCCGGTGTCCGGCATTGTCATTTTCGTCCCCGAAAAAGACGTGCGTCATCTCGACCTGACCATTGAAGAGGGCATAAAATTGATTGTCTCCGGCGGTATTGTGACTCCGGATGCTCTTAGGGCCGAGGAATGTCCGATATCTTCTAATAAGGAGGATTAAAAGCACCTATGCGATTGGCTAATATGCTCAAGGAAGAATTTATTGTCGATAATCTCACCGCCGGCACTAAAGAAGAGGCGATCGATGAATTGCTGGACCTTTTGCGCCAGGCCAAACCGGGTATCTCATTCGACCGCGTTCGGGCCATGATTCTCGAACGGGAGGAAATCGAAAATACATCCTATGGTCGAGGCTTTGCCTTCCCTCATGCCCGAACCGATGAGGTCGATGACATGGTGGTTCTGCTGGGCATTTCCAAGACGGGCCTCAAGGATAAAACCCCCGATAACGTCCCCCTCAAAGTTGTTATCCTGCTTCTTACTCCAACCCAGATTTCAAAGCTTTACCTTCAGACCTTGTCGGCATTTGCCGCCTTTGCCCGCATTGAGGGCAATCGCGAAAAAATCACCGCCGCCGAAAATCGGGCCGATATTATAGATATTATCTGGCAAAGCGGTGTCGCCGTCGAAAAACAACTAACCGTCAAAGACATCATGCGGCGCGGCGTGGCGACCGTTACTCCCGAGGACTCTTTAAAACGGGTCGCCAACCTGATGTTTAAAAACCGACTGTCGGCCTTGGCTGTGGTCGATGATAACGGTAACCTCCTGGGTCAAATCACCGATAAAGACCTGATTCAGGCCGCCCTGCCCGATTACAAAACCCTGATTTCAAATCTTAATTACTCGATGGAAACCGAACCATTCGAGGAATTGCTCAAGCAGGAAGACAAGATAAAGGTCCGGCAACTTTTTACCCAGGACCATGAAATCGCCACTCTTCACACCACCCTGGTAGAGGTGGCCGCGATGATGATTTTCAAAGACTTACGCCGGGTTTTTGTGACCGAAGGTTCCCGTCTGGTCGGAATTCTGCTCCGCAAGGATATTGTCAACATGATTATCAGGGGATAGGCCTGATATTCAAAACCCTGAAGTTATCCACATTTTCACAAAAGGCCATTTTATGGCCTTTTGGCCATCAAATTACACAAGTTCTCCACATTATATATATAGTGTGTGTGGATATCTTGTTATTGAGGTGTTGGTTGGTCCTTTCGGGGCCAGATAAGGGATGCCACCACTGATACGGCCAGCATGGTGGCAATGGCAGTCAGTGCCACCCATATGGGCATATGATAGAATTTATTTATCAGCATCTTGAATCCGACAAAAGCCAGAATTGCCCCCAATCCGTATTTTAGATAATAAAACATATACATCAGGGCCGCCAAAGCGAAGTAAAGCGCCCGCAGGCCCAGAATGGCAAACACATTCGATGAATAAACGATGAATGGATCCAGAGTTATGGCAAAAATAGCCGGAATGGAATCTACGGCAAACACAATATCAGTCGATTCAACCACCACCAGAACAATAAAAAGTGGCGTCGCATACCTTCGCCCCTCTTTGATAATGAAAAACTTGCCCTCATGATAACGTTTTGTGACCGGAATTAATTTACGGACAAAACGCAGAATGGGGTTTTTCTCCGGTTCGATTTCCCTATCCCCGGCGAAGGCCATTTTAATTCCGGCATAGATAAGAAAAGCACCGAAAATATATAATATCCAGCTGAATTTGGCGACCAGGAATGTCCCCATCGCAATAAAGATACCCCGAAATACGAGCGCCCCGATTATTCCCCAAAATAGAACCCGATATTGATATTTTTCGGGGACTTTGAAATATGAAAATACCAGCAGAAATACGAATAAATTATCGATCGATAGCGACCGTTCGATGAAATAACCGGTGAAAAATTCCAGCGCGGTCGTGCCGCCTTTCCAGAAATAGACAAAGAGGTTGAATATAAGAGCTACAATGACCCAGATAACCGACCAGACCAGGCTTTCTTTCATAGTGATTTTATGGTCTTTTCGGTGGAAAATACCCAAATCGAGGGCCAAGAGGATCAGTATCAAAACATTAAAACCGCCCCAGAGGAATACCTTATGGGATAAAATCTCGGTCAGTGTTTCCATAAATGTCCTGAATATACTGGCAACATTTTAATATTGCCAAGAAAATAACATTGTGGCCTAAAAGTGTTGTCCGCCCCATTCCTTTGTCAATTATTGACCGTTTTGTGGCTTTTCGCGGAAACCGATCCGTGGAAATGGATTAATCACGGCACTGGCGATATTGGTCAAATGCGATCCAATCCGTTTCAAATACCGGAAATATAGCGCCAAAGCGGCGGCATCGGGCGGGGTCAATGTTTCATCCTTGCCCAGTAGAATGTCATTGAGGGCCAGATCACATTTGCCCGAAATATCCCGGTGCTCGGACATGATCTTCCGGGCCAATTCCACATCCTTTTCCACCAGGCTTTTGACCATTTGCCTGAAACGCTGTTTTACACGATCTTCCACCTCCACCAGAGTTTCTTCGAGATCGCCGCCTTCCAGACGGGCCGGATGTGCCACCGCCAGTTCGGTAATATTTTTTGTATAATCGCCGATTCGCTCGACGTCAATGACGATTGAAATTAGCACCAGTCCGATTCCCACATTCTTGGACTCGGATATGGTCAGGTGCGTCAGGACATTACGCCGGACTTCACGCTCGAACTTGTTGATGGTTTTGTCTTTTTCATAAATATTGAACGGCAATTTGGCGCTGTCGAGGTGGCGGAGGGAATTGACACTGGCCAGAAACATCTCCTCGTCGGTTTCCAGCATGGTTACGGTCGTATTATAGCACTGGTCGAGGAGGCTTTCCTTGCGGAACATTCTCAAGAGTTCTTCAAGCATATTGTATTACCTCAAAATATAAATCAGCACTAAAGGCAGGGCAAAAAATATTACAATGGTCAGGCCAATCGGGTAGAATTTCGATATTTGCACCAATCCTCCGGCCAGCTCGGCCAATTTTATCGGTATCCTTTTCAAAGGCAACCATATAATAATACCGCAGATATTGAAAAGCAAGTGGGCCAGAGCCACCGCCAGAGCCGCCGAATTAACCGTGACCATGGCCGCCATGATGGCCGTCACCGTGGTTCCGACATTGGCGCCGAGTGTGAAAGGATAAACGCGGTTTAACGACAGCACCCCGGCGCCCACCAGAGGGACTATCAGGGAGGTCGTAATCGAGGACGACTGGACTATCCCCGTCAGGATCAGGCCGAGCATAAGGGCGCGAAAAGTCGTTTTAAAGACATAGCGCTGGAAAAACCTCTCCACCCGCGACAATACCATCGATTTCAATATCTTGACCATATATCTAAGAGCAATTATCAAAAGCAAAATGGCCACGCCGGCCGAAACCCAGCCGCTTTGACCGCATGCATTCAAAATGATTTCAATCAACGGTTTGGTTATGATTTTAATGGGTGAACCGAAAGCCAGGCCGCCCATGTTTTCGAGTATTTTTTCAAAATATAAAGCCATCTTGCTCAAAAAGCCTGTCGTCAACTGAAGCGGGAATAAAACCATAACGGAGAGAAGATTGAAAATATCATGAACAACCGCCCCCGAGTAGGCCCGCCGATATTCATCGCCGTGTGTAATATGCGTCAGCGAGACGATAGTATTCGTGACGGTGGTTCCGATGTTGGCGCCCATTATTATCGGTATAGCACACTCGATGTTCAACATTCCGCCCCCGACCAGGCCGACGACAATTGATGATGTGGTCGATGAGGATTGTATAATCGATGTGGCCAGAATTCCAATAAACAGGCCTATGAGTGGATGGGAAGTCGTTGCCAGAAGAGATCTTGCGAAATCCTTGCCGAATAGCTTGAAAGCATCGCCCAAAAGAGATATCGATAATATGAAAAGATATAGAAATGCAAATAGTCCCAATATCTTCAGGATGGTTTTGAAGACATCCTTGTCCGGATGCCTTAGCTGTTGATATAACCCGCCCCCCAGAGAAGCCTTGGTCACCTCCACGCGGATCCTCTCTGCAGTTGTTATCCCGCCAAATTTTCCGGCGAATATAAACCGCCATACCGGGCAAGTCAACTACATATGAATATTATTCTGCCCGCGTATTTCTCGAGCGACCCGGGCAAGACGCCGCCCATATTCGACGCACGCCGTAAGCGTCTCGTCGGATGGGCCTTCGGATCCGTCAAGTCCCACTTTTGCCACCGGGCCCCACTGGTTGGCGCCATGCCCGTATCCGGGCATATCGTTGACAAACCCAACCATAATCATGCCCAGTTCGAGAAGGGTTCCATAGAGAGCCATCTGGGTCAATTCCACACCGGAATTGTAATTCCCTCCGGAGACGAAGACTCCGCCGATGCGATCTTTAAGCGCCGCTTTTAACCACAGGCCGCCGGTCTTTTCTATAAAGGCCTTCAGGTTGTGTTCGATCGAGCCCATCCGCACCGGTGAACCGAAAATAACAATGTCATACTTAAGCAAATCTTCGGCCTCGATATCGGAGGCCTTGGTCAGTTTAACAACAGAGCCTTCTTCTTCGAGCCCCTGCATAATTTTGCCGGCCATTTGTTCGACGTGGCCGTACGACGACACATAGACAATGATCGCCTTCATTTTTATCCTTTCGAAAAAACAGGAATGCAGAAATTATACGAAAATAAAAAGCCGTGAGTCGGCATCAATTATTCGGGAAAGTTCGACTGCGGGGAGTAGTCTCGCGGGGAGCCAATCCTTCCTTCGGCATATCCTGCACCGGCACCATCAATACCCCGATTTCTCCGCTTCCCCGAGCCACCAGCATATAAACCCCGTCGGTATCGATCTTATTAAGTATCTTGGCCATGAGCTCGCGTGCATTGCGCGGATATTCGCCGTTGACTCGTTTGATCTGGTCACCGACCATCAGACCGTTGGCGTAAGCCAGACCCAGGGTATCGATATCGATAACTTCAAGATATCCCCGCGATGTTCTGGCCACAGAAAAGCCAAGCCGTCCGCCGCCGGCGGAAAGTCTCGTTTGTTCCCGGTCGCCCTGTGCCCGTGGTTTGACCTGCCGCACCCGGGGTGCTTTGGTCAATTCGACCAGAGGTGAATATGCCGATTCCCGGGTTATATAATATAGCAACGGCGTCTGCGCGCTCAATTTCCAGCTACTTCGAAAATGGTTGCGATAAATTTCAAGACCGGGATTGCGGGCCTTAAAAGTTTCCGATGACAAAATAAGACCCAGGCTGTCGGGGGGAATAACCTGTTCCGCTACCGCCACGGCCAGAATCAATGTCATGACGTCGAAACGGTATTGTGATTGTTCCAGCAGAGGGTGCCGTCTGACGCCCGAGCCGGCATATTGCCCCTGACCAAGTTGCATCAGATTCCTTCCCGCCAGAATGCGAATGAGATTGAAAAAGCGATACAATCCCCCCGGAGCGGCCTCGATAAATGACTGGCGCCTGATGCCTTCCATCGGCAGAGCCAGCGGGTCATACATGAATTCCACCGGAAGATAGCGAAGCAAATGGATGTCGCATCCCCGCTCGACCCATTTCACCCCGGAAAGATTTTCGATAATACCAAGAATCCGCATTCCCAGGCCGTCCCAGCGCGCCATCAGGGCGGAATCACCGCCGGAAATTTTGCGCAGGTCGTTTTTTACATCAAACTCGCTTTTATACAAATCCGGATAAAAGGCTCGCTGCAGGAAAAAATTGTCGGTGGTTAAACTGACACGGGGAAGATTCGAACGCAAATAAATCGAATCCGGTTGACTGAACGTCGAGTCTGCCGGCGAGATATTTTGCGTATCGCTCGCATCCTGACCCGCCACCGGAATCATTAAAATCACCGCCGCCATAACGGTTTCGAAAAATAATAAATGTAATTTCTTCATCGGAACCTAATCTGCAAAGATTCCGCATGGAAAGCAAGACCAAACTGTAACCGATTAAATCCCCGAAACTAAGCCGGACTGCCGTTTCCGTTAAAAACCATGCCGTCTTTGAGTTTGATTATTCGCTGGGTATGATTACCGATACTCTGGTCGTGGGTGATAATGATTATGGTGTGCCCCTGCGCGTGCATTTCATCGAGTAGCTTGATAATTTCCGTTCCGGAAGCGCTGTCGAGATTACCCGTCGGCTCATCGGCCAGAATCAGGTTGGGTCTGTTGGCCAGCGCCCGGGCAATCGCCACCCGTTGCATTTCGCCGCCGGATAATTCGGTCGGTTTATTATCCATTTTATCGGCCAGCCCGACCGAGCTCAATACTTCGGTAACCCGCAGGCGACGCGCTTTTGATTTCATCCCGGCAAAGAGCAGGGGGATTTCGACATTTTCGGCGGCGGTGGCATAGGGCAGAAGATTAAACGCCTGAAATACAAAGCCCACCTTGCGATTGCGAATTTCGGCCAGTTGATTGGGCGTTAAATTTCTGACCGGCCGATCATCGAACGTATAATCGCCTTCCGAGGGAACATCCAGACAACCCATGATATTCATGAGTGTCGATTTTCCCGACCCCGACGGGCCCATGATCGAGACGTATTCATTGTCCTTGATTTCTATATTAATACCTTTGAGAGCACGGAATTCGACATGGCCGGTTTTATAGACTTTGTGGATGTTGGACATTTTCAGCATTTTATATCCTTGTCGATTCGGGTTTTCCTATTCATATCTCAATGATTGCACCGGGTCCACCGAGGAAGCCTTCATGGCCGGGAACAGTCCGGATAAAAACCCGATTATTCCCAGAATCAGGGTGACAATAATTCCGATTTCCAGCGAAACCGTCGGCTTGCCCATGAAACTGATGGCTTCCGAATCAATTTCGACACGCCTGAAAGCCTCGGTTAATACATAAGCCATGGCCATTCCCAGGGCTCCGCCGAAAAGCGTGATCCACAGCGCTTCCAGCACGAATTGCACCAGTATATATATTCGCCGCGCTCCAAGCGCCATCTTGATGCCGATTTCACGGGTTCTTTCCCGGACCGAAACGTACATGATATTGGCCACGCCGACCCCGGCGATAATTAGCGTCAGCGCCCCGATCATACCGAGAAACAGCTGTATCCCGAATGCGATCATTTCTTCTTCCTTTTCCTCTTCCATGATGTCCCAGGTCCACAAGGCGGATTCATCGTCAGGATGAAACTTATGTTTGGCCCCCATGACCTCGAACAGCCGCTTTTCCGCACCCTTGTAGTCGCCCTTGTCTGACGGTTTGTAAATAATATTATCCAGATAGGGATCCCCGAATAATGCCACAAACGTGCTCGCGGGAATGGCGATAACATCCTCATCGCGGCCCTGATAAGAGCTCCCCTGCATTTTATGTTGCATGACCCCAATCACCAAGAAAGGGGTCCCGCCGATTTCAATTGTCTGGCCGACCGGATCGAGCGGTTGCGATTCCTTTCCGCTGGCGTCGGTCGAACCGCCGGAGAACAGACGTTCATAGGTCCTATCCCCCAGAAAGGCGACCCGGCGGCGTTTCTCGATATCGGCCCCATTGATAAATCGTCCGCCCATTTGGGGAATGAAGTTGCGCAATTGCTCATAATCAGGGAAAAGGCCGTTAATCCGCTCGCTCAACACTTTATCCTTGAACTTCACCGTCGCTCCCCAGCGGATATATTCTCCCGAAACCGCCTCCAGCTCCGGCATCCGTTGCCGGATATAATCAATGTCATCAGGCACCAGAGGTATATGGCGGCCTTTGCCAAAACCTTCAAAAGGAATGGAGGTCTGGCCGCCCCAGACTATTACTATCCCTTCGCCCAACCCTCTTGTCCCGTGTTTCATTTGGTATTTCAAACCTTCGCCAAAGGCCAGCAAAAGCATGATTGAGAACGTCCCCCAGAGTATGGCCAATAACGTCAGGCTCATCCTCTTGCGCTGTTTACGAAAATCCCGCAGGAATACGTTGATTATGACTGATGGTCTCATAGCACGTTAAAATAATTTTAAGGCTTTAACCGGCTCCAGAGATGCCGCTTTGCGGGCCGGAAAAAATCCTGACAGAAAGGCGACTATTGCTATAATGGAGATTACGCCTGGCGCAGGATTTTGTTTCGGCGTCTCAAACATATTATGATTAATGACGAATAACCGTCAAGGGCGTTTAATCTGCGAATCCATCCAAAAACGAAACTTTGACAATAGGATGAGAATAATTTATCTTATGCGCCGGCCAAAATGGAGAAACAATTTATGATTTTTGCGCAAAATTCGATGACCCCCCCGGTTGTTTTGGCGTTGATTATATTGTTGGCCGGCTGCGGAAGCCATGAACCGGCCGCCAAAAAGGCCGCTGTGCCCCAGCAGTCGGATAGTCTGACTATTGAAATAGACGGCCGTGACGGCACGTCCGTGCTGGAACTGACTCTGGAAAGGCATTCGGTGGAATCCTATGAAAGCGCGATGGGGACATTTGTCCGGGCCATCGACTCGGTAGCCTCCGGCAACGGCTACTGGTGGCTGTTTACCGTCAACGACAGCACCGTCAACACCGCCAGCGATAAATACATTACCAAAAAAGGCGACCTTATCAAATGGCACTTCAGGAAACCATAAATGACGCCCATGACCACCATTGACCAGATAATTAATTCCGGCAAGTTTTTCTTCATCGCCGGGCCGTGCGCCATAGAATCGAAGGATTTATGCTTTGAAGTGGCCGAAAGGCTGACGGCGCTCTCGACGCAATTCGATGTGCCAGTCATATTCAAGTCATCCTATGCCAAAGCCAACCGTCTTTCGGGGGAATCGTTTTCGGGACACGGGATATCTTTCGGATTGGAGGTGCTTGCCGCCGTTAAAACAAAGTTTCACCTGCCCATCTTGACCGATGTCCATGAGACGTCGGAAATTGCCGAGGTCTCCCGCGTGGCCGATATATTGCAAATCCCGGCCTTCTTATGCCGTCAAACCGAGCTGGTTCGTACGGCGGCCGCCACCGGCAAATGGATTAATATCAAAAAGGGCCAGTTTGTCGCGCCCGAGGATATGGATAAAATTGCCGCCAAAGCCGGCACAAAAAAAGTCATGCTCACCGAGCGCGGCAGTTCCTTTGGCTATCATAATCTGGTAGTCGATTTCCGCTCTTTTGTTATGATGAAAAAGTACGGTTACCCGGTCATTTATGATGTCACTCACTCATTGCAATTGCCCGGCGGCGGGGGCCACAACAGTTCCGGACAGCCGCAATTCGTCATACCTATGGCCCGGGCCGCGGCGGCCATCGGTATCGACGGTATTTTTGTCGAAACTCACCCGGAACCGTCGAAAGCGTTGTGCGATGCCGCCTCGATGATTCGTCTGGATCTGATGGAAGATTTAATCGCCCAGGTTTTGGCCATTCATGGCAGTCGCAGGGAAGATTAACAATATGACTGCCCCGACAAAAAAGAAACATCTTACCCGCCGCCAGCTGGTCAAACGATTCGAGCCGATAAAACTTCTGGCCCTCGACGTCGATGGGGTTCTCACCGACGACCATATATATTTTGGACCCGACGGTTTTGAAATGAAGAAATTCCATATATCCGACGGTTTTTACATGGTGATGGCAATGCGTTTGGGGCTTGAAATTGCCGTTATATCGGGACGCCCGTCAAAAGCCACGACCACGCGCATGAAAGACCTTGGAATCAAACATGTTTTACAGGACAGAATGGACAAACGCGAGCAAATAAAGCCACTGTTGAAAAAGCTCAAATTGACGCTCGATCAGGTGGCTTTTGTCGGCAATGAGCTTTTGGATATCGGTCTGGCCCGACAGGTCGGTCTTTCCATTGCTGTGCGCGATGCCGCTCCGGAATTAATCGAATTAGTTGATTTTGTAACCGAGGCCAAAGGCGGCTCGGGAGCGGTGTGCGAAATTCTGGCCGTCTATTTTGAAAGCCGTCATATTGTCCCGGCTTCACTTTATAAGTAAGTTAATATGGCCATGATTCTGGAAACCGGAAAAGAAGTCATTCGCAAAGAATCGCAGGAGCTTGAAGCCCTGGCCCGGCGGCTCGATGAAAACTTCGTCCACGCCGTCGAGAAAATCCTTGAGTGCAAGGGAAGAGTCATTGTCACCGGTATGGGTAAATCCGGCATTATCGGCAAAAAAATCGCCGCGACCCTGACTTCCATCGGAATTTCATCATTTTTCCTTCATGCCGCCGAGGGGGTACATGGCGACCTGGGTATGGTGCGTGATGATGATGTCATGATCGCCATCAGCAAATCGGGCGCAACCGACGAGCTTTATCAGATTCTGCCGGCCGTCAAAAGACTCGGCGTGGAAATAATTCTCCTCACCGGTCAGCCCGATTCACCGCTGGCCGCCAAATGCGATATTATCCTCGATTGTTCGGTCGGTTCCGAAGCCTGTCCCAATAATCTGGTGCCGACTACATCGACCACGGCGGCCATGGTTATGGGCGACGCGCTGGCGGTGGCCCTGTTGAAACAGCGCCATTTTTCCGCGGAGGATTTCGCCTTCCTTCATCCCGGAGGCTCGTTGGGGCGAAGGCTTTTGATGCGGGTGGCCGACTTGATGCATGTCAATTCGGAAATCCCGATTGTCTCGGATGAAACCAAAATCCGCGAGGCCATATTCGAGATGACCGGCAAACGCCTGGGATGCACGCTGGTCGTCGATAAAACCGGAAAACTCACCGGAATTTTTACCGACGGCGACCTGCGGCGGCTTACCCAGTGCGAGAATGATATTTTCAAGTTCGCCATGAGCGAGGTCATGATCAAAAACCCGAAATCAATAAACCCTGAAGCCATTCTGGACAAGGCCCTGTCCATTATGGAAAAGCATTCCATCACGGTTCTGCCGGTTATCGACCGCGAGCGCCACCCGGTCGGGATCGTTCATCTTCACGATATTCTCAAATCAAAGCTGGTTTAAGGCCATGTTCATTTCCAGGGAATTTAAAAGGACGCTCGTCTATAATGTCGTGAAAATTTCTGCGCTTCTTCTAAATACTTTGCCGAGGTCGGCGGCGCTTTTTTTCGGAGCGGTTCTGGGCAATATGGTTTATGTCTTTTCCCGTCGGGATCGGCTCAAGGCACAGCGCAACGCCTATTTGGCCTTCGGGCGCGAGTTAAGTCAAAATCAGCTTAAGACGCTTGCCCGCAAATGCTTCATAAACATGGGGAAAATGGCCGTCGATGTCATCCGCATTCGCCGGCATTACGACGACGAATTAAGAAACCTGATCGACATTGAAGGTCTTGAGAATCTCGACCCCGTTTATAATAAAGGGCATGGCGTTATCGTCCCGACCGGGCATATCGGAAATTTCGAACTCCTGGCCGTACATTTCGCCCGGATGGGCTACAAGGTCGGCGTGATTGGCCGACGGCTATATGACCCGCGCTTTGATGAACTGATTCGCACCGGCCGGGAACAAATGGGCATGAAAGTGTTCGATACCCGTCAGTCGCCGCGCGAGATGATGCGCTGGCTCAAAGACGGCGGCATGCTGGGGGTTTTGATGGATACCGATTCGTTCCGGGTCCGTAGCATGTTCATCCCGGTTTTCGGGCGGCTGTCGCATACTCCGGTCGGACAATCGATCCTCGCCTTGAGGACGGATACGCCGGTCGTCCCGATAATCTGCCTTAGAAACGGGAGCCGATATAAAATCAAAGTCTGGCCGGAAATCAAAATCGAGAGAACCGAAAATTTCGAACACGATGTGTATAATCTGACGAAAGAATGTACACGAATCTGGGAAAAAATCGTAAAAGAAAATAAAGACCAGTGGATATGGATTCATAACCGCTGGCACAACCGGCCCGAACAACCGATAACTTATATTGAGGAAACAATATCATGAAGCTATGGCTGATATTCGCAACCTTTATTTTATTAATTTCTTGCGGCGACGACCCGGAAATCAAGGCTCCCGGAGTCGGCCGCACTGCCGCCGCCGATTCCACAGCCATGCGCCCCGACCAGCAATTCCGCAATGCCCATATATTCCTTTATGATAAAAACCGCGTCACGACCGATATTAAGGCCGGTTATATAGAAAAATACGAAAAGCAGGATTCTACCCTGGCCTGGCAACTGGAAGTGTTCTTTTTCGATTCCACGGGCGCCCAAAAATCGCACCTTGTTTCCGACAGCGGGCTGATTCGCGAGGAAGTCAACCTCATGGATGTTTACGGTCATGTTCGTATCATAAGCGATGACAGCGCCCGCCTGAATTCGGCTCATCTTAATTACAATTCGGGACGAAATTTAATCACGACCGACAGCTTCGTGATAATTATAACCAGTGTCGGCGATACCGTGATGGGTTATGGTTTCGAGGCCGACCCCAAGCTGGGCAACTGGTCGCTTAAACGCCAGGTGTCCGGTTCGATGATCAATATCGAGCCGTTTATAGAATAGGCATTATAAGCTTATTTATATAATTCCGATGTATCCGCGAAAATCAAATAATCCTTGATCAGTTCGCCCTTCATTTTAAAGATATTGGCAAACGGCACGGTCAGCGTGGAGCCGTCGTGACGGGTATATGTCACCATCCCATGACAAACAATGGCATTATTGACCGACCAGGTATCATGAATTTGGTGCCGAAGCGTCTTAATGCTCGCGAAAAAGCCGCCGACAACCTCTTTGACCTGGGCTTTGCCGCC
This sequence comes from uncultured candidate division Zixibacteria bacterium, assembly GCA_937925655.1. Classification (GTDB taxonomy): domain Bacteria; phylum Zixibacteria; class MSB-5A5; order GN15; family PGXB01; genus CALAMC01. The sequence goes on along the minus strand of CALAMC010000036.1, from coordinate 120,286 downwards.
AACCGGCGCGGCGTTGCCGAACCGGAAAGTGACATCATCGGCCAAAAAGACGGAGAATTTCTCCGCGTCGGAACGGTCGATGGCCTCAAACAGCCCATCCATTAAATCGGTCTTAATCATTTTGATTCCCTCTGTAATCATCAAATGGATTTCAGGATTTACGAACGCCAATAGTTTCTGTTGGTCCGGAAGTGGAGAGGCATGACAAAACAACATTATGCAAGGTGGGATTTGAAAAAACTTGAAAAACTCTTACTCCTCAAAAACATTATTTGACAAACGCTTGTATCAAATATATTCTTATTCCGAATGTAAATCAGGAGTACTCATGGACCAGGCATTGCAGGGAAAAATAGGACGCTTTACGCTTCCCGAGATATTTCAACTGATTGCCAATACCCGAAAATCGGGCACCCTCGGGATTCAAAAAGATGACGATATTGTCATGATTTATTTTAAACTGGGGCAGATTGTTTACGCCTACGGGCCAAGACAGACTTTTCACATCGGACAGCTTCTCAAAGACCGCGGACGAATAACCGTCGGACAACTCGATGAAGCCGTTTCCATGCAATCCCGGGTGAAATCATCCCGGCGGCTGGGACAAATATTGCTCGAAAAGAAATTCATCGACCGGGCCGATCTGGAAGAGGTCGTTCGCTCGCAAATAGAGGAGCTAATCTATTCGCTTCTGTCCTGGGAATCGGGGTCGTTTAAGTTTTATGAAAACCAGTTTCCCACCGACGAGGAGATCACCGTCAGCCTGTCGGTCGAAAATGTCATTCTTGAAGGCCTGCGCCGGCTGGACGAAATCAATCGTATTCGCGAAGCCGTTCCCGATTTTTCCCAGGTTTTGACTATCACGCCCGCGCCGCCGGAACGCAAAAAGGAGATTTCTCTGCAAAGTGAAGAATGGAATCTCCTGTCGCTGGTCAACGGGCGACGAACCATAAGCGAAATCGCCGACGCCTCGGATTTGCCCCGCACCGACGCTCTGTCCAAACTGGCCGCACTGAAACTGGCCGGGCTGGTGGCCGTCATCGATAAACCCGATAGCGGCGCCGACCGGTTGTCGGCCATGGTTGATCGGGTGGCGGTGTTGCTCGAAGAATATCTCGAACGCAAAAACCACCGCGTGGATCTGACCGAACACACCTCGACCCAGGTTATTGGAGAAGATCGGTGAGCCGTCTGGAAACCCTTAAAAAACTGGAATCGACTTTGGAAAGCTTCATTTCGCGCGCGGTGAGCGCCGAAGCCAGCCGGCTGGACACCGCCCGCAGCCTGGATACCCTCGATGAAATCGCCCGGGAGTCTCTTCGCGGGCGCTATATCAATAACCGCCTCGCCCGATGGATGTCCGAAAGCCGCAAATTCCTCGATAACGGACGATTCAACGGCGATATATTATCCCGGATCGGTTCGCTGTTCGCCGACATTCAATCCGGACTGGATATGGCTGACCCGGAATCGAGAAAACTTCATGGCGAAATCGAAGGCTGGAAAATGGCCGGGGCCGTTCCCAAAAGAAAGCTGGTGTTGAAAGCTCCGGCGACGGCGCCGTCATCCGACCTGCTGGATTTATATCTTCAATACCTTAAAAACGAGTATGAATATGTCGCCAATGAAAAAGAACGGCAGGGGCATATTCTGACTATTCTGGACGATGTCCTCAAGTCGGCCGAAGCCAAAATCGACCCGATGTATATACACCTGGCCGGGTCGCTGATTTATTTCATGAAAAACCGGGGCTATAAAGTCACGCCGTTTGTCAAGCGGCTCAAGGACATAGAACGCCTGAAACTGGGTCGGGAAGATGACGCCTGACAGCGAAAAGGCCTGTTTCAAAGCCTTGGTGGCGCTCCAGAATCGCGACTATGCGACCGCGTCGAGTTATTTCAAGATGGCGCAAAATTTGGTTGCCAAGAACGCCGATTTGCGTATATTATCCGAGGCCACGGAAATATTACTGGCTGTTAAAGATGAATTGCGCGAACTGGAAATGGTCAAAGAAAGTTAGAGGTTGATTTTAAATGGCCAAGAAACAAAGTTTTGCGGATAAGGCGTCGAAGAAAAAGCACACCATGACTTGCCCCATTTGCAAAAGCGAAATCGCTTTTATTAAATACGTCAAAGCCGAACGTTCTTCTTCCGGCTGGCGTTATCGCACCAACAACGTCGGTGTTTGCGAATGCAATCGCAAAGAGCTCTTCGGCTAATTTGACTGAAAAGAGCACGAAATTTATCCCGCCCGTCAGGGGCGGGATTTTTTAATGTTATAATTGGAGTATGCAGCACGTTCTCGAAGAAAAATTCTTCCCCTTCGTGATTAAACCGGGGCAGTACACCGGCGGTGAGCTGGGGCAGATTGTCAAACCCCACGATGGCCGTCTTAAATTCGCTCTCGGCTATCCCGACAAATACGAAATCGGCATGTCGTATCTGGGCACCCAGATTTTGTATCATCTGATCAACGGAGACGATCGCTTTTTATGCGAGCGCTTTTTCGCGTACGATACCGATGCCGAAGCCGTCATGCGCCGCGAACGCATTGCCGCCTTTACGCTGGAATCACACCGATCACTCGCCGAATTCGATATCGTCGGGTTCACTCTGGCCTATGAGATGATCTATACCAACTTATTGAACATTCTCGACCTCGCCGAAATTCCCTTGCGCTCAAAAGACCGCGGCGACCGTCATCCCCTGATTATTGCCGGGGGACCGGTCGTCAACAACCCCGAACCGTCGGCCGAGTTTATCGATTTATTTTATATCGGTGACGCCGAGGATAATATCATTCGCATCTGCGAAATAGTCCGGGAATCGAAAAATCTCACCAGAACGGAAAAACTTCGCCGTCTGGCCCGCGAAGTCCCGTCCGTTTATGTCCCGGCTTTTTATGACGCGATTACGAAGAAACCCGTGCACGATGATATCCCGGCCGTCATAAAGAATAATAAAATCCCGAACCTGGAACGACGGATTTATCCCGACCTTCCGATCGTGCCGTTTATCGAAACCGTGCACAGTCGTCTGACCGTGGAAATCATGCGCGGGTGTCCCTGGAACTGCCGCTTCTGTCAGGCCTGCGCCGTGTATCGTCCGGTACGAGTCCGCCCGGCCTATGATATCATCAGTCAGGTCAATACCGGACTGCGCAAGACGGGCTTCGATGAAGTCTCGCTTCTGTCGTTGTCGTCGGGTGATTATCCGGATATAGAGTCGCTGACTCTGAAACTTTCACGAGAGCTTCAAAGCAAACGCGTGGCTCTGGCACTGCCGTCGATGCGCCCCGGGACTTTCACGCAGGAACTGGCCACGGCCGCCAAAACGTCGCGCAAGACGGGACTGACGTTTGCCCCCGAAGCCGGAACCGAACGACTGCGCGCCTTCATCCGCAAAAATATAACCGATCGGGCATTGTACGATACTATCGAACTGGCTTTTCGTAACGACTGGAATCTGGTCAAGCTGTATTTTATGGTCGGCCTGCCGACCGAAACCGACGAAGATATCGACGGGATTGTCGATATGATACACAAGGTTTGCCGCATCGCCGCCAACTACAAAGGCCGAAGAATCATTAACGTCACCCTCTCGCCGTTTTCGCCCAAACCGCATACGCCCCTGCAATGGGATGCCCAGCCGCACCCGGATGAAATCGCCCGCAAAATCGAACACATTAAAAGGTCGGTCAGAAACAGCTTTGTCAATTTCAAGGAGCATGATAATCGACTGGCCTTTATGGAAGGCATCATCGGACGTTCCGATCGAGTTATGGCCGATGTTATCGAAGCCGCTTTTAAGTCCGGCGCCCGCTTTGATGGTTGGTCGGAAAATTTCAACTTCGATTTATGGATGAAGGCTTTCCAAACCTGCGGCCTCGATCCTTATAGTCTTCTGCGGGCAAGGTCGTTTGCCGAAAAACTGCCCTGGGAGCATATCGAACTGACCGTTTCGAATGAACATCTTAAAAAGCAAAGAGGGTTATCGTCGGAAATACTTAAAGATCCACCCGCACCGAAAATTAAAAGCGAACCGGGCAACAGCATATCCGATGATAATACCGCTTTCGGACGTTCGACCAAAAAAGTGGTCAAAGTCTCCGCGGTGGCTCCGACCAAGAATTTCGTCCGCATCAAGTGGGGCCGTCGGGGCCTGACCCGGTTTTTATCGCATCTGGATAATATCCGTACTATCGAGCGGGCTATCCGGCGGGCCTCGATCCCGGTGGCATATTCTCTGGGCTTTCATCCGCACATGAAATTGTCATTCGGGCCGTCGCTGTCGCTGGGCTATAGTTCCGAGGCCGAATATTTCGACATGACTTTGGAAAGCCCGTTTCGGGCCGATATCGTCGCGCGCCTTAATGAAAACCTTCCCGAAGGTTTCTATGTCGTTTCGGCACGGGTACTGTTCAACGACAAGGTTTCTTTGAACAGCCGCATCAATCGGGCCGTTTACGATGTCGAAATCGAGCGGCAGGATAATACGCAAACCCTTCTCGATGAGTTATCAGGACGCGACAAAATCGAAATCAAACGGGAGAAAAAGGACGGCATCGCCGTCGTTGATATCCGTCCGGCCGTTTATGAACTGACCTATTCTGACGAAAATAATAACAACCCCGATAAGGGGGTGATTGCCATGACCCTGGGTATCGGAACCGGGGGATATGCTCGCCCCAACGAAGTTATTCTGGCGGCCGGTCTTAAAGACGCCGCGGGGGCGTCGGCGCTCTCCGTCCATCGTCGGGCGCTATTGCACGAAGACCAAAATGGGGTCCGCCGGGATCCGATGGAATTTTAACGATGACCGAAACAAAACAAAATAAATATGACCCGGTTCGCGGCGCCGCCATGGATATTCTTTGCGAAGCCGAAAAATTGCGCCGTAATGCCGACGAGATTATTATCGACTTTATTCATCGTCACAATTTCGACGCCCGCGATATACGATTTTTGCGTCAGCTGGTCCACGGTTCCATCAAGCTCAAAAGACGCCTGGATCATGATATCCGCTTTTATTTGAGCCGTCCATCGGAAAAACTGCCGATTCGCCTTCAGGCCATTTTAAGGCTGGGCTTTTTCCAGCTGTTTTTCACGGACCGTATTCCCGAAGCGGCGATCGTGTCCGAATCGGTCAACCTGGCCCGTCACTTTGTCGATGCCGCCCGGGCGCGTCTGGTCAACGCCGTGCTTCGCTCGGCTATCCGCAACCCCCAGCGACGCGTTTTTATCGACCCGAGGGAAAATCCCGTCCAGCACCTGTCCGATTATTATTCCTACCCCGACTGGTTTGTCGAGTATTGCCTGACTGAATTCAAATACGAGGCGACCGAAAAACTCCTGGCCGAAATGAACAACCCGCCCTATTTATCTTTTCGAGCCAATTATATCAAAGCCAAACCGGAACAAATCGCCGAAATTCTCAAAGAGCAGAATATAGATTTTCGGCCGGGCCGCTATTTGCATGAATTTTTCTGCACCCGGCAGTCTCATGAAATGTTTGACCAGATGGTCGCCGAGGGCAAAATTTATATTCAGGATGAATCGGCCGCTTTACCGATCCGTCTTTTAAACCCCAAACCCGGAATGCGCGTCCTCGATCTGGCCGCCGCGCCGGGAGGCAAGGCCAGTTACGCCGCCGTGCGTATGCGTAACCAGGGGTTGGTCGCCGCCGTGGACCGATCCCGGCCGCGCTTGAAAATACTGGCCGAAAACTGCAAATTAATGGGCATTAAAATCGTCAGCCCCGTTCACGCCGACAATCTGGAATTTAGCGCCGAGCCATTCGACCGGGTTATTCTTGATGCTCCCTGTACCGGCTGGGGCAACGCCGGAAAGCACAGTGACCTGCGCTGGATTAAAACCCCCGACGACGTCGAACAACTGCATAAAGTTCAAAGTATGATGATCGACAAGGCGGCCAAACTGGTCCGGCCCGGGGGTATTCTTGTCTATTCCACGTGTACCGTCCTGCGTAAGGAAAACGACGAAGTAATTGAAGAATTCCTGCTCCGGCGCAAAGATTTTGTGCTCGAATCGGCCGGCAAATATTTCGGCGATGATATCGTTTCCGAACGCGGCTTCATCAAAACCTATCCCGACGTTGAATTCATGTCCGGCTCCTTTGCCGCCCGCCTCAAAAAAACCAAAAATCAGTGAAAATAATTAGTGCCCTTTCGTTTTCAAGGTTGTAAAATAGTCTGATGACTATGGAGCAATCTGGAAAAAAATCGCGCTTTGCCGCATTCATGACTCGTATTCTGACCGATAAAACCCTGCCTCGTAAAGCCCTGTATTATACTCTGGGACCGCTTTTAACAATCATCGCCATATATCTGGTCATGGACAATATCGTCATGCCCATTATCACCCGGCATGGATCCGAGTTCGAATTGCCCGATGTCTCCGGCTATGCCTATAAAGACGCCGAATACCTTCTGGAGCGGGTCGGTCTGAAAATGGAGGTTTCGTCGGAAGAGTATCATCCCGATAAGCCCGAGGGAACCATCCTGTCCCAATACCCGGCGCCCCAGACCAAGGTTAAATCAGGTCGAACCATCAAAGTTGTCAAATCGAGCGGCCAAAAGATGGTGCAAATTCCGCCCCTGGCCGGATTTTCCGTCCGCCAGGCCAAACTTAATATCGAGGCGGCGGGTCTGGAATTGGGCGATATCGCCTGGACCTTTTCCGACAGCCTGCCCGAGCGGGTGGTGGTTTTCTCTTATCCGGTTTCGGGGGTGGAAATCCCCCATGGCTCGCGGGTTAACCTGATGGTCAATCGCGGGCGCCTGTCCGGTATCGTCTTCATGCCCCAGCTGGTTGGGAAAAATTACAGCGAAGCCGAAAGCACACTGAAAAAACTGGGACTGAAAATCGGTCTGGTGACGCATATTCGCAACGAAAACTATCTTCCCGGTACCGTGCTGGAACAATCGGCCGAACAAGCCACGGAACTGGAAGTGGGAGAAGAAATCGACCTGATCGTCTCCACCACGGAGTGAATTATGGTAAAACTGGCGCCCTCCATACTGGCGGCCGATTTCGCCCGACTCGGTGAAGAAATAAAAAATACCGAAAAAGCCGGGGCCGATATGATCCATCTGGATATCATGGACGGCCATTTCGTCCCCAATATCTCTTTCGGGGCAACCCTGTCCCGAATGTCAAAATCAATATGTTCACTGCCCCATGACGCCCACTTCATGACGACCGACCCGGAAAACTATTTCGACGAATTTATCGCTATCGGCATCGAATATATCAGCTTTCATCTGGAACTGGGCTGCCCCCGCCATGATCTGGGAGCGGGTCGCTGGGTTTATATCGCCAATGACCGACTCGACAGCACCCGTATAATCGGAAATATCGAATACCTGAAAAGCGCCGGCGTCAAAGCCGGTCTGGTGATCAATCCGCCGACCGAAATCAGACATGTCATCCCCTTTTTGGGGAAAATTGATCTTTTGCTGTTAATGGCCGTCAATCCCGGTTTTGCCGGACAGACTTTTATGCCCGAAGTTTATGACCGGCTGGATATATGCCGCCGTTTCCGGCATGAAAACGGTCTGCAATTCGAGATTATGATCGATGGCGGAGTCGATTTGTCCAATGCCCCCCGATTGGCTAAAGCCGGGGCGGATATCCTGGTTAGCGGGTCATCCTTTTACCGGGCGCACGACCGGACCGCTTTTGTCCGTCAAATAAAAGCGTAGAAATTCCCTTGCCATTTCGGGACGTTTTTTTATATTTCTAAGCTCCAGCGGGGTGAGCTATGCCCTGCGGAGCGGTTTTAATTATGTTTGGTGAATTAGTTGACAGATTCGACGGGATTTTCAAAAAGCTTCGCGGCGCCGGGAAGCTGACGGAGAAGAACATCCGTGATTCTCTGCGCGAGGTGCGCCGGGCGCTTCTCGAAGCCGACGTCAATTACAAAGTCGTCAAAGATTTCATAGCGCAGGTGGAATCCGAGGCGATCGGCGAAAAAGTCCTCAAGTCGATCGAACCGGGCCAGCAGATCGTCAAGATCGTGCACGATGAATTGGTTGCCCTTTTGGGCCACAAAGCTGAACCCCTGGCCGCGATCGATAAGTCACCGACCGTGTACATGCTCTGCGGACTGCAGGGTTCGGGCAAGACGACTTTGGCCGGTAAACTGGCCCTCGACGCCAAACGCAAAAAGAAAAAACCGCTCCTGGTGGCGGCCGATATTTATCGACCGGCGGCCGTCAAGCAGTTAATGGTTTTGGGCGATTCGATCGATGTCGAAGTGTTTTCACTTGACGGTCAAAAGCCCCCCGAAATTTGCCTGGAAGCCAAAAAACACGCCGAGAAAAATTTTGTCGACCTCGTGATTCTGGATACCGCCGGACGATTGCATATCGACGAAGAACTCATGGCCGAGCTGGAACAGATAAAAGAAAAAGTCACCCCCGATGAAATGCTTTTGGTCGCCGATTCCATGACCGGACAGGATGCCGTCACGCTGGCCGAGCAGTTCCACAAACGACTGAATCTTACCGGCGTGGCCTTGACCAAACTCGACGGCGACGCCCGGGGCGGAGCGGCCATTTCGATCCGCGCCGTCACCGGCTGTCCCATCAAACTGGCCTCGATCGGCGAAAAGCTATCCGACCTGGAATCATTCCACCCCGACCGCATGGCCTCGCGCATTCTGGGCATGGGCGACATCGTCACCCTCGTGGAAAAAGCGCAGGATGCCGTTGACGAAGAAAAAGCCGTCGAACTGGCCGAAAAAATAAAAAAGAACACCTTTACGCTCGAAGATTTTCAGAACCAGATGCAACAGCTCAAAAAGATGGGACCGCTCGAATCCATTCTGGGCATGATTCCCGGTGTCGGCAAAGCCCTCAAGGGGGTTCATATCGACGAGCGCAACCTCCTCCGGGTCGAGGCCATGATACAATCGATGACACCGTATGAACGCCAGAACCCGCAGTTGATCGACGGCAGCCGCAAAAAAAGAATCGCCCTGGGATCGGGCAATTCGGTGCAGGACGTCAACAATCTTCTCAAGCAGTTTCTGGCTATGAAAAAAATGATGAAGAATATGGGTAAATTCAAAATAAAGGGTATTCCGAAGGGGTCGTTACCTTTTCAGATGTAATACCTGTGCAATCAAAGGAGAACTAATTTGGCGACTGTCATCAGACTCAAACGAATGGGAACGAAAAAGAGACCGAGTTATCGTTTCGTTTCCGCCGATTCCAGATTCGCTCGCGACGGAAGGTTTGTGGAAACTTTGGGCTATTACAATCCGATTGTGAAACCGGCGCTGGTTAAAATCAATGAAGAGAGAATGACCTACTGGCTCGACCAGGGAGCCCTTCCGTCCGAAACGGTCCGGTCTCTCTTGGCCCAGGTCGGATTTTACGAAAAATATCTGAAGGCCAAAAAGGGCGAGGATGTTTCCGCCATCGTTATCAAGGAAAACATAACCGAACGCAAGAAACGCCGCAAGAAAACCAAGGCCGCGCAGGTTGAAGAGGTCAAGGCCGATGCTTCGGCTTCCGAAACCAAGGCCGAAGGTTAAAAAAGAAAACCGGATTCGAACGCGAATAGATAAACCAGGACCAGTAACTTCTTCTGATTCAAAAGGAGATAGCAGTGAAAGAATTCATCGAAACCATCGTCAAGGCACTCGTTGACAACCCGGATGAAGTCGATCTGACCGAAGTGCAGGGAGCGAGGACTACGGTATATGAACTTAGAGTCGGGGCCGGGGACCTGGGTAAAGTGATCGGTAAACATGGACAAACCGCCAAGTCGATTCGAACGCTGATATCGGCCATATCGGCCAAAAAAGGCAAACGGGCGGTTTTGGAGATTCTGGAATAGTTGAAAAAAAGACCGGATTATATCGTGGTCGGACGATTCGGCCGCCCGCGCGGTGTGTCCGGAGAAATCTTCTTACAGCCTCTGACCGACAATCCCGACCGCCTGGTGGTTTCCGGGCAATTCTGGATTGAGACGGAAGGACATTACGATGAAATCAGGTTTTCCGCCGTGAATGACATCGCGGGGAAAACCGCGGTGCGAATAAAGGGAGTGAACAGCCCGGAAGAAGCCGGGACTTATACCAACAGGTACTTATATATCCACTCCGAGGAATTGGGAATACCCGAAGACGGCAGTTATTTTTATTTCGACCTGATCGACTGCCGGGTGGTGGACCAATCGGGTACTGATATCGGCATTGTGGCCGACGTTGAAGAATTCCCGGCCAACGACCTGCTGGTTATAAAAGACGATAGGGGAAACCTTTTCCGGCTGCCGATGGTGACCGCATTCATTATGAAAGTGGACCTCGAAAAAAACGAGATAACCATTAATCCTCCGGAGGGGATATTTGACTCCCCGGATGAAAATTGAAATTATAACCCTGTTTCCGGCCTATTTCGATTCGGTAGTTAATCAGTCGATAATCGGTCGGGGACGCGAAAAGCGGCTCTTTGACATAGAAATAATCAACCTGCGCGATTTCACGACGGATCGTCATAATACTGCCGACGATAAACCGTTTGGTGGTGGAGGGGGGATGGTCCTGATGGTGGAGCCGCTCGACCGGTGTCTCGGTGCGCTCGGGTACAGCGCTTGGGTTAATGAGGACGAAAAAATCATCCTCACGTCGGCCGGGGGCAGGCTGTTTGACCAGCCCCAGGCGGTCGAGTATTCTTTACTGAACCGGTTGACCGTGATTTGCGGCCATTACCTGGGAGTCGATGAAAGACTTCTGGAGCTTTATGAAATCGAGGAGGTTTCGATCGGCGATTATGTATTGACCGGCGGCGAGCCGGCCGCGGCGGTTATGCTCGATGCCGTCGTCCGCCTGATACCGGGCGTGCTGGGCAATTTCGAGTCCGCTCTGGCCGATTCGCACGTCGAGAAAATCCTCGGGGCGCCGGTTTACACCAGACCCGAAGAGTATAAAGGCATAAACGTCCCGGAAACGCTTCTGGGCGGCAACCACAAGGAGATTGAAAACTTCCGGCGCCGCGAAGCATTGAAAAAAACTTATTTTAAAAGGCCGGAATTGCTCGATAGAATCGAGCTGGCCAAAGATGAAATAGAGTTTCTGAATAAATTGAAAGAAGCGGAATATAACGAAAACGAATAGATTGAGGTACAACCAATGAAACGAATTAATCAGGTGGAAAAAGGCTTTTTCCGCGATAAAGTCCCGGAATTTTCGTCTGGCGACACGGTCAAAGTCCACGTGAAAATCAAAGAAGGCGATAAAGAACGTGTTCAGGTCTTCCAGGGCACGGTTATCGGTCGCAAAGGCAGCGGAACCGGCGAAACGTTCACCGTCCGCAAAATGTCCTATGGCGTCGGGATCGAGCGCATATTCCCGCTCCACTCACCCAATATCGACAAGATCACCCGCGTGCGTCAGGGAAAAGTCCGCCGCGCCAAATTGTACTATCTCCGCGATTTGACCGGCAAATCGGCCCGTATTCAGGAAAAACTGGATGAGGCGCTGGCCCAACAAGCCGACGACCAGCCGCAGGAAAAGACGGAAGAATAATCTTGCCTGATTCATGTCGACTATGAAACCCCGCCTTCGGCGGGGTTTTGTTTTGGGGACATATTTTTAATTATGACCATCTGAATTTCTATGGCGGTTCGAGCACGGAAAATAATAATATGTCGGGCCATGCTTTGTAATACTCGCATGTCCCAACATTATATGAAACAAGAGGCATTTAATCTACCCGCAATTCGGTTCGGGGCCGGGCGGAGTGCCATACTTATAGTCGATCACATATAATATATCGATCAAATTGATGCTACCATCGTTGTTGACATCGCCGGCCTCTTCCGGCTGCGGGGCTGGGCCGGGAGGAGTCCCATACTTGTAGTCAATGAGGTATAATATATCAATAAGGTTGACCGTTTCATCGGCGTTGACATCGCCGCAGATATAGGGTTTTGCTTCCAGTTCCAGATTCAGAGTCCCATTTTCAATCATGAAAAGAGTGGTATCCCGGGTAAAGTAGCCGGACCGTGAGATGCGGATAATTTGTACCGCCCCGCCGACATTGGGAATACTGTAGGAGCCGTCGGATACGGTGGTATCGGCGGCGCCGTTTTCGATTGCGGTAATTATTGTTCCGGCCAGGTTAGGATTATCATCAGCCAGATCGATCGTCCCGCCAAGCTCAAAATAGTTGGCGACGGTGACGGTCATGGAATCGACGGCACTGTTGCCGGCCTTATCAAGGGCTTTGACAAAAACCTTATACTCGCCATTTTGGAAGTAAGGGGTTTTCCAGCAACCGGCGTAGTCACTGACTTCGATTAGCGAGTCATTGTCGGTATTGGTCAGATTGTAATAGTATTCCTGCTTGATATTCCAGATGTACTGGGTATTGCAGATCGCATCATACTGATATACTACGGGAGCAATGACATATATGGAGTCGTATGTTCCAAATCGTTTATTAAAACATACGGATGAAGTCCACGGTATGGAGGAATTTCCTTCGATTTTATAGAGAACTTCGTAGGGCGTATTTTTCCATGAGGTGAAGTAATTGTTATCGTAAATGCGGGCGATGATATCGACATCACCGGAAATCGGTTCCCCCTCGCCGAAATAGCCGGTCAAAGTCGGATTGAAAAAGGCGAGCAATTGATTGCCATAGGCGTTTTCGATGACGGGGGGTGTGATGTCATCCATCGGGGCAATGGAATCCAGAGGATTGCCGGTATAAATCCAACTATAAAAGTTGCCGGCCCATTGTGCGGAATCGCCGGCGTAGTTTATTATTGACATATGCAGGTGGTTGGGGACGGAAGGGTCGTGGAAGTCAACAACGTCGCCGAGGTATTGGCCTTCATCCACCCATTGGCCGACTCTGATGCCGGCTATCGTAAATGCGGTGAAATAATCCAGGTGGGCATACATATACCCATCGCAATTGCCGCTGCCTTCGGTATTGCCGACAACGATGCGCCACATGGCATTCGGGTTTGCCGCGTCGGGAAGGGTTATAAAGGCCTTGACATACCCCGAATTGATGGCATAGACCGGAGTTGCGGCTGGGACATGGAAATCGACGCCGGGATGCATATAAATATAGCCCGATTCGGTTCCCTGCGGCAGGCCATAAGTGGCCGAAATATCATGCCACGAGCTGTCCGGCCAGACCGGCCATCCGGCCGCAGGTGTTGATTGTGCCATTAACAAGATACCTATAATGGCCGCCAAAATAAGATAAGACGTTGACACGCCACCAACTTGGGTTTTGACAATCCGCATAGCAGTTTCTCCTATATGATAGATTACATTACATAGAGTTTCTCAAGCGGCCGAGTTTTCTCAATTATCACGGCGTTTTTATGAATCCTCCTGCTTTTGGGGCTGGATATATGGCAAATCGGCCCGTATTCAGGAAAAACTGGATGAGGCGCTGGCCCAACAAGACGCCGACCAGCCGCAGGAAAAAGCGGATGAATAATCTTGCCTGATTCATGTCGACTATGAAACCCCGCCGAAGGCGGGGTTTTTGTTTATGTCCGATGGTATCGGCCAACCGGGCTTTAAAACAGGGGTTCCCGTCGATTTAATGGTCGCAAAATAATCTTAAGAGTATAATAATTAAGACCGTCCCTTTGAAAACTCAATGACCGGGTTATGACACAGGAAGATTGCGATTGAACGACCCGGATTCGAAAGATAAAAAAAGGAGAAAACCAAATGAATCGCCATGATATCCTGCCGCTTCAGCAAATTAAAAGTTACCCCTCGGTGACCATTACTCTGCCCACCCACCGTGCCAGGCCGGAAAGCCGCCAAGACCCAATTCGGGTCAGAAATCTGGTCAAACAGGCCTCCGACCGCTTAATTCAAGAACTCGGCAAGCGCCAAAGCGATGACCTTATTACGCGGCTTGAGAAGCTGGCATCGAAAGTCGATTATCCTCATACTCTGGATGGACTGGCCCTATTTGTCAACGCCAACATTGACCGGGCCATCTATCTGCCCTTTGCGCTGAAAGAACGAGTGGTGGTGGGAGAAACTTTCTATACCCGCGATCTGGTTTTTGCCATGAACCGAACCCCGCGGTACTGGGTGCTCGCCTTGAGCGAAAAGCCGACCCGGCTTTACGAAGGCACTCGCGCAGATCTTGTCGAGCTTCAGGAAGACGGCTTTCCGCTCATTCACGAAGGTCCGGGCGGCGAGGAACCTCTGCCCGGAGGTTATGGTATCGAAAAATCAGCCCATCGCGACGAACGGCATCGTCAGTTTTTCCGCAAGGTGGATACCACTCTCAAACCGCTTATGGCCGATGATCCCCTGCCTCTGGTGGTCGTGGGCGTGGAACGCTTTCTTTCATTTTTTAACGAAGTGACATCCCATCGCGAGGCCATCCTGACCACCGTCACCGGCAGTCATGACAAGACCCCGCCGCATGAACTGGCCAATCTGGTCTGGCCGCTGGTCGAGGCCAATCTGGCCGAAGAACGCCGAAAAGTCCTGCTGGAACTGGATAAAGCCGTCGGCGAACGTAAATACGTGTCCACCGCCGAAGAAGTATGGCGGCTGGCCAATGAAGGCCGCGGCCATTTGTTACTGGTCGAAAAAGATTTTCACTTCCCGGCTCGTGTCGATGACAGCGGCATGCATATTACCCCGGCCGATAATGCTGATGACCCCGATGTCATTGATGACGCCGTCGATGAAATAATCGAGACGGTCATGAGCAAGCAGGGCCATGTTGTCTTCGTGGACAACGGGCAGCTCGAAACGCATCGGCGCATCGCACTCATTCTGCGCTACTGATAAGAGCCGAATAGGGAAAAACATGAAATACATTCCGGCGGGCCAAAAACCCGCCGGGCTCAACACCTCATTTATTCTTTAAATGGTCTATGACTTTCGCCGAAACCCAATAAATGTCTCTGTCCGAATTTATAAAAATATACTTGCCGTCGGGTGAAATTGAAGGAATGGTAAAATGCCCCCTGTTGATGTTTTCGCCGAGGTTGATGCCTTCCGACCATGAGTTATTCCCTTTACGAAAACTGACGTACATGTCAATTTTGTCAATACCGCCCGGCCTGTCGGAATCGAACAACATAAAATCGCCATCCGGCGAAATCATCCCGTGAGCATCGAAAAACGGCGAATTAAGTTGACCTTCAAGCGGTTTCTTTTCGGAAAATTCTCCGTCGGCATACGTCATATAATAAATCTGCCGGTCTTCTTTTCCTTCGGTGCAATAGAAGGTTTTAAAATCGGCCGTGTTTAATACATAAGCATCGGCAAAAAAGCGCGGTTCGGTCCACTTGTCACCTTTGCGTTCCGCAATATATGTCCCCGTTTTGAAAGTCGTGTCGCTTCGACTGCCGCGATAAAAAAGCATATATTTGCCGTCATATGTTATAAAGGGCGCGATATCCAGATATGTCCCCGAGAATTCGACAATTTCCGGCCTTGTCCAGATGCCGTTTGCTTCTTTTGAGTACCAGATGGCCCATTTACGATCCGAATCGGAAGGATCCTGCCGGGTGAAATAAAACTCCTTCAAGTCCGGCATCCAGGTTATTCCCATTTCTTTTGCCTCCGGACTCGAAACCAGACCGGGGGCAAACATCTCCGGAACATCTCCGGGAAATTTCTGGCCCAAATATGGCCCGGTTAATTCTGGAAAATCACACTGCTGTGCCGACAAATTCAAAACACAAATAAAAAGCAAACAAATCACGAATTGCGTCTTTTTCATTTTCTCTCCTTGGTGGCTCCTACGGCCGGACTAAAAATATTAATTATCAAAAAACATATAGGGTCGCCGTGTTTTTTAATTCGACGCTTTTTCCCCAAAATGTTCATTTCTATTTTGAAATATCCTGACGAAGATAGCGGCAATGCGTACAAGTTTTTCGGAAGCAACGAGTTGATGCAAATTGTATTAGGGCCAAATTGCCCTTTCGCATGCGGCCGCTTTATATCAATTGACACCCGACTCTTTCCTTAGTAGATTCCCCTGTCATGAATATGCCCAATAAACTAACTCTGACCAGAATTATTCTGGCGCCGGTGTTTATGACTTTCTTTCTGTCCGAAAGCCCCTACAGCCGCCTATTTGGCTGTGTCCTCTATTTTATTGCGGCCCTTACTGATATAGCCGACGGCCATTATGCCCGCAAATACGGTATCGTGACCGGTTTCGGCAAATTCATGGACCCCCTGGCCGATAAAATCCTGGTCGCTTCCGCTTTTATCGCGCTGGTATCGCTCCATTATGTCCGGGCCTGGATGGTCATGCTGATCGTCTCGCGGGAGTTTTTTGTCACGGGGTTGAGAATGCTCGCCGCCTACAAGGGCCGGGTTATTTCGCCGACCCCGCTGGCTAAAGGCAAGACGATTATGCAAATGACAACGATCACGATTATTCTTCTTGTCATAACGCTGGATGTGTTGCTGAAGGGACTGCAAAGCCCGCTGGCGACTCTCATTGACTTCAACTGGCAGTTGACCTTCGATATTCTTATGGGAGCGACCACTTTTATCACGCTTTACACCGGCGTCGATTATATGATTAAGTACTACAGCCTCATGAAGAGCTCACTGTAAATGAATATAAAAGGCTTTCTTATTAAGCTACTGGCGACCGGGTTTTATTCCGGGTGCAGCCCGATCGTGCCGGGGACAACCGGAACCGTTCCGGCCTGGCTCATTGCCTGGTTTTTAATTGGTGACCATCCCGCCATTCTGGGCCTTGCGGCCATAGCGATGACTTTGTTTTCCGTGATAATAGCCTCCGCCGCCGAACATACGCTCGGCCATGACGCCAAAAAAATCGTGGTCGATGAATGGGCCGGGATGTTTATCGCACTGCTTTTTGTGCCCTACGGCCTGACCAATTACATCATCGCCTTTGTCACCTTTCGCGGTTTCGATGCCGTAAAAATTTTTCCGGCCGACGCCGCCGAAAAACTTCCCAAAGGCTGGGGGGTAACCGCCGACGATGTCGTGGCGGGCATTCAAGCCAATATCCTGACACAGATCGTGATTTATATTTTAAGTGTGCTTTAGTGTACAATTTTGTATAATCTCCAAATTATGATAGTAGAATTGATTTCTATCGGGGACGAGATAATCACCGGTCACACCGTTGATACGGACTCGGTTTATATCGCCCGGCGGCTGGCCGACATCGGGCTGTCGGTCCGCTACAAAACGGCCGTCGGCGATGACTTGAAAAGCATGGAAGAAGTCTTCTATCAGGCCCTGAAACGCGCCGACCTGATTGTTACCACCGGCGGTCTGGGCCCGACCGATGATGACATTACCAAAAAAGTCATTGTCAAGGTTTTCAAACGCAATCTGGTTTTTCATGAGGATATTCTCGAAGATATCAAAAGCCGCTATGCCCGCCGCGGCATCAAAATGCCTTCGATAAACCAGAACCAGGCCCTTTTGCCGCAGGGGGCGACCTACCTTCCCAACAAATTCGGATCGGCGGTGGGAATCGTGATCGCCGAAGAAGGCAAAATATTCGTGTCCCTTCCGGGCGTGCCCCGCGAAATGATGCAGATTGTCGACGATGAGTTGATTCCGATGTTGCAGGCGCGCTCACGGCAGGAGCACCTGTCCATCATTAAATTGCGCACGACCGGGATTATTGAGTCGGCCCTGGCCGAATTGATCATGCCCGAAATAAGAATTCCTGAAACGGTTCACCTGGCCTACCTGCCGTCGTACAGCGGGGTCGATTTGCGAGTTATTTCATCCGGAGCCACTCGCGACGTGGCCGATGAAAACGCCGCCAAAATCGCCGCCGATATTCGCAAAGCCGCCGGAAAATATATCTACGGCGAGGGTAATGTCACCCTCGAAGCCGTCGTGGGCGATTTATTGAAATCCAAAAGCCTGACCTTGGCCACGGCGGAATCATGCACCGCCGGCCTGCTGGCCGGGCAAATCACCTCGGTGCCCGGTTCTTCGGCCTGGTTCGATCGCGGCGTCGTGGTCTATTCCAATAAATCCAAATGCGACCTGCTGGATATAACGCCGCAGTTAATCGATGATTTCGGCGCCGTCTCGACCCCGGTGGCCGAGGCTATGGCCAGAGGTTTGATTCAGAAATACGGCGTCGATTACGGCGTCGCCATAACCGGAATTGCCGGCCCCGACGGGGGAACCGATGACAAACCCGTCGGGACGACTTTTATCGCCGTCGCTTCCAAAGAGATGGTTCATTCCCGAAAATTTACCTTCGGTATGGATCGGGAAATGAACCGCGGGCGTTCGGTTTATGCCGCCTTGGAAATGCTCCGCCGGGCCATTCTGGAGATTTCCTGATGCGTCTGTTTATTGCCCTGCCTTTGCCGGACAAGGCGAGAACACTGCTCGGCCGTATGATTAGTCAATTCCGGCCGCTGTCGAACTCCGTCAAATGGGTCGAAGCCGATATCATTCACCTGACCGTCAAATTCCTTGGAGAAACCGGACCGGAATTAATGGAACCGATAAAAAGAGCTCTGGATCGGGTTGGACCCAATTACAAAGCAATTGCCTGTGACATAGACCGCCCGGGTGCTTTCCCCAATTTGAAACGTCCGCGGGTTTTCTGGGCCGGCCTGACCGGGGAACTCGAAACCCTGGCGAATCTGGCCAAACATGTCGACCTTGAGATGAATGCGCTGGGATTCGAAAAAGAAAGTCGGCCGTTTAAAGCTCATTTGACCCTGGGCCGGGTCAAACAGGAAGGCCGGATGGATGAACTATGCCGGACTGTGGAAACCTTTCGCTTGACCCCGGAGCCGGTTTCATTTTCAGAAATAGTGCTGTTCCAATCGACTCTTACCCCGCACGGGCCGATTTATGAAAGCCTTCACCGGGTATCGCTGGGATCCTGATTTTTCTTAAAAAATTGAATTTTTACTGACAGTATCTGTCAGTGGCGTATTTTATAATGTTTTTGAAAATGTGATAGTATGTTTCTAAAAAGTTTGATAATATAAATGATTATCCGTTGGTATGGATATTTGTGTAATTTAGGATAAAGGAGAGCAAAATGAGCATCGATAATCCTGACCGCAAAAAAGCTCTGGACAGCGCCCTGCACCAGATCGAAAAGTCATTCGGCAAGGGCTCCATAATGCGTCTCGGCGACGGCGTCGTCCAGCCGATCGAAGTTATCCCGACCGGTTCGTTCGGACTGGATCATGCCCTGGGCGTCGGAGGCATTCCGCGCGGCCGGGTCGTGGAAATTTATGGTCCGGAAAGTTCCGGCAAAACGACGCTGGCTCTGCATTTTATCGCCGAGGCCCAGAAACGGGGCGGAATTGCGGCTTTTATCGACGCCGAACACGCCCTCGACGCCAATTATGCCAAGGCCCTGGGAGTCAAGGTCGATGACTTATTGATATCGCAACCCGACGCCGGCGAACAGGCCCTCGATATCGCCGAAACGCTGGTCCGTTCCGGGGCCATTGATATCATCGTTATCGATTCGGTCGCGGCGCTGGTGCCACGGGCCGAAATCGAAGGCGAAATGGGCGATTCACACATGGGTCTTCAAGCCCGCCTCATGTCCCAGGCCATGCGCAAGCTTACCGCCGTCATCTCCAAATCCAAAACGGCCGTTGTATTTATCAACCAAATCCGCATGAAAATCGGCGTCATGTTCGGCAACCCCGAAACGACTACCGGCGGCAATGCTCTAAAATTTTATTCGACCATACGGCTCGATATTCGCAAGATTGCCTCTATTAAAGACAAGGAAGAAGTGGTCGGGAGCCGCACCCGAGTACGGGTGGTGAAAAACAAAGTCGCCCCGCCGTTTCGTGAAGCCGAATTCGATATCACCTATGGAACCGGTATATCAAAAACCGGTGAAATGCTCGATTTGGGCGAAAAATTCGATGTCATCCAGAAATCGGGCGCATGGTACAGCTATGGTAGCGACCGTCTCGGGCAGGGCCGGGAAACCGCCAAACGTTTTCTCGATGAAAATAAGGACATCTGTGATGAAATCGCGGCCAATCTGCGCGAAAAACTCGGCTTTGCGACCCCGAAGTCTGCTTCGGAAGAAGTGCCCGTCGAAAACGCCGAAGCTTGATAATATTTTCTATAATCGTCGTGAGTTACTGAATAGAGCCGATCTAAATGATCGGCTTTATTTTTGATTTGAGTCCGTCCGGGCCCATCAATTCGGCGAAAATTTTCAGCAGCTTCTGATCATAATCTTCCGGCAGGGAAAACATAACTTTCAGGGCCGGAAATGTCTCGATGGCGTTCTGATAAACCCGCTTGGTCGTCATGGCGTCGAACGTATCCACGATGGCTACGATACGGCTGTAATCGTGCATATCCTTCAAGGTCAGGCCGTGGGGATAACCACGACCGGTGCCGCGTTCGTGGTGCTCCAGCACGGGATACATCGACACCGATTCCAGCATATCGGTTCGGGATAAAATTTCGACACCCCATTGAGGGTGTTTTTTCATCAACTCGAATTCAACCGGCGATAAACAGGTTTTTTTATTCAGAATACGTTCCGAAATGCGCGATTTGCCGACGTCGTGCAAAAGCGCCCCGACACCGAGATTGTACAAAAATTCCTCATCATTGTAACCGGCCTGCTGGGCCAGAGCGATGGCAAACGTACAGACGTTGACCGAATGGGTGTAGGTGTAATAATCGAAAGAGCTTAGTTTCAAAAGGTTGTGAAAGGCCTCCTGCCCGCGTAGAATATAGCTGACGGTGTTGGCGACCAGACCCTGGGAGCGTTTGATATTTTCGCCATACGACGGGTTATCGAGGACGTCTTTCATGAGCGTCTTGGAGGTTTCATAAAGTATCCCGGCGCGCTTCGTTTCCGGAATGGTCCGGTCCTGCAGAATGACGCTTAAATTCTTTTCGATATACTTCTGATATTTGCCCTTGGCGTCCTCCTGAACATATAACCGGGCGACATTGTTTTCACGGAGTTTTTCCAGGGTCTGTTCGGTGAAAGGCAGATCGGCCGAACGATAGAGGACCATTTCGCTGTTGATTTTGATATACAGGTCAAAATCCAGAATACTGTCGATCCGCAGCGATTCCAGGTATATGGGCAAATACCGCAGAGTGGTTATATGCTGAATGTTAGTCGTGACCATATTTGTTTGCAATCATCGAAAGTCCATTATACTGGTTATCGGCGGAAACGCGACAATTATTTAAAAAAAACCCCCGGTGGGAGGATTACCGGGGGCATCTGTAGGAGGGAGGAAGAGAGCCTGACCAAGGGTCAGGCACCGTAATTTTTTATCTGCATCAGCACCGAGTTCAAAGAATTGGTGATATTGGCCAGAACGCCCGAATATCGCCTCAAAAGTTCGCTGTATTGCCAGCGCATTTTGAACGCCGTCGGCGGAAAATCGAACAAATCAAGTAAAGTTTTGCGGTATATCTCATCGATATAGCGGATAATGTAGTAGGGATAGGCCGGCATGTTTTCTTCGGTCACCTCCCCGCGGCTAAGGCGCCCGCGGTAGGTTTCCACTTTCTCGAGAACGACCGTGCCGAAACACCACGGTGTCATGATGATTCCGAAATTCGTTCCGTCGATGTAAAAATTGCGGGCCGTCCTGTGAACCAGCCCGATAATTATCTGCTTGGCCTTTAAGAAAGCCTTCGTCTCGGAATATTCCTCGGAGATCGTTTCCAGCTTATTTTCAATATCGTTCAGTTCTGCCTGGCAACGGTCATATATTTTTTCTAAAAATTCATAATAATCGTCAAAATAAACTTTAATATTTTCGGAGAGAGTATGGATATAGAAGCCGTCGGCGTCATGATGAACCTTGGGTTCATTGATGGCCTGCAGGCGTTCTTTGGTAAATCCACGCTGAAATTTGCCTTCTAACATGACTGGCTCCTTCACTCGTTAACTCTTTCTGAATATCAACTTGAGCAAAGGATATGCCCCAAATTACGGGTATCTCCGGGGCCGGCCGCCAGACTCAACCAGCTCGCCATAACCTATTGTCTTGTAATATGTTGCAATCACGCGACGACCGGTTTTTCGTAAGCCGGTCGGTACCAATGAACGTATGCAGGGCAGTGCATTTTATCCCGAATGACAAATTAAGTGAATTCCTTTTCACAATTATGCGGAGGAGCACTGTCTCCCGGCGCATATAAAATGATCGAATAATTTCGGAATCGCCGAAAGCCGTGATCGGCGGCAAAAAAACCGCCGTCATCCAATTTTTGCACACCGATTCTTATAACCCCGCATAAGGCTTGAAATTACTAAATAATTCGCGATGTCGGTCGATAAAAAAATTATTGAAATTGAAACCATGGCCGGATTGAGTTTTCGACGGATCCGGTCTAAACCATGACCGCATGTGTGAAGGGAGGAAAAACTTAATGCCTCGCACAACCAAAACTAAGCGGACTACATCCCCCCGCCGGAAAACCACCAAAACGGCTTCGTACAAGAAGTCTCCGGCTCGTAAGGCAACCACTCGCAAAACCACGACTCGTCGTACAACTGCGACGCGTAAATCCACGCCGCGCAAGTCCACCTGGAACAAAACGGCAGTACGCAAAAAGGCCACGGCTCGCAAGCCGGTTCGCAAGTCGACCGCTCGCAAAACCACCTGGACCAAAAAAGCCGCTCCGCACAAGCCGGCTCGCAAGGCGACCGCCCGCAAGTCCAATTATATGAAAAACGCCGAGCTGTACAATATGTACCAGCAGCCGGCTCGTCGGGCCACTTCACGCCGGAAAGCCATGAACAACAATCCGACGCGCAAAACGACTCGTCGTGCCGCGTCTCGCCGGATTACCCGCCAGACCACCCGCCGGGCTACCACCCGCCGCAACAACTGGCGCAACCGGTAAATCGATTCTAATAATCCACTTAGCCCCGTTTTCTTTCAAAACGGGGCTTTTTTTATCACAAAAAACTTAAATTTTTTTTATTGACATTAAACAGCCGTTTCCGTATTTATGCTCCGATTTGAAATCGAACATACTCGATTGCGGTATGGTTTGACAGAGGGGATATTTTGTGGTTGACGAGAAATTCAAATTTTGTTATTTATAGATTCTTAATTGCGAGCACAGGAAGTGCGTTTCCAACCGGTACTTGTTCGGTGTGCCGTTTAGAAAGGAGGTGAGGAACGAAGTTAAGATCGTTCATGCGCTTATCGAGACTTTAAAATCTTAACCGACTTTGGTTTGTGCTTTTTTAATTGAAAATTAAACTTTTTAACCAAGGGTAAAATAATGAAGAAACTGTTAATTTTAACTCTGGCCATGTGCCTTTTGGCCACGGCCAGCTTCGCGACCTACACTCGCGTCAAGACGCTGGGCGAAGCCAACATGATCGTCCCCGACGAACACAACATCTGGCTTTTCCCGTCAACCATCAATGACTATCCGGAACTGTTCCTCGGCGAATTCACGACCAATTATGCTTTTTATCTGGACAAGGAAAATGGCTATTATTACAATTATAGCTTCGGCCCCGGCTATATCCCGAACCTGGGCTACATCTCACCCTATTATGATGGCTACACCAATCTGGGCACCCACTTGAAATTCGGCGAAGACAACCCCTTTGTTCTGGGTGTGTATTTTACCGAATCACGCGCCTTCACCCCGGTTGATTTTATCCATCCTTATAGCGGCGGAACCTATGATTGGGAATACTGGCTGGAAATGGATTGGGATGATTTGAGTGATTTCGATTATGCTTTAATGAAAAATCAGCGGATTGACTTGTTCTATGGCCGCAATTTGGGCGAAAACAAGTTCGGCTTCCATTTCGGCTGGGTCAAAAGCGGCTGGGATGAATCATGGGATGAAGGTGAAGATTCCTATAATCCCAAAGAAGGAATCAACATGTTCAACCTCGGCCTGGGCTTGGGCATGATGGAAAACAAGCTCGATTTGGGCTTGGATTTCAAAATGCTGTCCTGGACCGATGAAGACAGCGACGGTGAAAAGGAAACTGAATCCGACGGTAGCATGGCGCTGACTCTGTCCGGTCGTTATTTCAACGAAATGAATCAGAAGTGCACGCTGGTTCCGCACGGCCAGATCATGTATGAAAAGCTCGGCGTCAAGTATCCCCAGGACGAAGAAAAAGCCAGCTTTACCGAGATGGCCATTGACCTCGGTGTCGGCTTGCACTATGTGCCCGCCTCCGGAATTCTGGCCGTGACCGATTTCGGGTTGATTTATAATACCGAAAAAGTCAAATTCGAAGAGACCGCAGAAGGCGGCGAAGAAGTGGAATTTAAGCTGAATGCCATGACTCTGCCGTACTTTAAGGTCGGCCTCGAAGCCACCATCTTCGATTGGTTTGACCTCCGCATGGGCGGCGTCAATTACTGGATGTGGGATAAATGGGATTTGGGCGATGGTCCCGGATGGGAGAACTGGGAGTACAAGGAAAGCTACGTCTACACCGAGTTCTATCTCGGCGGCGGTTTCCACTGGGGCAATCTGTTCATCGATGCCTATGCCAATCCGCAAATCCTGACCGACGGTCTCTATTTCATCAACGGTCACGATACCGAACCGTTTGCCTATCAGGTTTCCCTGAAGTACAAGATGTTCTAATTTAGCGCATCATTGATTTGCTAATACAACCGCCCCGACCATTGGTCGGGGCTTTTTTATTATTGGGTGATTCATTGTGGGGCAGAACCCTTTCGTAGATCCTGAATGAAATGAAGGATAGCGGTTCTGCCATCTTAATTTAATGGGCAGAATCAATTCGTACGCTCGAATTTGTAATTTTTCCCATTGCTTTCAACCGTCCGTTTGCCTTATCTATCCCGAAAGCAAAGGGAGGTTTCATGCCCAAAAAAATAATTATTCTGGCCATATTAATGACATGCATCGTTCTATCCCCGCGCGCCCAGGACAAGCCCGATATCCTCGGCCTGATCCTCGATTCCGTCGGTTTCGACCGCTTCGATATCGGGTTCCACGAAAAAGGATACTGGAACCGCTATCCGCTCGATGTGCCCTACCGGCTGACCTCATTCGATGATCTCTACCGCGAGCCGTTCAAACTGTATGATTACAGCAAGACTGTGGCCAATTCGGTAAAGATATATCTCGATTCGGCCGTGCTGGATACGTCGTCGAATTCCCTCTACCATCTGACTTATCTCGTCGGCGTCGACCGTAAACTCGGCGGCTTTCGCGATTACAGCGCCAATCTTAAAGAGGTGACCGATTCGGTACAGCCGCTCGTTAGCGCCGTAAGGACGATCTATGACCTCGCCGCCGACAGCGCCGTTTACCCGTCCTTCGCCGGTCACAACCCGAAATGGAAAGAGGCCAGAAAATTCATCGAACAGTGGTCTAAGGAAGAAAATATTTCGACAAATATACAATTGATACTCGCGCGCTTGATTGTCAATATCGCCGACGTGATTTACTGGCGCAACCTGGCCTTCAGGAATTGTGACCCGGAAACGATGCAAAGGGTCTTTAATATTGACAGCCTGGCCTTGACGCAGGCCGACGGCAACGTCTATCATCCGGAACTCGATGATATCGCCGCCTGCATCGATTATCCCTGTCTGCACTATGCCGCGCTCAAACTTGCCGCCATAGTCGAAGAAACCGCCGATTCTTTGATTTATTATGATTTTCACCCCGAATACTTTTTATGGGCAAAAACACCGTACGGCGATATCCTGATCGTCCCCAACATGAGAGTTTTTGATATGGATAACACGTATGTTTCTCCCGATAACCCTCTGCTTATAATCGACGGCAGTTATGGTCACCATTTTAGAACAGGCAAAGGCGGGACAGCCGTTATCGATCCCGTTTTTGCCCTGATTGACCTGGGGGGAGACGATCATTATGAAACTGACAAAGATTTTAAAGGTGCTTCTTTCGGCGGGGCCAAGCTCGGCGTCAGCGTCCTCTATGACGCCGCCGGCAACGACACTTATATCGGAAAAGAATACACGCAGGGCGCCGGCCTGTTCGGCGTCGGGATTCTTTTCGATAAGCAGGGTGCCGATAAATACAAAGCCGAATTATCCTCGCAGGGATGCGGCTATTTCGGCATCGGGCTGTGTTTCGATGCCTCCGGCACCGACAGCTTCTACATTTATGGCTCTGGGCAGGGCTTCGGCGGCATCGGTGGCGGGGTCGGTGTCCTGGCCGATTTTTCCGGCAACGACGTCTATATCGCCGAAAAAGACCCGGCCGTATTCAACCTGGCCGATTATCACAGCAATCTCAAGATCAACGGCAACGGTGTGCAGGGGGTCGGTTTTGGACGACGCGGCGACATGACCGACGGCCACGCCTGGGCCGGTGGACTGGGCGCCATTATCGATATATCCGGCGACGACCGGTATATTTCCGGCAACTGGTCGCTGGGCACGGCTTACTGGTTTTCGACCGGTATCGCCTATGACGGTTCCGGCGATGATATCTATGAATCGTGCTATTTCACGCAAGGGTCAGGGGCACATTACTGCAATGGCATACTCATCGATGAAGGCGGCGACGACCGCCACGTTCTGTATGAAACCGCCGGCGCGGCTCTCGGATTCGGCTGGGATTGGACCAATGCCTTTTTATTTAACATTGGAGGAAATGACGTCTATCGGGCCAATATGATCTCAATGGGTTTGTCACAGATTCGCTCCAACGCCTTTTTAATCGACGTCGGAGGTGACGATAAGTACTATTTGAAAGAGGGATCTGCCGGGCTGGGCGAGGCCTCATACCGCGAGGGTTTTGATAAACCGCGACCGCTGACCCCTTATCCATACTACTGCAAATCATTCGGCGGGTTTATCGACATCGGCGGCAATGATTTGTATATTTCATTCAACGACAGCGCCGAGACGGCCCATAACCGGGCGGCTAATAATTCGCTCTGGTTTGCCCCGGCCAAGAACGACAGCCTCTACGGCGCCGATAATTTTGGCGTCGGAATCGATATCGAAAACGGCATCGTACCGGAATTGGAGGCCTGGAAGTAGTCAATCCGGCGGGTTTAGAATCCGCCGGACAAAAAGTCTTGTAGCCCACCCAACGGGTGGCTGATTACTATAGTGCAACGGCGCCGCATCATTTGCCGTCGAGAGGCATATTTTTTACTTTTTTCTGCGTCTTGTCTCCCCGGAGAAGTGAAGCCTTCAAAACCGGCGGCGTTACCAAAGTCGTTACAATTACCATAATCACAACCGCCGAAAATGTCCCGGAATCGACTACGGGAGTATTCCCGAACATCAATTTGGCGCCGATGCCGGCGAATATGAGTCCGACCTCGCCGCGGGGAATCATGCCCAGCCCGACAGCTATCCGGTTAATGGTTTTATCGAATATGGCCAGCGCACACGCCTGTTTTCCGACAATAGCCGCCAGTGTCATGACTCCGGCAAAGGCCAAAATGGATGTTCGGGTGAAAGTCTCCAACTCCACCATCATGCCCATGCGGACGAAAAATATTGGTACCAAAAAAATCCCGATCGGCTTGACCAGCTCTTCGATGTTATGCTCACCCTTATCGGTGAAACTCTTATACTGAACCCGGTCGAGAATTAGTCCCGCGGCAAAAGCGCCGACAATCGGAGCCAGGCCGATTTGACTGGCGATATAGGCCAGTAGAAAACATACCAGCAGAGCCGTCGAAAGCAACACGCCCTTGACTTTGAATTTACTCCCGATTTTGAAAACACGCGGCATCAACCAGTTGCCGATGACTATCGAACCGATCACAAAACCGACCGCCTTGAAAACGATCAGAAATACTTCCATGGAGCTGATTCCATCGCTT
The DNA here is from genome assembly GCA_937925655.1 of uncultured candidate division Zixibacteria bacterium. Classification (GTDB taxonomy): domain Bacteria; phylum Zixibacteria; class MSB-5A5; order GN15; family PGXB01; genus CALAMC01. The sequence goes on along the minus strand of CALAMC010000036.1, from coordinate 92,478 downwards.
CCGCGAGAGGCGGCATTGATTATGCCCACCACCACCGCCAGTATGACCAGCCCCATAATGTCATCGATTACCGCCGCCCCGAGAATAATCTTGGCTTCGCGCGTCCGAATCTTTCCGATGTCCTGTAATACGCGAGCCGTAATCCCGACCGATGTGGCCGTCAACGTGGCGCCGATGAATATATGCACATATATTGACGCCTCCGGCAAAAATAAGGCCGCAACTCCCCAGCCCAGGAAAAACGGCGTAACCACGCCGAAAGTCGCCACCATAAAAGAGGCTACCCCGACCTTCATCATCTCGGCCAGCGATGATTCCAGGCCGACTTCGAAAAGCAGAATTATTACGCCGATTTCGGCCAAAACTTCGAGCGTCAAACTGTGTTTAAACGGCTCGAATGTGTCGACTCCAACCAGCGCCAGATTACCGATTATCATTCCTATTATAAGTTCACCCAGAACGGCCGGTTGATTGATTCTTTCCAGCAAATCACCGCCGAGTTTGGCCGATACGAGTATAACTATAAGACCCAGAAGAACATCGGCAACCTCGTTGCTGTGCCCACCGCCTTCCGAGGCAAAAGCATTGGAATAAAAGAATAACCCCGCCAGAATGACCAGGGCCATTATTAGCCTTTTTGTTGTCAATAACCTTGATATTTTCAATTTATCACCTTAATACTAAAAAATTAATTAGGCGAAACTACATTTTTCTATTTGATATGGCAAGCGATTTTTGCCCTGCTGATGACGTGGTTCTTTTGAGAATTTCAACTCAACAAAAACATCTTGCCTGCCGGGCGTTTGCGATGTATTTTGGCAGTCTTATCGGAAAGTATTGAGGAACCCGCCTTTTGGAGGGATGTATAAGTTATTAAATTTATGAGGGAAACAACTTTATGAAAAACCGATATCGCCTTTTGAGTCTTCTTTTCGGGGTCGCTTTCGTTATGACGGGTTTATTCGGCTGTGGATCCGACCTCGATGAACTGGTCGTGGCAACCGTCAATGGCGACAAAATCCTGGCGCGGGATATAAACGATATTTTCACCAGAAGCGGTTCAACCTTTTTTACTTTCGATGAGGAGCTTCAGGCCCGCACCGATATCCTCGATAGCCTGATAATCCAGCAATTGTATATTCAGGAGGCCTATCGCCGCAACATTGACAAACACGATGAAGTCAACCGCATCGTCCTCGATAACCGCGAGAAATTCCTGCTTGATATTCTTTATGAACGTCAGATAAACGATAAAATCGTCATCACCGATGACGAAGTCCGCGACCTCTATGAAAAGCAGGAATACAAAATCAGCGCTTCGCATATATTATTGGGCAGTGAGGATTCGGCTTGGGTAATCCTTGACAGCCTTAAAAACGGCGGCAATTTCGAGGACCTGGCCGTTTCGTTTTCAAAGGACCCGACTACTTCCAGAAACCGGGGTCAACTCGGTTATTTCGACTATGCCTCCAAAGACCATCAGTTCGCCCAGTACGCTTTTCGCCTCAATCCGGGCGAAATCAGCGAACCGTTCAAGACCCGTTATGGCTGGCATATCGTTAAAGTTCACGACCGCATCCCCAATGAAGACCGGCGCACCTTTGAAGATGCCAAAGCGGGGCTAAGACGCTCGCTGGAAGTCAACAAACGCATGGATTTGATCGAAAAGTATTCCCTCGAACTCAAGGAAAAATACCCGGTCAAAGTGGAAAAGGACGTTTGTGATTATGTCCTGCACCGCCTGGAAATGATGTATCCCCCGCAAATATTGCAGAACATTCCCAAAAGCGATTTTGACCTCGGTCAGCTCGACCGGGACGAGAAAGAAATGGTCCTGGCTACATGGAACGGGGGCCAGATGACACTGGGGCAGTACCTCGTGGAATCGAAAAAACTCGCCCAGACCATCCTGCCGCCGTTCAACAATTATGATTCGATCGGAGTCATTATTTTTAATCTGCGCATCGACAACGTTCTCGGCACCGAAGCGCGCAAGCTGGGTCTTGAAGACGACCCTCTGTTCAAATACAAATTAAAGCGGTTCAAGGAACTGGCCATGGCCGATGTTTTCGAAAACGATTCCCTGCCGTTCGGCCCCCAGCCTGACGACGGGGAAGTCCGCCAGTACTATGAATCTCACCCCGAGGAATTCATCACGCCCGCTAAGGTGCATCTTTTTGAAATTTACCTTTCCGATTTTACCCTGGCCAAAAATCTCAATAAATCGATTGTATCGTTTAAGCAATTTAAAGAGGCCGCGGCCAAATATACCGAACGGCCGGGTAAACGCGCCACATCGGGCGACCTCGGCTATATCACCGAACAGCAATACCCCGACCTGTTCCGGGCGGCCCAGAATACTAATGTCGGCGATATCGCCGGACCGCTGGGTTTGGGAGGCGGCAAGTTTTCGCTCATTTATGTCGCCGACAAACAGGCCGAGGAAGTCGTGGACTTTCTGACCATCAAAGAAAAGATTCGCCGCCAGTTGAATATCGAAAAACGCAAAAAAGTCAGAACCGACTGGATCGCCGCGCAAAAGGATAAATCACAGATAAAAATCTACGAAGGAAATCTCCGCTCCACGATAGATAAATCAAAATACGAAAAGGTCGGCTAAACAGGGATGTGTGAAATTGTTTAAAAAAATCATTCTGTCGGTTTTGGGGCTGACATTATTCGCGGCCTCCGCCGTTTTTCCGCTGGAACCGCTGGAGCGAATTGTCGCCATCGTCGGAAGTGAACCGATTTTGCTTTCCGAACTGGCCCTGCAAATGCAACTTTTGGCCATCAACCAGGGTATTCGCCCCAAAAATGAACGGGAATTGAAAGAACTGCAAAACCAGATTCTGGAGCAAATGATCTCCGAGCAATTGTTCGTGCTTGAAGCCAAAAACGATACCAATATAGTTATATCCGCAAACGACATCGACCGCGCCCTTGACAACCGCATCGCCTCGGTCGTATCGCAGTACCCGTCGGAAGATGCCTTCCTGGAAGAATTGGCCCGTGAGGGGCTCAATTTCCGGGCTTTTAAAAACCGTTTGCGCCCGGAAATCGAAAACCAGCTCTATAAACAAAGCTGGATATCGAGCAAACTGCGTTCGATTTCCATTTCCCGGCAGGAAGTGGTCGATTTTTATAACAAGTACACCGATTCCATTCCGACCCAGCCCGATATGGTCCGCCTGGCCCATATCCTCCTCCAATTTGCACCCTCGAAGGCCACCGAGGATTCAATCCGCCAGGTGGCGGAGAAAGTCCGCAAAAATGTCACGGGCGGCGCCGATTTCGCCTCCATGGCTATGGAATATTCCGATGGCCCGGCCGCCCTCAACGGCGGCGACCTCGGCTTTTTGTCCGAAGACGACGTATTGCCACAGTTCGGACGAACCGCCTTCAACCTCCAGCCCGGTGAAATTTCCGGCGTCGTTAAAACCGAGGCCGGTTTCCATATTATTAATTGTATCGAACGGGTCGGAAACCGCTCTCATTTGCGCCAAATCCTCTTCGAAATTACGCCGACCGCGGCCGATTCCCAGTTGATTTATTATCTGGCCGATTCGCTCATGGCCGAAATCACTGCCGGGACAGATTTCCGCGAAATCGCCAAAGTCTATTCGGCCGACGATGAATCCCGCCGACAGGGCGGCGAACTGGGCTGGTATCCGCTCAAGGAATTGCCGTCGATTTTTGTCGAGGCCATCGACAAATTCAAAGATACCAATGACGTCGTCGGGCCGATTAAGTCCGAGTACGGTCTGCATTTGCTGAAACTGCTCGACCGTCAGGAGGCCCGCACCCTGTCTCTGGAGGATGATTATGATTCCATCAGAGAGATGGCTCGCCAGAATAAAACCGGCGAATATGTCGACAAGTGGATCGCCGAAATCCGTGAAAAAACCTATGTCGAAGTTCGCCCTCTGGATTGATTGATATGCGGCTGGATTTATTCTTATGCAAAACCGGTCTGGTCAAACGCCGAACACTGGCCAAGGAAGTGGCCGACGCTGGGATGGTTAAAGTCAATTCGCAGAAGGCCAAACCGGGTCACGAAATCAAAGAAAGTGACGTCATCGACATCGGCGGGAGCCACGCCATGACCGTCGAAGTTCTGAAAGTCCCCGGCGGAAGTGTCCGCAGGGAAGACCGGGGAAAATATTACCGGGTTTTAAGCGGGTCAAATACCCCTTGAAATTCCGCCGTAAGTTTCATATAATCTTGCTCATACCGGGAGGGAGAAGCGTCTCGGGTCTGGTTATAACGAAGAAATGTAAAGTTTAATCGGGAGAATATACGATGAAAATGCAGGATGAAATCAAAGGCAACGTCGCGATTATATACCTTGAGGGTAAAGTTATGGGCGGCCCCGATGCGACCATGTTCCACGGCAAGCTCCATGAACTGGTCAACGCCGGCAAAAAGCAGGTCGTCGTGGACCTGGCCAAAGTGGAATGGATGAGCTCGGTCGGATTGGGCATGCTCATTTCGGCTCTGACCACCGTCAAAAACGCCAAGGGCGAACTCAAACTGGCCAACGTCACCGAAAGCATCAAATCGCTGTTGACCATCACCCGCCTGGTGACCATTTTCGACACCCACGACAGCGTGGACAAAGCGATTGCCTCATTCAAATAGCCTTGAAATATATAATTTCCCCAAAAACAATAAAGGCAGGCCCGCTTCGGCCTGCCTTTGTTATTGGATCACTCTTTAATCACAGTCACATAAGTCACAGGAATCATAATACAAGTGGTTCATCAGGCATAAAATATCAAGCAAGTTAACCTCGCCATTACAATCCACGCTTTTGGAAAAGTGGAAAACTGATTTTCCTGTATATCCTGTATATGGTGGCCCAGAATACTCATAAACGTATGATATAAGATAAAGAACGTCAAGGAGATTTATCTCCCCATCAAGGTTTGCATCTCCGGTTTCGCCAATAGCGCCTATTCGTTCTCCGCAGTCATTATTTTGGGGCAAGTTGGGAGAATATGAGGATTGCGATTTATTCATTCCGCCGCAGTTAATAGGCTCGGCCGAAAAATTATCAAGAGTATCTGCCCAGTCACCGACTGCGCCGTACATCCAGGTAAGCGTGTCAAAATTGCAACAACTGACTCGAATTGTATCCAAATTTCCTTCACTATAAAAACTTATAAATGGTGGAAACCCCTTAGCATAACAATATTCGAAATTCGCCTCACATGAATCTTCCTGATATAATGCTCTCCCCATCACATTCCCACCGCTTGCATCGAATGACACATGTGACGCAGCGATGGTTGTGCCTTCAGTACTGTAAATTGTGCCCCCATATGCCGCTTTATAATATTGCTCTGCACGGTTCGAATAGAAATAGCTTGAATCTATAATGGCAACGGTATTTTGTAAATACAATACACCTCCCCTCGCCCCTTCCGTTATAGTGTCTCGATAGGAATATGCGTAACACATTTGAAAATCACAATTTGAAATTGTTACTTGAGAATTTTCTGCATATAATGCTCCGCCCTTGCCCGAATAGTGCCACTTTAGATCAAACGTGTCAATAGCTTGGTTGTAGAAAAAAAAGCATTGCCTTAAAGCAAGTAATCCGTCTTCGACGTATATAGCTGCACCCTTATTGGCCTTTGCCAGCACGAATGAGCAGTTCTTAATAACTGGTTCTCCGCCATCTATATATATACTTCCACCAACCCAGGCTCTTCCACCAAAGAGGCAATTCTCCATTTTCGGCGATGAACCGACAATATAAACCGCACCGCCGTTTGCAGAAGTTCCAGATATTATTAATCCTTTAATCACGGTCGTTGTATCCTCACCGGTGTTTATTACAAACCGCCCGCAACCCGTTGAGTCGGGAACGCCCTTAACCAGGATCGCTTTACCTAAAGTATTAATGTCTTCATTTCCGTACCCGTTGTAATTCCCGGCGGCGACATTGACCGTGTCACCGTTGGATGCGGCGTCGATTCCGGCCTGAATCGTGGCGTATGTCCCCGGAACCTCAAGCGTCGCGGCCTGTAAAATAGAAAAGCCGGCAACAAAAATTATTGCCATAATTATAAAAACGAAATATTTAGAAGTCATGGACCCCTCCAATTCTTGATGTTTTGTTCTAATATTTTGAGCGAATAGTAGCACAAATACAACTTGAAGGGGGGGGTCTGCCAAAATACCCGCATTGGGACTTGCTTCCTGCGAAATTTGTCATACCGATGCCCACCATTTTCTGCCGAAAAAAGCAGCTTCAGGACAAAACCAACAGCAAGCGCACAATCATAACCAATAACGATGGTCAAGAACTTTAGAGCTGTACAATTCTTAAGACATTAATAATATATATATTTCACTCTCGAATTGTCAATTCAAATCTCCTCCCTCCGCCAACATTTCCATTGCTTTTTATCCCAAACCATCTATTTTCGCCTTGTGATTTGTGATACCGACCAACGTTGAATAATTTTAGAATTTATATACTATGAAATTCATACTCGATAATCTCAATCCCGCCCAGAAAGAGGCGGTCACCACCACCGACGGCCCCCTCTTGGTCATCGCCGGAGCCGGGTCGGGCAAAACCCGCGTTTTAACCTCCCGCGTCGCCTATATCCTCTTCCAGCGGCTGGCCCGTCCGGGCGAAATTCTGGCCGTTACTTTCACCAACAAAGCCGCCCGCGAAATGCAGGAACGCATCACCAAAATGCTCGGCTCAACCATACAGTCACTGGCCGTCTCCACCTTTCATTCCTTCTGCGCCCGGCTGTTGCGCTATGAAGCCGAAGCCGCCGGATACCCGTCGAACTTCACCATCTTCGACGAGGACGATGCCAAATCCCTCTTGAAAAACTGCCTCGATACATTGAATATTTCCGCCAGTCAGTTCACGCCGACCTCGCTTAAAGCCAAAATCTCCGCCGCCAAAAACCGCATGGAAGACGCCGAAACCTTCGCCGCCCGCGCTTCCGGCTATTTCGAAAAACGTACGGCCGAAGTCTATACCCTGTACGAAAAACGCCTGCGCGACTGCGGCGCCATGGATTTCGATGACCTCATCTTCCGCGCAGTGCGGCTTCTGGCCCACCGCGATGACATCCGCACCAAATACCAGAACCGTTTTAAATATATTCTGGTCGATGAATACCAGGACACCAACCACAGTCAGTACAAACTGCTTAAATTGCTGGTTGGTCCGCATAAAAATATCTGCGTTGTGGGCGACGAGGACCAGTCCATCTACGGCTGGCGCGGAGCCGATATCACCAACATTCTCAATTTCGAAAAGGATTTTCCCGGCGCTAAAGTCATCAAGCTGGAACAGAACTACCGCTCGACCGATATTATCCTCGAAGCCGCCTCGGTCGTCATCGCCAATAATATCTCCCGAAAAGGCAAAACGCTCTGGACCGAAACCAAAAGCGACGACAAGCTCACGCTGTACTTGACCGATTCGGCCTCGCACGAAGCCGCCGCCGTGGTCGATGACATCGAAAATAATATAAGTCGAACGCCTTTGAAAGATGCGGTCATACTGTATCGCACCAACGCCCAGTCGCGTCCTTTCGAAGAAATCCTGCGGCGCAAAAATATGCCCTATCAGATCATCGGCGGCGTCTCGTTTTATCAACGCAAGGAAATCAAAGACCTGCTGGCCTATTTGAAACTTATTGCCAACGTGCGCGACGATATCTCCTTCCAACGGATTGTCAATTACCCCAAACGCGGCATCGGCGACGCCTCGATCGACAGGGTGCGGACTTTTGCCGCCGAGAAAAATATCTCGATGTACGAAGCCAGTCTGATAATCGACCAATGCCCCGACCTGGGCAGTCGTCCCCAGCGCTTGATTGCGCAATTTGCCGAGATTATCGAATCCTTCCGGGCCAAAAAGAATGACAGCAGTATTGTCGATTTGACCCAGGAACTGGTCGATACAATCCGCCTGCAGGAACACCTGATCGATGAAGACCCCAATCTGGGCCCGAACCGGGTGGAAAATATCGAAGAATTCATCTCCGGGGCGCGCGAATTCGGGGAGATTCACGCCGAACCGACCCTTGATAATTTTCTCGCCGAGATTTCCCTCTATACCGATATCGAGCAGTACAATGAAATCGACGATAAACTCACTTTGATGACTCTGCATTCGGCCAAGGGGCTGGAATTCGAAGCCGTCTACATGGTCGGCCTGGAAGAAGGCCTGTTCCCGCTGGCGCGGGCCATACAGGAGCCGATGGAACTGGAAGAAGAAAGACGGCTTTTCTACGTCGGTGCCACCCGGGCCAAAAAATACTTGAACCTGTCCATGGCGGCGCATCGCAACCGCTTTGGCACTATGGACTGCATCCCGTCTCGATTTTTAAATGAACTGCCGCCGTCGCTGGTGAATAAAGCAGACCTGCGCAGCTTCTTCAATCGCGACCGTTACCGCGAGGAACGACCGACTCCGGTTAAAACCTATTCCGATGAACCCTATTATGAATACGAGGATAGCGAGGTTATCCGGGTGGGGCGGATCGTCCAGCACAAAACCTTCGGCCGCGGCAAAGTCCTCAAAGTCGAGGGAGCCGGGGATTCTCTGGCTCTGGAAATCATGTTCACCGGCATCGGGGTTAAAAAAGTCCTCGCCAAATACGCCCATCTGACCGTAATCGGATGAACTAATGCATTGAATGACATGCGATTGCAATAGGCGTTGTTCATTTCTTAAGATTCTCCCGCAACTGACCGATATCATACAAAACAGCCTTTTGTGAGGAGCTAACATGACATCCCCCAATCCCCAGGATATAATAACGGCCATACGTGAAATCGGAACTCTGCCCCAGAGTCTTACCGCCGTGCTTCAGGTGATAGATAACCCCAATTCCGGGGCCTCGGAAATAGCCGAGGTCATCAGCCGGGATACTTCCCTGACCTCCCGCGTTTTGAAAATGGTCAATTCGGCACAATATGGCCGGACCCGCCATGTCTCCCGCGTCTCCGAAGCCGTGACGGTCATGGGCCTCAACAGCATCAAAGTCCTGGCCCTGTCCAGTTCGCTGTTTTCGATTCGTCCCGATGACGAACTTTTCGAACAGTTGAATATCAAGCGGATGTGGCGCCATTTTATAGAAACCGCCTCGACCGCGCGCAATATCGCCGAGGAAATCGGCTACCCTGACCCGGAAGAGGCCTTTGTGGCCGGCATTATGCACGATGTCGGGACCATTATGATGATTCTCTATTTTAAAGAAGAATATATGGCGGTCTTGAATCTGCTAAAAGAGCAGAGACTCGGGATTATTCCCATTGAAGAAAAACTCTTCGGATTCAACCATTGTGAGGTCGGTCTGGCGTTGGCCAAGAACTGGAGACTGCCCGGGCGGGTGTCCTTCGCCATAATGCATCATCACGACCCCGAACCGCCCGATATTATTCCCGAAGATACGACTCTCAATAATATCGTCGCCCTGGCCGACCGTATCGCCATGGCGCCTGTCGATGGCTATCATCCGAGCATTGAAAACGACATAAAATTTATCCGGGCCACGTCCAAAAAACTGAATCTCCCCGCCGAAGCCGCCAACCGTATCCGCAAGACGTCGCTTTTGCAGTCGATTATCATGTGCGAATTTCTGGAACTGGATTTCGGCGATCTCATGGAGGTCGTCACCGAGGCCAACAACCGTCTGGCGGAAATGTACTTTTCTCTGGAGCTGGTAATGGTCGAACGCGACGTTTTATCACGGGAACTGGATGGCTCGCCCGTCGAATAAATTATTCCCGATGCCGTATAAGCGATCCTCATCAGGGATCGCTTTTTTTTATTCATTCGGCTAAAAAGATATACATTCTGCCGCGAAATTGGTTAAATTATAGGGTTGAGAATCATAATAAACTGGGGTAACAGTGAAAGTCGAATACAGCGAAGAAAAAATTGAGATTAAATCCCGCCTGCCGATTTTGCCGCTGCGGGATATCGTAATCTTCCCGCATATGATTTATCCGCTCCTGGTCGGGCGACAGTTCACCATCACCGCCCTGCAGGAAGCGATGCTCAAGGAAAAGCAGATGTTCCTGTGCGCCCAGCGCACCCCGGAAATAGATGAACCCACCCAGAACGACCTGTACACCGTCGGCGTCATCGCCCGCATACTGCAAATTGTCAAGTTGCCCAATGGCACGATAAAGGTTCTTGTCGAGGGGCTGGTACGGGCCAAAATGCTTAGTTTTAAAAAATCGAGCGGATACTATTCCGCCCGGCTTCGAGTCATCCCTCCGGATGCGGCTCGCGATAAAGAAACAATCGCCATTTCCCGCTCGGTCATGGAGCAATTCTCGGAGTATGTCCGGCTCAACCACCGTATTCCGGAAGAAGTTCTCTATTCGATATCTGCCATCGCTGACTATCAGCGCATGGCCGACACCATCGCGGCGCACCTCCTTATTCGCATGAAAACCAAACAGAGTATTCTCGAAATCGACATGGTCAAAAAGCAATTCCTGTATCTTTCGGACATTCTCAAGGATGAACTCGAAATACTCCAGCTGGAGCAGAAAATCGACGGCACCGTGCGCGAATCGATGTCAAAAAGCCAGCGCGAGTTTTATCTTCAACAACAGCTGAAAGCTATCAAGGAGGAGCTGGGACAGTTCGACGAAGCCTATGGTGAAATCGATTCGCTGGCCGGCAAGCTGGAAAACCTCAAAGCGCCCACAGAAGTCAAAGAACGCTGTCATGAAGAAATCGAAAAATTGTCGCGCATGCATGCCTATTCGGCCGAGGCGGCCGTGGCACGAGGCTATGTGGACTGGATTCTTAGCCTGCCGTGGCAGGTTTATACCAAAGACCGCAGTGATTTTGGCGAAGTGAAATCCATTCTCGATGGCGATCATTTCGGTCTGGATAAACCCAAAAAACGCATCCTCGAACACCTGGCCGTCATGCGTCTGGCCGGCGAAGTCAAAGGGCCGATATTATGCCTGGTCGGCCCGCCGGGAGTGGGAAAGACGTCACTGGGACGATCCATCGCCCGAGCCCTGGACCGCAAGTTCGTCCGCATGTCGTTGGGTGGTATCCACGATGAAGCCGAAATCCGCGGTCATCGCCGGACCTATATCGGTTCTCTGCCGGGACGTATCATTCAATCGATCAAGAAAGCCGGTTCCTCGAATCCGGTGTTTCTCCTCGATGAAGTCGATAAGATCGGCAAGGACTTCCGCGGCGATCCGGCCGCGGCGCTTCTGGAAGTACTCGACCCGGAACAGAACAAGAGCTTTTCGGACAACTACCTGGAACTGGATTATGACCTCTCTCGCGTGCTGTTTATTACGACGGCCAACTCTACGATGGGCATCCCTCCGGCCCTGCTTGACCGCATGGAGATAATCCGCCTGCCCGGATACCTTGAGCATGAAAAAGAGAAGATTATCCAGGGCTATGTTCTGCCCAAACTTAAAAAAGAACTGGGCATGGTCGATATCGCTCTCGATTTTGGCAGTAAGACCATATTGAGCATTATTCGCGACTACACCCGTGAATCAGGCGTGCGTCAGGCCGAACGACAATTGGCCTCGGTTCTGCGTAAAACAGCCCAGGAAATTGTCGAGAAAAAACGGAAAGCCAAATATAAGTTCACCCCGGCCCGCATTGCCGAACTTCTGGGTGCTCCGCCCTATATGTACACCGACGTCAACCACCGTCCGGAACCGGGCTATGCCATCGGTCTGGCCTGGACCGAGGCGGGCGGCGATGTTTTGCCAATCGAAGTTAGTCTCATGAAGGGCGAATCGAAATTGACTCTGACCGGAAAGATCGGGGAAGTCATGCAGGAATCGGCCTCGGCCGGCCTGACTTATATCCGCAGCCATGCCAAAAAGCTGGGCTTGAATCCGGATTTTTATGAAAAGCAGGAAATACACGTGCATGTCCCCGAAGGGGCGGTGCCTAAAGATGGGCCCTCGGCTGGCATCACCATATTGATTGCGATTCTGTCGGCCCTGAAAAATAAGGCGATTCGCCCCAATCTGGCCATGACCGGAGAAGTTACTCTAAGCGGCGATATTCTCGCCATCGGCGGCCTGAATGAAAAACTATTGGCCGCGCGGCGGCTGGGAATCGCCGATATTATTATTCCATTTAAGAATAAAAAAGATATGCCGGAGTTACCGCCGGAATTGACCGAAGGACTTAATATCATGATGATCAAAAAGGCCGACGAAGCCATTAAAATCGCCTTTGATCAAAAACGGGTAGCCCCCAAAACTAAAATTCGAAAGACCGGGATAAAGTAAAAAGTACTTCCTTTTTGAATCATAAAAGACTATACTAACCCGGCTTTTAAGATATAAAGGACGCAATGCCCAAAAACGTTGTATTTTTCGGTTCCTACAACGACGTCAAGAAAATCCCGAAAGACCCCAGACCCCAGATTGCATTCGCGGGACGGTCTAATGTCGGCAAGTCATCACTCCTTAACAAGATAACCGGACAGAAAAAACTCGCCAAAACCTCCAAGACCCCCGGACGCACCCGCCGCATCGACTTTTTTTTGGCCGATGACAGGTATTTCCTGGTCGATTTACCGGGTTATGGCTATGTCGCGGCGGGAATTGACGCGCGGCGGAAGTGGGGGAAATTGGTCGAAGGATTTTTAAACCTGTCGTCACTTTCAGGAATGGTGATGCTTTTGGATTGCCGCCGTGAACCTACTGACGACGATTTGATGATGATTGAATGGCTGGATTCGCGGGATATCAATTATATCATTGCCCTGACTAAAGCCGATAAAGTAAATCGCGGTTCCCTGAAAAGCAAACAGATGCAAGTGGCGACCGAATTCCATCGTGAGGTCGTTCCATTTTCGGCCGTTTCGGGTCTGGGTAAAAAGGAATTGGTGCACTGGATCGAGGGCATTGTTTAACCAAAGGCCCATAAGGGCCGGATACGGGATTGGTATATGAAAAAAAACGTTATTGTGGTCGGGTGCCAGTGGGGCGACGAGGGCAAAGGCAAGGTTGTGGACTTGCTGGCCGAACGGGCCGATATTATCGCCCGCTTTCAAGGTGGCGCCAACGCCGGACACACCGTCCTGACCGGCGGCAAACAATTCATTCTGCATTTGATACCTTCAGGTATAATTCACGCGGATAAAATCTGCTATATCGGTAACGGTGTTGTCCTCGACCCCTTCGGTTTTCTGGAGGAAATCGAAATACTCAAACAGCAGAATATAGATACCGAAGGCCGGTTGTTTATTTCTTCGGCGACCAACCTGGTTATGCCGTATCACAAGATGATCGACCAGATCGAGGAAAGAAAACGCGGCGGCGAAGGTATTGGCACGACCTTGCGCGGGATCGGCCCGGCTTACAAAGATAAAATCGGACGGGTCGGCATACGGCTGGCCGACCTGTATGCCCCGGAACGGCTCAAAGAAAAACTGGAGCACAACCGTAAAATCAAATCGGAATATTTCACCGGCAGTGATGATGAACGCGCCGACGTTGACAAAACGTTTAATGACCTCATGGCGATTGCGCCGCGGTTGGAACCGATGATGTGCAATGTTTCGCTGGAACTGGACCGACTCAATAAAGAGGGCAAAGCCATTTTATTCGAGGGTGCCCAGGGGGCGCTTCTGGATATCGACCTCGGGACATACCCCTTCACGACATCATCCAATACAACCACCGGCGGGGCTTTGACCGGCCTGGGAATCGGGCCGAAAATGATCGACGAGGTGATCGGTGTCGTCAAAGCCTACACTACCCGCGTCGGCTCCGGGCCGTTTCCGACCGAACTGGTCGACCGCACCGGTGAGAAACTCCGCGACGCGGGGGGCGAATACGGGGCGACGACCGGTCGGCCGCGCCGCACCGGCTGGCTCGACCTGGTAGCGTTACGCCATGCCTGCCGCATCAATGGCGTCGATAAAATCGCCGTAACCAAGCTGGACGTATTGGACGGTTTCGAGAAAATAAAGGTCTGCACCGCTTACAATATCAACGAGCGGCTATATGAACAATTCCCGCTCGACCCGCATCAGTTGTGGAATGTAACGCCGAAATATATTGAATTCGATGGCTGGATGAGTACCACGTCGGGAATCGATAGTTTCGATAAATTGCCCGACCGCGCCAGAAAATACCTTGACTATATCAAAAACGATCTTAATGTCGGTATTTGCCTGGTTTCAACCGGGGCACGACGCCGTCAAACGATCGTCGTATAAAAATCCTGATTGGATTCGGGGCCGAAGAGTCTCATTTTCGGTCCCGTTTCGTTAAACCTCACGAATAGCCGATTTCACTCGAATATTTTAACTTATTGAATAACAATGCAATAGCAGCTCCAATCCAAAGCCGTTCGTAAAATTATACGAACGGCTTTTCGTTCGAAATCGAGACGAATAAAAACTATTCCTTATATTCTATTGTCTGGCATATAATTGCACGCCTTGTGGCAAGAGCATGATGAAAATGGCATTGTGATTGCTTAAATACTGCGCGTTGGTGGCAAGCCAATCTTCAGCTTTTTGGTGGTAGGGCTGTTGAGCTGTCATTAGTTCCTCGGGTTGCCAGCTTCTTTTCTCGAGGCACGGAGGCTTCACCTAAGAGGGGAAGGTGAAGCCTCCTCTATTTTTACGTTATTATTTTCTGGTCTGTTTAATGAAGATTTGCTATAATCATTATAGGGCTATGGGGTATTAATCCACGGGAGTGTATTTTGCGAAGTCTTAAAGGCAAAGTTATTGTTATTACCGGCGCCAGTCAGGGAATCGGAGCCGCCACCGCCCGGCATTTTGCCAAAGAAAAATGCCGATTGGTCCTCGTCGGGCGCAATAAAATACGATTGAATTTGGTGGCCGAAAGTCTCGCCCTGCAGAAAGACCACTTTCTGACCGTCATCGCCGATATTACAAAACGCAATCAGATAAAAAAAATCGTCGATGGCGCCATAAAAAAATTCGGTCGAATCGATATCTTCATTAATAACGCCGGGGTCGGAATCAGCAAACCGCTTGTCGAAACCACCGAGCGCGAGTATGACACTATTTTCAATACCAATCTCAAAGCCGTGTATTTTTCATTTCTATATTTGATCCCGCTTTTTGAAAAGCAGGGTGGCGGGCAGATTATTAATATTTCTTCGGGAGCGGGGAGAATCGGTATGCCCGGCATTGCGGTTTATTCGGCCTCAAAAGCGGCCCTCAATGCCTTGAGCGAAGCCGTCGCCGGAGAGGTTCGTAACATAAATATAAAGATATCCGTTCTGGCTCCGGCTTCGACCGATACCGCCTTCATGTCCAACATGTCGCAAAAATCCCAATCGCCGTCAAAGGCGAAGATGAAACTCACGGTTGACGAAGTCGCCGAAGCGGTCGTCTTTCTGGCCACCCAAAACCGTAACGCCTGGACCTCCATGGCCGATATTCGTCCTCTTCTAATACAAAGATAATGATGTGTTCGATAAAGATTGATTAAACTATGAAACAGCCAATACGTCTGATTGGCAGACAATAGAATGAGTAACTGACGGAGAATATTCATGCCGGGTTTATTATGCTGGAATTGCGGTCGCCCGACCGGTATCGAAGATAAAGTGATGCGTGCCGATCATTGTGAATCCTGCCTGGCCGATTTACGCTGTTGCCGGGGATGTCGCCATTTCGACCCCATGGCCCGTTCGCAATGCCGTGAACATATCGACTCACCGATTCCTAATAAAGAAAAAGCCAACTTCTGTGATTTTTTCCAGCCGCGGTTGGCGGTGCAATCTCATCTGGGTCGGAGAACTGGCGCCGATTCCAAGGAAGAGCGTCGTAAAAAATTCAACGATTTATTTGAAGACTAAAGCCGGTGACGTGATTTATGGTCACCGGCATCGCGCGATTTATTGACTATTCCGGATGGCTGCCAAACCAATCCACCGTCTTTTGCAGTCCGGCCTTGAAATCAACGGTCGGATTGTAATTCAAATCATTTTTGGCGTACTCGATATCGGCGTAGGAGTGTTTTATATCACCGGGCCGGGGAGGATCATAATCGGCTCTGGCATCGACTCCCATAATTTCGCCCAGGAATTTAAGCAGATCATTCAGCGTAAAACGGGCGCCGCAGGCAATATTGTAAACGTGTCCGGGAGCCTTCGCCGCGGTCGCCGCCAGCAGATTGGCCTGGACGGCATTGGCAACATAGGTGAAATCACGGGACTGCTCGCCGTCACCGTACACCACCGGCTTTTTACCGGTCTTTAAAGCCTTTATGAATTTGGGAATAACCGCCGAATACTCCGAGTTGGGGTCCTGCCGGGGACCGAATATATTAAAATAACGCAGCCCGACCGTTTCCAGACCATACAGGTTATAAAACACCCGGGCGTACTTCTCATCGGCCAGTTTGGAGACGGCATACGGCGACAGCGGGTCGAGCGGCATCGTTTCCTTTTTGGGCAATGTCGGCGTATCGCCGTAAACCGAGGACGAGGACGCGAACACGAACCGTTTCACTTTGGCCTCTTTGGCCGCCTGCAAAAGATTGAGCGTCCCGTCAACATTGACGGCGTTTGAAGTCAGCGGATTCTTAACCGATCGGGGCACCGATGGCAGCGCCGCCTGATGCAGTATATAATCGACCCCTTCGACCGCCTCGCGCACCGTCCAGAAATCACGAATGTCACCGTCAACCAGCTCGATATCCTTCCTGATCGTTTCCAGATTGACCGCTCGTCCGGTCGAAAAATTATCGATGATGCGAACCTTTTCGCCTTTTTTAACCAGTTCGATAGCGATGTTGCTTCCAATAAACCCGGCCCCGCCGGTAATAAGGTATTTCATATTCGTCTCCGTTTTAATTTTCTATCTCTATATACTATCGGCCATCCGCGTTAATTTCCTGATGAATAATCGATTCCGACACGTTACCGGATAAATACGTATCATTTTCATTTCGGTCAAGAATTTATATTCATTTCCTGGAACCCAAAATGCCACTTCCGGTGCCTGCCTCCTGATTGTTTTTTTATTGAATTGCCCCGAATCCCTCCCTAGATTGGGCCAAAATGGATAAATGGGAAAGGAGAGAACATGTCTGACTATGATTTCATTGTCGCCCGGCAGATTCTCGACTCGCGGGGAACACCCACCATCGAGGTGGACGTCGTTCTAAGCGACGGTTCTCTGGGGCGGGCGGCCGTGCCATCGGGGGCTTCGACCGGGGCCCACGAAGCCGTGGAACTGCGCGACGGCATCAAAAAGGATTATTTCGGTAAAACGGTCCTCAAGGCCGTCAAGAACGTCAACGAGAAAATTGCCCCGGAATTAATCGCCAAAAATATCGATCCCTATGACCAGGTCACGCTGGATGAATTTCTGATCGGACTCGATGGTACCGAAAACAAAAGCAATTTGGGCGCCAATGCCATACTGGGCGTATCTTTGGCCACGGCCAAAGCGGCGGCCCAGTCGGTCGGTCGTTATTTGTATGAATATATCGGGGGCACCAACTGCAAACTTCTGCCCGTTCCCATGATGAATATCCTCAACGGCGGCAAACACGCCGACAACAACGTCGACCTCCAGGAATTCATGATCTTGCCGGTCGGCGCCGATTCCTTTTCCAAAGCGCTTCAGATTGGCGCCGAAGTCTTCGGCCATCTCAAAAAAGTCCTCAAGGATAAGGGATACAACACCTCTGTCGGCGATGAAGGCGGCTTCGCGCCCGATTTGAAATCGAACGAAGAAGCCCTCCAGGTCATCATGAAAGCCATCGAAAATGCCGGCTATAAACCCGGCGAGGATGTGCTTCTGGCGCTCGACCCGGCCTCGACCGAATTCTACGACGAAAAGAAAAAAATCTATGACCTCAAAGGCGAAAAACACAAATTGTCTTCTTCAGAATTGATTGACTTCTATGCCGATTTGGTCAAGAAGTACCCCATTATTTCCATTGAAGACGGCTTGGCCGAGGACGATTGGGACGGCTGGAAAATGATGACCGAGCAATTGGGCAAAAAGATTCAAATTGTCGGCGATGATATCTACGTCACAAACCTGAAACGGCTGGAGCGAGGCATAAAAGAGAAATCCTCCAATTCGATTCTTATCAAACTCAATCAGATCGGCACTCTGACCGAGACGCTCGATGCCATCGAAATGGCCAAAAAGGCCGGATTCACGGCCGTCATCTCGCACCGTAGCGGCGAAACCGAGGACAGCACCATCGCCGACGTCGTTGTGGCCACGGCAGTCGGGCAAATCAAAACCGGCTCGATCTGCCGCACCGACCGCATCTGCAAGTACAATCAACTGCTTCGTATCGAGGAGTCGATCGGACCGTCGGCACAGTACCTGGGCAAGAAGGTCTTTTATAATTTGAATCTATAATGGTTTGATATATGATACAAAAAACCCGCTCAAAGTATTGAGCGGGTTTTTTCATGGGAGGGATATAAAAAAGGTTTAAAGCTTTCTCCCATCCCTGGGGACGATCTCTCGTCTATCTCCGTGTTCTCTTCTTGGCCTTGGGGGCCGCCTTTTTACGGGCCGACGCCGGCTTTTTCAGGCCCAGAGCGCTGATCTTGCCCCGAACCGAGGCCAACGAACGTCTCAATTCCTTGGCTAGCTTGGAAGCCGGTTTGGTCTTGTAGCCGAGTCTCAAAGCGGCGATTTCCGCGGACGCCCAGCCTTTTCCGGGTTTGCCCCGTCTGGCCTTGGCTTTGGCTTTCGGTTTGGCTTTGGCTTTCGGTTTTGCTTTGGCTTTGGCTTTCTTCTTGAGGGCCATGCCGTCTCCTTTCATTGGAGGTTGGTTTAATCGGGTTTATTTCGGTTTGTCAATTTTTCGTGGTACCGAATGTCTCTGCTTTCATTCCATGTTAAGTACAACTTGCGTTGCTGAAAGTCTCGTGACCAAACCCTTTGTTGCACTCCATTTGCTTTATCGACAAAAGGATAGAAATGTTGAAATGTTAGTGCAAGAAAAAAATAATAATAAAATAAAAAAAATAATGATCCCGCTTCGCCATAAAACCGGTGTGATATGTCAATCTTCGATGCATGACTCATGACCCCCGGCATTGCATGAAATCAAAAAGAAGCGCCGAATTCCCGTTTGAGGAACTGACCGGTGTATGAATTATCGACGACCGCGACCTGTTCGGGCGTGCCGACGGCGATTATACTGCCCCCGCGGTCGCCGCCTTCGGGGCCGATGTCGATGATATGGTCGGCCGTCTTGATGACGTCGAGATTGTGTTCTATGACCAGCACCGTATTGCCCCGGTCGACCAGTTCGTTGAGAACCGTCAAAAGCATGCGGATGTCCTCGAAATGCAATCCGGTCGTCGGCTCATCGAGGATGTATAGCGTCGACCCGGTCGCGGTTTTGGACAGCTCGGTGGCCAGCTTGACCCGCTGCGCCTCCCCGCCCGATAATGTCGTCGCCTGCTGCCCGAGATGTATATACCCCAGTCCGACCCTTTTGAGGGTCAGAAGCTTGCGGCGTATGGGCGGAATGCTCTCGAAAAAGCCCAGAGCCTCATCGACCGTCATGTCGAGGACGTCGGCGATCGATTTACCCTTGTACTTTATCTCCAGCGTTTCCCGGTTGAACCGCTGACCTTTGCAGGCTTCGCAGGGGACATAGACATCGGGCAAAAAGTGCATTTCAATCTTGATAATGCCGTCGCCCTCACACGTCTCGCACCGCCCGCCCTTCACATTGAAAGAAAAACGGCCCGGCCGGTAACCCCGCATGCGCGACTCCGGCAGCCGGGCGAATAAATCCCGGATAAACGTGAATACGCCGGTGTACGTGGCCGGGTTGGACCGCGGCGTGCGCCCGATCGGCGACTGGTCGATATCGACCACCTTGTCGATATGTTCCAGCCCCTCGATCGATTCATACGTCAACGGCACCGTGCGCGCATTGTAAAACTTCCGGGCGAGAATGCGATACAACGTTTCGTTAATCAATGTCGATTTACCCGAGCCCGATACCCCCGTGACTACATTAAAGACACCCAGCGGAATGTCGATTTCAAGTTTCTTGAGATTATTGCCCGAAGCGCCCTTCAAAACGATATACTTGCCGTTGGGAGAGCGCCGTTGGCTCGGTATTTCGATGTTCTTGCGGTGCGCCAGATAGGCTCCGGTCAGCGACTTCTTGTGACGCATGATCTGATCCGGCGTCCCGGCGACGACTACCTCACCGCCCTGCTTCCCGGCGCCGGGACCGAGGTCAACCACGTAGTCGGCCTGCAAAATCGTCTCCCGGTCGTGTTCGACGACAATTACGGTATTGCCCAAATCTCGTAATTCACACAACGTTTCCAGCAACATCCGGTTATCACGCTGATGCAGACCGATGGAAGGTTCGTCAAGAACATACATGACCCCTACCAGCCGCGACCCGATCTGTGTGGCCAGACGAATCCTCTGCGATTCGCCGCCCGACAGCGACGCCGTGGCGCGATTCAGCGTCAGGTATCCGACCCCGACGTTATCCAGAAACTCCAGACGGCTGTTGATTTCCTTGAGAACCTGGCGCGCAATCAGCTCCTGCTTTTTGGTTAATTTAAGGTTGGCGAAAAATTCGCGGGCACGCGAGATCGACATGGCCGTCACCGTGTCGATCGTTTCACGATTGATTATCACCGACAGCGCCTCCGGCCGTAAACGACTGCCGCCGCAGTCGGGACAGGTGCTGATCGACATGAACTGCTCGATCCACTGCCGCACGCCCGATGACGTCGTCTGGCGGTATCGCCGCTCCAGGTTGGGGATGACCCCTTCAAACGTTCCGTTGTAGTTCATCATGCCGCGACCGTCGGAGCGGACGTATTCGAACATCATTTCTTCCTTCCCGGACCCGTGAAGAATGATCTCTTGCACGTTGGCCGGGAGTTTGTCGAACGGCGTCGTGAATTTGAAATCATAATGCTTGGCCAGCGCCTTGAGCATGGTTCGGTACCAGTTGGCCATTTCGGAACCCCAGGGCTTGATGGCCCCCTGTCCCAGGGATAGCGTCGGGTCGGGCACGACCAAGTCGGGATTTATTTCCATGATACTGCCGAGGCCGGAACACTTCGGGCAGGCGCCATAAGGCGAATTGAACGAAAACATCCGGGGCGCCAGCTCCTCATAGCTGATATTGCAGTCGGCACATGCGAATTGCTCCGAAAATAAAAGATCTTCACCCTTGATATTGATCAGCACCCGACCGCCGGAAGCCTTTATCGCCGTTTCCACCGAGTCGGTCAGGCGTTGCTGGGAGCTGTCTTTGACCACCAGCCGATCCACGACAATATCAATAGTGTGTTTGATATTTTTCTTGAGGTTGATATCGCCGTCGCTTTCGACAATTTCGCCGTCGATGCGCAACCGGACAAAACCTTCCTTGCGGGCGTTTTCGATAACGTCCCGGTGCTCGCCTTTGCGACCCTTCACCAGCGGTGCCAGTACCATCAGCCGCGTCCCCGCCTCGAATGACAGGACGGAATCGACAATATCCTGTACCGTCTGCCGGGTAATCGGCTTGCCGCATTGGACACAATGCCGCACCCCGATTCGGGCAAAAAGCAGCCGTAAATAGTCATATATTTCCGTTACCGTGCCAACCGTCGAACGCGGGTTTTTGGAAGCCCCTTTCTGCTCGATGGATATGGCCGGGGAGAGGCCGTCTATCAAATCCACGTCCGGCTTGTCCATCAATCCCAGAAACTGGCGGGCATAGGCCGAAAGCGATTCCACGAACCGCCGCTGCCCCTCGGCATAGATGGTATCAAAAGCCAGCGATGATTTCCCCGAACCGGAAAGACCGGTAATAACGATTAGATTATTGCGCGGCAACTTCAAATCAATGTTCTTGAGATTGTGTTGCCGGGCCCCCTTTATTATGATATAATCGCTTTCAGCCATATTTCCCTATAAACGTCGTTAAATACTCCATGTGCCCCAAAACGGCGTAACCCGTAATATAATTAAACCCGCCGAAATCAGGCCAATATTTTTGGAATATTTAATTGATTCAATTCCACGGCTGAATCACATATTTCAAATTCGACCGCTTATTCTTATATTAACTTCTAATGAGGCGCAAACTGACGATTAAAACCGAACCCGCCATTCGTATCCACCGGCAGGATTGCCTTAAAGGGATGGCTCAAAAGATTGAGGCGGCGACAATCGACGTGGTGGTTACGTCGCCACCCTATAATATTGGGATAGCGTATGGACGCTATGACGACCGGCGGCCGCTGGAGGAATACCTGTGCTGGCTATCCGATTGGGGCCGGGCCGTTAAACGAGTATTAAAAGACGACGGCTCACTTTTCTTGAATATCGGGTCAAAACCGACCCAGCCGGAAATCCCCTTTCAAGTTCTGCAAAACCTGCAGACCGAATTCAAACTCCAGAACGTCATTCATTGGGTAAAATCGATATACATCGATGCCGACAGCTATGACCAAAAAACCGAAATAAATGTCGGACATTATAAACCGATCAACAGCCCCCGTTTTCTCAATGACACTCATGAATATATCTTTCACCTGACCAAAACCGGAAGCGTTCGGCTCGACCGACTGGCTCTGGGTGTTCCTTATAAAGACAGCACCAATGTCAAGCGCTGGAAAAACGGACGGGCCCAGATACGTTGCCGCGGCAATTGCTGGTTTATACCGTATGAAACGATCCAAAACCGCCGCACCGACCGCCCGCATCCGGCTTCGTTTCCCCCGCTACTGGCCGAAAATTGCATCCGCCTCCATGGTTTCACGGACGACACTCTGGTGCTGGACCCCTTCATGGGTATCGGAAGCACCGCCTTGGCCTGCCGAAAACTGGGGGTGAAGTTTATCGGATTCGAGATTGATCCGTATTATATAAAAATGGCTCGCGCCAGACTGGCCGGGATGCCCGCACCCGATTTATTAATTGCTTGACAATTGGAGCGGACTTTATAACTTTCAATTTCTATGAGTGACACGGAACGCCGCAAATATTTCGAACAATTTGTCGAGGAATGGGACAAAATGTTCACCGCCGAGGAACTCGAACTCCTCGAATTCCTGATCGATTCCTTTAATTTCCGCGAAGGCTACAAAATTGCCGACCTCGGCTGCGGCACCGGCGTCATGTTCGATATTATCCGCCGCCGCATCGGTCCCAAAGGCATTATTGTCGGCGTGGACTTCTGCTCAAGGATGCTTCAAAAGGCCCGCATGAATTTCCCCTTCGAGAATATTTACACCGTCGATGGCGACGTCGAAGACCTGCCGCTTAAAAGCAATACTTTCGATATTGCCCTGACTTTTGCGGCCTTCGCGCATTTCAGCAATCAGAAACGGGCTATGGAGGAAGCGGCCCGCATTCTCAAGCCGGGTGGCCATTTTTATGTGATTCATCTGGTGTCATCATCGGAGCTCGAAGAACAGCACCAGCAGATGGGCGGCCCCATCGCCCAGGACCGTCTCCCGGCTCACGAAGATATGCTGGACTTGTTCGGCGATGGCGGCTTTATCAATGTCAAAATAACCGATCACCCCGGGCTGTACCTGGCCCAGGGCGTCAAGGCTTGAGTTGACCCACCGGCAAATAACTCACACGGCTCTTTATCTGGCTATCGCGTTGGCGCTACCCTATGGTTTTCATCTGACCGGGTTGGGGGGACGTATGTTTCTGCCGATGCATCTGCCGGTACTGGTCTGCGCCATGGCCATGGGCCCGGCGTATGGAATCCTGGTGGGGTTGATGTCGCCGGTTCTGTCACACCTGATGACCGGCATGCCGCCGACTTATGCCGTGCCGCTGATGACGCTGGAACTGCCCATGTACGCCCTGGTCGCGGGACTGACATACAAAAAACTCAAATTGAATATCTATATTTCGCTGATTGCGGCCATGATTGTCGGCCGTTTGGCCTTCGCACTGGGATTGGCCGTGCTGGGATTGTTTATGGCCCTGCCCTACGGGCCGGTGCAATTTATCGCCGCCGGTGGAGCCATGCTGACCGGCTGGCCGGGAATACTTATCCAGCTTATTATCATTCCACCCCTCGTGGCCGCCATCAACCGCACCACCGGGACGGTCGTCAATAAAGCCGAAACGGCGAAGTCATAAAAAAACCGATACCATGAAGTATCGGCTCGAATCCAACGCCGTTTCCCGTCACGGAAACATGCGCTATAAAATCGTGGAATGAATCAACGGCTTTCTTTGAAAAGAACGTGCTTCCTTACGACCGGATCATATTTTTTAATCTGCATACGGTCGGGATTGTTGCGCTTGTTCTTTTTCATCGAATACGTGTACGGGCTTTCCGTCGATCTCAATTTGATGATCACGACATTCTTGTTTTTCCCTTTGCCGCCTTTTTTCTTGGCCATCTCTATAATCTCCTTGTCTTTTTTCCAAATAACAACCGCCCGGAAAAGCCGGGATAACCCTTTATAATAAGCCAAAACGCCGGTTTGTCCAGTCCCTTTTTAATATTTTCGGAGGAAAAATGTTTTTATTCATATCACCGCGATGGTCCTGTCCTCCAGTCTATCAGCCCGCTATTTACGCCCGGCCATTTCTCTTAGTCAATGTCATTTAATGGCTTATAAACTGCAATCGACCCTGCCATAAAATGCCTTAAGACCATTATTTTACCGTGCAGGCATCCAATGGCATGGCCCCATTGTAATAGATGTAATTTATCAGATACAGAATATCCAATAAGTTGTTCCGGCAATCTCCATTACAGTCGCCGCGGCGTTCAAAAGTAAAGACCTCCACGCCATATATATGCTCTATCAGGCCGAGGATATCCAGTAAATTTACATCGCAGTCGTCATTAAAGTCACCCGGGACATCGATATTGTGAACGTATGCATAACCGATACCCCATACATTTGTCAAAGTAACACCGCTGTACCAAACTGGCAGATTATATCCGGTACCGCTGGGTTCAAACAGAAAGGTGCCACGATACGTTTGATAATCCCATTGGTTTTTACTGCCATGGTCGATTATTTCATTGAAGTAGGTCCACTGAAGACCGTCACGGCTGATAAACATATGTTGCCCGAGAGTGTCATAAGACGTCGAATTAAAGCGGTTCAAAGTCGCCAACATATAAAAATGACTTTTCTCCGGCGATTGTATTATTTTCATATGCCACAATTGCCGGTTGAATATCGGGATTTGAACGTTGCAAGTATCAACCTTTATCCAGCGTCCGCCAATATAGGGAATTTCCATCCTGATCATCTGCGTCCCGCGTATGCCGTCTATCTTATCAACCGTCCAAAGCCAGTAATTGCCGTTGGGCGCGCGGCATATTGTCGGCGAAATCAGATTCCAGGGACTATAATAATGTGTGACCGGCAGGTCGTTTTCGGCGACCGTTAAAGTATCGCGCTGATTCCAGTTGATGCCGTCGACCGATTTGAAAGCAAAAATGGCTTCGCGATTGTCCGGAGCCTTGTACGACCGAAATACCAGGTATAACATCCCGGCCGTTGAATCATAGACGAATTCCGGGTCGGAATTATGCCCCAACACCTGTTCCGATTTAAAACTGTGAATGAGTTGCTCATCCCAGATGGTATCGGGGTCGATTATGGCCCCGCCGGCATTCGGCTGGCCATAGGCGGTTACCGGGTCTCGAACCCAGACTGTATCTTCATTGTAAAACCCGTCCGTGGGATCATCACCGATGGCATACGGCCTTTGCCACCCGTAATCTTTCTCGTTGCTGACCCGCACCGTCGGGTTTTCATAAAAGGCGTTGCCATAAGGATACGGGGTCAAAGCCATCCAGTATTTCCATCGCGGAGTATCCGGCGAGGCTATAATGGTATCCAGAAGTCCTTCGCTGTTGTAGCCGATAACGTGGTTCAACCCGGTCGGTCCGAATGAATTTTCCCAGAAATAGACGTCGGGATGCACCGCCTGATTGCTGCCCATGAAAGTCAAATCCAGATCAAGCGGATGATCGGTTTTTTCCGCATGAAAACAATGAACCAGCTTGCCGAGCGGGAAGTCAACAGCCGTGTCGCCCAACACCGGGGACTGTCCAAAACCGGCCACCACGATGGTCGATAGGCCGAAACATAAGGCATAACGCATTGTATTACGCATACCTACCCCACATTTTGTCAGATTGTGGCGGTAAAGTGAGGGATAATAGGGTACTTAATGATAATGTACCACCGGAATGCATTCCGTCAATCGGTAAATTTAAATGACGCAAAAATAAACTGGATGAGTCTGGTATATTTTTTGATTACCGCTCTGCCTATAAAACCCTTGGGACTTACCCCCTATAGCGATATGCTAATATTATAAAAATTCGTCTTTTCAAAAAATGCCAGCCGGGATCGGGCAAAGTCAAATCTTATATCAAATTTGGCAAGAAAACCGCCCGGATTTGCGTCCCTTTTTGAAGGATATAGAATATTGTTATAAAGACCCCGCGATGAAAGACCAAAACCAAAAGTCACCGGGCTTTCATCGCCGAACTCATCTATGCTGTATCCGATACGCCCGAATATGGCCTCGTCGAAACCGGCTTCAAGCCCAAACCTTTTTATGTCGCGACAACCTTCTTCTTCAAAAGTCTCGAACTGGAAAGCGGGCACTAAAACCAGGTTGATATTCCGCCCGTTTTTGTATCCAAGCCACGTCGATATGCCCATTATATTGGTCTTGGGGAAATCATACGTTCCGCTCAATAAAGTTATGGAACCGACATTCGCCCTGACATATCCAAAAGATACCGCCGCATCGAAAGTCGCCCTATTTTCATTTAGCGGTGAACGCATCAACTGCAACGCGGCAAGGACACCGATGTCATAACAATGACTTTTATAGGTTATTCCCGGGAAGTCTTGACTTACCTTCTTTTCCGTGTACCCTGCTGCCGCTGTTATCGGACCGGTTCGGAAGGCAATTGAGCCGGAATACTCATAGTAAAATTCCTTCAAATTAAATTCGAGTCCCTTGAGAAAATGATATTGATTCCAATCCCCATACCCCAATGATGTTATTGTAAATCCAATACTGCTGTAGGTATAGCCCGCGGCTATTGCATACCACGGGTCGTCGCCCAGCAAATCATCGCTATATGGTAACAGGCGCGCCATTACGCTTCTGGTTTTATAGACTATTCCATCCATGTCACTTTCCGGAACGCCCTGCGTTTTGCTATCGACGTTTATCGCAAGAATATTATCCAGCGCAAAAACACCCATCGCCGCCGGGTTGGAAAATTGCGATTGAGCATCAATTAAAGCTACCGAACAACCCCCCATCGCCTTAGTCCGGGCCGAGTTTTGCCATGACAGGGTATTGGCCGCCGTTGACCCGACTTTTGTCTGGGCCCATGCCAATTGAGAATAGGATAATAGCCCGCCCAGTATCAGAATTATCGCCAGAGTCTTTTGATATATCCGCATCTTTCCCTCCCCTGGAAATGTAATTTTGATAATCTAATATAACAGGCAATTTCATGTCTGTCAAGACCCTCCCTGCCATTGCCAAAAGCGTTGAATTTTCTTATCTTTTGGCGCTGTATAGAAGCTGGAATATTGGTCAAGGAAAAGGATAAATTATGGCTCTCGAACGCGAAAAAATCGTCCCCATAAATCTCGAAGACGAGATGAAACATTCTTATCTCGATTACTCCATGTCGGTTATTACCAACCGGGCGCTCCCGGACGTGCGCGATGGACTCAAACCCTCCAACCGCCGCATCCTGGTGGCCATGAACGACCTCAAGCTGGCCCCCGGACGGTCCTTCCGCAAATGCGCCAAAATCGCCGGCGACACATCGGGTAACTATCACCCCCACGGCGAACAGGTGGTCTATCCGACTCTGGTTCGTATGGCCCAGGATTTCAATATGCGTTACCCGCTGGTGGACGGACAGGGGAATTTCGGGTCGATCGACGGTGACGGCGCCGCGGCCATGCGCTATACCGAAGCCCGCCTGACACCCATCGCCATGGAAATGCTGGCCGACCTCGAAAAAGAGACGGTCGACATGATGCCCAACTACGATGAAACCCGTCAGGAGCCGAAAGTCCTTCCCGGCAAATTCCCCAACCTGATCTGCAACGGGACATCGGGCATCGCAGTCGGCATGGCCTCTAATATCCCGCCCCATAACTTGGGTGAAATTGCCGATGCCACCTGTGCCCTTATCGATAATGAAGATATCACCAACATGGAGCTCATGGAATATGTTCAGGGCCCGGATTTCCCGACCGGCGGTATAATCAACGGCCGGGCCGGAATCCGCGAGGCCTATGAAACCGGCCGAGGAAGAATCATCGTCCGAGCCCGCGCCGCGATTGAAAAAAACAAAAACGGTAAAGATAATATCATCATCACCGAAATCCCCTTCCAGGTCAACAAGGCCAATCTTCTGGAAAAAATCGCCGAATTGGTCCGCGATAAAAAAATCGAGGGGATTTCCGACCTGCGCGATGAATCCGACCGCGACGGCATGAGAATTGTCGTCGAACTGAAGCGCGAGGGCCAGCCGGAAATTATTCTTAATCAACTTTATAAAAATACCTTCATGCAATCGACCTTCGGTGTCATGATGCTCACGCTGGTTGACGGCGTTCCCAACTTCCTGACCCTCAAACAGATGCTGTCCGAATACATCCGCCATCGCCATGAGGTCGTCGTCCGCCGCACCCAGTTTGATTTGAACAAGGCCGAAGAACGCGCCCACATCCTTGAAGGCTACAAAATCGCACTGGATAATATCGACGCCGTCATCGAGCTGATCAAAAAATCCAAAGATACCCCCGAAGCCCGCGACGGCCTCATGAAAAATTTCAAGCTGTCCGAAAAGCAGGCCAACGCTATCCTCGAAATGCGGCTGGCCCGTCTGACCGGTTTGGAACGACAGAAAATAGAGGAAGAATATCTGGCGACCATCAAACTCATCGAGGAACTGCGCAGTATTCTCGCCTCCAAAGCGCGCCGCATGAAAATCATCAAAGACGAACTCATTGAACTCAAGAATAAATACGCCGACGAGCGTCGCACCGAAATCCAGGACGAGGCCGAGGAATTCACCGTCGAGGACCTCATCGCTGAAGAAGACATGGTCATTACCATCTCGCATTCGGGTTATGTCAAACGCCTGCCGGTGACCTCATACCGCCGTCAAAACCGCGGCGGACGCGGTGTTATCGGTATCGAAACCAAGGAAACCGATTTCGCCGAACACCTCTTTATCGCCTCGACCCACGACTACATCCTCTTTTTCTCCAATAAAGGGCAGGTGTACTGGGTCAAGGTGCATTCCATCCCGACCGGCGGACGGCTCGCCAAGGGCAAACCCATTGTCAACATGGTCAATATCAAAGAAGGTGAAAAAATCACCGCTTTCTGTCGGGCGCGCGATTTCGACGCCCAGCATTTTGTCGTCATGGCCACCCGTGAGGGAGTCATCAAGAAAACCCCGCTCGATAATTTCTCCAACCCGCGCCGCGACGGCATTATCGCCACCAGCCTGCCCGACACCGATGAACTCATCGAAGCGGCCATCACCGACGGCACTTATGATATCATCCTCGCCACCCATAAAGGCCAGGCGATACGATTCCCCGAAGACAAGGTCCGCCCCATGGGCCGCAATGCCTATGGTGTCAAAGGCATCACGCTGGGTAAAGACGATTTCGTGGTCGGCATGGTCGTCGTCAAGCGCGAAAGCACGCTTCTGACCGTGACGGAAAACGGTTACGGCAAACGCACCGCCGTCGCGGATTACCGTGTCACCAACCGCGGGGGAAAAGGGATAATCAATATCAAAACCAGCGAACGCAACGGGCATGTCATCGACGTGAAAGAAGTGGTGGACGACGAGGAATTGATATTGATAACCAGGAAGGGTATAACCAACCGCCAGCAGGTGAAGCAGATAAAAGTAATCAGCCGCAACACGCAGGGGGTAAAGCTGATCAGCCTCGACAAAGGCGACCAGCTCAAAGACGTCGCCAGAGTGGCAAAAGAAGAATAGAAAATAATCTGGATTTTGAAACGCGATAGAATATTAAATAATAAGCACATGACTGCTGATAAATGATGGATAAAAAGATATTTCCATATAAGCCGGAATTTCCCGAATTATTATCACAATACATGGAATTAATTCGGGATGCAGTTAAGCTGGGCAAGCATCATGATCATAGACGAAGTCTGTTTTTAAATTTCCTGCGAGAGGCTTTTGATGTAAATCCGAGTGAATTTGAGATTGAACATAAAATCAAGGTTGCTAATGTTTCCGGATATATTGATGCCCTTTATAAATATGTCATATTTGAATTTAAGACGAACTTGGAGGCCGAGAAAGCCGCAGCGGAATTAGAACTAAAGAAATATTTTTTATCTCAATCAAGCCCCAATGACTTTATTGCGTTGGTCAGCGATGGAGTTAAATTCAAGACCTATATATTTGGGAACGAAATTCTGAAAGAAATATTTGAGTTTAGCCTAAATGAAAACGATCCCATATCTTCGTTTCGATCCTTGGACGATATTTTATTTTCCTCCAAAAAATATACACCGACCTCTTCCGATATTACGACGAGATTCGGGCTTAATAGCGCGATTTTCAACAAAAGCCTAAGTATTCTTGCCGTATTATTTGCTCAAACGCAGGACGATCCCAGCGTTTCCGTTAAATTCAATGAATGGAATGCTCTGCTGTCTCGCGTCTATGGCGAAAGACTGAATGATAACACGCTGTTTCTGAAACATACGTATTTGGCAGTATTTTCAAGGCTTTTGATATTAAATGCGATATTCCCGCAGGCAAAAAGAACCATGGCATTATATAAAGATATCATGACGGGCGACTTTTTTGCCAAGAATAATTTGCCCAATCTCGCAGAGCAGGATTTCTTCAGCTGGCCTTTAAGGTCAAGCATCGAAAAAGAATTCATAGGGTTATTATCAAAGGTTGATAAATACCTTCGTGTTTTTAGGCTCGACAATGTAAATGAAGATATTCTCAAAGGAATTTACCAAGATCTCATCGATCCGGAAAGTCGGCATGCTCTGGGTGAGTATTATACGCCCGATTGGATTGCTGATTTGGCAATGGAGCGACTTGATTATAAAAAGGGAAAACTTTTGGACCCGGCCTGCGGGTCGGGTACGTTTCTGCTTGCAGCCATACGGAGATTCAGACAAAATGGATTGAAAGGGCAATCATTAATTAAATCGAGCATTCAATCATTAACGGGGATAGACGTTCATCCATTGGCAGTCATGATGTCAAAAGCGAATTTTCTGCTCGGTTTAGCGTCAGAAATAAAAAAATCTAAAACAGAAGTCTATCTGCCTGTTTACATGGCCGATACGTTGTTGACCAGCGAAGACAAGAAAACCAAAACCTTTAAAATTGAAATATCAGAGACTGAAGGTTTTCATATTCCCTTTGAAACAGTATCGAGAGAAATCAATATCGATGAGTTCATTGATATTCTGGCGAAAGCATGTGAGCGAGGCAGTAAGGATGAAAAGACAAGGCTTGGCGCTTGGAAGGGTTTTTCGGAAAAGTATCTGACCGGATTTTCTGAAGATGAGATATTTTTCTGGAAGCAATCATATAATCTTTACATTAATCTGATCAATAGTGACAGAGATACTATCTGGGGTTTTATACTGAAAAACGCCTATAAACCTGCTTTTGTTCGTAAAGAAAAAGTGGATTTTGTCGTGGGCAATCCGCCTTGGCTGGCTTACAGGTATATAAAAGAAAAGGGTTACAAAGAAAGCGTAAAAAAACTGGTACTACATTACAAACTTCTCGAATCCGACGAAATAAAACTCTTCACACAAATGGACACGAGCACGCTGTTTTTCGTTTACAGTGAAAATAATTTCCTTTCCGAGAAGGGTAAGATTGCGTTTGTACTGCCCAAAAGCACTATTCTACCTTCCAAGCAACATATAAGTTTCCAGAAAAGGGGCTTAACGGAAATACATGATTTTTCGGCGGTATCGCCTTTGTTTAATGTGCGTTCTGTTTTGGCGATACGTTCATCGCGCACTAAGAAAACAAAGAATGTTCCTTGTATTGAATACAAGGGAAGGCTTCCCGAAAAAAATATGGATTGGGCTACTGCGAAGAAATGTATTGAAGTTTTTAAAACGAAAAAGTCCTTCAAGCTTCAACCTATCGCAGAATCACCCTATTATCCGTTATTCCTTCAGGGAGCTACCATCGTTCCTCGGTGCTTTTGGTTCATCCAAAAGGACAAAGAGGCCGCCGGTCATAAAGATGCCCCCTATGTAATGACTAATGAAACAGCGTATGATGAATCTAAAATTGAATGGCGCCTGAAATTAGCTGGTCGCGTCGAAAATAGATTTGTTTTCCATACTCTATTGGCCAAAGGCTTGATTCCCTTCGCGATTTTAGATACGGAGACAGTATTTTTGCCCATTATTAAGGGAAAAAGGTCATTTTCGCTTGCAGATTCAAAGGTATTATTGGAAAATGGTTATCGCCATGCCGCAGATTGGATGCATGAAACGGAAAAATTATGGCAAAAGAGCCAGCAGGCCGAGAAAAGAACGCTAATTCAATGGTTGAATTATAATCAGAAACTTTCAAAGCAAAATATAAATGCAGAATTTATCGTGCTTTATAATACATCGGGTACCAATATTGCCGCAGCATTATATAATTCAAGTAGGGATAAAGGCGGCGAATTAAGATCCAATGGATTCATAGCCGACGCTAAAACGTACTATTATTATCCCAAAAACATAGAAGAAGGTGATTATTTGGTCGCGGTATTAAATTCAGACGTAGTTAATCGAACTATCAAAGAATATCAGCCACAGGGTCTTTACGGTGAAAGGGATATACACCGTAGACCTTTCGAAGTATGTATGATTCCCAGGTATGATGAGAATGACAAACTTCATGTATCTTTGTCCACATTGGGATATTCGTGTCGGCAGAAAATGCTGGAATTTGCACCTCAACTCCAAGGCAGGGTCGGTAGAATCCGTACCGATGTCAAAAAACTACTAAAAACTGAAATGGTTAAAATCAACAAATCCGTAAGACAATTGCTGATTGAAGCTGGACAAAATGGGACGACTATAATCGCTGATAAAGTCGAAAATGGGGATCTTTTTAAGTAATAATGGATTGCTTCTAATCCGCAGGGTGAGACAGTACCATAAAAAAACCCCGACCATCGGTCGGGGTTTTTTTATCTATATGTCCAATATCCCTAAACGTCCACGCCGTCAACGTCCGTGTCGGGACGGGTGATCTCTTCCACCGTTTCCTGAATCTTCTCCGGACGTTTTTCCTTGAGGCGGCTCTTGTATTTTTTAAGCTGACCCTTGACCTTGTCGATCGCCTGCTCGATCGAGGCGTACATGTCGTCGGTCGCGCCGGTGCCGGTCAGGGCGGCGTTATAGACTCGTACCTTTATCTCGGCCGTCTGCCGATACTTCTCCACGTCCAGTATGACTTCGGACGATATTATGTTTTCAAAATAGCGCGTGAGGCCGGAAACCTCATCTTCGATATATTCCTTTAGCTCAGGAGTCAGGTCGAAATGGCGGGCCGTGATTTCGATATTCATACAGTCAACTCCTTTCAATAATCCGATAATGTCCGGTTACCTCAAAATGCATGATTTCGCGTCACGCCGCTGTATTTTGAGGTGCTGCTTTACTCCTTAAACCTGTCACGACCGAAAAGGTTCGAATGGACTCCGCCCCGAGTTTATGTTTTAAATATTTCGCATTACGGGAATGCCTAAACAACGAGGGGAACATTCGTTCCTTCGAAATTTTATATCCCTCCTATGTCTTTGATATGACGGGTCAGTCTTTTCAATGTCTGACACCCATAAAATTCTATCTAATTTCCGACCCGCTTGCGGAAACGGGCGGGAAGAATTTTCAACTCTTCGCGATACTTGGTTACCGTTCGTCGGGCCAGCTTAATTCCCTCATCCTGCAGACGCCGAAAAATATCCTGGTCGGACAAAGGATTTTGAGGGTCCTCGGCCTTGATTATCTCCTCGATCCGGTTTTTGACATGCCGCTTCGAGGTTTCGCCGCCTTCATCATTGGCGATACCGGCATTGAAGAAATACTTTATTTCATAGACTCCCTGCGGCGTCTGGACATATTTGCCGTTGGAAACGCGGCTGATCGTGGCGACATTCATCTCGACCTTGCGGGCGATTTCCTCCATAATCAATGGCTTCAAAAAGGCCGCGCCCTTATCGAAAAATTCACTCTGTTCTTCGACTATCGCTTCCATGACACGAATCATGGTCGAGCGGCGCTGGTTAATCGAATTCAACAGCCAGCGGGCCTGCTCCAGTTTTTCCCGGACATATTTTTTTGTGTCGTCGCTGGCGTGTTCGCTTTTGCGCATCAATTGACGGTAATTGGGATTGATACGCAGCCGCGGCGCCGAGCGGTCGTTGTGAAATACAACATACCCATCACCGACTTTTTCCACGATTAAATCCGGGATAATCGGGGCCGCGCCTGATTCAAAACGCCCGTGGGCCGGCGTCGGCGATAAAGTCTTTATCAAATCCATGGCCTGCTGGGCCTTCTCGAAAGGAATGCTCATCAGCCGGGATATCTGAAGAATCGATTTGCGGTCGAGAACGTTTATATACTTATCGACTATTCGATACGCGATCGAATCTTTATATCCTTTTTCCTCGAGTTGCAACAGAAGCGATTCGCGCAAGTCGCGGGACGCCACGCCCGGCGGGTCGAAGCGCTTGATCAGGGCCAGAACCTTATTGATTTTCTCAAGCGGCAATTTCAACTCGGCGGCCATTTCTTCGGGAGCCACCACCAAATAGCCGCGTGAGGAAATATTACCGATAATATATTCCCCGATTAGCTGCTCTTCCTCGGACAGTTTCAAATACATCAATTGTTCGAATAAATGGTCATACAGGGTCTTCTGCATGATGGGCGATTTTTCGTAGGTTTCCGACTGGCCCTCATAGGTATTCACCGCCCGATAACCTTCATCCAGTTCATCCGAAAAATAGCTCTCCCAGTCGATTTTCTCAAAACGCGGGTCGATTTCTTTCTCGTTTTCCTCAAGATCGATTTCGACTTCGTTTTCGAGCTGGTCCGATGACTCCAGGGCCGGATCGACCTCCTCAAGGAGCGGATTTATCTGAAGTTCGTGGCGAAGCGTCTGCTCCAGCTGCAGAATGGGCATCTGGAGCATTTTTAATGACTGAATAAGTTGCGGCGCCAGAGTCTGCTTGAGCTTGAGCTGTAAACCTAACTTCATCTTCTACCTCTAAAGTGCGAATTTGGCCGTCTGACCGTTCCTTTATAGTACTTATCGGAGCGGCTTACCGCCCAATTTACCGCACTTTCACCGCCGGCCCCATTTTGGGCCGCATGCGAAGGAAAATGTTCACAAAATCATCTTCAGTTAAGCTTGAACTTCTCTCCCAGGTATATTTTCCTCGCCTCCGGGTCCTCGGCCAGAAACTCCGATGTCCCGGCCTTGAGGATTTTCCCGTCGCACATTATATACGCACGATCACAAATGGATAACGTCTCCCGGACATTGTGGTCGGTTATCAGCACGCCCAGACCCTTTTTGGTAAGGCTCGCAATGATGCCCTGAATATCCTCGACCGCAATAGGATCAATCCCCGCAAAAGGCTCGTCCAGCAGGATAAACAGCGGGTCCGGAACCAGAGCCCTCGAGATTTCCACCCGACGTCTCTCACCGCCCGACAGGGAATAGGCCTTGCGCTTTCGTAAGTGTTTGATATCCAAATCGTTAAGAAGTGTCTCCAGCTTGGCCTTGCGGTCCTTGCGCGACATGGATTGCATCTGCAGGATGGCCATAATATTTTCTTCAACCGTCATCTTGCGGAAAACCGATGTTTCTTGAGCCAGATAACCTATACCCATATGCGCCCGGCGATACATTGGAAGCCCCGTTATTTTTTTGTCGCCAATATAAACATTGCCGGAATTGGGGCGAATAAAGCC
Organism: uncultured candidate division Zixibacteria bacterium; assembly: GCA_937925655.1. GTDB lineage: Bacteria > Zixibacteria > MSB-5A5 > GN15 > PGXB01 > CALAMC01. Next base: position 56,455 of record CALAMC010000036.1, on the reverse strand, counting down.
GATGATCATATAAAAAGTTGTTGTTTTCCCGGCTCCATTCGGCCCCAGAAGACCGACTACCTCGCCCGGATTGACTTCGATAGACACCCCGTTGACGACCGCCCGCTTGCGGTATTTCTTAATGAGGTCAACCGAACTAAGCTGACTGGTCTTCATATAAATATAATATGCACGAAACCTGTAAAAATTCAACTTTAAAATTGCTATTTAAGCATAATATTTGCTAAACCCGGCCGATTCAATTATTATTGAAGGCCATAAAGCTGTTATAACCGAGAAACTAAGGGCAAATTATGAAACACTTCGCTATTGTAATCATGGTAATCGCGGCTGTCATTGCGGGCGGTTGTTCCGATTCCGGACCCGTGCCGAGTGAATATAAAAAAGGGCTGGCCCTGCTTCGCGCCGGTGACCCTAAAGAAGCCGCCGACATATTTATCCGCCTCGACTCGCTTGAAGTCGGTTCCCCCTGGGGCAAGATGGGTAAAGCCGCCTATCAGGAATGCGAAGGGTTTGAAATCGACGCCGCCAGCACCTATCAGGCGGTTTTGAAAGATACCGCCGATTTTATTCCCGCTCTGGCGGCATATTCGAGGCTGGCGCTTAAACAGGGGCGTCCCCAGGTGGCCTGGGCCGCCGCCGAAAGGGCTTACAAAATCGATGCTTTTAACCCCGAAGCCGCATCCGCCTTTGCCAGAGTGAATCTCGCCGCCGGCAAAAACGAACACGGGCGCGATGTTTTGAACGCCGCACTGGAACACAATTCGGGACATCCCGGTCTGCTTATTTTACAGGCCGAATACTTCCTGAATACGGGCGATGTCGATGCCGCCAGGTCAAGTTGTCGCAGAGCCCTGGACAGCAAACGCTCCGATAGTCTCTTGCTGGATGCGGCCGGTTTCTATGCCCGCCTCGGATTGGTCGATTCGGCGGCGGTTCTATACCATGAAGCCGTTGATAAAGGCCAAAAAAACTTCTATATCAAAGCCGCGGCGGCCGATGGCTTAGCCGAAATCGGTTATTTTGATGACGCTCGGCGCCTGATTGGAGATCTTGAGCATTCCCTGTCACCCTCATACCGTAAATTCCGGGCCGCCAAAATAATGTATGAAAACATGGACAAGCCGTTCAGCGCCTTCATGTTTTTCATCGACGCTTATCGTCTGTTCGGCAATGTTCCCTCCGCGCTGATAGACCTCGCCCACTTGAGAATAAAAATCCGCCAAAATAAAATCGCCATGGCTCATTATGATCAGGCCATCGCCATTGGCGAATCCGCCAGATACAACAGTTTCGATTTGATTGCTTTTGATATGGATCGGGCCGAACAGGAATTCAATGCCGGAAGCGGCATCAGCGCCTCGGCCATGATTAAATACGTGCTCGATGACCCGCCCGAAGACTATCGGGCCATGCGCGTCGCCACCCTTTATTATGGCTATATGGCCGATAAAGAAAACGCCAAAACGATGCTGGACGGCTTCGAGAAATTCTCAATGGATAATGCCGTTAAACGAATCGACGCCGCCGATATATTCCGTCGTCTGGATTCGCTCGACCGCGCCCGCGGCCATTATGAAGCGGTCCTCAATACCAATAGATTCGAGTATCGAGCTATTATGGGCATGCTGGATATTTTCGACCGCCAAAAGCAACCCGCCCAGGCGCTGGAATTCCTGGCCGGGCGAAATCCGGAAATCTCCCGGTACCGCCCGGTGGCCATGAAAAAATATAACTATCTCATGGCCCTCGGCCGCTATGATGATGCGCTGGCCTTTGCGCAGTCTTTGATTGATATCGGCCCCGGAGCCACCGAACGTTTCCGACTGGCCGCCAAAGCGGCCGTCGCCGCCGGCAAACCGAATATGGCGGAGAATATCTTCAAACAGGAACTGGCCCTAAATCCCCAAAATCCCGATGCCCACGCCGACCTGGCCGAATATTACTGGAATAACGGCCTTACCGCCGACGCCGACAAAGCCATCGCCGATGCCTTGGCTCTCGACTCGAACAATGTCAAGGCTCATCTGACCAAAGCCCGGCTTTTTGCCGACGCCAATCTGCCCGATTCCGCGATAGCCATTTATAGAAAACTGCTCCAATACGACGAATTCATCGCCGAAGCCCTGCACCAGATGTCACTTTATCACCTTCTTAAGGGCGAAAACCTCCAGCAGGCACAAAATTACGCCATACGGGCCATTGAAGTGGAAAATAAAAACCCGGTCTTTCATGCCATGCTGGGAAGAATCCAGAATGCGCAGAAAAACTACGCCGCCGCCACCATCACTTACGACCGCGCTTTGAAAAACAATCCCGATAATGCCGAGTTGTACTATTATGCAGGAATGAACTTCATCGACGCCCGCAAAAAAAACCAGGCCCGCGAATACCTCGGAAAAGCCATCGCTCTGGGATTAAAGGAAGACCTTAAAAAATCGGCCGAAACGGCCATTCGATTATTATAATCATTACAAAAAAAGCCCCGTGGACACGGGGCTTTTTTATTTTCCATCGATAATAAAGGCCGGTTATATCAGGCCCGATTGACCGAACCAATCAGCTTCATCTTGTTTTTTACGACTTCTTTCACCGCATCCCGGGCCGGGCCCAGAATTTTGCGCGGATCGAAAACATCGGGCTTGTCACCCAGTATCTGACGAACCGTCGCCAGCCAGGTCAGACGAAGATCGGTATCGATATTGATTTTATTGATCCCCAGCTTGATGGCCTCAATATAAGCTTCATCCGGGACACCTTTGGCACCGGGGAGCTTGGCGCCATATTTTTCGGCTTTGGCCACTGTATCCGGATCAACCCCGCTGGCTCCATGTAGCACCAGCGGTATCCCCACTTTCTTTTTAATCAAATCGATTCGGTCCATGGCCAGCTTGGCCTCACCTTTGAATTTATAGGCGCCGTGGCTGGTGCCCACCGCCACCGCCAGAGCGTCGCATTTGGTTTTGGCCACGAATTCCTCGGCCTGTTCCGGATCGGTCAAAAAGGCTTCGCGCTCGCTGACATTGACATCATCCTCGATTCCGCCCAGACGGCCCAGCTCCGCCTCAACCGCGATATTCTTCGGATGCGCCATTTTCACCACTTCCTGCGTAATGCGGATATTCTCTTCGAACGGCTCCTTGGAGGCGTCAATCATGACCGACGTGAACCCGCCCTTGATACACTTTTCCGCATCTTCGATTTTTTCGCCGTGGTCAAGATGCAGCGCCACCGGCACCGATACCATCGCCGCCCCGGTTTTGACAATGCTTACCAGATAATCGAAATTGCAGTATTTCAAGGCCGACGTTGACGCCGCCAGAATTACCGGCGATTTCAACTCCTGCGCCGCCTCCAGCGCCGACTGCACGAATTCCATGTTGTTGACATTGAACTGGCCGATGGCGTAACGCTTTTGATTGGCCGGTTTATACATATCAATCAGTGAAACCAGTGGCATATCCAAACTCCTTGTTTATTTATGTCCTTTATCGTCAATTTTCGCTCAAACTACGGCGGCGAATGTCATATGTCAATATCGTTAATAACACTGTCGCCCATCCGGCTTTATTTCTTCTGTACTTCACCCGTCATCGGCACAAACCGCACCCCGAAAATATTTTTCTTGGCGAACCCGTCTTCGGTCTTGGTTATAACCATCAAGTCCTGGCTATAATCGCCGACCGGGATAACCAGCCGTCCGCCGACCTTGAGCTGGTCGATCAGCGGTTGTGGAATTTTCGGCGCCGCCGCCGTGACGATGATGCCATCAAACGGCGCATGTTCCTCCCAGCCCCGATAACCGTCGCCACAACGGACTTTGACTTTATAACCCAGTGAATCGAGCAAATAATCCGCCCGCGCCGCCAGCGGTTCGACAATTTCTATCGAAAACACCGAATCGCAGATTTCGGCCAGAACCGCCGCCTGATAGCCCGACCCCGTGCCGATTTCAAGAACCTTCGAGGTCGAATCGACGTCCAGAAGCTGCGTCATAATGCCGACGATATACGGCTGCGATATAGTCTGTCCCTCGCCGATCGGCAGGGGATGGTCGCGATAGGATTCATCACGGTATTTTTTCGGCACGAACAGGTGCCGCGGCACCGTGCGCATGGCGTCGAGCACGTCGCGGTCGGAGACGTCGCGCCCGGCCAGCTGATGCGTCACCATCGCCTCGCGCTGGGCGGCATACTGCTCTTCCGGGTCCGCTTCCGCCTCGCCTTGGGCTGAACATGATAAAAGAAATCCCATAACCGCAAAATATAACAAGGCCCTCGTCGATAATCGATTAAAATTGTTCATCTTTTCCATCCTCACCCTTTAAATCATACGTCCGACTTGACTTTTGTTTTGAAACCCCTGCCGAAGGTCCCTCGCATGGCGCGGGAGGTTTCAACATCTTCTTAAAGCGGCGCCAGGAATCCCTTCCTGACGCTCATGACCTCAATCAAATTTGCGCCCGTTGATTTCCTTGAGCCATAACCTGATAAGCCCGTCGATTTTAGGCCCAACCCTTACCGGACGCGTTTCGGTTTCAATGGCCTTTATATATATTTCAATCGCCGTGCGCGTTTCGCCGACCGTAAGAATTTCGTGATGCTCCTCTTTCCACCGGTCGCGATATTCCGCCGTCAGCCTGATCAGCTTGCCCATCGTCTGCATGGCCGACGTCGGAATATACCCGTGGTCGCGCAAAAGCTCGGCAAAAAACCTTCTTAAATCATCACCTTCCATATCGATACTTTTTTGTTGTGTTAGCCAATTCATAATATTAACTAAATCCAAATGGAGCAACTTCTGAATATCATTTCGCCCCTTCAGGATTTCGTCTGGGGGATTCCGCTCGTGGCCGTCTTGCTGGGAACCGGCGTCCTCGTGACCCTGCGCAACGTTTTTGTCCAGTTCCGGGGTTTCAAACACAGTTTCGAGTTGATTTCCGGCCGATACGACAAACCCGAATTCGAGGGCGCCATCACTCACTTTCAAGCCCTTTCGGCCGCTCTGTCGGCGACCATCGGCACCGGCAATATCGCCGGCGTGGCGACCGCCGTCGCCATCGGCGGGCCGGGCGCCATGTTCTGGATGTGGGTCACCGCCGTCTTCGGCATGGCCCTGAAATATACCTGTTGCACGCTGGCCGTGATGTATCGCCGAATCGATGCCGATGGTTATGTCCGGGGTGGCCCGATGTACTATATCGAACTGGGATTGGGCAAAAAATGGAAATGGCTGGCCTTTATATTCGCCGGGTGCACCGCCGTCACGGCTCTCGGAATCGGCAATATGGTGCAGGCCAATTCCGTCGCCGATGGCCTGGCGACCCTGTTTTCCGCCAAAGGCGCCGCCCATGAATTGTATTTCCGACTGGGCGTCGGTCTGGTCATGGCCATACTGGTCGGGCTGGTGATTGTCGGCGGTATCAGACGAATCGGCCAGGTGGCCAGCAAACTGGTCCCGTTCATGAGCGTTCTCTATGTTCTGACAGCCGTTGTCGTCTTATTGTTGTCCTATGACCGCGTTTTTCCGGCTCTGGCCCTGATATTCGAAGAAGCCTTCACCCCGACCGGCGCGGCCGGCGGCTTTGCCGGTTCGACCGTATGGCTGACTCTCCAGCAGGGCATCCGCCGCGGTCTGTTTTCCAATGAATCCGGCCTCGGGTCGGCCCCGATGGCCCACGCCGCCGCCAAAGTCAACGAACCGGTGCGCGAAGGCCTGGTCGCCATGATCGGCCCCTTTGTCGATACCATCGTCATTTGTACCATGACCGGGCTGGTGATTATCGTCACCGGCCAATGGATGGAACTTGGGCCCGATGGCCTTCCGCTCAACGGCACGCCCCTGACGGCGGCGGCTTTCGAGTCGGTCCTGCCGTCGTGGGGAGCCCGCATGGTCTCGATCGGCCTGGTGTTGTTTGCCTATTCGACCATCATCAGCTGGTCATACTACGGCGAAAAGGGCTTTGAATACATCTTTGACCGCAAATGGGTCATTTATTATCGCTGGTTCTTTTTAATTTTCATCCCCATCGGGGCCGTTTTGATTATCGATATCGTCTGGGCCGTCGCCGACATTCTCAACGCCTTCATGGCGGCGCCCAACCTGGTTGCCCTGATCGGCCTGTCCGGCGTCGTCGCCGCCGCCACCCGCAAATACTTCAAAGAACTCCGCGCTGGCGGCCATAGATCATAAGAAACAATATCCTTGTTTGTCATCCCGTTGAAATCGGGATCCAGTTCTTGGTTTTCTCGAATTTTCTCATACGTGAGAATAAGCCGGGGTCGCCCACGGCTTGCCGTAGGAATGCTTGATGTTCCACTCATTCATTTTATTTGCCAAAATGCACCACCTGCTATATTAGCCCCCTTTCCCAAAATAGGTATCCCACCCGTAGGGTGGTTAAGTCAGATAGTGCTCCAATCCTTCATCACATCCACCCATATGCGCGATCGGTGGGTGGAATCTTTCGGACATTCAAGTCAACTCCAGAAGCCCCGCCTGCCCTAAACTTCGAATTGTCTGCCGCCTGTTTTGCCCCCAACCCGATGTTAATTCCGCCCGCCCCCATATATGGAGGCCATAAAAATGTCCACAAAATTTTGTCACGGCATATTTGAAACCTTGAATTTGTCATTATACCGATCGCCGAAACCCCTGAAAAAAATAAAAAAAATCAAATTCGAACCCATTTTACCGCAACCGCCTATTGCTCTTGATATTGAGTGGATGACTGCCGCCCCGCCTGCCCTGAATTTCATAAAGTCCGCCGCCTGCTCTAGCCCCGGCCGATGTCATTCCCGCCCGTCACACTTCATTATAACGCATGCCATTGCCTCGCGATTCGCGCGTAGGGGAGGGAATGAAAACAAAAAAATATCCCATGAACGAACCCATCTTGCCGCAACCGCCTATTGTCCATGATATTATGAGCATAAATAGACTTATTAATCCACATTTATTTATTCCCCGGCAGCATTGAACAATTCATGGGCTCGCTCGTCTTTAATCAAAAGAGCAACCCCCAACCCTTTATTGCCAAGGATTGCATTATGGCTAAGTCGTATATATTCGCCCTCACTCTATTGTTCAGTATAACTCCCATATTATCCGCCGGGCCGATTCATGACGCCGCCCGCGGCGGAAATATGGACGAAGTCAAAAAACTATTGGCCGAAAATCCCGACCAACTTCAACTCCCCGATAGTAACGGAACAACTCCGCTATTATGTGCCACGATTGAGGGCCATGCCGATTTGGTCAAGTACCTGGTCGAGGCCGGGGCGGACATAAACGCCGTCAACAACCGCCGAAGCAACGCCCTGCAGCTGGCCGCCTATTTCGGCCATGTCGAGTTGATTGAATATTTTTTGGAGAAGGGTTTTAATATTAATGGGCCATCAGACGCCGCCTTCACTCCTCTGACGTTTTCGATCATGACCAATAAACCTGACGCCGCCAAATATCTTATCGAGCACGGCGCCGATCAAAATATTGCAGACCGAACTTATGGCGGCTATCCGTTCCACTGGGCCTGTGTTCGCTCCGATTCGGTGATGTTCGACCTGCTTTTCTCGAAAGGATTCGACATACGCCTCCCGGCCGCAACCGATAGTACTCCCCCTTTGATGTGGGCGGCGCATAACGGCAATGCCGCGGCGATCCGCTGGTTGATATCGAAAGGGTTAGATCCTGATTTAACCATGTCCAACGGCTGGACAGTACTGCATAATGCGGCCCGGGCCGGACATGTCGAGGCCGTCAAAGCCCTGCTTGACGGCGGCGCCAATTTCGACCGCGCCGATAACAACGGCACGACCCCCCTCGGGTCGGCCTTATTCGAAGGGCGCGTGGACATTGCCCGGATGTTGATTGACGCCGGAGCCTCGATCCATCACCGAGGCGAACAAGGCGAAACAATTTTGCATCAGGCCGTCTTTGGCGGCAATGCGGAAGTAATCACTTTGATTCTGAACCATGGCGTTGACATTAACTCGGCCACTACCCGGGGCTATACGCCGCTTCATTACGCCGTTTTCGGCAACGATTCTGCCGCCGTTAGATTACTGCTCGATAAGGGTGCCGACGTGGATGCCGGATCCGAAACCGGTAGCACGCCGCTTTTTGCCGCCGCGGCCCGGTCGGCGGCGGATATAGTCAAAATACTGGTCGAAAATGGCGCCGATATTAACGCCCCCGGCACCGATGGTTTCCGGCCGATTATGAATGCCGTTCGATGCGGCGATACCGAAACCGTACAGTACCTCTTATCGAAAGGTGTTAAAATCGACTTTGTCGATAGCATAAACGGGCGGACACCTCTGCACTGGGCGTCGATAAAAGGCTATCAGGACATCTGTCGCATGCTCATCGAAAGCGGCGGCGATATGAACGCCAAAGACGCGCAGGGTCGCTCGGCGCTGGCCTACGCCGATAAGTACGGCCATAAACGGATATCCGATATGATCGCCTCCGCGGGTTGTAAACTTGTCGGCGATACGGAATGCAATTTCGGGCCGTCACCGCTTCTCAAAAAATCAATAAACGACGGCGAAGCATACCTGTGGTACACCGGGCATTGCGGCTGGGCGGTCAAAACCAAAAACAACCTGCTCATATTTGATTACTGGAAAAACGGCCCCGAACCCGATGAACCCTCTCTGGCCAACGGGCATATTAATCCCGATGAAATCAAAGATTTAAATGTCACCGTGTTCGTCTCTCATGAACATCAGGACCACTATGACACGACCATCTGCGGCTGGAAAGATAATGTTCCGAATATATCGTACATATTCGGCTGTCATCCGGAATTACGGCCGATTCATCGTCAGTCGGGGCTTCCCGTTCCGCCCTATGAATTTATGGCCCCGCATCAGTATAAAACGATCAATGGACTGGAAATCACGACCATCGATGCCAACGACGCCGGCGTCGGATTCATGGTGCAGGTCGACGGGCTTAACCTGTACTTTGCCGGCGACCACGCCGGATGGCGCGAGGGACAGCAACTCGGTTTTACACGTGAAATCGACTACCTGGACAGCCTGTTTGACCGCGTCGATATCGCCTTTCTAAACGTCACCGGATGCCATGCCGGCGATACGATCGCGCTCGAAGAATCGGTTTGCTATGTCATGGACAAGCTGAAACCTGCCGCCTGGATCCCGACGCACGGCGCGGACCGGGAAAACGTTTATAATAATTTCGCCGAAAAGATCGCAAACCGCGGATACTCCTGCCAGGCGCTGTGTGCCGAAAACAAAGGGGACAGGTTCTTTTATAAGCTTAGTGCAATATAAAACATGACGGTATGCGGTGTTTGTGCCCGGCGACGGCGCCTTTAAAGCTATAAATAGCCCGGAAGGCCCGTCGCCATTTTTTCTACCATGTCTCTACCGGATGATCCGGTGCAACACCAGCGGGTCATCGGACCAGGCGCCGGCAGTAGCCATATTTTTAACCACGAACGCCTGCAATTCTTCGGTCGTGGCCGTGAAAAATATTCGTCCCTGCACTTTTATATGAGCCAGCGGCGCCGGTTGCCGGTCCATCTCCCTGGCCAGCCAGTCATAATCGAAAACGTTCAGAACCAGATCCGGATGCGTTTTCTCGACGCGATACAGCGAATGCACCGGTATCAGATGCTCCTTATAAGTTTCGTTCATGGTGAGTTCTTCGGCGTCAGGGTAAAGGTCCAGAAATAGCATGTCGTTAATCTTGAACAAATGACCTTCGAAAGCCGCCCGCCCGCTTTCATCTTCAAGACTGACCTTATACACCAGCGAATCGGCACGCTCGATAAATGTCGTTTCCACGTCCGATTCACCCCAGGAACCGATTATATTGGGGTCGAAGACCAGGTCGTTTTCCGAATAAAAAGGGTTTATGCCGCTGGGAAGACATCCCGTCATAACCAGCGACATGCCCAGACCAAGAAGGATCACAACTTTCTTCATTGCAAAACCTTCCCTTTATAAGATTATTGGTTTATCGATACTTATACAACTTCCACCATATGATCGTTCAGCAACCGTTCGTTAAGTTCCCACAGGGCCGTTTGATTGCTTTCCCAGTGAAGTAATTCCATCGCTTCTTCGAATGTCATCCACTTGAAAGCGACATGTTCGGCGGATATGTTAATCTCCTGGTCGCCCACGTCCACCGCAAACGCCACTTGCGGTATAACATACAGCTCTTTCGACCACTTCACCGCCTCGGCAAAATGATAGACCGGTACCGAGGCCACCGTTTTCAGAATGTAAATGGGCGAACCGACATTTATCCCGGCTTCCTCGAAAGCTTCGCGGCGGGCCGCCTCAAGAGGCGTTTCCTCGTCTTCACCGCCCCCGGCTATGCCCTGCCAGAAATCCATATCCCGGCGCCGAAAAAGTGCATACTCGATTGTCCCGTCTTCGGTTTCACGAAATGGCAAAACCAGAACCTGATACGGCGCGCGCGACATATTAATTCCTCCCTGCAATCGACCGTTTATGGCAATGCTATTGTGAAAAATCAATACTGTTTTTGCCCTGAAGGCAATCAAAAATCGGTTATGGAACGTCATTGACGATATGACCGCCTTATGATATATTTGGCCCGCGAAAATATTTAAGGAGCCGCAACTATGGATTCAACACTTCAGACTTTGCTTATTACCGCCGCCGGCCTCGGATTTATTCATACCGTGCTGGGGCCGGATCATTATATCCCCTTTGTCGCCCTGTCCAAATCCCGCAACTGGTCCAATGCCAAAACCGTGTTTATAACTTTCCTGTGCGGACTGGGACATGTTTTAAGTTCGGTCGTGATCGGCATCATCGGCATCCTGTTTGGCGTCGCCATTTCCAAAATCGAGGGGCTGGAATCTTTCCGCGGCGACCTGGCCGCCTGGGCGTTGACCGCTTTCGGGCTGGTCTATCTCGTCTGGGGCATTCGGCGCGCCTATAAAAATAAAGGCCACTCCCATTTGTTCGGGCACGGCCATGAGCACGAACATATCCATGATGACGGTCATGATCACGAATCGGTTGACGGACATCATGTAAATGAAGATAACGATGTTCATCGCGCCCATACTCACGACCACCATTCTCAAAAGAGCGTCACCCCCTGGGTCATCTTTTTAATATTCGTCTTCGGGCCGTGCGAGCCGCTGATCCCGCTTTTAATGTACCCCGCGGCGCAAAGCAGTCTCTATGGTATGGTGCTGGTGGCCTCGGTTTTCAGCCTCGTCACGATCGGGACCATGATCACCGCCGTCATGATTCTCTTGAGCGGCCTGAAACTATTCGATTTTTCGGGATTGACACGCTATTCCCACGCCCTCGCCGGCCTGACAATTCTGCTTTGCGGCGTCGCCATCCATCTGGGCCTGTAGATATTTTCCCATAAAATTGGTTCGACGGTAGACGTAGGTCACGCCGACTTGCCGAAGGCACTGCCTGTGCTGAGTCCTCGAAGCAAACGAATCGAAGTGCGGTGTTACATCTTCTATTCTGAAAAGCCCGCAATTTCGCTATAACTTCAATGTTTATTCTGCTCGTCTCTCTTATATATGACGAACATGATTCCTTTCAAAACAAGTCAATCCGGAGGATGGAGAAATAAACAAAAAATTAAAAAAATGCCAAACGAAGCCATTTTGTCACAACCGGATGTCATGTAATGCATTATGGTAATAATGGATATGCTTGGACACAATTATAAAGGGCGGAAACCAAGTTAAGTTTCCGCCCCATTGAGCAAAAGTCTAGATACTTTTACGATTCTTTTATCGCCGAGATAATGTCCAATATCGCTTTCTTGCCGTCGGCAAAAAGCATCAATGAATTATCCAGCGCAAACAGCGGGTTGGGAATGCCCGCAAAGCCCGGCGACAGCGACCGCTTAATCACGACTACCGTCCGCGCCTTATCCACGTCGATAATCGGCATCCCGGCGATAGGCGATTTCGGGTCGGTGCGGGCTATCGGATTGACCACGTCGTTGGCCCCCAGTACAATCGCCACGTCCACCGTATCCATTTCCGAATTGATCTGGTCCATTTCCAGAAGCTTGTCATAGGCGATATTGGCCTCGGCCAATAGCACGTTCATATGGCCGGGCATACGTCCCGCCACCGGGTGCACGCCGAAAATGACATCGATACCTCTGGCATTGAGCAGGTTGGTCAAGTCCCGTACCGCGTGCTGGGCCTGCGCCACCGCCATGCCGTAACCGGGAATGATCGCCACTTTCTGCGCGCCGTCCATGATCATGGCGACTTCCTCCGGCGACGTCGCCTTGACCCGCCCGGCATAGACGTCGTCGGCCGACGGGCCGCCCTCGGTCGGGCCCATGACGCCGAACAGGACATTGGTCAGCGAGCGGTTCATGGCTTTGCACATGATATTGGTCAGAATTATGCCCGACGCCCCCACCAGAGAACCGGAAATGATAAGTACGTTATTATTAAGTACGAATCCGGTCGCCGCCGCGGCCAAACCGGAATAGGAATTCAAAAGGGCAATGACGACCGGCATATCGGCGCCGCCGATCGGTATCGTCAGCAAAATACCGAGAATCGACGCCACCGCCACTAACACCCAGTAGTTGGTGATGATGGTCGGGTCGATGACAAGCCAGACACCGAACGCCACGACTATGGCGGCCACGATGGCATTGATAATTTTCTGACCGGGATATATAATCGCGTTTTCGCTGATGATGCCCTGAAGTTTCCCGAAGGCCACCATACTGCCCCAGAAGGTCACCGCCCCGATCAGGCCAGACGCGACCGTCGCGACCGTCATTTGCGTGGCGGGAGTGCTGGTTACCAGAAGAGTTTCAATGAGAGCCGCCCCGGCTACCATGACCGATGCCCCACCACCGAAACCGTTGAAAATGGCGACCATCTGCGGCATAGCCGTCATCTGGATTTTAACGGCCATAACGGCGCCGATTAACGCGCCCAGAATGGCTCCGACAATGATCATTTCAAAGCTGATGATATTTCTGTCGAGAAGCGTCACGACCACCGCCAACAACATACCCAGCGCCCCCATGAGATTTCCGCGCACTGCCGTGCGGGGATGGGCCAGACCCTTAAGACCGAATATGAACAGCACGGCCGCGACCAGATAGGCAATATTTACGATTGATAACAGCATTTTGCGTCCCTCGCCTTACTTTTTCCGAAACATTTTCAACATGCGATGAGTAACCATGAAACCGCCGACGACGTTGATGGTCGCCAGCACCATCGCGGCCAATCCCAGCCACATGGTCAATTCCGTATGCTTGGTCCCGGCGCTCAAGATTGCACCCACCAACGTAATGCCCGAAATGGCGTTGGAGCCCGACATCAGGGGCGTGTGCAATGTCGGCGGAACTTTGGTAATTACCTCGAATCCGACAAATATGGCCAGAACAAATATCGTCAATATCGTGACAAATCCGTCCATCGTTGACTCCTTTTAACCTATTTGGATGACGCCGTCAATTCCTGCACCCCGGATGGACAACCGTCCCGCCACGGGTTAACAGAGTTTCGCGCGTAATTTCATCGTTCATATCAATTTTTAATTGACCGTCTTTAATCAGATGCAACAGAAAAGTTGAAATGTTCTTGGCATACATCTGACTGGCATGATAGGCCACCTCGGATGCCAGATTGAGCGGGCCGATGATTGTGACCCCGCCGTCGATCACGGTTTGTCCCGGCCTTGTCAAATCGCAGTTGCCGCCTCGTTCGGCGGCCAAATCCACGACCACCGATCCCAGGGGCATTTTTTTAACCATCTCGCCGGTGACAAGAATCGGGGCCTTTTTACCCGGCACGGCGGCGGTCGTGATGACCACGTCGCTTTCGGCCACCACTCTGGCCATTAGTTCGCGTTGCTTGCGATAAAATTCTTCATCCATGGCCCGGGCATAGCCGCCTTTGTCTTCGGCGTCCAACGTCTCCAGTTCCATCTGCACAAATTTCCCGCCCAGCGACTCAACCTGCTCCTTGACGGCCGGACGGATATCGTAGGCTTTAACAACGGCACCGAGTCGTTTGGCGGTGGCAATCGCCTGCAATCCTGCCACCCCGGCACCGATAATAAATACCCGGGCCGGTGCAATCGTCCCGGCGGCGGTCATCATCATAGGGAACATGCGCGGCAAATGCGCGGCGGCGGTGAGAACCGCTTTATAACCCGCAATGTTTGCCATCGAAGATAGCGCGTCCATCGACTGCGCGCGGGTGATGCGGGGCATAAGCTCCATCGAAAAGGCCGTTATACCCCTTTGACCCATTTCATTAATCCGGTCAGGTTCCGACAGCGGCTCAAAAAACCCGATAACGGTTTGATTGTTTTTCATCAGCGGCAAGTCATCTTTACCCTTGATGGGATTGGCGCCATAACCCCGAACCTGCAGAACGATATCGGCGCGACCAAAGAGCTCGGCACGATTGCCGGATATTTGTGCGCCTTTATCGGTATAGGTACGGTCGTCGAATCCGGCGGCAATCCCGGCACCCGCCTCGATTAAGACTTCCAGCCCCGCCTTCCTTAATAAAGGGACGGTGTCGGGAACCAGCGCAACCCGTCGTTCGCCTTCAAGCGTTTCTTTGGGAACGCCGACAATTGATTTCTTTTTGATTTCTTCAGTCATGCTAAAATCTATTCTCCCTTTATGTTTTCGAATTATTGACATATACAACCAGAATTGTCCCTATTTGTTCTGGAAAATATTAATTTTTTTAAGATTAACGGGCATAAGGCTTTGTTGGCTATTGCCGATAATTTTATCATGGCCTGAATGCCTTTTTAAAAAGGGGCGGTAATTTGGGACTGATGCAACAATTGTAACCGAGAGGCCTGCCGCAATGGCGAACGATCCTACGGAACGGCCATTAAATATTGATTCTCTCCATTTGCATGAAGATTTGTGGCCCAATCTCCATTTGAGCATAAGTGAAGACAGGCTTAAAGTCCTGCTCGAATGTACTATGGCGGATATCGAACGGGATGGCTTCGGCGAGGAAATCGTCAAACGCCTTAAAGCGATGGGGGTGGCCAAAATTCTCGACCCGCTGGCGGTGCTTCAAATTGTAGCGGAAAAATTCCCCCGCGGAGAGCAATCTGGTCAGCTTGTTTTGCTTGAAGGCACCCCTCCGGAGCCGCCGGTTGACGCCAGCATTGAATGGCAGGGTAATTTTTTCACCCCCGGTTATGTTATTGACCCGACCACGAAAAGAATCGATTTCCGCCAAAAGGCCAGCCAGCCGACAGTAGTCAAGGATCAAATACTGGTCATCGTCCATCCGGCCATCGAGGGCACGCCCGGGCTGGATGTCAAGGGCCATAAAATTACCGTCCCGTCGGCCCGTCGCTGCCCGTTGCGGCACGGAACCAATGTCTATTGGAGCGAACCTGACAGCGCTTTTCGCTCTAAAACCGAAGGTCGGGTCAAACAGGTCGGACAGACTCTGGACGTTGATGAGGTTCTTCACATCAAGGACGGTGTCGGTATCGTTTCGGGCAATGTTGAGCATCGGGGACAGGTCATTGTCGGCGGCGATGTCGAGTCGGAATTTAAGGTCACCGCTACGGGTAACATCGAAGTCAGAGGTGTTATACGAGCCGCTGATATCACCTGCGGGGGAAACCTGGTGGCCGTGGAAGGCATCAACTCCAGCCTTGAGAAAAAAATTCGCGTCACCGGCGATATTATAACCAAATACATTATTAACGCCTCGGTCGTATGTGACGGCAATATCACGGCCAATGGGGAAATTTACCAGTGCCGCGTAAAAACCCGCGGTGAAGTCGTCTGCAAATCGGGACGAATTATTGGCGGCGAAATTATCGCCACCAAAGCTATCGAAGCGGGTGAAGCCGGTTCGCGGGCCGATACCAAAACCGTTCTGATCGCCGGTATCGATTACGCCCAGTATGAAAAACTCGACGAATGCAAACGGAAGATTCAGAATATCCGGGAAGCCGCCCGCATTCTCAAAGACGCCAAACGCCGGCTTGACCAGATTAAAATGATTCTCTCTCCGGAGAAAAAAATCCTTCTGGCGGAAATAACCGACACGATGAATGAATATTTGGAATTGGAAAAAATCGAAACGGAAGAGGCCCAGAAATTGAATCGCCAGATTGTCCTCAACCGGAGCGCCTGCATTAAAATCGCCGGAATTGTTTACCCCGGTGTCGTATTAAAATTGTATGATTCCTCGTTCGTCGTCCAGCATCCTCTCCAGGGCCCGCTCAAAGCGCAAATCGACCCGGTGACTCATAAAATTGCCCTGACCTCGGACGAATAACCGATATTTTCACCGTCTGACAGTTGTTTCCCATAATATTTTTAACATCGATTTACACTTAAATCCGGGTGGACGCCCTTTGTGGGGTCGGAACCGATATTAAAAAACGTGGTTTAGATATTTATATCGATACTTTAACGGAGGTTATATGAGCGAATATCGCACGGAAATAGATACGCTGGGTGAAGTCAAAGTCCCGGAAAAAGCATATTATGGCGCGCAGACGATGCGGGCGGTTGAAAATTTTAAAATCAGCGGCATAAAATTCCAGCCGGCCTTTATTCGGGCGCAGGCCATAATCAAGCGTTCGGCGGCGCTGGCCAACCATAAAGAGGGGATTCTCGATAAAAAACTGGCCGATGTCATTGTCCGGGCCGCCGATGAAATCCTCTCCGGTAAACTTTCCGACCAGTTCGTGCTCGACGTCTTCCAGGCGGGAGCGGGAACGTCGCAGAATATGAACATGAACGAAGTCCTCGCCAACCGGGCCAATGAAATCCTGGGCGGGGCTTTCGGTGCGTACAAATTCATTCATCCCAACGACCATATCAATATGGGCCAGTCCACCAATGATACTATCCATGCGGCCATTCATATCGCGGCCGTAGAGGAGACATACAAAAAGCTTCTGCCGGCCCTCGATAAAATGGAACGGGTGTTGAACGACAAAACCAGAGAGTTCGACCATATTGTCAAGTGTGGGCGAACCCATCTTCAGGACGCCGTCCCGATTCGTCTCGGTCAGGAATTTTCGGCCTATGCCGCCATGATGCACAACGACAGGAAAAGAATCGAGCGGGCGCTGGAGTCGGTCAAAGAACTGGGGCTGGGCGGCACAGCGCTCGGGACCGGCCTCAATACGCCCCCGAAATACCGTGAGAACATCATAAAAAATATCAACGACCTGACCGGCCTGGATTTCCGCACGCCGGACAATATGTTCGAGGCAATGACTTCGTTCGATGCCATAGTGGAATTTTCCGGAGCATTGCGGGTACTCGCGACCGGGCTCAAGAAAATGGCCGATGATATCCGCCTGCTCGGGTCGGGGCCGCTGACCGGACTGCGCGAGTTGAAACTTCCGGCGGTGCAACCGGGCTCGTCGATTATGCCCGGCAAGGTCAATCCGGTCATGGCCGAAATGCTCGATATGGTCTGCTATCAGGTCTTCGGGTGCGATACGACCATACTCCATGCCGCCCACGGCGGACAACTCGATTTGAACGTCATGATGCCGGTGATCGGATACAATGTCCTTCTGGAAATCGATATTCTGACCGGCGGCATGAATGCTTTCCGCGAGCGTTGCCTCGAGGGTTTGCAGGCCGATGAAAAGGTGTGCGCCGAGTATGCCGAGCGTTCGACGGCGCTGGCGACGGCGTTAAATCCCATCATCGGATATCATCACGCCGCCAAGCTGGCGCAACAGGCGTATAAAGAGGGCAAGACGGTTCGCGAACTGGCGCATGAGCAGAAAGTGGCTGATGACAAGGCTCTCGATAATGCGCTCGATTTGCATGGTATGACGGTCAATCCGGACGAAAAGTAATATATTAGTTTTGCCTATTCCGCCGCTCGGGCAGTTCCTTCCAAAGGTCAGGAGACCTGTGGACAACTGCCGCGAACATTAACCCGCCCCGAACAAGTTTGGGGTGGCCGCCCGGTTGATACTTCGTAACGGTTTCTATCCCTTGGCCAATTATAATCGATTTCATCCAATTTGTCCTCCCGCCATTGACCTTGGGCGGCAATTGTGTATATTGACAACCGACCGAAAAATGACCGGATAAAAATATATAAAGAAATACTATAAACCACGGAGAAGGCAATGATTAAGAAAGTCGGGACGGTCGGATTCGGACAGATGGGCGGTGGAATAGCCCAGGTGGCGGCCATGTCGGGCTATACGGTTATAAGCCGCGAGATATCGGAAGAGTTGATCGACAAAGGCCTGCGTTTTATCACCAAACTTCTGGATAAGGGCATCGAAAAGGGCAAACTGGATCAGGCCACCAAAGACAAAACGCTGGGCAATCTCAAAGGCACGACCAGCCTCAAAGACCTGGCCGATTGCGATATAATTATCGAGGCGGTCACCGAGGATATGATAGCCAAGCGCGAGGTTTTCTCGGAACTGGATAAAATCTGCAAGCCGGAGACGATTTTCGCCTCGAACACTTCATCGCTACCCATCGGCGATCTGGCCAGTTGTACCAAACGGCGCGATAAATTTTTGGGCCTGCACTTTTTTAATCCGGTGCCGGTGATGAAACTGGTCGAAGTCGTCCGCACGCTGGACACCTCGGAGGCGACTTATAAAACCGCCTTCGAATTCGCCCAATCGCTGGGCAAGACGCCGGTGACGGCCAAGGATACACCCGGCTTTATCGCCAACGTCCTGTTGATACCATATCTGCTTGATGCCATCCGGCAGTACCAGAACGGTCTGGCCACGCGCGAGGATATCGACAACGCCATGATGCTGGGTTGCGGGCATCCGATGGGGCCGCTGACCTTGACCGATTTTATCGGGTTGGACACGACCTTGTATATCGCGGATATCATGTTCGAGGAATTTAAAGATGATCACTACAGCGCGCCGCCGCTTTTGAGACGTATGGTCAACGCCGGGTATCTCGGCAAGAAAAGCGGGCGCGGCTTTTACGAATACAATAAATAGGCGGCCGAATGCATAATTGATTCGGCATATTTTGGGAGATATGATAATGGAATTCAAAAACATCCAGGTCAAGCGCGAAGACGGCATCGCCATCGTGACCATCAATCGTGAACAGGTCCTCAACGCATTGAATCACGAAGTCATCGAAGAACTGCAGACTTTTTTCCGGAATCACTGGACCGACGAGGATCTTCGCGTCGTCATCATTACCGGGGCCGGCAAAGCCTTCGTGGCCGGGGCCGACATCAAGGAACTGGCGGCGTGCGACGTGGTCGAAGCGACCAAGACGTCCATGCTGGGACATCACCTGATGCGCTCGATAGAAAATTTCCCGCGTCCGGTAATCGCGGCGATCAACGGCTTTGCGCTCGGCGGCGGTTGCGAACTGGCCCTGGCCTGCGACATTCGCCTCGCTTCCGAAAAGGCCAAGCTGGGCCAGCCCGAAATCAATCTGGGCATTACCCCCGGCTACGGTGGAACTCAACGCCTGACCCGTCTGGTGGGGCGCGGCAAAGCCAAGCAGATGACGCTCACCGGTGACATGATCACGGCGCAGGAAGCGCATCAGATCGGGCTGGTCGAAGAAGTCTATCCCGCCGAAGAACTTCTGCCCAAAGCCATCGAAATGGCCAAAAAGATTGCCTCGAAAGCGCCCATTTCGGCCAAGGCGGTCAAGGAATGCGTCAACCGCGGGCTGGATATGAACCTGTCGGCCGGGTGCGATTTCGAAAAGAACATGTTCGGTCTGATGTTCGGCACTGCGGATGCCCATGAAGGACTGAAAGCCTTCACCGAAAAGCGCGCCCCGGTGTTCAAGAATAAGTAGGCTTGATATGTATTGTGTTGCCGTCAGGAAGCGATTCCCGACGGCGCCATCATTGCACCGTCCAAAAAGGCATTTAATTTGGGGGAGATATGATATATTTTTTCATGGCGCTTATTTTTATCTTCGGTAAACAAAAAGATCAGCCACACGGGCAGTTCCATGATGATGTCAAAGTTTATGAAGAAGCCGCCTTTGAAAAAACATTCGAGATTGATATTACCGGCGACACCCTGACTTTGCCCTTCCTCCGGATCGAACTTGGCCTTGGCAAGCTGTATATCTTGGGTTATATCAACGACCGTCCGACTTCGGCCTACTATCAGGGCACGGGGGAAATAACGTTTTATCCTAAAGATGATATCGAGGCCCAGCAGATAAAGCGCTTTTACCGCACCGATACGGTTGCCGAAACGTTCGATGAAATCTATTTCGCCTTTCCCGAAGCATCGGATTTTCTGAAGCGATATTATGCGGCGGGACGCGAGGTGTCCGTCTCCGGGAGAGTGAAAACCATGTACGGCGGACTGAAAAAAATCCCGGAAGCCGAGTTTAAATACAATCTGCCGGTCAATATCTACCGGGCCGCCATCGAGGGGCGCCGTGACCTGATCTGGATTAACGCCCGACGGGAACGATACAGCCATACCATTTACCATTATGACCCGTATTCGCATGAGCAAATTCAGCTGTACAAATACTCTTCCAACTTCAAAACCCCCCAGCTGGTGTCATCGGTGACCGATCCGAGTACCAAACAGGCTCCCCTGCAGGCGCGCTTGATCGACCTGTTTGATTATGACATGGAAATAACTCCGGGGTCCCTGAAGAAATCGGATATCACCTGCACCATAACTTTTGAAGTGATTGCCGATAGTTTAAAAATTCTCCCGCTTAATCTCCCGGCCAAATTCGAGGTCGATTCGGTCTCCGGCGACGTCGCCGATTCGCTGGCCTTTATCAAAGACAATAATCAACCGGGAATTTATGTGGAATTGAAAGATTACTTTCATAAGGGCGATACGGCGAGCCTCACGATTTATTATAAAGCGAATTTGTTCCGGCAGTATATCCAATACGGCATCGTGCAGGATTATCTCACCCGCTGGTATCCATACAACGGCTTCAGACAATTGTCCAACTATCATATGAAATATACTATTGACCCGGGGACGACTTTTTTATCCGTCGGGCAGATGGTAAAGGACACTATCATTGAAGGCAAGCGTCAGCTGGAATATAAATCCGAAAAGCCGCTGGCTTATGCCGGATTCAATTACGGGGTGTTTGATTCATCACGGGTGGAAAATGCCCCGGTTCCCATTGCCGTATATTCACTCCAGAAGAATAACTCCCTTTTGTTCGGTAAGGGAGGAATAAAGAATGTTATCGCGGACGTCGGTAACTCCTATGGTTATTTCTATGATATTTTAGGCACGGGTCCCACAAGCCGACTCGACGTTGACGCCATGGATATGGATTTCGGTCAGAGCAGCGCCGGATTGGTGCACTTGTCAGAAAATACATTCGATAAAAACACGGCCGGAATTCATGACAGGTATCGGGCGCATGAGATCGCCCATCAGTGGTTCGGGCACGTGGTGCATCCGATGACCTATCATGACCTCTGGTTGTCCGAGGGCATTTCCGAATATCTGGGGGCGCTGTATGTCAAAAATGTTAAAAAAGATACCAAAGCCTTCGATGATATTCTAAAAGAATGGAAAAAACAGGTTACCAAAAAGGGAATGATTCGCGGTCAACGCTCGATTGGCTATGAAGCCGGACCGATCTGGCTGGGTTATCGACTGCTGGCAGACCCGTCGCCGGGCGACTACGAAACGCTGGTTTATTATAAAGCCGCCTTCGCGATATACAGATTGCATCAGGCTCTAACAAACTCCAACGGCGATGACTCGAAATTTTACGAACTGCTCTCCGGATTTTTGCGGGAATACCGGGGAAGACTCGTATCAACTGAAGATTTTATTGAATACACCCGGCCGTATCTGGGTGACAGGACAGACAGCTTCTTCCAACATTGGATTTATGATTGGAAAGTATCGGAAGGCGATTTTATATCTAAACTTGAGCAATAAATGGATTCACTTATCGCCATATTTTTCACGTCGTTTATTGTCGGCTTTTCCGGGGCCATGATGCCCGGCCCGCTTCTGGCGGTGACCGTGGCCGAAACCCCGCGCAAAGGATCGCAAACCGGGTCAATTTTGACCGGCGGTCATGCCATCGCCGAAGTCGCCGTCGTGATTTTATTATCTCTGGGGCTGGCGGCGGTCATGGACAGCCGGGCGGTCAAAGGCGGGATCGGTATAATCGGCGGGGCCATGTTGATATTCATGGGTCTGGGCATGCTTTACAGCCTGATCCGCCGTAAAATGCGGCAGGAGACAGAATCGGCTGGAGGTAAAAAGAGCGGCCGGTTGGTTCTCGATGGCATAATCACGTCGCTGTCGAATCCATACTGGTTTGTCTGGTGGGCAACTACCGGCGCGGCCTTTTTAATTAAATCGCTGGAATTTGGATTTCTGGGGCCGGTCGTCTTTTATTTCGGGCATATCTTGTCCGACCTGGTCTGGTACACCGTGGTCAGCGTCCTAATCTGGAATGGCCGCAAATTCATAGCCGGTATCGGATACAAAATTCTTATCGGTGCCTGCGGCCTGTTTTTACTATATTTGGGGGGATTATTTATTCACGACGGGATTGTCGGCACCATTTAGTCCGATGATTTATCGTAATATCTTTGACGACAATGCCTTGTAATTTTGCCGCATTTTAATGTTGAACGCGGTCGGCAATTTCTGTTAAATGGCTATGCTTCATTTACTGACGAAAAACGTTATTTGAGAGATTATGGGACACGCCAGTTTCGTTCATCTTCATACCCACAGCCAGTATTCGTTGCTGGATGGCGCCTGCAAGCTCGATGAGGTCATCAAGCGGGCCAAAGAATTCAATATGCCCGCCCTGGCCATCACCGATCATGGCAATATGTTCGCGGCCGCCGAATTTTATAAAAAAGCCACATCATCGGGAATAAAACCGATTATCGGCACCGAGGCCTATGTCGCGGCCGGCTCCCGTTTCGATAAACGTCCTTCGAACACCAGTCCCGACGGCGGCTTTCATCTGGTCTTGCTGGCGAGCAATCAGGAAGGATATAAAAACCTGGTTAAATTGTCGTCCTATGGCTTCTTGGAGGGTTTTTATCATAGGCCGCGTATCGACAAAGATATTCTGCGACAGCATTCCAAAGGGTTGATTGCTCTGTCGGCCTGCCTTAAAGGCGAAGTCAACTGGCATTTATTGCACGGAAACCCGGACAAGGCCCTCATGGCCGCCCGCGAATTGAATGAGATTTTCGGCGAGGGAAATTTCTTTCTGGAAATGCAAAACCATGGCCTCGATAAAGAACAGCTCCTGATACCGATGCTTAATACCATCCACCGGGAAACCGGTATCCCGCTGGTCGTCACCAATGATTGTCATTATATCAATCGCCAGGACTATGAAGCTCATGACGCCCTTTTATGCATCCAAACCGGGAAAATGGTTTCCGATACCGACCGCATGCGTTACAACACCGACCAGATATATTTTAAGTCGTCCGCGGAGATGTATAAAATATTCGAGGCATACCCCGAAGCGCTCGAAAACACGATTAAAATCGCCGAACGATGCAATCTGGAAATCCCGATGGGCAGACTCTATTTGCCGGATTTCCCGATTCCGGAAAATTTCGCCGACGCCGACGATTATTTGCGCCAGCTCTGCGAAACCGGCCTGCAGGAACGGTATGGCAAAGTAACCGCCGAAATGCGCAAACGGCTCGACTATGAACTCGATGTCATCAAACAGATGCGCTATGCCGGATATTTCCTGATTGTCAAAGATTTTATCGACTATGCCCGCTCCATCGGGGTGCCGGTCGGGCCGGGACGCGGTTCGGCGGCCGGATCGCTGGTGTCATACTGCACAAGAATTACCAACATCGACCCGTTGAAATATTCATTATTGTTCGAGCGATTCTTGAATCCCGAACGTATTTCGATGCCCGATATCGACATCGACTTCGCCGACCGTGGCCGCGACAAAATTATCGATTATGTCGTGCAAAAATATGGCCATGAAAATGTCTGCCAGATTATTACCTTCGGCACTATGGCCGCACGGGCGGTGGTACGCGACGTGGGCCGCGTACTGGGTATGGCCTACGCCGAAGTCGACCGCATTGCCAAGATGATTCCGTTCGCCGTCAACATGACCCTGGATCAGGCTCTTGTCGTCAACAAGGAATTGAAGGATCTCTATGACGGCGATGTCCGCGTCAAAAAACTCATTGACTTGTCGCAGACGCTCGAAGGCCTGGCCCGCCACGCCTCGACCCATGCCGCCGGTGTGGTAATTGCGCCTTCGGCTTTAACCGATTATGTCCCGCTGTTCAAGGGCACCAAAGACGAAATTACGACCCAGTTTGACATGAAACGAATCGAGGATATCGGCCTTCTTAAAATGGACTTTTTGGGACTGCGGACCTTGACTGTTATTAAAGATTGTCTGGAAATGGTGGAGCAAAACCACGGCAAAAAGATAGACATCGACAATGTCAACTTAAGTGACCCCAAAATATATAAGCTGTTCGCGCGGGGCGATACCGTCGGCATATTCCAGTTTGAATCGGCCGGTATGCGAGACTATTTGCGGCGCATGAAATCCGACAAATTCACCGACCTGATTGTCATGAATGCTTTGTATCGCCCGGGGCCCCTCGACTCCGGTATGATCGACACCTATATCGAGCGCAAGCACGGCCGGGAAAAATTATCTTATGATCATCCCAAACTGGAGAAAATCCTCAAGGATACGTACGGCGTCATCGTCTTTCAGGAACAGGTATTGCAGATTGCCAATGCCCTGGCCGGGTATACGATGGGCAAGGCCGATATTTTACGAAAGGCGATGGGGAAAAAGCAGGCCAAGCTAATGGCCGAACAGAAGCGGGAATTTCTAAAGGGTTGTGAAGAGCAGAAAATCGATTCCAAAATCGCTAATAACGTTTTCGATCAGATTGAGACCTTCGCCCGCTACGGTTTTAACAAGGCCCATTCGACCTGCTATGCCTTTATCGCCGTCCAGTGCGCCTATCTGAAAACGTACTATCCGCAGGAATTTTTGGCCGCCAATATGACCTCGGAAATGGATTCCTCGGACCGCATTTATATCCTCATGGAAGAATGCCGAAAACTGGGGATAACGGTGCTTCCACCCGATGTCAATGAGTCGCTCAAGGGTTTCAGTGTCCGGGACGGCAAAGTCCGGTTTGGGCTTTTAGGCGTTAAAAACGTCGGCGAAAGCGCGGTCGAGGCGATTATTGAAGCCCGAAACAAAAGCGGCAAGTTCACAAGTCTTGCCGATTTTGTCTCACGGGTCAATCTCAAACACCTCAACCGCCGGACCCTCGAGTCGATGATTGCCGCCGGGGCGTTCGATTCCATACCGGGTAACCGCGCCCAGAAGACGGCGGTGGTCGAGGCCATGTTGGAATTTGGCGGGAAAGTGGCCCAGTCGCAAAACAGCAACGATCTGTTTGCCGGGGCCACCGGTCAGATCGATCGGGTCGAACCGCCGTTGCCCGAAATCGCCGACTGGTCGATATCACGCAAGCTGGCTATGGAAAAAGACATGCTGGGGTTCTATGTGTCCGGCCATCCGCTCGACCGTTATCGGGAGGAGCTAATTGCTTTCGGCACCGCCGATACCGAAAAACTGCTGACGGTCAAAGACGGCCGCGAAGTGCGTATCGGCGGAATAATCTCGGCCATCAGCCTAAAAACCGACAAACGGGGCAACCAGATGGCTTTTATCACACTCGAGGATTTCAAGGGCAAGGCTGAACTGATCGTCTTTTCCGATTCCTATGAAAAAGGGAAGGCGTATATCGTTGAAGATAATATCGTTATGCTATCCGGCCGGGTTTCGACCCGGGAGGAAGAAGCGCCCAAAATCATCGTTTCCGACCTCTTTTCTCTTGATTCCCTGGCCGATCGATTCAAATGCCGGCTGGTTATAAAAATTGACGAGGAGATTCCCGAAAAGAAATTGGCGGCGGTACAGAAAGTATTATTGGGACATGCGGGCCAGACACCGGTGGTGATTGCCGCCCGGCGCAACGGCGATGAATATTTTATCCGTTCCCGTGGTCTTGCCGTGGAACCGAAACACGAATTGCTGATTAAACTTAAAGAACTGCTGGGCGACAGCGGGGCTTATCTGGAACCGCCCAAGTAGGTAAAAAAAAGCAACCTTTTTTGTCAGAATATGTTATAATATTTAATTATGCAGACAACATGAAACCGAAGGTTTGTTTATGACAAGAGCTTTTATTCTGCTTGGCTTTATGGCGATGTTTACTGTGTCATCTGTTATGGCCGAAGACCTCAAGGACAAATCAAAAAAAGCCGAGACCCCGCCACCCATCGATACCACGCAGGTGACCTGGGTCAAATACGATGAGGGTCTTAAATTGGCCAAGGAGACGAATAAACATATCTTGATCAATTTCACCACGGCCTGGTGCGGGTACTGCAAAAAGATGAAAAAAGAAACCTTCTCGGATACCACCGTCATCAAGTTTCTCAATGAGAATTTTATCTGCGCCGTTGTTGACGGGGACTCGAAGCATGAACTCGATATCGACGGGTATAAAATCACCGAAAGCAACCTGGCCAAGGCGGAATACCGGGTGACCGGCTATCCAACCTTCTGGTTTTTAAAGTCCAATGGCGAGCGCATCGGCCCCGCTCCGGGATATAAACCGACCGACCAATTCATGGAAATATTATACTACGTCAAAAATGACCTTTACGCCAGCATGACTTTCGATGATTATATCAAAAAGGGCGGCCGGAAAAATCACACCAAGCAATAACGAGGAATGACGTCATGAAGTTTGGATCAAGCTTGATATTGGTTTTCTTGATAGCGGCGGTATTTGTTATGGGCTGTTCATCGTCGGATTCCGGCAAGGCTCAAAGCGCCGCGCAAACCACGACAACGGGGACCTACAGCCCCACTTTTGCGGTAAAGGACCTCGATGGAAACGTCCGCACGTACGAAGAATTCAAGGGCAAGGGCCCGATTGTGCTCAATTTCTGGGGGACATGGTGTCCGCCCTGCCGCCGGGAAATACCTGATTTGAAAAAGATTTACACCGAGTACAAAGATCGGGGTCTGCAACTGGTCGGTCTGGCGGTGCAGGATACGCCTGAAAAAGTACGCCAGTTCGCCGAAAATAATTCGGTGGACTGGGTGATGCTCATGGCCGACACTAAAGCCGCCGAGTCCTTCAGGATTGGCAATGGGGTGCCGGTGACGATCTTCATCGACCGCGACGGCAACGAAATCAGCCGCATGATCGGGGCGAGGGATTATGCGACATTCAAGGCCGTGATTGAGAAAATAATTTAGATTTTTGCGTTATATTATGGATTTTAAAAGCGGGTCATTGGCCCGCTTTTTTTGTGGGGTCGATAGCAGTTGATTTAATAAAGATTTTCAAGTTTTTAAGAACCCCGAAATAGAGCGTCGAACCACCACCGGCATTCCCACGGCAAGGGGCCTGTTGAAAAAGCACATGCATGGTTCAAGAAGGTCGGGTTCCGGTGTGAGCGAAGCGTAACGAGAAACCCGACAACAAGTTATCGGCTTTCTCTCCCGTCTTCATCAGGATTCGGAAGTCGACCTAATAGTTTTTCAACACTCCTCAAGCCGCGGGCGACCCATCCCGCATTTTTTTGATAGGACTTTTGTCATAATATGGCTGGTGGAAAACGCGGACATTTTCACTATCAAGTTGCAGTTATTTTTTAGGAATTCTTATTAATGGATGGCTGGTTTTGAAGGCAGGGCGAAATAATTCCAAGATTATTGTACTCAATAACGCTGTTGACAATTGGTTAACAAATTGATTAACATGCACTTAAAGGGTAAATGGGTTTTTGTGGTTTTTCCGGGAGATGCGGTTCTATGTAATTTGATGAGGCCAGCTATATATCGTTTGCGACTTTATAAAAAATATGTCAGGAGAAGATTTAAGTTATTGGAACCCAACAACAATGATTTTCGTTTAATGAAGCGGATGGATTTTAAAGTAAAATATCGCTTGACATGGTTGTATATCTGTCGATATATAGACCATGCTTGAAAATCGCATAGGTGGCTACAATGAGTGATCATTTTGATACATTGACATTTAACTTGTTTTCCAGACCTTCGTTTCTGGAGGGTATGGGCAGGATATTTGATTTCAGCCATAGCTATCATTTTTATAATTATAGCAAAAGCGTAAAGGAAGCCGATTTAAAGGCATTGCATAGCGATTGGATTATGGTTGGTAGAGATATAAAGTTGTCGATCGACAAGCATGAGCAAGAAGAAAAATCTGAATCGCACTGTGGTTAAGCAACAACGCGGAGTAACAATTCACGAAAGTTTCATTGGCCCATTGCCTTCGCCTTCGCATTTGGAAAAATATGAACAAATTTTGCCAGGAGCTGCCGATCGTATAATATCGATGGCCGAAAAACAATCATCCCACCGCCAGGATTTGGAAAAACAAGTTATAAAGTCTGATATTAGGAACTCGCTACTTGGATTGATTTTTGGATTTATAATAGGACTCGGCGGTGTGTCTTGCGGCTTCTATTTGATATATATCGGCAAAATTATTGAAGGGGGTCTATTTAGTGGCGCCACTATTGTGGCTTTGGTTTCTGCGTTTATCTATGGTTCTACGCAACGTCGAAAAGAACGAGCATCTAAAAACTAATTGCATTTAATACACAAATTCGGGCCATAATATTTACATATGAATCCTCAATCATCCTCCGACGTTCGTTTCGAAAAATAAACAATCTCCGGCCAGGCCTCGTAGCCGCAGTGCTCGAAAGCCGACATCGATGGCAAATTCTCTTCTTCGATCAGCGCCGCGATGACGGTGAGCCCCAATCCATGCAAAAAGGTTTCGCATTCCTCGATAAGACGGCGGGCCAGTCTCTGACCGCGATAGTCGGGGTGCACCGCCAGACGGTTAATCCACCCCTTGCGGCCATCGGACGTGCCGATGACCGAGCCGATAAGTTTGTTACCGTCGAACATGCCCAGAACGATGGTTTCTTTGCGGGCGAAATCACGGGCCATCGACTCCCGTGAATCGCGGCCGCTATATTTATGTCCCAGTCCGCAGATTCTCCACAGCGCAATAAGTTCGTCGTAATCGGCGATGTTAAGTTTTCTAATCTTTGGTTCCATATTTTTCTTTCAGTATAGCCTCCAGCCGGGTCAATGACGTTTCGGTGACAATCGGTTGGTCAGTCCAGTGTTGGCATCCGGTAAAATTAAGAAGAACGCCACGGGCCGGGATACCGAGTTCCTTGGCCGTACGCATCCCAGACGCCAGTGTCAATAAACACGCAATCCCGATAACCGCCAGAGATTTTTTGCCTTTTTTTATTCTATTAAGTTGTTCGCTCAAGGCTCTTTTGGAAAAATAACATTTGATGTCGTATTTGGCGGCTAATTGGCGAATTTTATTAATCTCGCAATTAGGCACGCAGTTTTTGCATGTTTTTCCGTACCTGGTGCTGGCACGCTTGCATTTGTCCTGCATCAGGGCGAGGCAGACAGGAAGGATTATAACCGTATGTTCGGCCTTGTTGAACGCCTCCCGGTCGATTCGGTCCATGATTTCATAAGACAATGCCTCCAGCAGGTACATTTCCCGTGTATTCAAACGGAAATCTTTGTCATCGCGGTCGCCGGCATCGGCCCGGGCTTTTTCCAGAAAGCCTTCAATATTGGCAAATTCATTATCAAAGAGGGCAATACCATCGGAAAGAAATTTATCCGTGAAATCAGAGAGTTTATTATAGAAATCCGGCCCCAGTCGGAAAGTGAATGTCGGTTTGGTTTTCATTGCCCAATTATACGAAATTATAGTGATTTCAACCAGAACGGGCACAAAAAAACCGGCTGACATGTTGACGATGTCAGCCGGAAATGGTCTCCCGGTAATTTGGTCGGCGGGCGCATTAGCCGCCGATTTTGCCTTTGGCGTCCTTGCCCCAGCCCTTCATGGTCTTTTCTATTTTAATGCGGTTGGTCCCCTGACGAGCGTTGGCATTTTCGGCATTGAATTCCAGCGCCGCCATGTATTCGCTGTTGGCGTTTTCCAGATCACCCAGCTGCTCCCAGCTATAACCGCGGGCGGAGTGAATTTCGGATCGCACAAAACGGTTGTCGGGCGAAAATTTAAGGCTTGAATTGAAAGCTTCCAGTGAAATCTGATAATCGCGCCTCTTCTGCATGGCCAGCCCGAGATAATAGTACGCCTCCCAGTTTTTTTCGTTGAAGGCGATCGCTTTCTCGGCATGGTCAATGGTCTGTTTGTACTTACCCTTGACATACATGACCTTGGCCTGACTTAAGTGATTATTCGAGGCTTCGACGTTGACCGGGCGAATATCCGCTTTGGTGACGGCCGGTTCCTCGTGCTTGATGACGACCGTGCCGGAGTTGCCTCCTGAACAGCCCGATATTATCAATGAAACAACGCAAAGCAAAAATAACAGCATCTTGTTCATATATGACCTCCAGACGATACTTATCGATTGTATAAAGTACATTATCGGCAAATCGTTTTGCCATCTTACCGGTCTGTGCAAACATTGAACAGCCGCCATTGACAAGGCGCCGCCCGATAAGTATATTCGAGCCCATGCTACTGGCGATTGATGTCGGTAATACCGATACGGTGGTCGGCGTTTACGACGGCGACAAACTCAAGAATAGTTTCCGGGTCGCTTCGAAACTCAATTTCACCGTCGATGAAAGCGGCTTCTTCGTGACCGGCCTGCTGGAGCGGATGGGAATTCTTCCCGCAGACATCGACCGGGTTGTCATGGCTTCGGTGGTGCCCGGTCTGACTCCGATTTTCGAGCGCATGTGCCATAAATATCTGGAATGTGAGCCACTGGTGGTGTCGTCCAGAGTTAAGCTCCCGATAAAACTGGGCTATGATGACCCCCGCGAGATGGGCGCAGACCGTATCGCCGACGCCGTCGCCGCCTTTGTCAAATTCGGGGGACCGATTATAATTGTCGATTATGGAACCGCCACGACATTTAATGTCGTAACGGCCGATGGGATTTATGTCGGCGGCGCCATCGCCCCCGGAGTCAAAACGGCTGGATCAGGTCTGGCCGAAAAGGCGGCCCGGCTGTTTGAAGTTCGTATCGAAAAACCGGATCGGATAATCGGAAAAACCACCGCCGAATCAATAAAATCGGGGCTTTTTTACGGGACAATCGGGCAAGTGGACTCTATCCTTGAGTTGATTATTAATGAAATGGGGCAAAAACCCAGAATAATTGCCACCGGCGGATTGTCCGCAGAATTCGCTCCGTATTCGAAATATATCGAGGATTTTTACCCGGAATTGACGCTCGAAGGACTGAAAATAATCGCCGAAAGCCAGTAGCCCGCTTTTGCAATTGCTTACATTATAACATCTTAGAGATATATCACAAATAAGTGAAATTTTCCTGAAACTTCTTGACAAGTTCGCGATTATATATATATTCACCACTTGTTAGCACTCAATATAAAAGAGTGCTAACACGAAAAGACAGTAAAACTGTGAGTTATAAATCCAAAAAGGAGGATGGAAATGCAGGTTAAGCCGTTAGCAGATCGTGTCCTTGTCAAGCCGATCGAGATGGCTGAAGTCAAAAAGGGCGGAATCATTATTCCCGACACCGCCAAGGAAAAACCCCAGGAGGGGCAGGTAGTGGAAGTCGGTCCGGGCCGCACCACCGAAGACGGCAAGAAAATCCCGATGGAAGTCAAGAAGGGTGATACTGTCCTTTATGGCAAATACTCGGGTTCCGAAGTCCACGTTGACGATGATGATTTTCTTATCATGCGCGAGTCAGATATTCTGGCGATCGTGTCCAAGTAAATAAGAGAGGTGATTAGATATGCCAAAATTGATTGAATATGATGCCGAGGCTCGCCGCAAGCTTAAAGAAGGCGTCGATAAGCTGGCCAATGCGGTAAAAGTTACGCTTGGTCCCAAGGGCCGCAATGTTATTCTGGATAAAAAATACGGCTCACCGACCGTCACCAAAGATGGTGTCACGGTTGCCAAGGAAATAGAGCTGGAAGACCATTTCGAGAACATGGGCGCCCAGATGGTCAAAGAAGTCGCCTCCAAGACGTCGGATGACGCCGGTGACGGCACGACCACGGCCACCGTTCTGGCGCAGGCCATATATGCCGAAGGCATCAAGGCCGTCACGGCCGGGGTCAATCCTATGGCTTTGAAACGCGGTATTGAAACGGCTGTCAAATATGTCATCGAAGATATTCAGAAGCAGTCTAAACCGGTTTCGGGCAAAACTGAAATCAGCCAGGTCGGAACCATTTCGGCCAATAACGACAAATCCATCGGTGAGCATATCGCCGAGGCCATGGAAAAAGTCGGTAAAGACGGCGTCATTACAGTCGAGGAATCCAAAACCGCCGAGACAACTCTGGAAGTCGTCGAAGGCATGCAGTTTGATCGTGGCTACATTTCGCCGTACTTCGTTACTAATCCCGACAGCATGGAAGCCGTTTTGGAAGAACCCGTCATTTTGATTCATGACAAGAAGGTTTCGGTCATGAAAGACCTGCTTCCGATTCTCGAGAAGGTCGCCCAGATGGGGCGGCCGATGTTGATCATCGCCGAGGATGTCGAGGGTGAAGCACTGGCGACGCTGGTGGTCAACAAGCTGCGCGGCACGATTAAAGTCGGCGCCGTCAAGGCTCCCGGTTTTGGCGACCGCCGTAAGGCCATGCTGGAAGACATCGCCATTTTAACCGGCGGTAAAGTCATTTCCGAAGAAGTCGGTTTCAAGCTCGAAAACGCCGTTGTCTCCGATCTTGGCAGTGCCAAGAAAGTGGTCATCGATAAGGACAACACGACCATTGTCGAAGGCTCCGGTAAAACTGAAGAGATCAAGGCCCGCATCGCCCAGATTCGCAAACAAATCGAAGATACTACGTCCGATTACGACCGCGAGAAATTGCAGGAACGTCTGGCCAAGCTGGCCGGCGGCGTGGCCGTACTCAACGTCGGTGCCGCAACCGAATCGGAAATGAAAGAAAAGAAAGCCCGTGTCGAGGACGCTCTGGCCGCGACCCGTGCCGCTGTCGAAGAAGGCATCGTGCCAGGCGGCGGCGTGGCCTTTATTCGTGCCATGAAAGCTCTCGATAATATCAAAGGCATCGAAGAAGATGAAATGGTCGGTGTCAATATCGTCCGCCGCGCTCTCGAAGACCCCATTCGTCAGATTGCCAACAACGCCGGGGTCGAAGGCTCTATTGTCGTGGACAAGGTCAAACGGGAAAGCGGTGCGTTCGGCTACAACGCCGCGACCGATGTTTATGAAGACATGATCAAGGCCGGCGTTATCGACCCGACCAAGGTCACTCGTTCGGCTTTGGAAAACGCCGCCTCGATTGCCGGTCTGCTTCTGACCACGCAGGCGGTTATTACCGACAAGCCTGAAGACGAAAAAGCCCCGGCCATGCCTCCCGGTGGCATGGGCGGCGGCATGGGTGGAATGTATTAAAAAGAAATCCCTCCCCATTTTGCGTAAGAAAGCCTCGACCACTGGTCGGGGCTTTTGTTTTGGGTATTCGCGCATCCCTGTGGTATTGGGTGGCCACTCCAAACTCTGCTTGGAGTGGAAGTATAGCCTTCCAAATAAATTTGGAGGGGCCGCACCATTGGGCAAAACGCATGGTGCAGACTTTGCAGGGCAAAACCCCTTCAAAGATCCTGAATGAAATGAAGGATAGTGGTTCCGCCAATACTGTTTTATGAAAGACGGCAGGACCGCTTCGCTTCGTTCGGGTCCTGCCCTGCAAGTAACGACCTTACAAGAAACTTGACATCACCTTCCATTTTGTATAAGATGTCGCCGTGACGAAAAGAGATGATTTCATAAAAAAGCTGGTCGATACATACGGGGAGGACCGTCTGACCTATCAAAAAGGCTTGCCGACTTTTCATCCTGAATCGACCGAAGAAGCGGCCGGTGCCATGAAACTGGCCAATGAGAGCGGGCAGAAATTGTTTATCACCGGGTTTGGCAACAATATCGACCCGGATGGTGAAAAATTCGAAAATCTTGTCATAATCCGGACCGATCGTCTCAATCAGCTTTTGGAAATCGTCCCGCAGGACTATTTTATTATCGTTGGGGCAGGGTACCCATTGCGCGAAATCAATGTCAATCTGGCAAAACATCATCTCTTTTTGCCGCATTCCAATCTGCCCTATGTCGGTTCGGTTGGCGGAGCGCTGGCGGTGGGGCTGTCGTGCGAGTATCAGATGCATGATTTGCCGATCAGCCGCTATTTTATCAAAGCCGAAATCGCCACACCGGAAGGGGAGGTGATTGTCCCCGGATCGGCCTGTTTCAAATCGGTATCGGGATTTGATATTGTCAAGATTTATTCGCCGTCGTGGGGTCAGTTAGGGCTAATCACCAAAGCCTGGTTTCGGGTGATGCCGACCTCGGAGGCATATATGTATGACAGCATTGTCCAGAAGCCGGTCGATTATTCAAAGTTTGCTACTCTATATCAAAATCCCGGCGATAATGTTTCAGCGCAGTATTCTTTAAAGATCAAGCAGAAATTCGATCCGAACGGCGTGCTGCCGTTGATAAGCCCTAAATTGTGATTTACAACGTCATTATATTTCTTTATAATTTGAGTATCTGTTAGATCAAAATGAGGTGTCGGTATGTCCATTGGAATGATAAAAAATTATGATTTGATTCAAGAGGATTGCAGGGTCGATGATCTTTTAGATTTTTCGGTTCCAATTGAGAAATTTAAAAGAACATTGTCATCCATAAATCGATCCGCTATTGTTGCTTTAATTGGGCCATTTGGGAGCGGCAAGAGCACAATGTTATATCAAATTAAAAAGGCGAATGAAGATAAGCAGCTTTGGATCAATTTTGATGCCTGGAAATACCCAGATAGAAAAGACTTGTGGGAAGGATTTGTCATAGATTTCGCTGAACAGGTTGGGGAAAAAGAAAAAATAACTGGAAGAATAGATGGAACAAATTTCGAGTTAAAAGCCGCCGAATCCGCAGTCGATATTATTTCACCGCTTTTTCTCAATATCCCCAAGTCCATATTGGGCTTATATAAAGTGTTCGTCGAAAAATCGCCGGCAAAGCGGGTATTTGATATTCAAAGAATTTTATGTGGCTTAATAAATGATCAGGACGAAGAAGTATACGTAATTTTAGAGGATATAGACAGGTCTAGGGACGCTGGGATTAATTTCCTCGAAACTTTAAAGCAATTTATTCGGGATAATGATTTGAAAAATAAAATTGTAGCCATAGTGCCAATGGCGGAATGCAATTTCAATGACCATAAGGAATCATATTATAAATGCATTGATTATTTTGAGCAATTTAGTCTTTCAGGAATAGGATTAACGAAATTTATCGAAAGTGTCATCGAAGACGATCTACTAAATGGGAAATATAAATATTCAGATGAATTGACCGTAACAACAAATAAAGATAACAAAATGCAGATAGTGACGTTTTTTGAAGAAGTTTTTAAGTCTCATCTATCTATGACGATACGACTATTAAAATTAATAATTAGAAATGCGGATGTCCATTATAAAAGCCAGGTAATAGACAACCATAGACCTGATTGGAGAGTTACATTGTGTTTTGAAACCGCCAAGCACCTTAAATCTTCGTCGGATAGGGGCATAGCATATATTGATCAATTTAAAGAAAATGGCTATATAAATCGAGAATCGATATTTGCATCGCTAATGTGCACTATAATTAATAAATCGAATGATATTTATGATCCGCATAAAAACCTCGGCCAACTTATGGATTCCAAGTTTGACATAAAATTGATTACTAGGATAGGCCCGACCGATTACGCATCATACCCATCCTCCCCTTATGTTTATGGTGATCGTTTTGAAGGAAAAACCGGTTTTGGGGTCTGTGATTTTTATCTAAATTATTAAACAATAGTAATTTAGGAATAAGTCCAAAAGACAGGCAAGACTGGTGACCTGCTTGAATTTTTCCAAACTACATCGCCATTTTGAAGATGTTGACAATGTCTTCTTTGTGCAGGCGTTTGGGGTTATCCAGATAGCCCTGACCCCGGCCGTAAATGCGAATTGTATCCTCGGCCATCTGTGCGAATTTGGAATCATCTAATATGCCGACGTCGCTCATGGTGATATCCCGTTCAACCGATCCGAGCCAGTCGCGCATGGCATCGATTGACATGCGGGCGATTTCCGTTTCGCTTTTGCCCTCGGTCGGGGCGCCGAACGCCTCGCGCGCGAGAAGAACATAGGGCTCCGGCCGGGCCTTGTATGTGTATTCCATTAAACGGGGCAATAGCAGCGCCAGCCCGCGTCCGTGGGAGATATCATAATGCGCCGAAAGGGCATGCTCCATGGCGTGCAGCGGAAAGGAGCCGCCGCGCCCGGAGTTGACCATACCGGCCAGCGCCACCGCCGATGCCCATGATAGTTGCGTGCGGGCGTTGATGTCTTTGGGATTCTTGACGGCGAGTGGAAGATAGTCCATGACGGTGCGAATGATTGCCAGCGAAAACCGATTCTGAATCGGGCTTTCTTCGACGCCGGTAAAATAGCTTTCGATGACATGGCAGATGATGTCGACGCCGCCGTCGATAGTGTAATCTTTCGGGACGGTCACGGTCAGTTCCGGGTCGATAATCGTGAATTTAGGAAATAATAAAGGATGACCCAGCACGGCTTTTTCATGCGTTTCCCAGTTGCTGATCACGGCGCCGGAATTGGCCTCGGAGCCGGTGGCGGCCAGCGTTGGAATCTCGATAATCGGCAAAGCCCTATTGATTTTTTTCGGAATCGGCTGCCCGTGATAAACATAATCCCATATAGGGCCGTCATTGACGGCGGCCACAGCGACGCCTTTGGCGGCATCCATAGGCGAACCGCCGCCGACGCCGATAACCATGCCGCATTTGTTTTTTCTGGCTAACTCGGCGGCGGCATCGATCGTTGTGCACCGCGGATTAGGCTCGATTTTATCAAAAACAAGAGCGCCGATACCTTCGCGTTCCAGATAATCGGTGACGCGGTTAATTATACCGAAAGCCGAGGACGACCGTTTGCCGGTGATAATCATGGCGGCCTGACCGATTTTGCGGGCCTCAATACCGACCTTGTCAATTTCGCCCACCCCAAAGATAATCTTGGTGGGATTATAAAAAGTGAAGTTAAGCATACCCTCCTCCATCCGGTAATTATTCTGTCATCAATTTTATTAGTAAAATATAACAGTCGAAATGGGTCAAGGTTCGTCTTCAACTTTAAATATCGGCTTTGATAGGAATATCGGGATTTTAAAACCGCTATAGATTTATATTAGCTGACATGCTTTCAATTATTTTATTGACTCATATTTGGACTTGATTAATTTTCGACATACAAATAAAGGACAAGAAAAATGGGCATAATTGGAGGGAGGATTCGTGGCACATTCCGATTCCAAACCGGGCGGCGCCAGGCCGGGCTTAAGCGAAGACTGGCTGGCTCTTATCATCGGCATGTTTATTTTTTTACTGTCTTTGCTGCAATTTACGGGCATTGATATTTTTGGTTGGGCAATAACGACCGGCATCTGGACCGATATTACCACTGCGCTCAAGCCGGTCTCGGCTTCATGCGCCGGACTGCCGAATATAATCTATTTGATGTTCACATTTCTGTTTTTGCTGATTATTCTGTCGATCGGTGCGGCCCTGATGCGTCTCAATGTCCGGCGTTTTGCGCTGGGATTCACAGCCGTATTCTTTATCAGTTATATTTGCTGGATACTCGGCGGGTGCGCTTATATCGCGGCCACGCCCAATCAACTGGATAAATTCGGGATTTCCTGGTCGCTGAATCTCACCTCGGAAGCCGGCTATATAATCGCTCTTCTGGTCGGTCTGGTCATCGGCAATTTCTTCCCCGGAGTGGGCAGGCGTATCGAAGAAGCCATCCGGCCGGAACTATATATAAAATCGGCCATTGTTATCCTCGGCGGTTTTTTGGGCATTACCGCCGCCGAGCAACTCGGACTGGCCACCTCGGTCATGTTCCGCGGATTGTGTGCCATTGTTGAAGCTTATTTAATTTACTGGGCATTGGTCTATTTTATTGCCCGTAAGTATTTCAAGTTCAGCCGCGAATGGTCGGTTCCACTGGCGAGCGGTATTTCTATTTGCGGCGTCTCCGCCGCCATTGCCACTGGTTCCGCCATCAAAGCCCGTCCGATTGTCCCGATTATGGTCTCCTCACTGGTAGTGATATTCGCCGTCGTCGAACTGGTCCTGCTTCCGTTTATCGCCCAGAATTTTCTGTATCATGAACCGATGGTGGCGGGGGCGTGGATGGGTCTGGCAGTCAAAACCGATGGCGCCGCGGTGGCCAGCGGGGCTATCGCCGAATCGCTGATATTGGCCAAGGCACTGGCCAAAGATGGTATTCAGTACCAACCGGGATGGATTATGGCCACGACCACGACGGTGAAAGTCTTCATCGATGTTTTCATCGCCGTCTGGGCTTTTATCCTGGCATGGATCTGGTCGGTCAAGATTCATCCGACGGCCGGAGAGAAAGTCGGCGCTTCGCAAATATGGCAGCGTTTCCCCAAATTCATTCTTGGCTATATGGCAACATTCGTTATCGTCATCCTGCTGGCGGTTTTTCATAATGACCTTGTCCCGATGACCAAAAAAGCGATGGGACAGGCCAACGTCTTCCGGGGGATATTTTTCGTTATGACCTTTTTCACTATCGGCGTCGTCTCCAATTTTCGTAAATTGTGGGAAGAAGGGATTGGCAAACTGGCGCTGGTTTATGTCATCTGCCTGTTCGGATTCATCATCTGGATCGGGCTGGTAATATCATGGCTCTTTTTCCACGGCGTTAAGCCGCCGATTGTGGGCTAATAGGGAGGATTATATGGATCAATCACAACCGAAAATAACCGAAGAATTGGAAAAGATGGCCCATGAGCCGCTTTTGCCAATTGAAAAAAAGCTGATTTCATGGAGCATTATTCTCGGAATAGCGCTTATAATCATCCTGGTATGGGTCAGCCATACCTTTTTTGAAGTTTGATTTTTTGAGATTGGCGATTTTTTGATGACAAGTTCATATTGCGGCATATAATTAGCATATGCCGCAAGCCAAGCCCGATAACGCCGGCCCTCTGAAGGTCTTATTTATTACTCATAACTATATCCGCTATGACGGCGATTTTTCCGGAGTCTTCTTGCACCTGCTGGCCCGGCGGCTTTCCGAGCATGGGGTTGCCGTAACGATTCTGGCTCCTCACGACCAGGGCCTGCCGGAGTTCGAAAATATCGACGGTATAAATATATACCGTTTCCGCTATGGCGATGACGATGACGAAACATTCGCCTACCGGGGCGATATGCATCGCCAGTTATTGTATAACCCGCTTAATATTTTCAAATTATTCAGGTTTATTCGCTCGGCATACCGCGAGGCCGTGAAAGTTATCGAAAATGATAATATCGGCGTGGTCAACATACACTGGATTGTTCCCAACGGTTTG
This sequence comes from uncultured candidate division Zixibacteria bacterium, assembly GCA_937925655.1. Classification (GTDB taxonomy): domain Bacteria; phylum Zixibacteria; class MSB-5A5; order GN15; family PGXB01; genus CALAMC01. The sequence goes on along the minus strand of CALAMC010000036.1, from coordinate 16,898 downwards.
GTCGGGATGAAACTCCTTCGGAAATTCGATGGCAAAATTAAGATATTTTTAAGTTCTCATGGCACCGATATCCGCCTTTTGACCAAAATTCCTTTTGCCCTGGCATTTTTCAGGTCTTTTATCCGGCATTGCCGGGGATGGACAGTGGTCTCGACCTTTCTGGCATCACGGTTGTCATTGAAGGATCAAGACCTGGGCAAGGTAATAAAAGTCATATCTTTGCCCAATGACGAAAAACTGTTTCGGCCCCTTGAACGAATCAGAAAAGACCCGAATCTTGTCGTGGCCGCGTCGCGCCTGACGGCCCAAAAGCGGCTGAAATATTTGATCGAGGCCGTGCGGCTTGTTTATACGGAAATACCCTCGGTGAAACTTGAAATCTACGGCACCGGACCCGAGTTGGACAAACTCAATCGTCAAATCGAAAAATCCGGTTTACTGGGTCGGGTCAGCATAAATGAACCGTTGCCGCAGGATGCACTAGCCGAAGTATACAATCGGGCCGGAATGGTGGTGCTGAATTCGTACGAAGAGGGTTTTGGTCTGGCATTGACCGAGGCCATGCTTTGTCGGACGGCTGTCATTGGAGCCAGTTCAGGAGGAATCACAGGTATCATCGAACACGAAAAAACCGGATTGTTGGTGCCGGTCGATAATTCCGCGAGCCTGGCAGCGGCGATAAAACGCCTCATACGCGACGATAATTTGCGCGACCGGCTGGCAGAAGAGGGATACCGGAAAGCGCTTAAGAAATATTCTTCGGATTCATCGGCCCGAGCCTACGCCGCGATGTTCATGAAATAATTTATAAGGAATTGAATCTGGTCTCGATTTGCCCCAGCCACCGGTGTGTATCCGATGGGCAGACCCTCAAAATTTTGCCGGTCATGAAACGACGGAATTTCTGATCGTTGCAGAGGTTACCGTGACCGTTGAATTCTTTGCTGGCGCTTTGCCAGAGATTGTCCACAGCCTGTTCGGATAGGGCGCCAATGGTATCGGATGGTTTCGCGCCGCGGGCCAATGACATTAACTCGTCTTTAAGACGGGCGTGTGGCCAGTCCGAAATCAGGGCTGTTTTAACGACATCAAAGAGCAGGTCCTGATTAACCTTGGCAAGATTATATCCAGAGCGTCGCATCGCCACTATAACTGCCGTGCAAATATGAGCCGCCTTTTTATATCGTGATTTATCCAATTGAGCATCAGTGCACAGGCGGTCGAACAACTCGGAAAACGGTGACAGCGACAGGGCGCTGACCTGTTCTTTATGCAGTCCCATTCCGGACCAGCGGCGTTGTTTTTCCCAAAGCGGCTCGGCCAGCTTGCGACGGATGCTTTCTATACGCTCCTCGGTAATCTTGACCGGCGGGTGATCGGTGTCGGGATACATGCGATCGGGCCCCGGCAGAATTCGCTCAAAATCGCTGGTGCCGTCTTTGATGTCCTGGCGGGTTTCATGCACAACACCCTCGGCTAGTTCGCCAATGCGAATTTTAATTTCATTTATGGCCGTGACGACATCCTCGGACGGCCCGCAGACAAGGACAATGTCATCGCCATCGGCCCAGTTCAACTGCATTTTGACCTTCTCCCAATCGGCCATAGCGATATCATACTGACCGGCGTGCGACCAGAAAAGAAGATTGGGCATGGTATCAATGCAAGCGATCACCCTTACCCTCCCGGAGAGTTCAAAGGCGAAATTTCGTCCCGGCTGGAGGTCTTTAGTGGTTATGTCGGCCATAGCAGGCAGTCGTAGTCCAACCACTTTGAGGGGCCGGTCGCTCTCCAGGCGGCGGCCGATGACGTCATTGTTGTCACGAAACATATCCGTGAAAACGGCTTCGGTATATTTGATAGCACTTGGGTCCGGGAATCTGTCGCGAAATATCTTTTGAAGTTCCAGCAACCCTTTCTGGCGGAGCGCTTCGCTGGCGGTCAAATGACGGATATTGTTGACCTTGTGGACCCCCTTGATCTCGACCCGTTTGCCGCCCGTAATTGAAACGTTGACATCCTGTCGGACGGTACCGATGCCGCGTCGCACCAGCCCGGTGATTTTCATGGAATTGCCCAGCAAGCGGCATACTTCGACGGCTTCGTTGGGATTTTTCATCTGGGCATCGGTGATAATTTCCACCAGCGGGATGGATAAACGGTCGGTGGCAAAAGTGATAAAATGACCGATATCCGATATCTCTCGACAGGCTTCTTCTTCGAGGTTGACCTGCGTGATCGTAATTTTGCGGTCTTTATAGGGTACCCAGCCGTCGACACCGATTATCATGGTTCTTTGGAAGCCGGTCGGAATAGAACCGTCGAGATATTGCTTGCGGATGACATGAAGCTCATCGACGATTCGGCAGTTGAAGTGCAGGGCAATTTGGATGGCAAAATCGACCGCTTCCTGATTAACCAGAAAAGGCGGCGTATCGTCCATCTCGTAGGTACAGGTTAAGTCGCGATAAAGGCGATAGATGACGTTTTTTTTGGTTTTGAATTCCATCAAAGCGGTGCCGTCGTATTCCCCCAGTTCCGACAGTGTCGGCCGCATATGGCGCAGGAGTTCGGCGTCGTGGGGTCCGCGACATGACCCGACCGGGCAATGGCAGAACAGCTTGCGCTTGGTGTTCAATTGTTGGTGGATTTCCAGCCCGCATTTGAACCCGAGCGATTGTAGATAATCGTTATCGGTCCTATGTTGCCTATCGCCGCTCATAACGCAGACCAATATATGTTGCCGGGGCGAAAATCAAAGAGATTTTTTTGTCCGAATTGACGGGATTAACGGTATCAACGGCGCAAAATTAATTTGCATTTATTATAACCGGGAGTATATTTCATACAGATTAGGAGGGATGCGCCATGCGGTCAATCGAGGAACTTATAAATCGTCAACTCAAGCGCTGGGAATCCGAGCAAAAGGCCCGCCACGAGGACATCGCCCCGGGCTTCATTTCACCCGTCAAACCCATCGTAACAATCAGCCGCCAGAGGGGCAGCCGAGGATCGTATCTGGCCGATATGCTGGCCGATAAACTCGGCTACCAGCGGTTGCATCGCGATATCATTGACGAAATCTGCCGGTCGTCGGGATATCGCAGGAGGGTCATCGAATCACTGGACAACAGGGTCCGCTCCCGAATTGAACTGATGATCGAAGGGGCTTTCAAGGGGATTTATATCGATGCCGGGGATTACTTCCGCCATTTGTACAAGGTGATCATGTCAATATCGGAGCACGGGGGAGTCGTCACGGTCGGTCGGGCGGCCAATTTTATCCTCAACCGCGACCAGGGTTTTCATGTTCGAGTAGTGGCCTCACTGCCGGTTCGGGTGGCCAATTTGATGCAGTACGAAAAGCTGTCGGGCGAAGAAGCCGAAAAGGAGATACTGAAAAGCGACGCTGAACGGGCGCGATTTGTCCAGGCCAATTTCAAACGGAATATCGATGACCCCGGCGCCTACGATCTGATCGTCAATACGACTTATATTGACCTTGACCGGGCACTGGAAATGGTTCTGACCGGAATGCGCGCGAAATCACAACGGCTGGCATCGAATGTTTGAACCTGCAAAAAAATTATGGTTTTATTAAATTTTTTCTTGCTTTGTATATTTTAAAATACGTTTAATTGTCTGTGTCAGCGCCAAATGGAAAGGATAAAGTACCGATTGAGCACGGATCGGATAATCGCGGGAAACGACAGTTAATAAATATAAGACCAACCTTCATAGTACATTAGGAGGTACTGATGCCAGCCAAAACAACGGCAAAGAAGAAGGCGGCTCCCAAGAAGAAGGCGACCGCGAAGAAGACAACGGCCAAGAAGGTAACCAAGAAGACCGCAGCCAAAAAGAAACCGGCCGCGAAGAAGGTAACCAAGAAGGCGACTGCGAAGAAGAAACCGGCCAGGAAAAAAGCAGCGGCCAAAAAACCCGCGGCAAAGAAAGCGGCAAAAAAAGCCGCACCCAAGAAAAAGGCCACCAAACGCAAAGCCAGTCCGGCTTTGATGAAGCCGGTTCAGCCCGATGCCATCCTCGGTGCCGTGGTTGGGCCGAGCCCGATGCCTCGCGGTCAGATCACCAAGAAATTGTGGGATTACATCAAGAAGAATAACCTTCAGGATGCAACCAACAAGAGGATGATCAATGCCGACGAAACCTTGAAAAAAGTCTTCGACGGCAAGGCCAAAGTCGACATGTTCACGATGACCAAGCTGGTCTCGAAGCACATCAAATAGTCGAGATCAGAATACAATAATTGCAAGGCCGGAATTTTACCGGCCTTTTTTATTTGAACATCCCCCCGTTTGGTGAATACCTGTTTGATATGGGCGCTGTCTTGATTATATTCCCGGCATGAACCATGAACAAGATGGCAACTCCAACCGCACTTTAGCGCCCCTTTTATTCCTTTTCGTTTCTGGCTTATTCACCCTGCCGTTTCTGCTCAAGTGGTCCTATATCGGTGTCGGCGACTGGGAATTATTCGTTACCATGGCCGCTGTTCCGGCCAAAACGGTGTTGCATTTCGGTCAATTCCCTTTCTGGAACCCATACATCGGCGGCGGCAATATTCTTTTCGCGCATCCCGAAGTATCCGTGCTGTCCCCGTTTTTCCTCCTGATTCTGTTATTCGGACCGGTGGCGGGGCTGAAGCTTCAGATTCTGGTCGCCTATTTTCTCGGGTTATACGGGACATTCCTTTTTGCCCGCAGAATGGATTTGTCTGTAACAGGCTCTTATACAGCGACCCTGATATTCCAGGGGAGCTCTTATTTCGCCCTGCATTATTCCATCGGACATATCCCATTCACACATTTTTGCTTTTTGCCCTGGTTTTTATATTTTCTTCTTAAGGCTGAAGGGAATTGGAAATTTATATTCGCGGCGGCCACCGCAATCTCCCTGATGATTTTGGGCAATGGCGCCGCCGTGCCATTGGTATATTCCGCGTTTTTTGCCATGCTTTTTATTCTTATTCGAGCCATCCAGAATAAGGATTGGCGTCCCGCCAAGTTGTATCTTGGCGCCATGATTATCGGCGTGCTGGTTGCCTCGGTCAAGTTTCTGCCCATGTATGTTTATCTGTCGCAAGCCCCGTGGGAGGGAATGAGCCGGGATATCGTACCGCTCGGTCTGGCCCTGAAAGGTTTTTCCTCCATTGACCAGGCTATATTCAAAACCACCGGGCCGGATCAATACTGGGGCTGGCATGAATATGGGGCTTATCTATCACCGATCGTGGTCATCCTGGCCTTGTCGGCAGTCTTGACCTCTTTCAAAAAAGCGCGTCTTTGGCTTATTCTGGCGCTGTTCTTTTTTACTTTCGGCTTGGGTCATTTTTCGGACATTTCTCCCTGGGCGTTATTCGCCCGGCTACCGGGGTTTTCGTCCATCAGGGCCCCGTCACGGGCGTTTCAATTCGTCATTTTGTCAATGTCATTTTTGGCCGCCATCGGAGTGGATTATTGGATTAAGAAGCTGTCGAATAACATGCGATCGATAAAGACGCTTTTTGCATTATTAATCGGACTGGTGGCGGTCGGCAATTTTCTGGTCAATCTGCCGGCCTTCCGGTCCATCGAACATAAGCGTCCCGGGCAGTACCAATTCGCCCCGGAATTCAGACATGAAATCGGTCGAAAAGACAACATCTATGACTTGTTTTTGCAGAACAAAGGTTCATTGATGGCTCCCTGGCTGTCGGCTTATGGGCCGAGTCGCGCTCTGGTGCTTCCAACCAACGAGGTCTTAATGGAATATTCGCCTCAAGGGAATCTTGAAGTCATAAGCCGGTCTTACACTCCCAATAGGGTTACATATGAAATTAAACCTTCGGGTCCCGGGACGATTATCTTCGGAATCGGTTTTGACGGGGGATGGCGGGCTGTCGATGGCCGACGGCTGTACGAGGATAATGGTCTGGTGGCAACCGCCTATAATGTTTCGGATAGACACCTTGTCCTTTATTATCGCCCGCCGTATTTTTATGCCGGGTTGATTATAAGCATTTTGGCGGTCGGATTGTCGCTGGCGACGTTATTTCACACGCAAATGGGGAATCGTTTTAAAGCGATATTTAATTAATGTCCAGATGGCTTCAAGGCCGTCATGCCAGCGAATCTTTTTGCCCTCGTCGAATTTGCGTGGTCGATAACTTATCGGGATTTCGATTATCTTGATTTTATTACGACCCAGTTTGGCGACGACTTCGGGGCAGAATTCGAAACGACGGCACTCCAGATTCATTCCCTTGAGAATATCGGTGCGAATCAGTTTGTAGCAGGTTGACTCATCGCTGATACCGACCCCATAGAGCAGATTGGCAATTCGGGTCAACAGCTCCCCGCCCCAGAGATATCTGTTATAAGAAATTCCGGAGTTGGGGTTGAGACGGCGGGAGCCGAAAACAGCCAATGCCCCTGTAGATTCGGCTATGGCCATCATTTTCTCCAGATCGGACGGATCATATTCAAGGTCTCCGTCCTGAATAACAGTATATTGCCCGACGGCATATTCCAGTCCGGTTTTAATGGCGTCACCTTTACCGATGTTTCGCTCTTTATAGATTAGAGTAACCCGGGCATCATTTTTATATTCTTTGATTATATTGCCGGTAGTGTCGGTTGACCCATTATTTACAATAATCAATTGCAGGTCAATTTTCAGACCGAGAATTTTCCGGATTATTTCCGCCACGGTTTTTTCTTCGTTGTAAAGCGGCATGATAATCGATAGCGGCATGACAGAATATAATGTAAATGATGATTCAAGTCAATGTTCCTTAATGCCTTACCCCGCGACAATCGTTCTTGACAATTGCGTCGCTTTTTCGTATACAAGTCTGTTGACAATATGGGTTAGCGAGAACAATCCTTCCGGAGGAAAAAATTTGCGGCGTCAGTCGAAAAGTCCCGCCCGGAGGCTTTTTTATGCCCTGCGGCTTTTAGTAGTGATCGGATTAGGAACACTTGTCCTGACCAGCGGACAAACTCTGCGGGCGCAGGCATCATTTGGTTCGGCGGTCGATCCCAATGAATATATTATACGCCCCGGCGATCAGTTCCGGGTAGATTTCTGGGTTGGGGGAGTTGCGACCATCAATGTTACCGTCACTCCGGAGGGTGTGATTCTTTTATCGGACATGGGCAAGCTCGAAGTATCCGGATTATCCCTTTTAGAGGCGCGGACCAAAATTCGCAGCAAAATTCGCGAGTATTATCCTGACAGTGAATTTACTGTCAGTCTGGATGGTTTACGGGCGGTAAAAATGTTTGTTTCGGGCGGTGTCAAAAACCCGGGTTTCTACGATGGGAATGTCGCCAATCGCGTTTCCGAGTACATCACCAAAGCGGGTGGTCTGTTGCCGGGAGCCTCCAAACGGAATATCATCTTGGCCGATGGCGGTCATGACCTTGTAATCGACCTGCTTCGTTTTGAAAGGTGTGGTGATTTTTCGGCCAACCCATTTGCCTACAGCGGTGAAATTATCCGGGTTCCCATGATTGTCGATTCTTCATCCTTTATTCAAATTTCCGGGGCGGTCAATCGACCGGACGGTTTTGAGTACAGCCCCGGTGATAATTTCGGAATATTAATCGAGCTGGCATACGGCTTAAATGGGTTGCAGGGTGATTCGGCGACTATTTTCCGCCGCAAAAACGGAATTCAGGAGGTATTATCGGTCAGCCTCAAGCAGACCGATTTTGCACTCCAGCCGGCCGATAAGGTTATCATTCATTCGCGAACGGTGGAAGCGTTGAAGGACTATTTTACCATAATCGGCGAAGTCGCACTACCGGGGCGTTATCCTTATCGTGCGCTTATGAATTTCGACGACATAATCACTATCGCCGGTGGACTGAAGCCGGAAGCCGATATATACTCATCTGTGATTTTTAGGCGCCCCAAGTATGAGAATCCGGAAAATTTTAAAAGCATTCCTTCAGAGTCCGCAAATAATATAAACATCGTGGCCGGGGTTCTTCCCGCATCACTGAACATGGCTGATTATTATCCTGAACATCTCGACAAAATTATCGTGCAACCCGGCGATTCAGTTGTTATTCCCTCGGCGACCGGCATCATAAGCGTTTTCGGGCAAATAAATCGACCCGGCATTATCGAATATGAACATCCTATGACGGTCGGAAAACTGATTGGCATGGCCGGCGGGACCACCTCGCGGGCCGATCGCGGGAATATTCACCTGATTAGAAAGGTTGGCGCCATCGATATTAATGCATCCGCGTCGACGCATGTTTTTGACGGCGACCTGGTTCTCGTGCCGGAGAAAAAAATTACCAGAGGTTTCATGGAAAAAGCCCGGGACTGGGCGATAATTTTGGGCGGCCTCGGCATCGTTTATCTGGCTGTGGATAACGCCACTGACTGACATGGAAAACAAAGAAATCAATTTGTGGAAATTTCTGGAAGTTCTGGCTCTGAAGGCACGTTTCATAGTCGCGTTCATTTTTATTGCCACAGCTGTTTCTGTAATAGTCGCCTTTATTTTACCACGATGGTATCAGGCGCGGATAATCCTGCTCCCGCCCAAGGATTCCGGATCATATATCGGTATGGTGAAGGATCTGGCCGAGGCGCTAACTCTTACATCGGGGTTGGAACAACCGGTCGCGGCAACCCCCGCTGATATCTATGTCCGCATCCTGAAAAGTAGGACGCTTTTCACGCGGGTTATTGAGGCCAATAATCTGCGGACGCATTACGGCATAGATTCCGACGAAGAAATCATGGAAAAAATGATGGATTACTGCAACATGCGCGTCACCGATGAAGGATTAATTGAAATTGCCTTCGAAGACAAGGATCCGCAACTGGCGGCGCGCGTGGCCAATTCCTTTGCTGTCGAGCTGGACAGCCTGAATCAAGAAATTGCAGTGTCAAAGGCGCAGGGACTTCGGCGAATGCTTGAAAACCGACTCGCCGAAATTGGCGGCAGTCTTGACTCGGCCCGACGCGAAATTGAAAATTTCCAGCGGGTTAATCGGGCGGTGGATATTGACCGGCAAACCCAGCTGGCCATAGAATCGGCCGTAAGCCTCAAAGTCGCTTTGGCCGAGGCCGAAATAAATATTAACGTAAAGCGCAAGACGCTGTCGGATACACACCCGGAAGTCATCAATCTTCAGCGGCGAATTGATGAAATAAAGGGCCAGATTAATGCTCTTGAATTCGGTGGGGCCGATAGTTCATATTTCAATCTGCCGGTATCCGATGTCCCCGGTCTGAAGCTCAAATACGCGCGGCTTACAGCTGACGCGAAAACATACGAGGCTCTCTATCAGTTTATTTCCGAGCAGTATGAACAGGTTAAAATTCAGGAGCGGATGAGCGCTCCGATGGTGGCCGTGATCGACCCGGCCTTCGTGCCCGAAAGACCGGTCAAACCCCGCAAAATGATGATAGTCCTGATATCTTTCGCGGTGTCGGCGGTTTTGGCTGTCTTTCTGGCGTTGGTAATGAATTATTTGTCGGAGTTGAAAAAAGTTTCGCCCGAGGATTATAGTCGGGCCGAGGTCTTTCTGGGGACATATTTCTTCTGGCTTCCGGGGATCAAAAAGACGTCCCGCAGGTAAAACGATAAATCCATGTTATTTCAGAGGCGATGATGAACCAGTCTTCTATACACAAGTCGGCCAAAATCGGTAAAGATACCACGTACGGTTTATATTGCCATTTTGGAGCCAAGGTTACAATCGGAACCGGGTGCCGGATCGGACATCATGTTGTCATACATGACGATACCGTCGTGGGTGATAATGTCCGTATCGACGACGGCGCCATAATCGGCAAACGACCGATGCGCTCGGTCAATTCGGCCATTACCAAAGAAGATAACCTTCCGGCGGCGCAAATCGGATCGGGCTGTTTGATTGGTTCCCACTGCGTGATTTATCGCGGGTGTCGTCTTGACGAACAGGTGCTGATAGCCGACCTGGCAACAGTACGCGAGAATGTTACTATCGGGGCTATGACTATTGTCGGTCGGGGCGTGGCGGTCGAGAATTTTTGCACAATCGGAAAATATTGCAAGCTGGAAACAAATGCCTATATCACGGCCCATTCGGTTCTCGGCGACCGGGTCTTTGTCTCGCCCTGTGTGGCTACGTCGAATGATAACTATGCCGGGCGTTCCGAAGAACGCAAGAAGCATTATAAAGGGGTGACAATCAAGAAAGGCGGACGTATCGGCGTTCATGCCACCATATTGCCGGGAAAGACGATTAATGAGGATGGCATGGTGGCGGCGGGGGCTTTATTAACCAAAGACTGCCCGGCCAAAGAAGTTTATGCCGGGATTCCGGCCAAGTACAAGGGCCCGGTTCCGAAAGAGCAGCTCCTCGAAAACCAGGGCTGGGAGGAATAGACTATGAGTGTTCCTCTGCTTGATTTTTCGCGCCAGCATAAGCTGATTGGAGCGGAACTCGAAAGGGCGGCGGCCGATGTCATCCGCCACGGCAAATTCATCAATGGCCCGGAAGTGGCGGAGCTGGAATCCAGAGTCGCGGCCCTGTGCGGCGATGATTGCATCGGGGTTGGGGTGGCCTCGGGGACCGATGCCCTGCTTCTGTCATTGCGGGCGGCCGGCGTCGGCGAGGGCGATGAGGTTATTCTGCCCGCGTTTTCCTTCATATCCAGTGCCAGTGTGATCATGCTTTTAAACGCCCGGCCGGTGTTTGTCGACATTGACCCGGAAACGTACAATATCGATCCCGAAAAATTTGCGGCGGCTATAACAGGCCGAACCAAGGCCGTCATTCCGGTTCATTTATTCGGGCAATGTGCCGAGATGGATGACATTTGTGATATCGCCCTTCAGCATAATCTGATGATAATCGAGGATGCGGCACAGGCGATCGGGGCCGGATACAAAGATAAAAAGGCGGGGGCCATCGGCGACTTCGGATGTTTTTCGTTTTATCCGACAAAAAACCTTGGCGCCGCCGGTGACGGCGGCATGGTTGTGGTAAAAAATCAGGAATTCGCCGATACGCTCAAAATGTTGCGAAGCCACGGCTGGAAAAAGAAGTACAACGCCCTGGTAGTCGGCTACAATTCCCGGCTGGACACTATCCAGGCGGCGCTTTTGCTGGTTAAATTGAAATATCTCGATAACTGGACCAAACAACGTCAGGCCAACGCGGCCTATTATGATCGAAATTTGACCGGAATACCGTTGAAAACTCCGGTTTGCCGCGACGATCGTTATCATATTTATAATCAGTACACCATTGCCGTCGAAAATCGCGATGAACTTATCGCGGCCCTCGAAAAAAACCGGATTGGATACGAGATTTATTACCCGTTTCCCTTTCATCTTCTGGAAAGCTACAAGTCCCTGAATTACCGTCAAGGTGATTTCCCCAATGCGGAAAAGGCCTCGGCGGCGGTTTTGTCGTTACCGATTTATCCGGAACTCACCCGCGGGGAGCAGGATCAAGTTATAGAAGTCATCATGTCGATTTACCGGTAATCGGTTGATAGTCCTTTCGGCTTTGTGATTTTGATGGAATTCCTTAAAAGACAGGGGATAAAGCAGGCTACCATTGTTATCGCGGCCGCGACCGTGCTGTCGCAATTGTTCGGACTTATCCGCGAATCGATAATTGCTCGGCTGTTCGGAACCAGCGCCGAATATGACATTCTGCTGGTGGCTATGGCCATACCCTTGACGATAGCCGGATTGCTATTTCAATCTATTCCATCAGCCGGTATTCCATATCTAAGTCGGGAAGGACGACCGGGTATTATTGGCGGGTTGCACTGTACTTCAGGTCGAGGGTTTCTGACGACCAACAGTATCGTCATACTGGCGCTTACAGCCCTGGCTTTCTTAACGATCCCACTGTTTCGCCCGCTTCTGGCCGAAGGCATGACGCCGGCCGCCGCCGATCGGGTCATAATATTGGGACGCATATTCTGTCTGTTGATACCGCTCCGTGCCTATGAAGCTGCTTATCGAAGTCTCCTGCATATCCGGAAGCATTTTCTGTTTCCGGCCATGGCCGTGCTTGGATTTAACATTACTATCATAATGATTCTTCTGACGTTATATCCACAATTGGGTTCGGTCGCTTTTGTGATTGCCTGGTTGGCCGGAATGCTGATGCAAATGCTTATGGTCATTGTTCCGTCCTGGCTCATGTATTCTCAAACGGAAAAGGTTAGTTCCAATAGAATCGATTCAAGCGGATATTTGAAATTCCTTGGCATTATTGTCGTGATTGAAGCCATTACGGTGCTGATCGATCCGTTCGACCGTTACCTGTGCGGCCTGACGCTTGATGCCGGATACGTTTCGGCCGTCAATTACGCCAGTATTATATATCAGGCGCCGATGCGAGTGTTGATGTTTTCGGTGGCCACGGCTCTTTTTCCATCACTGGCCGAAAAGGCCTCCGATAATGACCTCCAAAGCCTGGCTGTACAATATCATCGTGCCATCGGTCTGGCAATATTAGTTATTGTGCCTGTGGCCGTCTATTTTATCATATTCCGCCACGAAATAGTCAGGATACTTTTCGAACGTGGGCAGTTCGATGAACATTCCCGACGGATGACAACCGAGGTTCTGGTGTACTACTTGGCCGGACTTCTGACGACCTCGCTTTTCTATGTCCAGGCTCGGGTTGTTTATGCCCTGAAATCGTGGAAAATTCTTTTGGTCTCCCGACCGCTGGCGTTGCTGGTTAAAATCGTGATCGGCATAATGTTCATTAGGGCATCTTGGGCGCTGGCTATCGGAGGTGGCACGATTGCATTATATGCTTTGGCCTTTCTGGGGACGGAGATATTTTTGGTCAGGGGCGCCAATTTGAAATACAATCGTGGAGACTTATATTTTTTGTCCAGAACCGTCGGTGCCGCCGCTCTGACTGTCTTTATTATTGTAACCGTCTTTTGGTTTAGTAGCAAAATTATCTTTCTGGGGAACATCGCGACCATGGTATTGTGCGCTTTGGGAGGGGCGCTGGCGCTGGCCATCCTCGACCATAGTTTGAATATTTTGGGGATACGATTCATGCGCAAACGAAATTAGCCTCGGGGCAATAAAACGCTGATATTTATGGAATCGTATATTATATTTTGACATGATTACCAAAGTTCAGATATCTGATCGGGCATTGGAATATGCTCCGCTCTTTTTGTTGATTTTACTGGTGATATTAGCCGTGCCGCTGGTGATGATGGACCGCTATAACGCCGCCATCTTGCTTCCGGCATTGCCTCTGATTTTAGTGACGGCCATCAGCCCAAGGCTATTGTTGTATCTGTATGTAATAACTATGACCGTCGACATCTATCCGGTGCCCGGTATGACGCTTCTGGTGACCGACTATGTTCTGATTGGTCTTGTAATGGCTGCGGTGATTGATTTTTTGGTCAACGTCCGGCGCGGTATCGCCATTCCCCGATTGACGGTCAATTATCTTTTATTGATCGGTGTGATGGTTATCGCCGGTCTGGCGGCCTATTCCCCGGTGCATTCTATTACACCGGTTATCCGAGCGACCCTGCAGTTGACAGTCCTGGTTTTGTTCTTCAACCACATGAGTCGGGACGACATCGAGAGACTGCCCAAACTTTTTTTCTGGATTATGGTTGGGCAGGCGGCCGTTATGACATTATCGTTCATTACCCTGGGCGGCACCAGCCGTGTTTTCGGCGTGGCCGGCAAGTATACCGATGATCTGATGATGCTGGCCTTTGCCGTAGGGCTGGCTTATGCCGTATGGGCACCGTCATCGGCTCGAGCCCGTTTTTACGGATTCGGAACCATAATGCTTTTAGCCGGATTATTATCGACGCAGTCAAGATTTCCGGTTTTTACGGTTGTCTGGGTGGGTCTGGCACTGCTCATATTTTCTTGGCATTATGCCGGGAAAATCGGGTTTCACCCGGCACGAAGAAGAGTCCGAACAGCCTTCATAGCGGCCACCGTATTTATTATGTTACTTCTCGCCGGAATGACCATTTTCTCCGGCATTGTCCGGCGGTTTGATTATGCCCTGTCGAAGAATATGGGCAGTTCGGTGCTGATGCGATTTTCTCTATGGAAAACGGCCATACTGACATTTCTGGAAAATCCCTGGCTGGGAATCGGCCCGGGCAATTTCCGGATTGTCGACGCCGCTGTGCCATCGGTAAAATTTGTGGTCATTCGTCACCTCGTCCGGGGGCTTTCGGCCCATAACATGATTTTGCATTACCTGGCCGAGACCGGAATTCTGGGTGCGACGGCCCTGCTTTGGCTGTACGGTCGATATTTTAAAATGGCTTTCGACCGAGCGCGTGTAAAAATGTCGGCATTCCCGGTGGCCATTCGTATGGCACTTCTGGGCGTGGCCCTGACGGCCTTCGGAGAAATATTTTATATGGACGGCTGGATGTGGGGCTTGACCGCCTTCCCGGTTCCCTTTTTCATGGCTCTGACTTGCCGCATGGTTAAAGAGGAAAATGTCGATTAAAGTCGTCATGCTGGCTGACTCCCGGTCGGTGCATATCAAGCGCTGGGCGCGATCGCTGGTAGAACGCGGTCTGAAGCTCACCTTGATTTCACTAAGCGGCGATGATATCGACGGGGTTGAAATTATAAAACTTCCGTGTTCAGGAAGCCGGGCCTTGGGGTTTCTTCGTCAGGCCGGGTCCGTTAGAAAGCTTATTAATCACATCCGGCCGGATCTGGTGCATGCGCACTATGCTTCGAGTTACGGTTATTGGGGCTGGCGATCCGGGTTCCATCCCTTTTTGTTGTCGGTATGGGGAACCGATATCATCGAATTCCCCGGTAATCCCATCAACCGTATTTTTCTCAAGCGCATTGTTAACGCCGCGGATACCATTACCGCCACCGGTGAATTCCTTAAAACGGCCGTTCAAAAATATGTCACAGGCAATAAACCCCCTGTTGCCGTAATTCCGTTTGGAGTTAAAATCGAAGCGCTCGATAGACGGCCGGCAGGATCCGGCAATGTCCGGCTGGTTTTTATCAAAGTTCATCATAAAAGATATGGCCCCGATATTCTTCTGCACGCCTTCAGAATAGCCCTGGATAAATGCCCATTTTTGTTTCTCACTATGGCCGGAGATGGAAAGATGACTCAAAGGCTGAAAAAAATGGCTATGGAGCTTGGAATAAACGATAAAGTTGAGTTTATCGGTTTTATCGACAATTCCGAAATACCCCGGGTTTTGTCCGGGCATGATATATTGGTCATGCCGTCACGACGGGAAGGATTTGGGGTCACAGCCCTGGAAGCGGCCGCGTCCGGTCTGCCGACCATAGCCACTAATGTCGGCGGCATCCCGGAAGTAGTAATTGACGGTCAAACCGGACTTTTGGTCCCTCCGGAAGATGCGGATATGCTGGCGGATGCCATTGTTCGGCTTTCCACGCAAGAGGGACTGCGCCGCGATATGGGACAAAAGGCGCGCGAGTTTGTCCTGCGACGGTATAACTGGGATGATAATGTTGACGAGATGATTAAAATTTATGAGAACCTGACAGGAAATTCCCGGCGTTGAGTCCATGATTTCTTTTGATATTATGCCGGACCTTTATTAAATTAATAAAGGAGCAAAGCTATGCCGGCAAACCTGCCACCTCAATATTACGAACTCGAGCGCGATTTTAAAAGCGAGCGCGACCCTCGCGAAAAGCTGCGTCTGGCCAAAGAACTTCTGGCCATGATGCCCAAGCACAAGGGCACCGACAAGCTCCAGGCCGAGATGAAGGCCAAAATCTCCAAACTCACCAAGCAAATTGAAGGAACGCAAAAATCGCACGGGGCGAAAACTGTCGAAACTTTCGATCATATTCCCCGTGAAGGAGCGGCGCAAGTAATATTGATCGGCCCTCCCAACACCGGCAAATCTTCGCTGGTCGATGCTCTCACCAGTGCTCGGGTTGTCATTGGCGACTATCCCTTTTCCACCCGGGAACCGGTGGCCGGCATGATGAAATATGAAACTATCCAAATACAGCTGATTGATACGCCGCCCATATCCCATGAATATTGCGAATCATTCGTGTTTCCCCTTATCCGTCAGGCCGACCTGGCCGTAATCGTGGCCGACGCCAGCGACCCCAACCTGATAAAAGCCGTGGAAACCATGTTTGTGATCCTGGATGAAAAGCGTATCCGCATCGCTCCCCGGATAGACACCCATCTCGAAGACCCTCGGATGACTTATAAAAGAGGCATTATTGCCGCTCATAAATGTCTGGAAGAAAGAGGGCCGGCCGGGCTGGAAGAGCTGGAAGCCAATTTTTCGGAGTATAAAATATTTCCGACATCGATTCTGGATGACCAGGCCATGGAAAGATTCCGTAAGGGGATTTTCGACTCGCTGGGTATAATCAGGGTATATACCAAACCGGTTGGCAGAGAAGCGGATTTCAATGATCCGATTATCCTTCCGGTGGGGGGGACGGTCGAGGATGCGGCGCTTTCTTTACATAAGGATTTTGCGCAGAAGCTTCAATTTGCCCGGATCTGGGGGACAGGAAAATTTGAGGGCCAAAGGGTCAAAAATAATTATGAACTGTCCGATGGAGATATTATAGAGTTTCACATCTGAAACAGGGGGTGGGCGGCTAAAATAGCCAAAATTCACGGAAACCCAGCCTTAATCGACCGGGTTTAAAAATAAGAGCTTGACGGCCTCCTATGAAGTCCTTATTATATTAGACTTTAACTTTTGGGCCCATAGCTCAGTCGGTTAGAGCAGCTGACTCATAATCAGCGGGTCCCAGGTTCGAGTCCTGGTGGGCCCAGAAAATGATGTTTGAAACCTTTAGATTTTTGACGGGCAATTAGCTCAGCTGGTTAGAGCGTTCGGTTCACATCCGAGAGGTCACTGGT
>CALAMC010000035.1 GCA_937925655.1 uncultured candidate division Zixibacteria bacterium | reverse complement strand
ATTTGGGACATCTTCCAAGCGTATCGGATACTACTTCCGGATGCATAGGACAGGTGTATTGACCGGGCAGGGCCGGATGCGGAACCTGTTCGAGATTCATCCCACATTTGGGACATCTTCCAAGCGTATCGGATACTACTTCCGGATGCATAGGACAGGTGTATTGACCGGGCAGGGCCGGATGCGGAACCTGTTCGAGATTCATCCCACATTTGGGACATCTTCCAAGCGTATCGGATACTACTTCCGGATGCATAGGACAGGTATATTGACCGGGCCGGGCAATTGTTTTCTCCAAATCCCCATGCCGTGTGGCGTCGGCATTGGCGCCGTCGCCCGTCCTGACCTCTTTGCCGGTTGCATCGATGGCCACAAGTGTCATGCCGCAAATCGGGCAGTCGCCCGGCTGGTTGGCGACGTAGGTCGGGTGCATGGGGCAGTGATATTTGGATGAAGGTTCCGATGCATTGGCCCATGGGGTGGCACCAAAGTAGTTGAGAATCATGACGCAGGCGAAGACAGTCATAGCACCCAATATCACCCATCGGATGATTGCCATAGCATGCGTGAATGGCGGGGCTTTTTCCTCCCCTTCAGGCATCGGCTCGTGCCCATGAGAATCGTATTCGTGTATATCTTCCGACATAACTGTTACCTCGGATTAAGGATTATACTTCGTACTATCGACGACAAAACTTTTGGGATCGATTGTATAGCTATCAATTTCGGCCATAGTCCGGGCCAACCGGTTGCCGAATTGATTCAGTGCCAGACGATCGCGATATACCCCGACCGCGAACATGAGCAGATTCGTGTAAGGAACTTTATTGGCCGAATAACCCGCCAACGCACTTTGATAAGCGTCCAGTGCCGCCGGAATTATTCGATTCAGATACAGATCTATCGATTGGACGAGATGCCAGGCCGTTGAATGGAGTATTCTCAACCGGGCTTCAACCTCGCGCCATTTTTCGATTGCCTCATAGTCGATCCCCTTTCGCATCGCCTCCATCGAAATCGCCATTTTTTTCTGCTGTCGCCCGGCAAAGAAGGGCAATGAGATATTTGCCTGAAGACTGACCATGTCATCACGTTTCTCCATTTCCGTGGCGGAGCGAAAGGCGTATATCGCGGACAATCCGAGCATCGGCCAGCTCATGCGACGGGCGGCCGCACCTGCGTAACTAAAGCCTTCAGCTTGATGGATCAGTTTCTGCAGCGGAGGATAATACTGCCTGGCCGCCGCCAACCAGTCGTCGGGAGTCAGCGGCAATGCGACCGGGGTCGGATCGGCGAGCGGGGGCGTGGAGGTGGTTACATCAAAGCCTCTAAGAATATTTAAATTATAAAGAGCTTCATCGACCATGTGTTCGGCTTCGAGCAATTGCGTCTGTAGCCGCCCTAATTCAGCTTCGGCCCACAGGACTTCGTCATAATTGGCCTGATTGGTCATAAGTTTCGCCCTGGCCGATGCCACGACCTGATCCATCAATTCGTATTGGGACGCCAGGTCGGAGAGTGACCTGCTACGATAGTACAAATCGGCAAAGGCAAATCGAGCCGCCATCACCAGATCGACTTCCATGGCGTAACGATCCTGTGTCGCCGCCTCAGCCTCGGCCCTTGCGGTTTTCGCCTGAAATCCTTTCTGGCCGGCATATGGAATATTCTGGCTCAATCCAACCATCTTCATGGTCATAGGGTCCATACCGAAATCAAATGAGGTGGGCAGATTGGTAACTCCGATCATAAGCATCGGATCATCCCATGCGCCGGCCGGACCCACTTTGGCCAGCGCCGCCGTCTCCATATAGCGCGCGGCAGCGACCCGA
This sequence comes from uncultured candidate division Zixibacteria bacterium, assembly GCA_937925655.1. GTDB lineage: Bacteria > Zixibacteria > MSB-5A5 > GN15 > PGXB01 > CALAMC01. The sequence goes on along the minus strand of CALAMC010000035.1, from coordinate 136,240 downwards.
TTATTTTGACGAATTACATCCCTGATAACCTCATCTACGCGGAGGCTATCGGTCGACTGACCGTTTACGGGTGATGCCGGAAACACCAGCGCGAAACCGAGGACACTCCCCCCGATAAGAAACCTCGATATTTTGGCATAATTGCGTATTTTCGACGAAAACATAATAGGTTGCTTTTTTAAATCAAACGAATTCAGGTCTATTTTGTTCCCTATTAATTAAGTCACTATAATATCATGAATTGCGTGATTCAATTAAAATGTTTTAATGAATTCAATGGTTGTCAGCCGGCAAAGGATCCGTCCGCACGACAATCAGGTTACGGTTTTCAGCCCCCGATTCGTATTCCGCCAACGCCCGGGCATTTAAAATTATCAGTGATGGCAACCGGGGATATTTTCAAGCCGTGTTTTGGATGACCCAGTTACGGAAGTCGTCTCTTAGCCCTCTCTTTTTTTATGTACAAATTGAAATGGAGGGTTATATTACCGGAAGGAGGAATACATTTGATGATTATTCAATCACATCCGCATTATACGGCAAACGAATTTTGTGAGCAGGATTAAATGACCCCTGAAGAAGACAGATCATTTGCGGATAGGGTTTGTCGATTTGACGCCCATTCATTTTCCGGCATGGAAAGGTTCACCCGTATCGGCAATGGTTCATTGGGCGCCAAGGCTCGCGGCCTGGCCGGCATCATGATGACCATTGAGAAAAAAATAGCGCCCACTTTTAAGCCGGCCATCGAAATCGAGATTCCTCGCCTCACGGTGATAGCCACCGAATATTTCGATATATTCATTGAACAGAATGGGCTATTCAAAACCATTTCTTCCGCGGAATCAGATGCGCACATTGCCCGCGCGTTTCAACAGGCGGAACTGCCAACCTCTCTGGTAAACGATCTACGGGCATTTATTACGAAAGTCCGGGTGCCGCTGGCGATTCGTTCATCCAGTCTGCTGGAGGACGATATGCACGAACCGTTTGCCGGGGTATATGCCACCCGGATGCTACCCAACAACTTGCCGGACGCGGAAGAGCGTTTGAAGGCGATTGTCGGAGCGGTCAAATACATTTACGCATCGACATTTTTGGCCAAAGCAAAAGACTATCTCCGTCTGACAAACCATTCCAGCGACGATGAAAAAATGGCAATCATAATCCAGGAAACGGTGGGGATTGGCCGTCACAATCGCTTTTATCCCCAGATATCAGGCGTGGCCCGTTCCTTTAATTTCTACCCAATTGGACTGGCCCGACCGGAAGAGGGCGTGATGGAATTGGCTCTCGGCCTGGGAAAGATTATCGTTGATGACGGGTTGGCATGGTCAGTATCCCCCGCCTATCCGCACACCAACCCTCCTTATAACACGTTGAATGATTTACTGAAACAATCGCAAAACGAGTTCTGGGCAATTGACATGGCTTCACCGGGGAAGGAAGGACGAAACGGCGGTATCGAATATCTAAGAAAATATTCGCTGGCCGAGGCAGAGGAGGATAGCAGTCTGACTTTCGTTGCCTCGACATTCAAGACCGAGGATGCAACCGTCGTCCGTGGAATCACCGGGACGGGACCGAGGATCGTCGATTTTGCCCAAATCCTGAAAGGCAATCTTATCCCGCTGACGGCGGCCGTCAAAGAACTTCTCCGGGCATGCGAGGAATCGCTGGGGACCATGGTGGAAATTGAATTTGCGCTTGCTTTTCCGCGGCCTGAACCCTGTCCGGCGCGGTTTGGCTTTCTTCAGGTCAGACCGATGAACGTGTCACACACCCAGGTTGAGGTTACAGTCGAGGAATTCGACCGGGGAAATGTTCTTGTGGCATCGGAATCTGCGCTGGGTAATGGTATGATTGATTCCATCCGCGATATTGTTTTTGTCAAGCCGGACAGTTTTGAGACCAAATACACCCAAGAGATAGCGCAGGAACTGGAAACGATCAACCGAAATCTGGCGACGACGCAATGTCCGTATGTTCTCATCGGATTCGGACGCTGGGGAAGTTCCGATCCATCAACCGGGATTCCCGTGAATTTCGGTCAAATATCGAATGCCAAGGTAATCATCGAGGCGACTCTGCCAGACATGAATTATATTCTTAGCCAGGGTTCACACTTCTTCCACAATCTGACCAGCTTCAAGGTTCTCTATTTTTCCGTGGGTCACACCGGCAGGTTCACGGTTGATTGGGATTGGTTGGGCAGGCAGCCAGCCAAGACGGAAATGAAATTCATCCGTCATGTGCGTCTGCCGTTGCCCCTTTATATTAAGGTCGATGGCCGGTCGAGTCGAGGAGTAATATTCCGTTAGCCCGGGAGTGGGAATTGTTTGTCGGGACAATCGAGGCGCCTGTCGAGACCGGGCCAATTTCCCGGAATCAATTTTTCTCTTTATAATAATCGTCGGGTCACCGACCGTACATTTTCCAGTTCGAAACAAACAAGGGCCAGTTCCGGACCATCGTGGGCCGCAGAAAATAAATGCGTCCGACCGATCGTGTCTTTCCACGACCCGGTGAGTGTTGCCGACTCGTGAACGTGACCGTGCATGGTAAGCAGGGGTTGGCGAATCTCTATGAACCGTCGTACCGCTATGCTGCCCACATGAACGTCCATCGGAACGCCATCGACCCTGGTTCCATCAAGTGCAACCCGGTCGAGGTTTGTTTGGTAGGGTGGAGCGTGGAACAGAAACACGGCCTTGTCCATTACTTCATTTCCAGCCAGGCGGGCGAGATCATCCTTGATTGTGGAGTATTTTTTATCCCGTTCGGGTAACGGGACGGATCGGGAACCCTCTTCCGGAGAGATGTCCCCTGGGTCGATAAATCGGGAAATGTCATACCGTTCCCAATCTTTAAGTGAAAACGGAGTCGGCGGGACATAGGCATACCCATACACGGCGAACTGTCCTAAAACGCATTTCCTGTCGTGGATATATTCCAATAGTCCGTGGCGTTCCAGCTCTTGCACGGCCGGTTCCGCGGCACGGATGTCATCGTTACCCATGATCAGGAAGACCCTCGGGAAATCATCGCCCATTGACGCCCGCAATTGAGCCAGTTCATTGGGCAGGTAGCCGGTGACGAAATCAAGGAGGGCTCCATAATTTGGCGAGAACCCGAAAGGGAGGAAATCGCCGCCTATAAACACGGCTTTTGGTTTTTCTCTGGCCACGGCGTGAAACAGTTTCCGATACCGATCGATGTGGCCGTGGAGGTCGGAGACAAAAAAACATCTGGTCACGGCAATTTCCTAAGTTACCGAATCCGCCAAGCCGGGGGTATGGTCGACCCTGTTTTCATATATTCTTATCCATTCTTCGATGATCCCTGTAATTACTGCCCTCAATTGGGTTCCCTTGCCGTGGATCGGACGTAGCGCTTCCGCCAATTCTGAATATCCCCGACTGTCGAGCCAGGACGAAATAATATCATCGTCCGAGAGAGGCGCGATAACTTCCGGGGCGGCATCTTTCAGAGTCTTTAAAAGACCATCCAGGTCAAAGACTCTGGTTTCACCGATTACGAGCGGAATATGCCGCATGCGTCGCAATTCCTGTTTGAGCGATACTTCCAATTCGGCGATCAACTGTTTGCCTCGATACCGTTGCGGTCGCAGTTTATCGCCCAATTCACGGAGGCTGTGCATATAAAACCAGGTCGAGAACATATCCCGTTCGCCATATATTTCCAGAATCGACCGCAATTGCTTGGCGCGTGGACCGTCACCGCCGGCCCAGGATAACAGCCGGCACATATCCCGGATGTCCTTCAATCGATACAGCTCCCTTCCCCTTTCATCCTGAATAACGAAATCACCAATGCCGGTGAGGTCGCGGATATAGGTGCGCAGTGTATCCAGACTGCCCGGATCCCCTTTCGGCAGGACAAATCCGGCGCCGGCGAATTCTTTGGCTTCGGCCGCCTTCGAGGCAATGATGATGGGAATACGGACGTAATATTTGTTCGTCAGGCGAATTAAACTCCGTCCGGCCTCGCTGTCGATCCGACCGGCCTTGGGAAAGAAGATATCGGTGATGAGACAGACCACCTGATCGCCGCTGCCGATTTCCCGATATTCATCACGGATCAGGGATTCATCGTCGACACCGAACATGAAGCGAAGCGCGTCTTCGTAGGTTCGGATGATTTTCACACCCGCTCGTTGTCCAATAATATTGTACAGGATGGGTAAAAACTGCGAAGGCCAGCTGGGCTCATCGTCCACGATGAGGAGAATAAACCGTCGATTATCAGAACATTTTTCGATATTCAGGTGGTCTTCGGCGGCGCGTACGACCGAGGCTACTATTTTTTTTGGGGCGAATTCAACGCGGTTGGCGGCAAATATCAGATCGGCTTTGGCAGTGTATGGGTACTCCTTCAGGGCAACCGCCGGTGGCGACGATTGGACCAGCCGTTGGAACGAGAGAAGAACGATGACGACATTGGGATTATTGCGGCGTATTTTGTCTGTGTCCACAAGATTAAGTGCAATATCGTCCATGATAATAACCATGCCGCCGTCGAAACGAATCTCTGACACTGACAGGGGATTGCCATAGACCTGAACATCGGCCCAGGGAATTTCATCCTGGATGATCTTTTGCGACGCACGGACTGCCTCTTCGGCCGAAAACAGCACGACCAGCCTGATCTTGATCGGGTTGATAACGCGCGGCACAAAGGGTATATCGCCGTCTGGCAGGTCCGGGTTATTTCGCGGGTTAATTGTCCCACTCATAGGTACTTACTCGTTTTCGGAAGCGACGATACAGCGTTGGTTGATGGAATCGGCGTAGATGGAAACCGGTCGGGGGAAGGACAATAAATATATAGGGTCATGCATTTCAGGCGGAGAGAAAAACCACGGATCCAGTTTATCCAGGTTGGGCGAAATATATCCGTAGAATACATTATTGCTCATGATGTTTGTCAAAAAATGCGTTCCCTGAGTGCCGAAAATTCTGGCCTGTATCCGTTTTTGTTCCTCATCATAGCCCCCTTGAATCATGTACAGGAAATGACTGCCGTAAATACCGCCGGTAAAATCGCCCTGTTCGGGCAGCGGCTCGGCCCGTCCGGCAATATCCACGCCATATTCGAAAATCGCCGCGGCCTGGTCCACATCCTGAAATTCGGCGCATATACCCCACTCTTTATTTTGGCTGCCGAGCCTACCCGGGATAATAATCAAATATTTTTCATTCCGTCCGCGCATCGTCCGATTGAATTCAGCCAGTCGGTCCCGCACACGGTCATGCTGGTTCTGGGAATACAGGAAGGGTGAAACCACGACGGCGTATTGAATGCCCCGTTTTATCCCATGCCCCTGAAGACTGCTGATGGACAGGTAGGTACGATCCGTTTTATCCGGGATACTAATTGTCTCGTAGTTAATTTCGGGCAGTGTGGTCAACTGGACAACATGAAAGACACCGTCCTCAAGCGGCTTTTTGCGGAAATCAATATTAAAGACAAATTCGATTTGAAAATGCGACGCGATTTTTTCCGAAATGGTCTGCATGATCTTTTCCAGTCCCGTCTGGAAGCCGAAGTGGTTATTCTGGATCAATTCCTCAATGGTAACAACCTGGCCGTCGATGCCGAGCAGTTTAATTTTGTGAAAGTTGGCAAAGCGGACATGGAGTTTTTTCATGGTTTCCAATTCCACTCCCTGCAACTGCTCATTTTTGGTCATATCCAGAGCATAGAAATATTGCTGGCCGTTGCCGATTCGCATCAGTTTAAGAGGAATGGGATGACGAATGGTCGCCATGGAGATAACGGGGAAATCATCGAGGACGGTGGCATATCCGTGGCCAAAAGCGATTCTGGCAAAGCCTTCCCTGGGGTCCTGCGTTTTCAACGCGTGAGGGAAAAAGGAATTGGCCACGCCGGAAATATAGGGATAATAAAAGGGTCCGGCCAGAGTATCGTCCAGAATACCCGGGATGGGATTGATGACAATAGCCATTTTCTCCCGTTCCTCTCCGGCTTGTTTGGCGATGAAGTGATCGTAGATACTGCCAATGGCCTTCAGCAACTGGCCGAAACGGACAGATTCGTCATGATGGTTATTGGGCAACATGAAGGAGACATTCTCCCCGGCGTGTATGGCCCACGTGCCCTGGTCCGATGTTCCGGCTTCATTTGTCGCCGAAGACCTGACTCCAATCGGAGAACCGCCCATATTCGCCAGGATAGTCGCAAAGAGCAAGCGTTCTTCTTCGCCGAAAACGCGATGACGCTCCCGATAACGGTCATAAAAGTCGGTGGTTAAGATATGAGTAGGAAGTTTGTTGGCGCGGGGCAGATTGCACTCGTTGATCGTGATTAAACCGGTGCCTTTCCCGCCCATGGCTCCCGATCCATAGACTTTCGCTTCTCTATATTGTTGGATTGCGTGTAAACTCATGGATTTATATCGGTTGCCGGCAACGCCATGCTTTCGGCCAACCGGCGTCGTCCGGCATTTATCCTCACAAGCATGGTCAGGTGTCAGGCTTATCGTGGGCCATCAGTTTAAGTTTTTCTCTCAAGGTCTTGCGCGTTATACCGAGAATTTCAGCCGCCTGTGTTTTATTCCCCGCCACGCTGGCGATGACATTGCGAATATGTTCGGCTTCCATTTCAGCCAGAGAGCGATTGAAACCGGTCGTCCCATACGCGCTATAGCGCATCGGTGCGGGAAAATCCGGAACATCGATGACATCACCTTCCGTTTCAGCCACCAATCGTTGAATAAGGTTCTGCAATTCTCCGACGTTGCCCGGCCAGAAGTAATTTCTGAGAACTTCCAGCGCACGATCAGAGAAGCGCGGCACCGGTCGACCGAGTTCTCCGGAGAGTTTCTGAAGATTGTGGCGGGCCAAAAGCAAAATATCATTACCACGCTCCCTTAGAGCAGGGACGGCAATATTGTTAATACTTAACCGGACAAACAGGTCCTCCCGGAAGGCGCCGCTATTCACCAGTGCGCGCAAATCCTTGTTTGAATCCGCAATAACCCTAAAATCGACCGGGCGGAAGTCTGCCGATCCAATCGGCTGATAATGCCTATCTTCCAATAAACGGATAAGCTTGGTTTGCATGGTATAGGACAGATTTGAGATTTCCTGCAAGTATAGGGTTCCCCCGTCAATGAACTGCAATATCCCCATCCGCGATTCCGTCGTATCGGCAGTATTTCCCGAGCGGTAACCATAAAGTTGTCGTTCGCAATACTCTTCCGGATTGCCCACGCAGTTGATCGTTACGAAGGGGGACCCGGCTCGCGGGCCGGAAAAATGAATGGCTCTGGCAACCAGTTCCTTTCCGGTTCCGAATTCGCCGGTGATAAGAATCGGAGTAGAACCGCCCGCCACTCTGGAAACGGCTTTCAATACGACCCGCATGGCCTCGGACTCGCCGATAATCCCAAGCATATCTGCGATTCGCTGGTCGATTTGAAGACTTCCCGCCCGGCGTATAGCGAGTTTTTCCATCACCCGGTCAACGGCATTCAGAAGTTCTTCATGGGTGAACGGTTTGGGGAGGTATCCTTCGGCACCCGATTTCACGGCCGCCACCGCACCCTCGACGCTGGGATACCCGGTGATCATCATCACCTCGGATTCTTTCAGGTTTTCTCTTATGTGCCGAACCAGATCCAGTCCGGAGGCGCCGGGCATTTTCAGGTCGGTGATAACCAAGTCGATTTTCGTTCCCTCCAGAAGTTTGAGGGCTCTGGCCACATCACCGGCCCCAAGGACTTCATATCCCTGCGACGAGAGGATCCGCTGAAGCAGTTCCCTCGTGTCGGCAGAGTCATCTACGACGAGCAGTCGTCCTCTGGAATTATTTCGAGTCATTTTTCGTTACTCCCGGCATTTGCGGGACCATTTAGGGGAAGGCGGACTTCAAAAATTGACCCCTTCCCTGCTTCGCTGTTTACGGTAATCGCCCCTCCATGGGCCGAAACAATGCCATGAACCACGGCGAGTCCCAGACCGGTACCCTGGCCGACATCTTTGGTCGTAAAAAAAGGAATAAAAAGCTGTTTCCGGACTTCGGCATTCATGCCGATGCCGGTATCCTCCACAGCGAGATAGACATTATCGGCGTCAGAACGGGTCCGTATGATCAATTTCCCTCCCTTGGGCATCGCCTGAACGGCATTAACGGCAAGATTCACAAGCACTTGATGCAATTGCGATTGGTCGGCCGAAAACTGGGGCAACCCATCCTGCAGTTCTCGGATGATGAAGATGCCTTCTTTGGCGCATCGGGATTCCAGAAAGTACAGCCCTTCATTGATGATTTGATTGAGATCGCATTTGGTTTTTCTGGCCGGCATCTGTCGAGTAAACAGCATGAGTTTGCGGATAATTTCACGGGCGTGAAGGGAGGCATTGATAATTTTTTCCACATCCTGGGCGGCCTGAGTCGAAAGCTCCGGGGAGCCTTTAAGCAGCTGGGCGAATCCCAGAATGGCGACCAAAGGTTCGTTCAACTCGTGGGCCACGCCGGCAGACAGCTGCCCCATGGTCGCCAATCGGTCAGCGTGACGAAGCTGCTCCTGAAGCAGGGCGGTTTCCTTTTCAATTTCCCAATGCTGAACGATGAGGCCAATCTGCCGGGCGATTTCATTAATGAGAGTCCCTTCTTCTTTCAAGAAGGGACCAATGTCGCATGGATGTTTATCGTCGCTATAGACAACTTCGACTTTGCCCCGAACGATACCATTGATAATAATGTCAGCGCGTTGAAGATGGGGGGCTTCCCGATATCCCCGGGTGGCAAAGGGACGGCCGTCGAGAGTAATACAAGCCTGGGTGATTTCCGGAATTTGCCATGCGGGAGGGATAAGATCAATAATCTCTCTTAGAAAATCATCGAGTCCGACTCCCGGCCGACTGGCGGCTTTGGCGATTCCATACAGACAAGTGAGTTCTTTGACCCGCTCCCGACGCTCCCATTGGGTTTCCTGAAGGGCCACCTGACGGCCGACGGTTTCGGCGACGGCGTTGATAAGATTGCGCTCTTCTTTGAGAAACGGACCTTCATCTATCAACGGGGTTTCTCTGGAATAGAAAACTTCCACGGTTCCCCGTATGGCTCCATTAACGAGAATTTCTGCCGATTGCCGAAAGGGACTTTCCATGAAAACATCCGTAAGATACTGGCGACCGTCGAGAATAATACGCGCCGATGTGATTTCCGGATATTGCCAGCCGGGCGGAAGTAATCCAACGATCTCCTGCAGGAATTCATCAAGTAAAATCCCCGGACGGCTGGCCACTTTTTCAATGCCATAAAGACAGGAAAGTTCTTTGGCTCTCTCGCGTAATGCCCATTGAGTGCTATGGTGGGCCAGGACAACACCGATCGTTTCGGATACCGCCTCATATGCCTGAATATCGTCTTTGGAGAAATAGTCGCGCCGTCGGCTGGCCAAAAACAGGACCCCACTGGTTTGATCATTGACCGGAACAAGGATGACGGCCAATGAAGTATATTCCCCTCCTATAATAGCGGTCTTGCCGGACAGGTCGCCATCGGCAAATTTGGGCAAGAGAATCGGACGGGCGGTGTCGCCGGTCCAGAAGCTTCGGCCTCTCGTAAAGGATTGAGTCGGCGCCGCGAAACTGCCCGTAAGTATTGCCTGGAGAATCGGTTCTGCGATGGGATCATCGATGGCCTCATGCGGATCAGGGTCGGGTGGGATGGGAAGAACGCAACGGATGTCAACGCGGGCGGAACCATCCTCATTTACCACCGCTCGGCAGCGCCCGGTTTTTCCGCTTTCATTTATGCGAAGGGTCAGCATGTCGCACCCGGAAAAACGCAACAGCGAGGAGCAAATGCGGCGGAGAACTTCCGTCCGGGAATAGCCTCGGTTGGCGTGCGCGAGCAAATCATGGAGCATTTCGCGAAAACCGATCGGGAGATTGCCCTTCACACCGGGCGCGCGCGATGGAATTTTTTTACCCTGATCCATATCATCATCTCCGTCGATTCTTTACCATCCGTTGATACGAACGCTTTGCGGGTTAGGGTACAAAAGTCCTAACCATGCTTCGTGGAACATTATTATACTAAAAACCCTCGCCAAATTGCAACACCATTCGGGTGCGATTACCGAGACGGGAGGTCAAGGGTTCCGCATCGTCAGGGGAGAATCTTGCGATTCCCCCCTGCGGATGCCCATATTAAGGACGAAAAGTTTTAGACGAGCCCCTGATCCATCATGGCATTGGCCACTTTGATAAATCCCGCGATGTTCGCGCCCAGTACATAATTGTCGGGATCACCGTATTCCTTGGCCGTGGCACGACACGCGTCATGAATAGATTGCATAATCAGATGAAGACGATTGTCCACTTCCTGACGCGTCCAGGACAAGCGCATGTTGTTCTGGGACATTTCCAGCCCCGACGTCGCCACGCCCCCCGCATTCGCGGCTTTTCCCGGGCCATACAGAATCTTATTTTTCAGGAAGACCTCAACACCCTCGGGCGTCGTGGGCATGTTGGCACCTTCGGAGACGCAGATACAGCCGTTTTTAACGAGTGTTTCGGCGTCTTCACCGCTGACCTCATTTTCAGTGGCACAGGGAAGAGCAACATCGCATTTCACAAACCACGGTCGTTTGCCCTCGTGATATTCGCACTTGAATTGGGTGGCGTAATCTTTCACCCGGCCCCGCTTGATGTTCTTCAGCTCCATGAGATACTGCCACTTTTCATTGTTGATTCCGTCTTTGTCATAAACGGTGCCGTTGGAATCAGACATGGTGACCACTTTACCGCCGAGTTGATTGACCTTCTCGATAGCATACTGGGAGACATTTCCGGACCCCGACACGGCGACGGTTTTACCCTGGAACGACATTTTGCGCGTCTTGAGCATCTCTTCGGCAAAATAAACGCAACCATACCCTGTGGCTTCTGGCCGGATAAGGGAACCACCCCAGTTGAGCCCCTTGCCGGTGAGCACGCCTTCGAACGAATGTGTCAGTTTTTTATACTGGCCGAACAAAAAGCCTATTTCGCGTCCGCCGACGCCAATATCTCCGGCGGGAACATCGATGTTGGCTCCAATGTGCCGATATAATTCATTCATAAAGCTCTGACAGAATCTCATCACTTCATAATCGGATTTCCCTTTGGGGTCAAAATCGCTTCCGCCTTTGCCGCCCCCCATGGGGAGGGTTGTCAGGCTATTTTTGAGAATCTGCTCGAATCCGAGGAACTTAAGAATACCGAGATTAACGCTGGCGTGAAAACGCAACCCACCCTTGTATGGTCCGATGGCGTTGTTGAACTCGACCCGGAAGGCTCGGTTCACATGGATTTCGCCATTGTCATCCTGCCAGGTTACGCGAAACATGATTACCCGGTCGGGTTCGGATATTCGCTCAAGAATCCGTGACTCGATGTATTCCGGATGCCTCTGAAGACACAAGGCAAGAGAATCCACGACCTCACGGACGGCTTGATGGAATTCCGGTTGGGCCGGATGTTTCGCGATCAGTTGTTCCAGAAACTTCGCGGTGTAATCTTTCGGGTTGGTGATTAACATACAATCCTCCCTAAAAAGTAATTGCAGCTATTGATGAAAATGGTTTAAGAACATTACTATTTTGCGGGAAATGTCTGATAGAGTTTTCAATTATGTGAAACATTATTACCTACTATCTGAATAATTATAACCCATAGCAATTTTAATGTCAATGAGAATTATTGGATATTTTATTACCATAATGGCCAATTTACTGCAAAATATATCTTGCAAATTGCCTTAAGTGGGCAATAAATACCCATTAATAAACCCAAATATAACCGGTTTATTCCAATAATCCTCCAAATTATGACTTGTAAAATGTCGCAAATATCATATATCTTATCATAGGATTAATGACGGCTATCGACCCTTCAAATTGCCGTTCGTGGGGCCGGGAGCGTTTGCCGACGATTTTGCCCGGTTTCGTGTTCCCGGTGAAGCCGTCCGAAAAAATTTTTAAGCCAAGCCGGAGACTGGTTATTATCGCCAAATATGTCACAGTCCATTTGCTGTGACCGCATTGTGACGATTTGGTAGAATGACCGGCGGCTGACCAAATGCCGGCCGGCTTGTTTTGGAGAATTGAATAGATGCGGGATCGCGCTCTCAATGATCTTATTGGTACGCCGGAACGTTCAGAAATTCTATACGACGCATTAATGCCGAGACGAGTGAGCAATCTTCTGTTAGTGAGCAGTCTCTATGATTATTACACGATTATTGAGGACGGCAAGCTTTCGGAAATGCTCTACTCGGAATATGTGGATCTTGGCCTTCGCTTCACGCCGTCTATAGAACGCGTGTCCACGGCGGAGGAAGCCCTGGAGAAGCTGCGTTCGGAGCCATTTGACCTGGTCATTTCCATGGCCCGTGTCGGTGACATGAATGTGGTCGACTTTGGCGAAGCCGTTCACGCCGTCAATTATTCCGTGCCGGTGGTTTTGCTTGCCAGCAGCGTTCGTGAGCTTAGTCTTTTTCCCGACCCGAGTCAGCTCAAAGGAATCGATACCGTATTTGTATGGTTGGGGGATGTTCGGCTGTTTGTGGCCATCATCAAGTATATCGAGGACCGTTTGAATGCCGTTCATGACGCCGATGTGGCCGGGGTCAGGAGCATCATGCTGATTGAAGATTCCGTACAATTCTACTCCTCTTATCTGCCGATGCTTTACACGGAGATTCTTAAACAGAGTCATGCTCTCACGGCCGAGAGTGCAAACCGGACCCAAAGAATCATGAGGATGCGGGCGCGGCCGAAGATTCTTCTGGCCCGGACATTCGAGGAAAGCATGCGCCTATTTGAACAGCATCAGAGTCATCTGTTGGGCGTCATCGTCGACGCGGCTTTTCCCAAGGATGGAAAGGTTGACTCTTCCGCCGGTTTTCGGGTGGTTCGCATATTGCAGGAGCGCGCGCCCGATCTGCCAATACTGATGCAATCGGACTCCCAGAACGAATCCGTAGCCGCATCGCTCGGCCTGACATTCATCGATAAGAATTCCCCGACGCTTCTCGGCAATCTGCGGGAATTTATGCAACAGCATCTCGGTTTCGGCGATTTTGTCTTTCGGCATTCGGACGGTTCGGTGATAAGTCGGGCGCCGGATCTGCGGACTCTGGAGTGGGCCGTCCAGGCTGTCCCGGAGGAAGACATTCTACACAATGTTTTCCGGAACGATTTTTACATTTGGTTGATGGCCCGTACGGAATTCGACCTGGCAGAAGCCGTCCGTACCATCGCCCAAAGAACCACCAATAATCCCGAGAATCTCCGCCGGGAGTTGCTTAAGGTCCTCCGAACGTTCCGGCAACATTCCATATCAGGCGTCGTATCAGAATACTCCAGTCATACTTTTGAGGGCGGCTCCGGATTTGTGCGCATCGGCGACGGCTCTCTGGGCGGCAAGGGTCGTGGTCTGGCCTTCATCAATGCTTTGATTAATACCTATCGGCTGGAGAATCGTTTCCCCGGGGTACGTATTTTCGTTCCTCCTACCGCGGTTCTAGCGTCCGGGGTATTCGATCGATTCATGGAATCATCGGGGCTCCTGCCATATGCGCTAAAAGAAACGGATGATCAAAAGATCACGGATGCCTTTCTGCGGGCCAAATTTCCGTCGGACGTTTTGGATAACCTTTGGGATTTTCTGCAGTGGGTTCACTATCCTTTGGCGATTCGCTCTTCGAGTCTGCTTGAAGACGCGTCCTATCAGCCGTTTGCGGGAATTTACCGAACGTTCATGATTCCAAACAACAACGAAAATCCCGAGATCCGTCTGAATGAACTGCGAAATGCCATAAAGATGGTTTACGCGTCCACTTATCTGGCGGATCCCAAAGCCTATATGGAATCGCTTCCGAATCGGTTAGAAGAAGAAAAAATGGCGGTCATTATTCAGCAGGTGGTGGGAAAACGCCACGGTTCTTACCTGTATCCCAATTTTGCGGGTGTCGGCCGGTCAGTGAATTTTTACCCGGTCTCGGGAATAAAACCCGACGATGGCATCGTTTCAGTCACGCTCGGCATGGGTAAAGCCGTAGTGGATGGTGGACGGTGTATCCGCTTTTGCCCGGCGTGCCCCGGAACGCCAATTCAATCCTTCACAATTGATGACTATCTGGAAAACTCGCCCAAGGAGTTTCTTGCGCTGGATCTGGCGAATTCGATATTTACACCGGGAAAGCGATTCCCGCACGACCTTGTTTCATTGGACCTGTCTGTCGCGGAAAAAGACGGCATGCTGGGTCCGGTAGGTTCGGTGTATTCTCCGGATAATGAGGCAATCTACGATGGCATCTCCCGGCCCGGTCCCCGCCTGGTTACAATGGCCCGAGTGTTGAAAGGGAAAGTCTTCCCGCTGGCAGAAATTACGGCCTTCCTGATGAAGGTGGGCAGGGCGGCGTCCTCTTGCCCGGTTGAAATTGAGTTTGCCGTCAACCTTTCCGACGACCCGGCAATACCTCATGAATTTGCCTTTCTGCAGATTCGCCCACTCGTCATCGGTTCCGAACTGCAGGACATGGAAATCGGTGACGTGGAGATGAAGGATGCCCTGTGCATTTCACATAAATCTCTCGGGAATGGACTCATTTCCAACGTGCGAGACGTGATTTATGTTCGCAGAGATAATTATAACCGCGCCAAGAATCCGAGGATCCCCGAAGAAATCGAGGCCTTCAACACTTTGCTCCGGCAACAGAAACGGCCATATCTGCTTATTGGCCCGGGACGGTGGGGCAGCGCCGATCCCTGGCTGGGAATTCCGGTGAAATGGGCGCAGATTTCGGCGGTACGATGTATCATTGAAACCAATCTTGAGGATATGAGAGTTGACCCCTCCCAGGGTTCCCACTTTTTTCAGAATATCATGTCGTTTGGAATCGGGTATTTGACGGCCGACATTCAGGCGAATCAGGGAGACTTTCTGGACACTTCCTGGCTTGATCTTCAACCGGCCAAGAAGGAAACGGAGAACCTTAGACATATCGTTTTTAATGGCCCCCTGCGGATCGCCCTAAACGGAAGAAAGAATCTCGGCGTCATTATGAAACCATCTTCATGACCAACGAGAACGGTGAAATTGTGACGCCGGAACTGTCGTAGCAAAAACCGGTATATTCGGCAGATTTGTACGGATTATAGAAAGAATAATAGCCAATTGCGTCGGAGGTTGCCTCGACGAGTCAGGATTCAGCCCCGCTTTTTTCATGTACATAATGACAAGATTTGGGGACCAATCAAGCAGGAGGTCGTCTCGACGAGTCGGGATCAATTCCGCCCTGGACTTTTAAGGCTTGGGTTTACACCCGGGCTTTTTTGTTGCTCGAATCAATTAAAAGAATATGTTAGATAAAGTGCATCCAAGTTATTGCCCTCTCGGGATTTCACGGACAAGTATGTGAGCTGGCACTTATGATTGATGATATTTGTGATGGGCATTCTGACGCCAAAAACCGCTTCCTGCATGGTGCTGTTTACCACATGCTGTGGGATAGACCTTTGGCACAAGTTCGGAGACAAGTGGTCGACTATATTCCGAAGGGGTCATCAGTTATAGACATTGCCTGTGGCACAGGTGAACTCTGTTTTGATTTGGCGTCGGTGAATAGATGTCAGATTGTCGGTCTGGATTCATCCAAACGAATGATAGATTTCGCAAACAAACGAAATCGGTGCCACGAGGTATGTTTCGTGCTCGGAGATGCAACCAATCTTACCGACTTTGAGCCAAATATGTTTGATTTTGCAACAATCATATTATTGCTTCACGAGGTTCCCAAGCGTGTTCAAATCGCGGCCATAAATGAGGCTCTGCGTGTTGCCAAAAAGACTATCATTGTCGATTCGCTGGCTCCACTTCCCGTGAATATTTATGGAATAGCCTTGCGCATTGTGGAGGCAATGGGCGGACTTAGGCACTACGGATCGTTCGCCGACTATCTGGAAACTGGAGGAATTCGCGGTATTCTAAAAAGCTCTTCCATGAGGATAACAATCAATCACCGCGCTGTTTTCTGGCATGAGTGCAGGGAGATGGTTGTCATTGAGAGGCAGAAAAAAGAACGGAGACGGAGTTTGCGAAGCAGTCCCTCCCCATGATAAGCCAACTGTGCGCGATGATCTATTCATGAAATAATCAATTGGATTATTAATACATTACTATCCAACAGCTTCCGCCGATTCTGGAATATGGTGGCCCGATTGGCAGGTCAAAAACCGCAGATGTTTGAGAAGGGCGATATTAGGGACATTTTTTATGTACACAATGTCGAGATTTTAGAACCGGTCGCGTAGGAAGTCGTCCCGACCGGTAGGGACTTCGGAAGACGACCTGCGGATTTTTCGATATCCTCTTAAGTAACTGCTCGATTATTGGGGAACGATGGTGAAATTTATGCCTTCGACATAATCGCCGCCTTCGACTGCCCTGACCTGAAAAGAGCGATGGGCCGGTTCCGAGATATAGCCGTATTTTTTCAGCTGTTCCTGATCGAGATAGGCCCGATACAGACCCGGAACCAATCCCAGATGATAAAATTCGCCGCTGTTAAATGTGGTTATTTCCGTAATTTTACCGGTCGCTTCATTCATCAGAAAAACTTTAATACCGCCGATGCCGACTTTGCCATCGGGGATATTCCGGTCGACCTGACCGGTCACTTCGCCGGCTGTCACCACCGGAATATTGATTTCGGAGACAGTATTAGGGTTGATGGTCACGATGAAATTTTCATGGGCTGGCTGGAGTTGGGGATTGTCGAGGCTATAGGGGTCGATCTGGACGGTAAACTGATCATAGGCCCGAAGTCCGTCATAGTAATAAAGTTTGCCTTTGCCGTATTTTTTACCCGATGAGCCGCCGACTTTAGCCCGCAATTCGGGCAGAAGCGGTTCATTGGCTTCGCGGACGCCGTTATAGTTTTGATCGAGAAAGGGCCAGACTTTGGCGGTACCGAAACCAAGACCGTTTTTGCGGTCAAAGCGGAACGTCTTATCCCACTGGTCGAAACGGATTGAGCCACGTTGAACCTGATTGATCGACGTTTGTCCGGAGAAGGAATAGGCTTTGGTCGAGAATTCGGCAAAATCGGTAAAAATACTTACTGAAAACATGATGATGTTGCTCTTTGACAGCAGATTTCGTTCTATTGAAAATGAGGCCTGCCCGGTTCTAAATACTCGCTTGTTAAGAAACAGAGCCACGGAAGAAAGCTCGTCCTGACTATGATTATAATTGAACCGCACCTGTGGCCGGATAAACCTCATGATATTGCTCGAAAGCATCAGCTGGCTGGTTATTTCTCGGTCGGTGCGACTTTTGAACTTCATGGTTTTGCTACTGCCAAGATAATTGAAACTGAATCTGTAAATAGACCCGCTGAAACCATAACTCATATTCACGTGTGAATAATATTCAAATTTGTCCAGACTCACATGATAGCGCAGGCCGAGTCGTTTCTGCCCGAATTTGAGCGGGACCGAAATCGAAAAACGCATATTGTTGATTTGTCCCATTCTGCTGTTGGCCGAATTTTCATAATAACGGGTGAAGCTTCCGTTAATGCCGACCATCGAAGGCTGCGAATAATTCATGGAAATTTTGGTGGCGTTTTTCGGTGAGTGGGAACCGTTCACCATTAAGTTCCCCAGAGGATGAAAGGTCAGCTCCCCGGCCACGGATGGTTTTTCATCGATGTCAGACGCAATCGGGATATCCCCGCTGATGCCGGCCGTCAGATTATTAAATACTCCATAATAAAGCATGCCCTGACCATATTCACCCGGGTTGGCGGCGTTACGTGACCTGCCCACCGCTGCCGTATATTCAAATTCGTTTTTGGGAATCAAATTATAGGGAACGCTGATGTATTTTTCTTCCGTCTCCATCTGGCCATCGGGGCCATACTTTTTCACCATGACTCGCGACGAGCCGTAATTGATGTCTACGAGGAAATGGTAATTACCGCTTTGATCGGTATGCGTGAAATCGACCAGTTTATTATTGACATACAATTCGACTTCCCAACCTTCCCCGATATGATCTTCAAGGCTGATGGTCTGGAAATATTTTCGGTCGATTTCGGGCTGATTGGTCGCCAGGGCGCCGTTAAGATTTCTTCCGATCAAACCCGAAGTGTTGATCGTTCCCAAATCGGCCCGCGAAATGTACCGGTTATTTTCAAAGTAATAGTGCCAGCGGTAATCAAGCTGGTCGGTTTGCAGACCGGTCCGGCTGTCGGCGGAAGCCCGCACGGCCAAATCGCCGCCGAGAACCATTCCGCCCAGACCGATATTGCCATAATGATTACCGCCCCCGACAGGGCTGGTTGTCAACGCCCAGTCGGCCACTCCTCCCTCCAATTTGGACTTCTTGCGAGGAATTCTGGCGACATCCATTTGCGCGGTGGCCGCGTCCCGCAAGGCCTGATGGGCCAGTTTGCGAGTCAGCGCCTGATAGGCCGGGAATTCCTTATTCAGAGGGAGGTATACCCGTAATTCTGAAAAATCGAAATAAATCGGCAGTTGAAACAGCGAATCGAAAAGGTCATATCGGAGATAGTAGTCCGTCGGCGACCATATGGAAAGGGTGCTGTCCAGAGTAATCGACTTTCCGAAACACTGGGCTTTACCCTTGACGGTGTTAATTTCAAAACGGTTGCTTTTAGTCAGATAGTTCCCGGAAAAAACGGTATGCTGGGAATCGACGTTTACATTAATCGCCAGCAATGAAAATATTTCCACGATGGGCAGATACAAGTTGTCATTGCCGTATTGAGCGCTGATATCTTTCTGCAGGAGGCGAGGGACTTCAAAGCGGACGACAATTTCCTCGGTCGCGGCGTCGGACCGGTCGGTCATCAAACCTCCGACCAGAATAATGACAAGGGCCGGGATTAATCCCGACAATTTAAGATCGAATTTCCTCATAACGGCATTTTGTCATCATTGAACCAGTAATGAATAGTTCACCACATTTCCGGCAATCATATCGGTGTCGGCGATATCGGTTCGTCCATCGGTGGTAATGTAAACTTCCACTTTAAAGGGACGGGCAAAACCCGAACCTTTTACGGGCAGCTTGATCCGGCGCGTTAATTCATAATAGACGGCGAGGTCCATATCACTTTTCGAAATTTCCTTTCCGGCGGCGTCGAGCAGCCGGCAGGTCAAAACACCCACATAAGAAACATTGCCGCGATTGGCCATGGAAATGGTGGCCGTCACGGTTGAGTCATGCTCATGGATATCCGTCTTTGTGACTTCAAGTTTAGACAGAAGGTTGCCGGTACGGTATTTCAACACAATGGCCGTCTGCATAACCATGTTCAATTTGGCCGTAATCTTCTCCGCATTATCCGGCGTGGGCAGTGTGGTTTGGCCTTCCTGGGAGCGAATCACGATGCGCGCCCAGTATTCGCCGTCGGGCAGGTCCTTGGGCGGATTGGCCCGCAGACGAATCACTTGAGTCGAATTGGGGGCAAGCACGACTCTTTGAGGAAAGGCTTTAATCCAGTCCATGGCACAACGTGGATCGGTCACACCGGAATCCAGCAGGGCAATCTGGACTTCACCCAGGGAGTCCGACAACGGAATGCCATAGGCGATATGAATCGATATCTCCTTGGGCTTATCGGTCGGGTTCTGGACCGTGATACGACCGGTGCGATCGGTTTCGGACAAAAAGACGCTGGTCGGGGCGACAAGAACTCCGCCAAAAACGGAGGAAGATGAAATTAATAAAAATGCGATTGAAACAAAAACGCCCCGGACGTGCTTACGAATTACGGTTCGAGGGGTGGATAACTTACTCTCCATGACATCCTCATCCAATGTTCTATTTTGATCCTATATTTTACTATGTGCTTTAAGGGATTCGCCTTGGCGAACCCCTTAAAGAAAACTATTAAAACAAAACTGGCCAAGCCAACACAATATTATACTAATTGCCCGTATAAGCCACGGTCAAAATAATATCGGCATCATAGGCCGCCGCTCTCTGGTCAACGGTCGGATAAACTGTGCCGCCGAGAAATATCTGAAGGATATTATCGGCTCCGCCCAAGGCCGTCTCGGGGAGATAATGCGGATTTTGATCGACAATGGCACCGCCTCCGTGAACCGCCGGGGTTCCCGCCGCGGTCGTATCGATATCGGCGTCGGTGGCGCTGAACGATATCACCAGACGGTCGGTGTTGGTTGAATTCCAGAGGTAGTCGGGCAGTTGCAGATACATGGCGACTTCGGCACCGCCTTCACCGGTAATCTGAAAGACGCCGGCGTCGGCAATGACGGTCTTGTCGGCGACATGGGGCACACCCTGCATGACATCGCCGAAGGCCAGATCATGGGTCGCGGTGACGGTCAGAACGGCCAGGACGTTGGCGGTGGCCTGGCCCGTCGATACATCCTGGGCCATGACGGCCAGCGGGGCAAAAGCCATCGTCGCGGCCATCAGCAGTATATATCTTTTTTTCAAATTGAATCGCATTTTAATCTCTCCTAATGTTTACCCGCATTGAAATCTCTCTTAGTTGCCGGTGTAGGCCACGGTTAAAACAATATCGGCGGCATAGGCGGCCGCTCTCTGGTCAACAGTCGGATGAACTTTACCGCCGAGGAATATCTGGAGGATATTATCGGCCCCGCCCAAGGCCGTCTCGGGGAGAGCGTGCGGATTTTGATCGACAATGGCACCGCCGCCGTGAACCGCCGGGGTTCCCGCCGCGGTCGTATCGATATCGGCGTCGGTGGCGCTGAACGATATCACCAGACGGTCGGTGTTGGTTGAATTCCAGAGGTAGTCGGGCAGTTGCAGATACATGGCGACTTCGGCACCGCCTTCTCCGGTAACCTGAAAGACGCCGGCGTCGGCAATAACGGTTTTGTCGGCGACGTGGGGCACACCCTGCATGACATCGCCAAAGGCCAGATCATGGGTCGCGGTGACGGTCAGAACGGCCAGGACATTAGCGGTGGCCTGACCGACGGCCACATCCTGCGCTTTCAACAATCCGGGTGTCATGATAAACATGACAACCATGATTAATATCAGGCTTTTAAAAATGCCGTTCATCCTTGAATGGGAATGCATAGCCATCTCCTTCTTTCTATAATCCCAAAATTTTATTCACTTGTTTAAGCCCATTTCTATAAAGGAATAATCGTCAAATAAGGAAATTTCTTGAATGTTTCATCTGAAAAAGGATCGGGAAAAATCGGATGAAACAATTGCCGGAAGAGACCGGCCCGGGGATACTAAAACCAGCGAGAATTCGGCTTAATTGCCTGTATAGGCGACAGTTAGGACGATGACGGCGGAGTAACTTCCTTTTTTCTGCATAAGTTTTGGAACGACCATCCCGCCCAGCCAGACAGTTAAGCCATTCGAGCCCAACCTGTAAGTGATGGTATGCCAGGGGTCAAGATTATTACTTCCGGGATTGGTTTGATCGGGAGTGGCGCTGGAATCAAGGGCGCAGTCAGTTTCTTTGAAAACCATCTGCATATTATGGCCGCCGGAGTTCATGTATGTGGGCAAAACAAAATCTATGGCCACCTCTGATCCGGCCGTGCCGGAGATGAAAAACTCGGCGGCCGAACCCGGGGTTGTTTTCGAAATAGTCTTGGGGATCCCGGGGAAAATATCTCCGAAAGACAGGTCATTGTTGACGATGGCATTTTGTGCATGGATGTCTATTGGAGAGAAGGCCAGAAAAATTATGCTAACGGCGAATATTATTTTTTTCATTTCGGGACACCGCCTTGCCAAAGACAATTACAGGAATTTATACCGGCCGGGCAATACTTATTTTATGCGTTGGGTTAATTTTCGGAATAGATAATGGTGACAAGGCAGTAATCCTGAAATAATCGGTCGTCATATGTCAAAACGGCCCGTTCGAGCGCCATTGATGCCCGGTTCGAAGCGTTGATTATCTCCAGATAACCATCGTCGGAGCAATCGCTAAATAGGTATTTTTCGAACATCCCCGTGGCGTTGCTTACGGTAACAATTATCCCGGCGTCTCGAGGATGACAGATTTCGATAACGGCGGAATCGTGACCGATGGCGGGCCATCCGGACGGGTTATTGTAAAACCCGACCGGCATGACGACGGTGGCGGTCGCCCGAATGTGTGTGGTGGCTTCCAGTTGCGCCGCGACCTTCGGGGAGCAGGTCAGAAAAACATATAGAATACCGATAAAAAATCCGATTTTTGCCGACATGACAGCCTTCAATACTGAATATGCAATTCAGTATTAAAGTACTGCCATTCTGGATTTTGTCAAGACGAAACAGCCGGGCCAGGCCGGGGCAAATTAAATCTTTGCGGACATTAACCTAATTGCCGGTATAGGCCACGGTTAAAGTAATGTCGGCGGCGTAATCGCCACCGGTCTGGGTGAGACCGGGAGTAACGGTCCCGCCAATCCAGATGGTCATCTGCCCGGCGCTTCCCAGGCGTAAGGTCAAAGGACCATTCGGGTTGATAAAGGCGACCGGCGCCGTCTGTCCGCCGCCGGTACCGTCATCATAGGAAGCATCGGTGCTGTTGAAATTGATCGGCATGGCGGCGGTTGAATCGAGCAATAACAGGGCGGGCGGCAAGGTGAAATCGATGCCAATTTCCGCCGAGGAAAAACCGGTAATCTCGAATTCCCCGGCCCGTCCGATAGTGGCCTTGTCAACCGTTTTGGGCGTCCCCGGAATAACCGTTTCGAACATCAGGTCATGAGTTCCCCGAACGTTTATTGCCTGCAAAACGGTGGCGGTGGCCTGAATTGTTCCGTACTCCTGCGCCATGACAGAATCGTTGCCAATAGCCATAATTATAGCCGTCAGCACCAAGAGGCATAGTCTCTTAGGCATAAATTCCTCCCCCATAAAGGGCCGTGTATTCTTTGAGATAATATCCGGGCAAGCCGGATGCCGCCCCACACGTTTTCTGATAACTGATAGTGGTATTTAATCTTACGGCAACAGCTCCCATCAGCAATTAGGTTCGGGGATCAGGCAGTATCGGAAAGATCCTATAATTGAAGATGTAAGATTAAGTCCGACAGTAGGATATATGCCCATAGGCGTTTTGATAAAAATCGGTAAGATACGGAGTCAATTTACCGATGGCTTGAAAGGACTAATTCTGGCTGACTTAACGAAAATGGAACGTTTCAAAATATCACCAAAAGGCTAAAGTGCTATGGGGGAAAGCCGATACTGACTATAGGAGCGGCTGTTCAATATTTATACAGTCGGCTAAGGAAGCGACGGATTTGTAATGAGTTGCAAATTTAATAAAGCGATGTATTCGGCAATAGTGCTCTGCACGGTGCTGCCGTTAACGTTATCGGGGCAGGCTCTGGTCTGGCAGACAAATGAAGGCGGGGTATATAATGAAGTGGGGCAGGCCGGCATTCAGGCCGACGACGGCAGTTACATAGTATTTGGAAGCACGTATTCCTACGGAGCCGGAGATTTTGATATGTACTTGTTGAAACTCAATTCGGCGGGAGATACGATATGGACGGCCACGTATGGCGGCGATTCGACCGAATACGGTTATGATATCCAGCAGACGACGGACGGAGGTTATATCCTGGTGGGCTCGACTCGATCTTTTGGTTCGGGCAAGCGCGATGTCTACCTGGTCAAGGTCGATTCGGTCGGGCAGACGGTTTGGTCGCGCACGTACGGAGGCGCCGATAATGACGAAGGCTGTTCGGTCAGAGTGACCGGAGACGGGTATATAATATGCGGTACGACTTCATCGCGCGGGGCGGGTTACTCCGACCTTTATTTGATTCGGACAAATACCGTGGGCGACACTCTCTGGACCAAAACCTTCGGCGGTGTCGGAGGGGAATCGGGGAGCGCCGTCCGGGAGGTAACCGGCGGGGGTTTTGTCGCAGTCGGTTCAACCGGTTCCTTCGGCGAGGGGTACAGCAGCATTTATCTGGTCAGGGTCGATGCATCGGGTGATTCCTTGTGGGCCGTCACCCTGGGAGGCGACAAAGCCGATTTCGGAAGCGGCATTGAAATAGCGCCGGACGGCGGCTTCGTCATTATCGGCAGTACTGCCTCATACGGATCCGGGTATTCCGATGCATATTTAATAAAAACCGATTTGGCAGGTGTTCCGACATGGCAACAAACTTTCGGCGGTTCCAATGATGACCGAGGCTACTCGGTCCGACCAACGCGCGACGGGGGGTATGTTATCGCCGGCACGACCGAATCATTCGGCGCCCAGGGGATTGATATATATATTATCAGAACCGACCTTTTCGGCAATCATATCTGGAGCCAGAAATACGGCGGGTCAAAATCGGATTTCGGCCGGATGGTCTTCCAGGACCAGGCGCGGGATTATATGGTAGTGGGATACAGCTACTCTTATAGCAACGGCGGCTCGGACATATATATCGCCAAACTGGGCGGCGATGCCACACCGGTCGAGGACGAAAATTTACCGGGAATATCGTCGGGGTATGTCTTATCACAAAATTATCCCAATCCCTTCAACCTGACAACCCGCATCGACTATACACTGCCCCGGCGGGCGGCGGTATCGGTGATAATTTATAATATTCTGGGGCAGGCCGTCCGCCATTGGCAGTTAGAATCACAGCCGGCGGGCAGTTACTCTGTCGACTGGGATGGTCGAAATTCATGGGGCGGCGAAATATCTTCCGGCATATATTTCGTGCAAATGAAAACGGAAGAATTCTCTGATTCCAGAAAGATGGTCCTTATAAAATGACATCAAGTACCGGGAGTGTCTTCCGGATTTTTTTCGATACTCACTATTCCTGACATTTTCAGAAAAATAAAATAATCACGATGATCATGATAATGCCTGAAGTGAACGTCCCGAGGAAATTAACGACGTCGTTGTTGATGAATTCCACGCCGCCGATAAGTGTATTCTTCTGTCCCTTGCTGAACGGTTTTTCGGTAACTTTTCCGGTAAGATGGTTGCGATATTGCGCCTGACATGTCGCTCCCAGAACCGAATCGGCTATCGAACCGAGAAAGCCGGCGGCGATGCACGCTATTACCGACCAGGGGCTCAATTCCATCAATGGCGCTATTTTCAACGCCCAATAACCAATCAGAACCGTGAACAATGACCCGGCCAGGGCCGCCGATGTTCCCAGAGGCGTGACACCTCCGGATCGACCGGGTTCGACTTTGCGAAAATTGATGATATGGCGCGGTTGGCGGCGGGACATGGTGCCGACTTCGGTCGCCCAGGTGTCGGCGCAGGCCTCGCCGATGGCCGCCAGATATACCAGATACCATCCCGGCCAGGCGGTTAGAATATAAAGAATTGTACTTACGGCGCCCACCCCGCCGTTGGCCAGCACCTGTTTATAATCCCGGGCCCCGATTTTATCGAAAGCCTCCATGGCTTTGGCCTTAACCGACGATTTCAGTCGGGATAACAGCGATGAAGAAACAAAGAAAAAAACAATCGGCGCACCGAACGGTATCTCGCCGAAACCGAATACGATTGTACCTATGGCAATAAGACACAGGGCTCCGCCAACTGTCAAGGAGTGCGTCCGATAGGAAACGGCAGCGATCAGCGCGGCCAGACCAAAGCCGATTAGAACCTGAACGAAATTAAACGAAAACCCCGACATAATGGCGAAACCTAATCACCTTCCTGCTCTTTGACTTGTTCTTCCCATAACTGTTTGTATGCACCCTTCCTGGACAATAATTCTTCGTGACGACCGCTCTCGACAATTTCGCCTTTGTCGAGGACCAGGATTTTATCGGCCTTAATGATAGTCGACAGGCGGTGTGCAATTACCACCGTCGTGCGTTCCTTCATGAGCGGTTCCAGAGCCCGTTGAATTAGGGATTCCGCCCGGGAGTCAAGCGACGATGTGGCTTCATCAAGAAGTAAAATCCGGGGGTTCTTTAAAATTGCGCGTGCGATGGACAACCGTTGCTGTTCACCGCCCGAAAGTCGCATGCCCCGGTCGCCGACGTGCGTATTATAGCCATCGGGAAGAGACGTGATAAAATCATGTATGTATGCCTTCCGACAGGCATCGACAATAGCCGCCTCGGTGGCCCAGCGGTCGACGAATTTGAGATTTTCGAAAATGCTGGTATTGAACATATAGCTTTCCTGCGTGACAATACCGATCAATTTCCGGAGATGGCCGATTTTTATTTTTCGGATGTCAACACCGTCAAGCAGGACGGAGCCTTCCACAGGGTCATAGAAGCGGCAGATCAGGTTTATAATAGTGGTTTTGCCGACGCCACTGGGGCCGACGATGGCGACCGTTTCCCCATGCGCGACGTCGAAGGAGATATTTTTAAGAACCGGCTCTCCCTGCTTGTAGAAGAAAGTGACGTTTTGAAAGGTGATATTTCCCCGGGTGCTTTTTAAAGACAGTGCGTCGGGTGCGTCTTCGATTTCCGGCATTATATCGAGGAATTCAAAAATCCGGTCGATCGAGGCCAGCGCGGTCTGAATAACCACGTTCAATTGCGCCAGCCGGAATACGGGCGAGAAGAGGTCCTTGATATAAGCATAAAAGGCCACCAGTGAACCGATGGACAAGGCGCCTTCAATCGTCCGATAACCGCCGTACCATAAGACGAGGGCGGGACCGAGCGCCGCGAAAAATCCGGCCGAGGAATTGGCCAGCGAACCCAGCACGCCCAGGTCGATGCGCAGGTTGATCAGGTCCTTGCCCTTTTGGACATATCGCCGGGCTTCGTATTTTTCCCGGGCGTATGATTGAATCAGTTTGATGCCGGTGAAGCTTTCGTGAAAGAAGTGCAGCATATCGGCGATTTTTTCCCGGACCTGGTGGCTTTTCACCCGTATTTTTTTCCCGATATAACCGATGCTGATGGAAAAAAGCGGAAAGGCCGTCAGGGACACCAGAGCCAGACGCCAGTCCAGATAAAAAACCACCGCCAGTATAGCCACCACGGTCAGTAAATCGGTCATGAGGTCCACAAAGGTGGTGGTTAGCACGTTCTGCAGGGCTTCGACGTCATTATTCACCCGCGAGATCATCTCGCCCGTTTTGGTGCGGTGATAAAAGCCCAGGTGGAGTTTCTGGAGATGCTGGAAAAGATGACTCCTGATGTCAAAGAGCATGCGCTGTCCGACAAAATTATAGAGGTAGGCGGTGATTATATTCATCAGGGACCGCACCAGATACAAACCGATCAAAGCGCCGATGATGATATGCAACAGGCGCAGGTTGCGTTCCACGAAGACATCATCGATTAAAACCTTGATGACCAGCGGATCGATCAGGGTCAGCATAACCCCGATACTCATACACACGAACACTTCGAATTCGAGCCACCAGTACGGTTTGAAATAGCGCAGGACCCGTTTTATCTTGCCGAAGGACGATGTTGATTTTGTGTCATGCATATTTTGCCCGGTCCCGGTATGCTCGGTGCGCGACGAGGTATTAACAATAACTCAATACATCAAAAATCCTGTCAGATATTCGGAGTGGCTAATCGGCCTTTTCCAGGATAATTTTTAAAATTCGGACGTCACGTTCGATAATTATTTCGGCTTTGCCCAGCAGGCCCGGCTTAAGAAGAATCGAGGAAGAATCCGGACTAACGCGGCAGTCCTCGATTAAAAGTACCGTCTGATAGGTGACGCCACCGTCGGTTTGACGCGGCAGGGGCGAAATGCGGACGACCGTAGCCGGGAAGGTGCGGAACCGGCGGTGCGGATAGGCGTTGATGAATATTCTGGCCTCCTGGTTCGGTCGCACCAGCGGCATATCCGCCTCGGCCACTTCCGCGATGAAGTTCATTTGTGTGCAATCACCGATTTCCAGGACGGCCTCGCCGAGGCCGACTTTGCGGCCGAGGAGTTCGTCAAGGTTGGACGTCAGTATTTCACCGGTTATGGGTGCGACGGCCGTCACGCCACCCAATTTCGAAGTTGCATGCTCGTATTTCTGGCGGGCCAGTTCGACTTTATCCTTTTGTTCCTTGATTTGCAGCAGGTATCTTTTTTCCAGAAGGTTGGCGCGTTCTTTCAATGAAAGATAGTATGATTGAGACAGTTCAAAATCCAAAAGACGGTCATCGCGGTCCTCGGAGCTGATAAAGCCCTTGACGAACAGACTTTCGGCCCGTTCGTATCTTTTTTCGGCGATTTCGGCGGCCCGTTTGGCCTGATAAAGATTGGCAAAATCCGATTGCGTCTCAAACGATTCGCTTTTCATGAGGTTATCATATTCTTCTGTAATCTTGGCCAGGTTCACCTCGGTCATTTTTAATTCGATGGCGGCCTGGCTGGCGGCCAGGTTCAAATCCGGTGTGGCCAATTTGAAAAGCGAGTCGCCTTTCCGGACGGTTTGCCCGGGGCTGACATAAACGGCCTCGATGACCCCATCCAGTCCCGCCCTGACGACATCATATTCGACCGGCATGACCTGACCGGGGGCTTCGATAATCTTGTCCTTGGTGCCGAATATCAGGACGAAGGCGGCAATCACCAGCATGGCGACAATCAGCAGGACAACATAATTAATCAGTCTGAAACGCCGTTGCATACAATCTTCCGTTGGAACAGGTTTTTGATTAATTTATCGGTTTGGGCCAGCAATTTTTCCGAGTTTTTTCCGTCGAGATTATTCAGACCATGCCAGTTGCCCGAAACCAATGCCGGGATATTCCCGGAGAGATTTAACAACGCCCGATATAAATGCGATACCTTGGCAAAGGATTCCCGCTGTCCGGCCAGAAGAAGTATCTTCATGGCGGTCGGTAAAAAACGCCGCGCCTCCAGGACGGTTTCACGGTACTGCCCACGACGAATGGAATCGTCTATCTTCCCATATTCATGACGGAGCGACGCCAGCTGGCGACCGATAAATATTTGTCCGGGGCGCAATGTTTTAATTTTTTCGCGCAGGCTATTCAGACGATCGCCTTTTTCATGGAGAATCACCATGTCGTTCAGTTTATGTATATCATAAACATCGTTCCATGAAGAATACCCTTTTTCGGCAATGGCGTTTAAATAATCAAAAGAAAGACAGGCAATCTCCAGCCTTCGCCCGACCGGACTGAATGACGGCAACATATGATGATAATAAATGTGTGACGCCTGTTCCAATAAAATCACAAGGTGCATGTCGCTTGCCGGTTGCACCCGCTGAAGGTCAAACGGTCCGGACAAGCCGATGGCCAGAAGATTCTCGTCTTTGGCCAGTTTTTCGGCGACACGCCGGCCGTCCTCGACATACCGTACCCGAAGAGTTTCCGGATCGGTGTCTCGGCCGTCACCCGGTTCAGGCTCTTTCCAAAAGGAAATCCGCAAGTTTCCCTCCGATATCGGCCCCGGCCTGGGCATCATAGGGTCTGAAATAGGGCGCGACATTGCATTCCAGAAAGAAGTACTCGTCGGTATCTTCCCGGTACTGCAGATCCACGCCGGAAAATATCATACCCAAAGTTTTGGCCGCCCGGACGATTTCATTTTTAATCGTCGGGGGCAGTTCGATCGGCTGCATATATTCGATCTTTTCGCTGGCATCGACATCCCATTCCTTGCGCGGAAGAGCACAGGCGGCGATGACGAGGTCGTCAAGTACAAAAGCGCGGATGCTGGTGCCTTCGATGTACTCCTGATAAATCACCGGATGTTCCCGCAGTCGTTCCTTTTCGGCTTCCAGATTACTTAGGTCAACCCGCCGGACCGGACCGGTGACGACCGGTTTTTCGACGGCCGGGTATTTTTCGAGAAAATCCTTCAGCGAAAAATAATTATTGCCGGCCACGAAGGCGGGGACCCGGAACCCTTTTTCGTGCAGAAGAAAATACTGAAGGGTCTTCAGATGGTGATAATCCCAGGCCTCGAAAGGATTCACGACCAGCTTTCTTTCACACAGGATACGCACCAGAGATATTTTATAGGAGTGTACCGCCCGCAGGTAATCCATATAATCGTTGAAACGCTCGTAGTAAAGCGCCCAGTCTTCCTTGGTGAAGTCGGGCACGGGCAGGCTCCAGATGGCGGTCAATTTTCTTATGTAAAAACCATCGAGGTCCAAAAGATCCCGATCGTCAAAGATGACCCGGTCGGGAGTAATGGTACTCCTGACGGTATCGGGGAACAGACCGGGGTCGATAATTGTGGCGGTGCCACCCCTGTCCTCGATTTTGGCTTTCAGCAGTTGAATATCGGCATCGTTGAACTGACCGAACAGACCGATTTTTTTCCCCGCCATAGCAATCTCCCGTTAATTTTGGGCGCTCGCGGCCGTGTCGATAAGATAATCCGCGAGCGCCGAAGAAACATGTAAATTATGGAGGTCTTCCAATTTTTTTATATCGGGTGAAGGGTCGATATCGGAAATACAGACCTCGCCGTTATTGTATATGCAGGTGACCTCGCCGAATTTGATATCCAGCTCGCCGGCCGCCTTTCGGGAGGTTTCGACCACCTGACCGGGAAGCCCGGCCAGGGGTATTTTGCGTGCCGATTTATCGGCCTCGACCAGGTGCAGGGCTTCATCCATGAGTTGTTGGCCCAGCACCACCAATTTATATGTTATTCCCGAAGGTTTTTTAAACCACAGTTTTAAATCCGTCCGGCCGGTCTTGGGAAAGGACAGCACTTCCCAGTATTTATATTCATCAAGATTAAGAGGTTCGGATTTATCATAATCAGCCGGTTTTTCAAAAGCCGTCGTAAAATCCGGAGAAGAAATAGATCGGTCGGCCAGCCGGTGCAATTGATAAAGATGATGCAAACGATACGAATAGACGTACGGCAAATTGACCATCGGCCGGATCCGGGCGATGAGATTGGTCAGAGCGACGGCGAAATTGACATTGGCGGCTTCAGAAGACGCGAATCGGACGTATCTTTCCCGGAGTCTCACCCAAAGCTCCCGGTCATAGGAAACATGGAAAAAAGGTTCGCGAAGTCCCATATCGGTCAGATAATAGCAGTCGCATTCCCGCGGGTCGTATCCATCATAAATGATTCCGTCCGCAGAGAGGGTCGTTTGAATGGTTCGAGGCAGGTGTGTCAGGTTCAAAATCCTGGCCCGATGGCCGCGGTCTTCGAGGCGGCGTTTGAGCAGTTGAATACCCTCGTCGTATTCATGTCCCAGCAAACCAAAGTTCAACATCGTCAATTCAGGCCAATATCAAGATGGAGCTTGTGTTCGTGCCAGAACCTGTTCCAGAATCAACTGGTTCTGTCTTTCGACTGTCAGATTCCCGTCGATAACAATGCCGCCGACGGCTTTCATCAAATCCAGCATTTCCGCCCGCACTTTGGTTTGAAATTCAAGATAAGCGGCTTCTTTATCGTTGGTGTTTAAAACGTCGAGACCGGCTTCGTAGTAGGAAATTTCCCGACTGCCGGTGATGCGACGCAACGAAACACCGGGCGGGACGTCGAGCATGATGACCAGATCCGGAACGGGCGCGAATGAAAAAAGCCGCTGCAGCCAATCTTTTTCCAGACCGCGGGCAATTCCCTGGGCAATCACTTTATAGACATAACGGTCGCCGATAACAATTTGCCCCTTTTCCAAAAGGGGCTTGATCAGGCTTTCCAGGCGGTATGAAATATCGGCGCCGAGAAGAAAAGTCCGGGATTCCGGAGGAATCCTGACGCTACCCTCCTGAATCCTCTTGATGAGGTCGCCGATAAACAGCTTCTGGATATAAGCGGAATCCTGCCATTTGGATATAGTTGTCGGTAATCCCCGGTCAAGGAGTTTATCATGAAGCAATCTCACCTGGGTCGATTTTCCGCAACCGTCAATACCGTCGATTACGATAAACATGTGTACCTCTAAAATGCGGTTATATATTTGGCCTGGCAACCCCGGTCAAGAATCCAATTGTAGTATGCCAGGAGGTCTTCACAATCACTGCAGACCGCATCGGTGCTACCGGCGCCAAGATAGGCATCGGCCCGGCAACCGCCCCCGCACAAATACTTGACCGGGCAGTCGCGGCAGGCGCCGATATCATCGGCTGTTGTTTGTCGGAAATACCTGAAAATCGGCGAGCTTTGCCACAGGTCGGTCAGCCGATCATGGTGAACGTTGCCGAGGGTAAAATCTCGGCAGCCGTTGAACAGGGAACAGGGGATGACATCGCCGTTATACGTGACATGAACGAAAGTCCGGCCGGCGCCGCAGGGAAGACAGCCGACGCGGTTATCCAGTCCCGCGAGCAACGCCTGATTGTGTTTGCAGCGAACCTTCAAACCGGAGTTTTTGACGTCAAAATCACAGCGATACAGCTGGTGATAGGCCCCGATCATTTCTTCGGTCGAAGGCACCACCGCCTCGTTCAACGCGGCGGCCCGTCCGGCCAGTTTGACTTTGCCGAAGGCAACTTCGCGGGCTCCCAGCTCAATGCCGAGGGCGACCATTTCTTTAATATCCGGCAGATTATGTTTATTTATGACAAAGGCAAAGCGGAAGACGACGCCGTGTTCATTCAGAAGTTGTATCCCGGCCATGGTCTTTTCAAAAGACCCCTGACCCCGGTTCCAGTCATTCGTTTCAGGCGTACAACCGTCAAGACTTATCTGCACGGCCACGTCCAGTTCGGCCATCTTCTGGGCCAGTTCCCGGGTAAGACTTAACAGACTGGTCGAAATGGCCGGGCGCAGTCCCTTTTGCTTGCGAATATAATCGAGTATATCCGGCAGGTCGGCGCGGGTAAGCGGGTCGCCGCCGGTCAGGGCGATATTTTCCACGCCAAGCTCGGCCATCTGATCGATCGTTTTATATATCTCCTCCGCGGTCAGGGTATCGGGCAGTTCCCGCCCGGAGTCGACATAGCACAGGCGACAACGGGTATCACATTTTCTGGTCACTTCCAGAAAGCCGAAATCGGGTTTCGGATTATCGGGACTAAACCCCTCGGCCTGTCCGAGCATACGCCGTTTATAGAGTTGTTCGGTAAACGCCACCAAGCGGGCCGCCGCTTCATAGGGATTGATATTCAATCTGTCGGCGATTTGCTGGACTAGGCGATCTTCGTCATTTTCATGGTCCATCATTTCAATGACCAGAGCGCCCTGATCGTCGGTGACGAACTTGCCGCCCCAGTACGGATTAACAAAAATATGGACGCCGTCTTTGGAGTGATGGATTCTTTTTGGGGGGAGCGCTTCCAATTGTGCCATAATCAAAGCTTTCTGTCTTTAATGTCAAGGACCTGTTCGGGATTGACGCCGATTTCTCGAAGCGTAAAGCGGGCGAATTCCCCGGCGATGCGGGCGCTTTCCAGGGCCCGGCTTTCATCGACTTCTTCTATGTCCAGTATTTGCAAAAACAACGAAAAATCTTCGGGCGCCAGGTATTTTTCGGCGGCCTCGATAAGAGAGAAATCTTCGTCCTGAATTTTATCTCGAATGACCATGTCGACGGCTTTGATCGCCGCTTCCCGGGCCATCAGCACGGCATTTTTATAATCTTCATTTTTATACATGGCGACGGCATCATCGAGAGCCGAGACGGCTCCGTGCAGACTTTCACCGATAAAAACCGCGGCGGGAATATGCTTTTTGGAGGCCTCAATCAGGTTTGTCCCGATCTTTTCCTTTTCCCACAATACATGGCCGCAACGGAAGGCTTCCAGCGACTTATAAGAAACCATGTCCGAATACCCGTGTTCGGCCAAAAAAGTTGCCACGACCAGAGGGAATTTACCCATTTCGACCGGGTGGCGGACATCACCCCAACCGTCATTCAGGAAATGGTGCTCGATAATGCCGTCGTCTTTGTCGGTGATAATGACAAAATATAACTTGTCGTTGGCAGGAGCTTTTCCCAAGGCCAACGGCCCGCTCAAGATAACCGCCAACACCGATGGGTCCTGGCGCAGATCCTCGGCGATAAGTATGGCCTGTTCAAGGAGATGAGTTGCTTGTTTATCGCTGAAATCCATTATAACTCACAATTCTGTCCGAAACCGCTTTTTGTGATAATATATTGCCAAGTAAAGTCATAGTTTTCAAGAGGGTCAGATAAGATTTTTCTCGATCGATACTTTTGACCGCCATAACCGTTTCGTATTGCCCGCATTCTATCTTTCCAAAAATTCTATTAATCGCCCTGAATTCCTGCTTTTCTTTGGCCACGCCAAGTCGTTCCCGAACCAGCAGGAGCAAGCGCGCCGACAGACTCATGATTTTCCGGGAAAACAACAGGACGTTACGGTATTGTTTTAATTCCAAGGCCCGCCTTAAAGACTCCATTAGTCCTCTGACCATATTAATGTTGCGGCCGATCATCAATTTGCCGGGGACGACGTCGCGACAGGCCCGGATTATCCGATCACCCCGGTCTTCCTTTTGAAAAAGAATTTTGCCATTTTTAAATTGTTCGATGGCGCTGCAGCTAAGCGGATCGCCATAGGCGCGTTCGATTTTTTCCAATACCACTGCCAACGGAATAAATCCGAATTCGGCGCGACGGGGCGTCCGACAAAATTTCGGGATCAGGTAACGATAAAAAACGCCTTGATTGTTTTCGGTAATCAGCAGAATATCCAGATCGCCGTCAGGATTCGGTTTCCCCCAGGCCGCCGAACCGGTCAAAAAGGCGGCCAAAATATTCGGGTCCCTTTCCAAACCGGCCACCAATTCCGTGGCTTCGGCAAGAAACTTTTGTCTCAAGAATTCCTGTTCGCGGGTGTACTGCACGAAGCATCTCCGGGCTAAACATGTGAAGGAAGAGAGAAAGATTCTTTCTCTCTTCCTTTAAAATCATGGTGTCCAAAAGATTCATCCCTTTATTCAGAGTGAATAAAGGGGCCACCTAATGATTACATATACAGATAATCATCATCCGGGGGCGGCGGAACGGGCCACTTCTTCTTGGGCGGCCAATCAATGATGGTCGGCCCCTTGTTGCAGAACATTGCCATTGAGATTCACCTCCTTTCGGTCAGGAAAGAGTTGAAAATACAATTAAGACAGCAAATCGAAAGTCGCCTTTCGATTGTTTAAAAATGTATTTCAATGTGGAAAAAAGAAGGTGTCATTTTTACCCCGCCGTCTTATTGAAATAATTTATTCTCGGCGGTCGGGAAAGTCAAGACCAAAATTGACACGGCGGCATGAAATTCACGGTTGATATTTCTCCGGCCGGACGAATGATTATATGGCAATGACCCACAAAAATACCCCGTCGAACAGACGGGGTATTTTTGCTGTGCGCATAAGTAGTTGCGCTGTGATTTATTCTGACCAGGGACTGGGGAACGTTTCTATCGGGATGGCTTCATGAGTATAAATAAGGTCCTCGTTCACATATTCATCAAATTCCGAAATCAGGCTGGTGCCTTCGGCGTAATTGGGGCCAAAGACCTGATCATAGGCACTGAATTCATCCATTTCTTCGGCATCGGCCGGCATAAACTGGCGATACTTGAGAGCGAATTGGACGTCTTTATTGCCGCCGCCGATAATGCAACCAAGCATGTCTTCCTCGAGTTCATTGGCGTACCAGCTCATCCGATATGTAAAATCGGACGTGCTTTCGGACGTCATATTGTAACCGAAGCCGAATATGGTACCATTATCATATCCGACCCAGCCTACGCCGCGGAAGGTGTACGATGAATCGGACGGATCCATGCTGGCCAGAACGAGGATAGTTTCTTCCTGTTCCCCGTGGTCAAAGCTATGGAAGGATAAAATCGTTTGTTCGGTTTCGTTAATGGTGACACCGAGCTGCATAGCGTTGAATATATCCGCTTCCACGGTGATCAGGAAGTCGAGATCGACGGTCTCTCCCAGAATAGTCTGGGCGATAGCCGGAATGGTCGTAATTTCCGTCAATTCCGTTATGGTAATGGTGAAGTGGGCCATAGAGGGGCCTTCCCCTTCCATATCCACCATTGACGAATCGACAAACACGCCGGTGATGATATTACCGTCCGCGTCAACCTGAACCATGTATTGGATCATTTCCAGTAAATCCGTGAATTCATACAGGTTTTTATAAAGGGTCTGCGGATCCTCGGAGCCAAAGACTTTGCCCAGCAAGGCATATTGACCGGTTGTCCAGATTTCGAGCGAATCTGTTGCGGCCGGACTGCCTGACGAGGTAACAAATTCAGGCGGTGCGGTTTCCTCAACCAGTGCTCCAATATCGAGCAGATTCAGGTGGTGAATCTGCGGGCTACTCGTGGAATCGCTGTCGCTGCATCCGACAGCCAATAGCAGCATGCAAGCCATGAAAAAAACATCCATGATTGATTTGAACATTGCTTCACCTCACGTTTTTAGTCCATGAATCTTCATGAGTCCTGCTTGAAACATCGGATAAGAGTAAGGATATTTTAGGCGTCGGATTATATCACCATTCAGAAATTATCTATGACCAATAATTATGTTCATAAATGTCGCATCGTCCCTGCTTTGCTTTCGGTAGTGATTCGATTCGAAACATTGTTGGATATCGGCACTGGACGTCGCCCATACCCGTTCAAGAATGAAACGCTATTTCTTCATGCGAATATAAGGCATATTCATCGTATTTATGAATAAGATATCAACGGTATTTCCGGTTCGAAGACATCTTCACCGCTCGAATATTATCTGAAATTCCGTTTTGTTATCCGGGTTCATTTTCAGGCTGAAATCGAGGCCGTGATTGGCAAGGATTTCCCGGACTAACGTCAGCCCGATGCCCTGACCGTCCTTTTTGGTCGTATAAAACGGGGAGAGCAAATGCGCGAGGGTATCGGGATCCAGACCCCGACCGGTATCGATAATCCGAAGCATTTTAGGGGATGCAGTAGTACGGACGGTCATCGTACCATTCCGATCGATCGCTTCCACGGCATTTTTAAAAATATTTATCAGAGCCTGCTCCATCTGGTTGACGTCAATATTGATTTCGAAAACACCGGGTAATAATTCAAAACGCCATTTAATGCTCCGTTCGAGACAATCCTCGTGCATCAGGGCGTGAATCGACTTAAGCAAATCATGAAGGTTGCGCCTGGCCTTGTTCGGGGCTGGAATTCTCACGACGTCGGCGTAATTGGCCATAAATTCGCTCAATCTGGAATTACGCTCGATGGCCACGTTCCGATTTTCCCGATAACCCAGACGATTATCATGATCGAAGCAAGAACCGAGATCCCGGCCATCAATCGTTTGCGACGACGTTTTTCGATAATTTCTTTCGGCAACTGGCGATCCATAAAAATGCACCTTAACGAATTTTATTTTTTATATATCAAGCCCCATGCCGATATATAACCCGTTGTTTATCAACAGGGTAACGTTGCCCCACAAAGGTCGCACTGTCCGGAAATGGACACCATGAACGATTATGGATATTTTTAAATTACCGTATTCTATAGAATAAGATGATATTCCGGCGGGGGCGTGGATTAGCCGACCGTCGGTGACAATGTGGCATTGTCGCTTACGAGAATCGCGTCGAGTTCGCTGCGAATCGCTCGAGCGATGGTTTCCAGTGTATAGGGCTTTCTGACATAGCCACCGGCGCCGAGTTTCTGTAATTCCTGCACATTGCCCGTTGCGGAGAAGCCGCTGACGATTACGGCTTTCTGACCGGGATGGGTTTTAATTACCTCACGATAGGTAGCCAGACCGTCGAAATCGGGCTCCATAATCATGTCGAGAACAAGCAGGTCAACCGATTCGGTTTGGAGAACGGCAATCGCCTCATGGCCGTTGGCGGCCGTGCGGACTTTATAGCCGAGACTGGAGATCATATCATGGGCCATCTCTCTTTGTTCCGGGGAATCATCAACGATCAGAATCGATTCTGTCCCGCCCGCAAAGGTTGTTTTTTCGGTGCCGGAAGTTTCGATCGGCACGGTGCTGACCGGAAAGTACATGATGAACTCGGTACCTTTCCCGACTTCCGAAAAGACATCATAGTAACCGCCGTGATCCTTAACGACTCCATAGACGACCGACAAACCCAGCCCGCTACCGCTTTTGCCCAGTTGTTTTTTGGAGAAGTAGGGTTCAAAAATCCGTTGAAGGTCGCCTTTATCAATTCCGCTGCCGTTATCTTTGACTCTAAGCAATATGTATCGTCCATTATCGATCTGGCGGTGGCCCCCGATGAGTTCCGTCAAATATCTTTCTTCGGTTTCAATGGTCAGCTTTCCGCCGTTAGCCATGGCTTCGCATCCATTGGCTACCAGGTTCATGAGGACCTTTTCCAGATGCGGGCGCGATCCATTTATCAAACATGGATTTTCGGATAATCGGGTAATGAATTCCGCGTCTTTGTGGCGTTCTTTAAGCTTCTGGAATCCGACCGATTCGAAAAACGACAGGACGATCTGGTTTAAGTCCAGAACTTTCTTTTCATATCGTCCCCGGCGCGCCAGAGTCAGCAGGTCCTGAATGACTTCGGCGGCATCTTCGGCCGATTTCATGATTCGTCGGGCTTTGCGGGTGGCATCCGATTCTTGAGGCAAGGTTCTCAATAGCAATTCGGAATAGCCCACGACGGGACCCAGCATGTTATTCAAATCATGGGCCACCCCGCCGGCCAGAACGGCCAGTGATTCCATGCGTTGGGCCTTTTCGAGTTGTTCCTGCAGTATTTTTTGACGTTCTTCGGCCTGCTGGCGCTCGGTGAGGGTTCTGGCCAATTGAATAGTGCTGAAACTCAATGTCGAGATCATCCCGGTAAATTTGAAATAGAAGGTCATTATCTCATCAGCCAATTTTTTATTATATCGGGGAACCCGGTCGAGGGCGGCAAGATATTCGTTTTCGTCGAAGCCATAGCGCCGGGCCTGATTTCGGAATATTTCAACGTCCGGCGAATCCTCTTCATACAAATACTGCCCGATGAAGAAATTGCCCAAATGTTTCCCGTTCAAAATGATGGGAGTGGCCATATCCACGAGGTTATTCTTGCAGCGATAGGTCTTGAATGTCCCCGGCGCCACGCCTTGAGTAAGAATGGTGTCGCTTTCAATGCAATTTTTCAATGTCTCCGGATGGCATCGGTGGAACCTCGTGCAGATGTCCTGCCACCCGACGCCGACCAGTACTTTGCCGTCGGTATCTATTATGGCGCTGGCAATGCCGGTAATGCGATGAAAGACATCCATCATGTTCTGGAAAGTCGCGATATCGATGATATCGGTAAGGGCCAATTCGCCCAGGTCGCCCTCCGGTTCGATAATGGCTTTTAGTTTATTGCGGACGGCGGCTTCACTCTCGCGCAGAGCCTCCTCCGCCCGTCGGCGTTCAGTGATATCTCTCATTGTCCCCAGCATCCGGACGGCTTCGCCCAAATCGTTGACGATGAAAACGCCGTTGTCTTCCACGAAAATGTAGGAACCGTCTTTGCGCCGCAGGCGGTATTGGACATTATAATTGCTTCCCGCCACGGTCGCCGCATCCAGCGCCGTCACGGCGTCCGGACGATCTTCGGGGTGAATCATCCGTTCCCATTCATTGATATCAACGCGTTGATACTCATCATCAGAGAAACCGGTAATAGAAGCAATGGCCCCGGACCAGATAATTTTTCCGGAAGTTACATCCCAATCATAAATCAACTGGCCGGTTTGTTTCAACACTACACGATAGCGGTTTTCACTTTCCGCCAGGGTTTTCCGGGCGCGGCTTTGGGCTTCGACTTGTTCCTCCAATTCCATTTGTTGCTCGAAGAACTCTTTAATCAACCGCGCGATTCGGCCAAATTCCGATTTGGCGGCAGTCAATGAAGTCACTGCGTTTTCGTCGCCTTCTTCCAACGCCGTGGATATTTTGTTCAGAGGACGGCTAAGCCAAATATGCAATGATACGACCAGGAGCGAAAATATCGTGCATCCCAGGACCAGCAAAACGATAATACTGACATATGACGCCCGGGTATAGGTGGCGTACAAGGGGTTGTCACCCCGGCAGTGGAGCACGGCCACGGTTTCCCCTTCGACTCCGGGTAAAGGTTCGGCAAAAATGATCGCCCCTGGCTCCGAATCGGCGAGCGCCGTATCCGGCGGTACAATGGCTATGGACAGATCGGCCACGTCTGCGATTTTTTGGAGATACTGTTCATCCAAAATTTTTCCCACGACGAAAAATCCGAAGGGCGGAGTCTCTCGTGAATTATCGGCGCTGGGTTGAATCGGGGCGGTGAAAACCTCCAGGACACCCATATCGCTCGCATAGAAAAAGTGACTGAACCAATTCCGGGAAAAAGCGGCAGTAATGGTCGCATCGAGGATAGTATCGTGCAACAGGGGGTGATAATTTTTATCCGAGGCGGCGGCATAAATAACCCCGGCATTAAGATTATAGACCCAAACGGTCGTCGATTTGAAGGTCTCCATGCCGACATCTATATTCTCCTGTGCCCAGGCAATGTCCGGTCGGTCGACAAACGAAACCAATTCATCCCAGAAGCTGTAATCGTAGGCTAAGGTGCGGGAAGGTTCGCTGTAAAGACTGGCCAGCTCTTTGACCAATGCTCTTTTTTCTTCCCGGCGGTTTTCCAGAATATCAAGAACTTTGCCGTTTTCCGAGAAATACAGTATAAACATGCCGGCGACAAAAAGGAGGATAACCAATCCCACCAGAAGCGACAATTTGGTTTGTAATCGGAATATGGTCATTGGCACTTACTCCCGATGGCGATACCCCGGTGCCATTGATTCAATTCCAAAGTTACCGTCTCTAAAGACGGGGTTAACAGGGGGAAATAGTCGATATCGGTTATCACCGGGCAGCCAGAAAACAAAATCACCGTAACCGGGATGAACCACAAAATTGTATTAATTTTTGATTTCCCCAAAATAGCCATATGCCCTTAAAGGATTATATCTGTCCGTCTTTATTTTAATGTCGGATTTTGTATCAGTATCTTAAGAACCCGAAGGAGATCGGTCATCAATCGATTGCAACTTGTTGTTTGACAATATAATATAAAACGAACGTGATGTCCATCAAAGACCGGGAAACATCCGACAATGCCCGAC
This sequence comes from uncultured candidate division Zixibacteria bacterium, assembly GCA_937925655.1. GTDB lineage: Bacteria > Zixibacteria > MSB-5A5 > GN15 > PGXB01 > CALAMC01. The sequence goes on along the minus strand of CALAMC010000035.1, from coordinate 95,186 downwards.
CCGCGCGGGCGAGCTGGATGGCACTTATGGGACTGATACAATTCTCCTGTTCGGATATCAAAAAATCGCTTGCGTCATAAAATGCCCATCGTGTAAATTTAAATAGCGCTGAAAGCGCATATTGATTGTCGGGGAAAAACGCATACTATCACGGTTTATGAGAGCACGATGGTATAGTTTGAATCACAGAATCAATAAACGTCATTCATGTTATTGAGGGGAAAATTCCAGGACGGAGAATGGAAATTGTCCGTCATATCAAAAATAAATCTTTTAACTCATAAGGAGGGGTATTTTTAGTATTTAATTAACAGGTGTTGTCAAACATCAACTAACCTCAAAATTTTTGGAAAAGGACAGGGATATGAGAGTATTTTTTGCGCTCGTTACGCTCTTTGCCTTTTTCAGCGTTGCCGCCGCCGAAGATTTCCCAATCGGTCAATGTTGTACCGGTTCGGGTGATGCAGAGTACGCCCCTGGTGAAATCGTCGTTAAGTTCAAAGACGGTGTGACCCGTCAGCAAGCCGCGATCGCCCAGGCCGAACTGGGTACCACTCTAATTTCTTACAATGAATCCATCGGCTTTCGCCAGCTTGGCATTCCGGCCGATAAAACGGTCGAAGAGATGGTTGAGCTTTTCAGCGCCCGGCCCGACGTTGAATATGCCGAACCGAATTACATCGCCCACGCCTTTATGACTCCGAACGATCCTTATTATGTTTACCAATGGCATATGCCGCTCATTAATATGCCGGCGGCCTGGGATCAATCGACCGGCACGGGCGTGGTTGTCGCGGTTATCGACTGCGGCGTGGCTTATGAAAATTATGGTTCCTATGCGCTGGCGCCGGACCTGGCCGGAACCTCTTTTGTCCCCGGCTATGACTATGTCAACAACGATTCACATCCCAACGATGACTGCGCTCATGGCACGCACGTGGCCGGAACTATCGCGCAAACCACCAACAACAACCTCGGCGTCACGGGAGTAGCCTACAACTGCAGTATCATGCCGGTGAAGGTCTTGGACGCTTCCGGCAACGGCACCTACACCGCAATTGCCAACGGCATTACCTATGCCGCCAATAACGGCGCCCATGTTCTCAATTTGAGCCTGGGAGGATCCTCCTCATCATCCACTCTTCAAAACGCCGTCATTTACGCCTACAATGCGGGCAAAACAATCGTCTGCGCGGCGGGTAACGCCGGGACCTCCACGCCGCAATATCCGGCCGCCTATACCCAGTGCATATCGGTGTCGGCCGTACGTTATAACAAGACCTATACTTCTTATACCAGCTATGGGTCGACCATTGATATTTGTGCTCCCGGCGGCGACGTGACCGTTGACCAGAATGGTGACGGGTATGTTGACGGTGTTTTGCAGCAGACTCACAACGGCACTAATTACACCAGTTTCAGTTACTATTTTTATGAAGGCACGTCGATGGCCTGCCCGCATGTGGCCGGTGTGGCCGCGCTGGTGATAGCCAAAGCCGGCGGAAGCATGAGCCCCAGTGACGTCCGGGCGGTTCTTCAAAACACCGCGCAGGACCTCGGCGCAACCGGCTGGGATCAGTATTATGGCTATGGGCTGGTCGATGCCAATGCGGCGCTCAATGCAGTCTCCGGCAATAATCCGCCGGTGGCGGCCTTTTCCGGCACACCGACTTCGGGTTATGCTCCGCTGACGGTTACCTTCACCGACGCTTCAACCAACAACCCAACCAGCTGGAGCTGGACTTTCGGCGACGGCGGCACTTCGACCGCCCAGAATCCGACGCATACCTATACGTCGGCCGGAACATACACGGTTACTCTGACCGCCACCAACGCCTATGGTTCAGACAGTGAAACCAAGACCGGTTATATAGTCGTGAGTACCGCTCCAACCTATCCGCCGGTGGCGAACTTTTCCGGCACGCCGACTTCGGGCAATATTCCCTTGACGGTTACCTTCACCGACCTCTCGACTTATAATCCGACCAGCTGGAGCTGGAATTTTGGCGACGGTGGGACCTCGACCGCCCAGAATCCGACGCATACCTATACGTCGGCCGGAACATACACCGTTACCCTTACGGCGACCAACGCCTACGGTTCCGACAGCGAGGTTAAAACCGGCTATATCACGGCTTCGGAAACAACCGAGCAGTGTGATGACTTCAATGACGGCAACTATACCGGATGGGGCAACGCCACCGGAACCTGGTCGATATCGAGTAACGCGTTACGGGGGAATTCAACGACCACCAACGCGAAAATAACGTCGCCTTTTGGATCATTCACGACCGGGACAATTACCTGCTCGGTAGCGATGAGTACGGGCCGGTCGCAACGCAATGCCCGAATAATTTTCGCTTATACCGATGCCAACAACTATCGCTTCATACAAGGCGATGACGTCGGCAATACCTGGAGAATCTATGAGCGCGTGAACGGCACCAACACATTGAGAGCCTCGTGGTCGAGAACGATAAGTTACAATACCTGGTATGCCGTTACGGTTATAATGGCGGCGAACAACAGCGTGACGCTCAAGGTCGGGACCACGACGCTGGGATCATACACCTTCTCATCGTCCAAGAGCGGACTGGTCGGTGTCGGATACAATAATTCCAATTCTTATTTCGACAATTTCTGTGTCTCGACGGCGACCGGTTCGGCGGATGACTGGGTGGAGATGTCCGAATCGTCACTGCCCGATGCCTTCACGCTGGAGCAGAATCGGCCCAATCCGTTCAACCCGAATACGACGATCAGCTACAGCCTGACGAGCCCGGGCCATGTCACCCTCGAGATTTACAATATTCTTGGCCAGGAAGTCAAAACGCTTGTAAATCAAACCCAAGCCGCCGGGCAACACCAGGTCGAGTGGAATTCAACCGACAATAACGGCCATGCCGTGTCGTCGGGAATATACTTCTATCGACTGACTGTCGGTGACCAGACCCAGTCGAAGAAGATGTTGCTCATGAAATAAAGATACCATAAAATCATTAAAATTCTCTAACCCGGGCAGGTTAAAGGACTTGCCCGGTTTTTTATGGTCTCCGGGCAGGGTCGGATAATTCCCGTTGACAATAAAATATATTTGGTTATTTTGCCAACTAACAAAGTCGATAAAGGTATAAGATTTTATATGGATATTGAAACCAAACAAAAGTATGAAGCCCGGGCGCGAATAATTAAGGCTATCGCGCATCCGTCACGGCTTTTAATTCTGGACGAACTATCTTCCGGCGAACGGTGTGTCTGCGAACTGCGGGATAAGATCGGGGCCGATATTTCCACGGTATCCAGACACCTTTCGATTCTGAAAGAGGCCGGGATTGTGGAGGATGAAAAGCGTGGCCAGCAGGTTTTCTATCGCCTGCGTGTGCCCTGCATTTTGAATTTTTTCGGTTGCGTGGAAGATGTATTGACAGCCAACGCCCGACGGATGTCGGCCTGCGCCCGGAAATAGTTTTCGTAATTTCGAGGATTTGACAGCATGGAATGGAAGAAAGAATGGAAACCACTGGCCGGAATAGTCGCGGTATTTGTTATTTTCTTTTACTTGCCGATTGATAGTACCCGATTGCGAGGAGCCATTATTGAGGCCCTGGCTTTAACCAAGTGGTACGCCCAGGAGCATGTCATTCTCTGTTTGATACCGGCCTTTTTTATAGCCGGAGCCATTGCCGTGTTTGTAAGTCAGGCGTCGGTGATGAAATATCTCGGCGCCAAAGCCAATAAAGTGCTTTCTTATGGTGTCGCTTCGGTTTCAGGCACGATTCTGGCGGTATGTTCATGCACGGTGCTCCCGCTTTTTGCCGGGATTTATCGCATGGGCGCCGGACTCGGCCCGGCTACAGCCTTTCTTTATTCGGGACCGGCTATTAATGTTCTGGCGATTGTCCTGACGGCCAGAGTGTTGGGTATTGAACTGGGTATCGCACGGGCAATCGGCGCGATTGTTTTCAGCATAGTCATTGGTCTTTTGATGCACTTTATATATCATAAAGAGGAAACCGAGAAAATCAACGCCCGGATGGCCATGCCCGAGCCGGAAGTAGAGCGACCCCTTTGGAAAAACGGGCTGTATTTTGCGGCGATGGTGGCAATTCTGGTCTTTGCCAACTGGGGCAAACCGAATGAGCCGTCAGGATTCTGGACTCTCGTCTACTCATACAAATGGGTGATCACGAGCATTGCCGCTGTCGGGCTTGGCGCCATGCTTATTTTCTGGTTTCGGCTGTCGGAAATACCGGTCATCGTTACTGCTCTGGCGACAGCAGTAATCGCACTGATTTTCCCGCATGAACCGCTGCTTCCCTTCTCCGCCGCGGTAGTGGGATTGTCGATTATAACCAGTCGGCGAGAAGACGAATCGGGCGAATGGTTTTCCCAGACCTGGGGATTTGCCAAGCAGATACTGCCGCTTTTGTTCGGCGGTGTCCTGGTTGCCGGGCTTTTGTTGGGACGACCCGGTTTTGAAGGCATTATTCCATCGCAGTGGATCAGCGGCTCGGTGGGCGGCAATTCGCTCTGGTCTAATCTGTTTGCCTCGATTGCCGGGGCGTTCATGTATTTTGCGACATTGACCGAAGTGCCGATACTGCAGGGGCTGATCGGCAACGGCATGGGCAAAGGTCCGGCGCTGGCGCTACTTCTGGCCGGTCCGGCGCTGTCGCTTCCCAACATGCTGGCAATCAGGTCGATCATGGGCACGAAAAAAACCATAGTTTTCGTGGCGTTAGTAATAGTGATGGCAACGATTGCGGGCGTAGTATACGGTTTATTATTTTAGGAGGACAAGGCTTTGAAAAAAATCGAAATTCTGGGCACCGGCTGTCCCAAGTGCAAGAAGCTCGCCGAAATGACCATGGAGGCGGCCGCACAACTCAACATGGAATGCAACATCGAGAAGGTGGAGGATATCCAGAAAATCATGGCCTACGGCGTCATGATGACACCGGCCCTGGTGGTTGACGGCAAGGTAGTGCTGACCGGTAAGGTTCCATCGGTGGAAGAAATAAAAAAACTGATATAAAAATGAAGACTACTTTGGAGTGTGTTATGACAAAGACATTAATTCTCACAACGTTGGCGGCAATAATATCGTTTGGGGCAGTCATCGCCGACGAAGCAAAGAATGAGGCGGTTAACCCGGCCAAAGTTGTCGCCGATTCATCGGCCTTAACGCCGGAGACGAAGTCCTCCGGGATTGTTTACGCTTATTATTTTCACGGGGACGTCCGTTGCGCCACGTGTATCAAACTCGAGGAGTATTCGCGTGAGGCTCTTGCATCCGGCTTTGAAAAGGAACTGACCGACAGTACCCTGATCTGGCAGGCCGTTAATTACGACAACAAGGCCAACGCGCACTTTATTGAGGATTATCAGCTTTATACCAAGGCATTGATTCTATCCCGCCACAAAGACGGGCGAGAAGCCGAATGGAAAAATCTCGACAAAATCTGGGAACTGGTGCGCAACAAAGAAGAGTATATGAAATATGTACAGGCCGAGACCAAACGGTTTCTTGAGGGCGAAACCGCCGATGAATGAGTCGTTTGTGCTGGCCGTCGCATCGGCCTGCTGGCTGGGCATATTGACCTCCATTTCGCCCTGCCCGCTGGCGACAAATATTGCCGCCATCACGTATATCGGGCGGCGGGTGGACAGCCCGCGGCAAGTTCTCGCCGCCGGATTGCTGTACGCTCTGGGACGGATGCTGACCTATCTGGTTCTTGGCATTCTCATCGTGGCCAGCGTCCTGTCGATTCCCCGGCTGGCGATGTTTCTACAACAGAATATGAATAAATTCCTCGGTCCGATTCTGATAATCGTCGGCCTGTTCCTCCTCGACGTAATTTCCTTCAGCTTCCGCGGAAGCGGTTTAGGTTCGTCATTACAGGAGAAAGTGGAGCGTTTTGGCATCTGGGGGGCGGGACTGCTTGGCCTGTTGTTCGCACTGTCTTTCTGCCCGGTGTCGGCGGCATTGTTTTTCGGTAGTCTTATTCCGCTGGCCGTGGAGCACAACTCTTCTTTTTTGATGCCAACCGTTTATGGCATCGGCACCGCCCTGCCGGTAATTGTTTTCGCCTTTGTGATTGCTATAAGCACACGGTTGGTCGGGGTTATATTTAATAAGCTAAAGGCCATTGAAAAATGGGCACGGCGTATTACCGGCGGGGTGTTTATAGTGGTCGGCATCTATTATATCCTTACTTATATATTTGGGGTAACTTTATTCAGGTAAGGGAACCGCCGACGATGAACCATAACCGCAATAAATCGTTTAATGATATACAATCCCGAACAGCGGAAAAGCGGCAAAACGCTTGAAAATTCGGGATGAAATGCTTATATTTGGGTTTTACATCAAGGTTTGAATTATGAGCAAAAAGAACAAGAGCAAAAATGGCTCAAAAGCGCGCACTTCAAGGGCCAAGACATCAACAACGATTCGTCCAAAAAATCGCATACCCCTTATAGCCTCTATCGGAAGCCTCTCGGTCATTATAATAATCGCTGTTATTTGGTTCGGCCGCGGATCGGAGGTGGCGATATCGAGCCAACCGGAATCGACGCCGGTACAAATCGCTGACGCCACCGGAGAAGTCACCCCGCCAGCGGCAACGCCATCAAAGCCGACCACTTCGCCGGCCGCGCCGGTGACTAATCCGACACCGCCGTCGGTTCAAACCGACCCGAAAAATGAAACGACGTCATCAACGCGCGGCCCATTGGCGCACTTCCCGGAAACTTTGCATGATTTCGGAACAATCGTGCAGGGAGAAAAGGTCTCGCACACGTTTATCGTGAAAAACGTGGGCGATGAACCGCTCAAGCTGATCAAGGCTAAAGGGTCGTGAGGATGCACGGCGGCCGTCCTGACTGCGACGGACATTCCCCCGGGTGGGGAAGGCAAAATTGAAGTATCTTTTAACAGCAGCCATAAAAGAGGTCAGCAGAAAAATACTATTCTGGTCGAAACCAATGACCGCCGGAATCCGCAGGGAACGCTGAATATCACGGCTTTTGTCGATATGGAATTCGGCTTCGAACAAAGTTACCTTGATATGGGGAAAATTCGCAGACATCAATCCACCGGCAAAACCGTGTTTCTGGTATTGAAGAATGCCCAAAAGAGAAGCCTGCTAAATGTCACCACGGATTCCCCATCCATTGCTTTCACTATTTCTCCGGCACCTTCGGAAACCGGGGAGAAACTGCAAATCGATGTGGCAGTCGCGCCGGACGCGCCACCCGGCCCGATAGAAGCCAATATCACCGCCAGCATGACGGATAGCTCTTATCAGGCGTCAGTATTGCACGTCAGAGGTAATGTCATCGGGAATCTGGATGTGGCACCCGATATAATCCGCTTTTTGATTAACAAATCACTGCCACCGACTAAACAGGATGTTCAGGAAATTCGGGTGAACAGTACGCTGGACGGATCTGATTTGAAGATAACCGGATTAAAAGATCGCGATGATCGGCTAAGTCTCAAAATCGATACCGTGACCGCGGGACAGCAATATACTATCCGCGCCAGGCCCAATGCCAATGCTCTGGAGTTGACCCGGAATGTCGCCGGCGAGGTTATCATCAACACCAACGATGAGGACCAGCCGGAAATCCGCATTCGTTACAGCATGATTATTCAAAAATAACCCTGGTGTATCCGGATGCTGAAAATAATGTTTTTATGCACCGGCAATTCCTGCCGGAGCCAGATGGCCGAGGGCTGGGCACGGCATTTCAAAAGCGATAAAATTCAGGCTTATTCCGCGGGGACCGAAAATCACGGACTAAATCCGCTGGCGGTGAAAGTTATGGCGGAAGCGGGAGTGGACATTTCGGAACACCGCTCCAAGACGCTGGCCGACCTGAATGAGCGCGAATTCGATTATGTCATCACGGTTTGTTCCGATGCCGACAAGAACTGCCCGATATTTCCCGGAAAGACAATCAGGATTCATCGGGGTTTCGACGACCCGCCCCGGCTGGCGAAAACGGCAAAAACCGAAGAGGAAGCGCTGTCGCATTATCGTCGGGTGCGCGATGAAATCAGAGATTATGTAATGACACTTCCCGAATCTCTCCCACCGAAACAATGAATCATATAAAGCCTCATGGTCGAGATGTTGTCACTAAAGGAGCGAGCTAAATGAAAACCGAAGGTTCGGTGGCCAAAAAACTCGGATTTTTGGACCGTCTCCTGACGGTCTGGATATTTGCCGCAATGGCGATTGGTGTTGCCTGGGGTCATTTTTACCCCGGCATTGCCGGCTTCTGGGATAAATTCTCGGTCGGGACGACCAATATTCCCATCGCGGTCGGCCTGATACTCATGATGTACCCTCCGCTGGCCAAAGTGCGCTATGAAGAAATGGGGCGGGTTTTTCGTAATTACAAAATCCTGATTCTAAGTCTGGTGCAAAACTGGGTGATCGGGCCGATTTTGATGTTCGTCCTGGCCGTTGTGTTCCTGTCCGGGTATCCCGAATACATGGTGGGGCTGATCATGATCGGCCTGGCACGGTGCATCGCCATGGTGATTGTATGGAACGACCTGGCCGAGGGCGACCCGGAGTACGCCGCGGGGCTGGTGGCTTTCAATTCCGTCTTCCAGGTGATATTCTATTCGGTCTTCGCGTGGATTTTTGTCACCAAACTGCCGCCCCTGCTGGGGCTTGAGGGGGCTGTGGTCGAAGTGACCATGGGGCAAATCGCCGAAAGCGTCTTCATATATCTGGGCATACCGTTTATCGCCGGGATTCTGACCCGCCTGATTCTGGTCAAAATCAAAGGCAAAGAGTGGTATCATCGCGAATTTGTTCCGCGCATAAGTCCGATAACGCTGGTGGCACTGTTGTTCACCATTTTTGTCATGTTCTCGCTCAAGGGCGAGTTGATCGTGAAGATCCCGCTCGACGTGGTTCGCATCGCCGTGCCGCTTCTGATATATTTTGTCGTGATGTTTTTGGTCAGTTTCTTTTTAAGCAAGAAAGCCCGGGCCGATTATGCCAAAGCGACGACATTGAGTTTCACGGCGGCGTCCAACAATTTCGAACTGGCCATTGCGGTGGCGGTGGCGGTATTCGGGATAAATTCGGGCGTGGCGTTCGCGGCGGTGATCGGACCGCTGGTCGAAGTACCGGTCCTGATCGGGCTGGTCAACGTGGCGTTGTACTTTCGCCGGAAGTATTTCTCGGAGGGAGAAATGGAATTACAAAAATGCCGGGGGTAGAAATTGCCTACTTCCGTTATTAATCATTATTCATCACGGCATGTGGAAGAAACCTCGTCCTGCGGGAATCATTTATTTTCGAAAAATTATTATTTATAATAATTGGCGGGGAAATTATGGCATTCACCAAAAGTGAAATAGAGAATTATGAAAATCTCGTGGCGGCCTTTATTGAAAAGCGCCGACCGCCAGTGGATATCCGCGATAAGGTTGATATTGGATTTCGAATAAAGGGTCAAAGCATTGAAATATTCGAAATTCGATCGCATTACAAAAACGCTGATATCAAGATTGAAGAGGCGGTGGCAAAAACGACGTTCGTACGATCACAACAGATTTGGAAAGTTTTCTGGATGCGTAGCGACCTGAAATGGCATGTCTATCAACCGAAACCTGAAGTCAGAACGCTGACAAAATTCCTCGACCTGGTGAATGAAGATGCCTGTGGGTGCTTCTGGGGCTGATCGGGATAACACCAACAGGCAATTCTAAAACGGGAAGGCAGGTGTAAACTGCTTTCTATTTCAAAGGTAAAAATGGTTAAATGGTATGGAAAAGGAGGAAGCGATGAAAAGCATGACTGGCATCGTGGTGCTGATTGTGGCGGCGGTTTTAATGACCGGGCCATCCAGTCTGGCTATAAGTGACATGAAAAGCGGGATCGGTATCCGGGCCGGATACAGCGTTAATCCCGACCAATTCGTTATCGGGGCTCAATCCATAATGGGCGCCGCCAAAGGCAAAATCGATTTTTCGCCCAGCCTGGATTACGGTATGGGCGACGGGGGATCGCTTTTGACGGCCAACGCCGATGGTTCGCTGAATCTGTTTTCCCCGCCGGGGTCGAAATTGGTCTTCTATGCCGGTGGCGGCCCGACGTTTGCGTTTATTTTTCCGGATGAAGGTGATTCCGATACGGAAATCGGGTTGACACTTCTGGCCGGTATCAAGGTTCCTGCGGGCGAGAAAAATTTCTATAACCTTGTCGCCCGATTCGGCATCGGCGATATTCCGGATTTCAAGATATTATTCGGCTATATGTTCGGGCTTGGAAAAAAGTAATAGCCCGTCATTATCTGGATCTATGATCGTTCCCGGTCGGTCTAAAAAATCGCCCGGGAACCATGTCTCCAATATGATTAAAAAAAGCCGCCCGACAAAATTACAGTACACGCAGGCCGGCGATTTTCACAGCGCCCCGGTGATAGCCGTCGGGAAATAATCGTTCGAGATCACTCAAGGCCAGTCCGTTCTTCTCGCAGGTTTCATAAATATTGGGAATGGTGCCCGTGGCGGCATGATGTGAACGCATGAAGCGAATGACCCGCCAATGGTCCTCGGTCAGCTTCCCGCCGGGGATTTTCATGTCGAAAGCGCGATAAGCGGCATAGTACTCGTCCCAGTCTTCCGGCCGGATCAAAAAGCCGCGCACGTCGACCTCATAGACTTTGTCGGCCGAAATATGATTCAAGTCCTCGGCCGTCGAAGGCAAATATGTCTGGCCGAGGTAGCCGACTTTGTATGTTATCCCGGCGAGTTTGCAGGCTCCCCGGAGATAGCCGGTCGGGAACAGCCGCCGCAGTTCATCGAGCCGCAGGCCGATGTTGCGACAGGTTTCATAGACAATCGGGCAACGTCCGGTTTCCTGATAACTTTTGCGTATCCACTGGATGACCTGCCATTGTTCGGTGCTTAATTCGGGATTCATTCCCGACTTGACGGCCGCACCGCGGGCAAAATTTTCATCCCATTGCCGAAAATCGGACAAAAAACCTTTTTCATCGACTTCGTAGGTTTTCCCTCCGTGTTCAAGCGTTCCCATGACATTTGCTCCTTGTGAATTGTTTTCACTTTGGCTGACAAGGAACCCGTTGTATAGCGCATTATCGAATTTAAGCAAGGCCTCCCGATGAGAATTCTGGGATTTCAAACCGGCCAGACGGATTAGGCCCCGATAGTATCCGTCGGGGAAAAGCCACTCGAAATCGCCGGGATCGATCTTGTTATCCCGGCAGAAATCCTCCGGCGTCGGAATCTGGCGGGTGGCATTGAATTTATTGCGGATATAAGTCATCAGTTGCCAGTGGTCGGGCGACAGATATTCGGGCATTTTCATTTCATAGGCTTTGTGCAAGGCATAATTTTCGTCCCAGTCTTCGGGATTGGTCAGAAAACCCTCGACGTCGATGAAGTACGATTTGTTTTCATAGGCCTGGGTGTTGCACACGATATTCTCGCGAAACCAGGTTTGCTGGAAATATCCCTGGCGGTAGGTTATTCCGGCCAGACGGCAGACGCCGCGCAGGTAGCCCGCAGGAAATAATTTTTTCATATCCCCCAAACCGATTTCGTTTTTCAGACAGGAGATATAAACCAAAGGGCAGGCGTGCATGCGTTCGAATTCGTTGCGAATGAAATTTATCATCTTCCAGTGAGCCGGAGTGAGTTCGCCTTTAATGCCGGCCTTATGGGCCATTCCCCGGGCGAAATCCTCATCCCAGTCTTCGGGAAAAATCAAAAACCCGTAGGAATCGATGCGGTAGGTTTTGTCGTTGAATGTTATTGTTCTCACTGTCATCACCCCTTTTCAAAAACAAGCCTGTACCACAAAATCAGTCATGAAGAGGCCTTTGTCAAATCTTTTCCTTTTTTCCGCGCGACCGCTCGAATCAGCCAGTCGAACCATGTTTCCAGGCCGATTCCGGTGCGGCAGGAAAGCTCAAATATTTCCAGAGCCGGATTTATTTTCAAGGCGTTGGCGCGGACATGTTCGAGGCTGAAGTCGGAATGGCCTAGCAGGTCGATTTTGTTGATAATCATGACCGACGAGCGGCGAAACATGGACGGGTATTTGAGCGGCTTGTCGTCGCCCTCGGTCGTGCTGATCAGGACGATTTTCATGTCTTCGCCGAGGTCATAGCTTGAGGGACAGACAAGGTTGCCGACGTTTTCGACGAAGAGAACGTCGAGGTTGCGCAGGTCGATATCGGCGATGGCGGCTCCGACCATGCGGGCGTCGAGATGGCAGGCTCCACCGGTGATAATCGGCCGGACGATTTTGCCGCCGGCCTTTTCCAGTCGTTCGGCGTCGTTTCGGGTTTGCACGTCGCCGGCCACGAGCGCCATTTTGAGTCGACCGGACAGCGCGCCCAGCGTTTTTTCCAGCAAACTAGTTTTTCCCGACCCCGGCGAACTGACCAGATTTAAGGCCATCACGCCGTGGTCGTCGAGGCGGGCCCTGATGTCCGAGGCCAGACGGTCGTTTTCGGAAAGGACTTTTTTCTCAAAAGGTATCTTTTCACCTGCCATGATTATCTCCTTTTGCGCTGTCATTGCGGTCGTCGGTTTTCAACCAGATAATATTCAATTCCTGACCGCGTATGATATCGAGATTGCCGGAACCGCACTTTGGACATACAAAGCATAGTTCATTCACGGAAAACTCATTATGACACTCCAGGCAATGTCCTTCAACCGGGATGAAATCTATATTCAAGCGGGAGTTTTCCAGGCTGGTCCCGGTTACCGAAGCTTCGAAAGCGAAGCTTAAGGCCTCGGGGTCAACCCCGGACAAAGCCCCGATGGCCATTCCAATTTCGCCGATTCGTTCGAGACGGCGTCGATTCATTTCGGCCTGAACCGTCTCGATAATTTCTGTGGCAATGCGAAGTTCATGCATCGGTTAAACGGCCTTTCCGGCAACGCTGTGATCGTTCGATTCATCGGTCCATTGTATTATACATGCTTTAGCCGTTTCGACAAGCAAATCCACGGATTTTTCTACGGTTGGAGACATAACGGCGCTGACCGTTTTGGGCCGGTCTATTTGCACGGCCAGCACCCGCACCCGGTCGGGAAAGGCCAGACCGAGCGATTGCGCCAGCGCTTTGAGATCGGGCAAACCGGCATAATGGGGAGAAATGCCGCGCACCGGCCGAAGGTCGTCGAAGTCAAGTTCTATCAGCTCTCCGGCCGAGCGCGTGTCAAGGGTAACGGCGTCGATTACCAGCGCTGATTCATAACCGATGAAGTAATCCAGTAATGCGACGCCGTATTCATTGCTGACCCTAATGTCAGCCATATTCGACATATCTTTTTCCAAGCGGCGGGCGGCAACAATGCCGACGGCATCATCGCCCATCAGGTCGTTGCCCAATCCTAAAACCAGCGGTTTCATGAAGTTCTAATCTCTCACAATCTCCCGCAGCAGCTCGTGGCGGCTGTCATAAACATGAATCATAAGGGGCATCTTCCCGGGCAGGGCGTGCGTCCCGCAGCCGTGACAGGGGTCATACGCCCGAAAGGCCATTTCCACCATGTTGAGAATGCCGTCGTCTACCTGGCCTTTGGAAATCAGTCCGCGGGCGGCTTTGTCGACCGAAAGAGCAATCCGGGCGGCGTTATTCTGGGTCGCCACGATCAGGTTGGCCTTGGTAATGATGCCCTTGTCGTCGGTTTGATAATGATGAATGAGCGTGCCGCGCGGGGCTTCAACAATGCCGACACCTTCGGTAGGCGTTTCTTTCGGAATGGTGCGGACTTCCGGGTCGTACGTTTGCGGGTCATTGGCCAGCTCCTGCATTCGCTCGGCGGCATAAAGCAATTCGATCAAACGAGCCCAGTTGTTGGCCAGGGTGAAATGGACCGGGCGCCCGCAGGTCGTCATGAATTTATCGTATTCAACCTGCGCCAAAGGCGTCGCCATACCGGAGGCGGCATTCAGACGGGCCAATGGCGCCACGGCGAAAATGCCGCTGTCGGCGCCATCTTTGAATCCCGCCCAGCCGATCTGTTTGAGGTACGGAAACTTGATATAGCTCCACGGCTCGACGTGCTCGACGACGTTGGCCAGGTAATCTCGGCCCGCGAATTTCGAATATTCTTTGCCGTCGGGATCGACCACCCGCATCAGGCCGTCATAAAAATTGACCTTGTTGTCTTTATCCACCATACCCATGTAGTACGTGCGGTGGGTATACATCTCGGACGTGATGTAATTCATATAATCCTTATTGGACAGAACGACGTCCTCAAAGACTTTCAGTCCGAATTGGGCGAATTCAACGGCCTCGGCGGCGACCGCCGCAATCCGGGCTTTGGCGTCCGGTTTAATGGGCTTGGAAATACCGCCGGGCAGGCCGAACACGGGATGAGCGGCCTTGCCCATAATTTGAATCATCAATTCCCGCAGTTTGCGGCGCATGCCGATGACTTTCAGCCCCGCCTCCTGCCCGACTTTGCCGATCAAACCGAGAATATTGCGTTCGGCCTTGCCGGCCTTGGGACCGACCACGAAATCCGGCCCGGCCAGAAAGAAGAAATGCAGGGCATGGTCTTCTATGAAAAAGATCGTGTAGGCCAGTTCGCGGACTTTGAGTGCCGCCGGGGGCGGCGTGACATGGTAGAGATCATCAAGAGTTTTAGTTCCGGCCATATGATGCGCAGTGGGACAGACACCGCAGATGCGCGAGGTTATCTGCGGCATATCCTCGGCGGGACGGCCGATGGCGAATCGTTCAAAACCCCGCAGTTCGGGGATTTGAAGATAGGCCCGATCGACGTCGCCCTGGTCGTTGAGAAGTATTTCTATTTTACCGTGACCCTCGAGCCGGGTAATCGGGTCGATGGTTATTTTACGCTCCATTGTGGGCACCTCCCCCGTCCGGTTTTTGATAACTGCGATGAATGATTGACGCCGGCAGGCTGTAGCGATAGAAAGTGCCGACCGGGTCGGCCATGCCGTCGATGATTTTGGTGATTTTTTCTTCGTCGTCGGCGTCGATCAACGAGGCTATCGCCGACATGGCTTTGGCACCGAAATCCTTGACGCGGCTGGTCGGCCCCATACAGCCGGTGCACGGCATATTGCCTTCGATGCAGACGGCCCCGCACCCTTTTCGAGTCACCGATCCGAGACACAAAAAGCCCTGGGCCAGGATGCATTGGTCGGGATCGATGATGTACTGGCTGGGCCGTTTGAATTGTTCGATGATCAGTTTGTCCGGCTTCGTTTCACGGCGCGGACAATCCTCGCACAGGGCGATGTCGGGGGCCAGAATCGTACCCGGCTCCGGCAGGCGTCCTTCGAGAATAGTCGTAACCGCTTCTTTTATTAGATTGGCGGGCGGCGGACAACCGGGCAAATAATAATCAACCTTTATCGTCTGGTCGAGCGACTTGACCGTATCCCAGAGTTCCGGCAGGGTCAGCTTGCCTTCGGGGACGGTTATTTCCGTCTGCGGGATAGTAGTGTTGCCGCTGGTGACACTGGGCGATTCAAGATAGGCTTCCTTGAGCATGGCGGCGCGGTCGAAGGTATTGGCCAGACCGGGAATCCCGCCGAGATGGGCACAACTGCCAAAGGCGATGACGATTTTCGATTTGCGCCGGAGCAGTTCCACCATTTCGTACTGCTCGGAGCTTCGAATAGCACCATTAATGAAACTGACGGTGATGGAACCATCATCCATAGCCTCGACGTCCTGTCGCTTGAAATCGAGGGCGACCGGCCAGAAAACGATATCGACGGCCTGGACGACCCCCAGAATATCCTCGTTTAAATCGACGACGGCTTCTTCGCATCCACCGCAGGAAGCACACCAGTAAAAGGCGACTTTGGGCTTGCTCATGAGACACCTCCCCGGGCGGCAACGGCGGCTTTATCCGTCCCGACTTGGACATGGGCCGTAGCAGGTATATTCACCGGCTCGAGATGAAGCGGTCCGAGTTTGCGAATGGTTTCAGTCATTTCGTTAATTACCCGCTGGACTTTATCGCCTTCGGAGGCGGCGATCCATTCGAGGCGGAAGCGCCCTTCTTCGATGCCCATTTCTTTCATAACGCGTTTGAGCAGAATGTAGCGCCGCAGGGCTTTGTAATTTCCGGCCTGATAATGGCAATCGCCGGGGTGACAACCACCGATCAGGACCCCGTCGGCCCCATTGCGAAACGCCTCCATAATAAACTGCGGATCCAACCGTCCGGAGCACATGACCCGCACGACTCGGACGTTAGGCGCATAAGTCATGCGTGCGGTGCCCGCCAGATCGGCCGCCGTATAGGTGCACCAGTTGCAGAAAAAGGCAACTATCCGGGGCTGAAAGCCATCGGTCTTATGGGCTGTATCAGACATGGTTCATGACTCCTTTGATTTCATTCATGATTTGCTCGTCGGTGAACAGGTTTTGCTGGAGAGCTCCCGACGGGCAGGCCGCGACACAGGTGCCGCATCCCTTGCACAATGCTCCGTTGACCCGGGCCTTATTGATTTCTTTGATATAACTGATGGCCCCGTAGGGGCAGACGTTAAGGCAGGTATGACAACCGGCGCAGACTTCTTCATTAACAAAGGCGGTGTTCGGTTCCAGTTCGACGCTGCCCTTGTCTATCAGCGCCAGGGCTTCGGCGGCGGCGGCCCCGGCCTGGGCGACACAGTCGGGAATATCTTTCGGTCCCTGACAGGCCCCGGCCAGGAAAATGCCCTCGGTAAAAGTCGATACCGGCGCCAGCTTGGGATGGCGCTCCAAAAACCATCCTTCATGGCTGCAACTGATATTAAACAGGCGGCGGACGGCATCGGCGTCCGGTTGGGCTTCCAGACCGACCGACAGGACGACCATGTCAACCGGAACCCGGCGCACCCGCCCGATCAGCGTGTCTTCGACGCGGATGATCAGGTGGCCCTTTTCCTCATCGATCATGGCCCAGTCGTTGATTTCGGCTACCCGGCCGCGAATGAAATGGACGTTTTCTTTCAAAAGGCGCTCATAGAACTCCTCGTACCCTTTGCCGGGAGTCCGCATATCGATATAAAAATTATACACTTCGGCCTCGGTGCGTTCTTTGATCAGGTGGGCCAGCTTCAGCGAATACATGCAACACACCCGCGAACAATAGGCGTTGGTATTATTGTCGCGGCTGCCGACGCAGTGCACGATGCCGACCGATTTGGGTTTTCTGCCGTCGGCCATTTTCAATTCGCCCCCGGTCGGACCGGCGGCGTTGACCAGCCGTTCGATTTCAAGGCTGGTGTATATGTTGGGATACTTTCCATAACCGTAGCGGCCGACGCGGGCGGCATCGAAAGCCTTGAAACCGGTGGCCAGTATTACCGAGCCGACGGCGACTTCTTTAATTTCCTCGGTCTGGTCGAACTTGACGGCCCCCGGTTGACAGGCGTCGGCGCACGGCTTTTTGCACTTGCCGGTTTTAAAATGGGCGCAGGTTTCGGGGTCGATGACCGCCACCAGCGGGGTCGCCTGCGGGAAAGGTATATAAATCGGCTTGCGCTGGCTCAAACCCTGGTTGAATTCGTCGGGGAACTTGCCCTTTTTGAAAATGCAGGCTTCGATGCATTCCAGGCAACCGACACACAGGTCTTCATCGACATAGCGCGGTTTGCGCCGGACCTTGACTTTAAAATTACCGACAAAACCCTCGACCCCGACCACTTCCGAATAAGTCCACAGGGTGATATTGGGGTGAGCACGCACCGCGGACATTTTGGGCGTCAGGATGCATGCGGAGCAGTCGAGGGTCGGAAAGGTTTTGTCAAATTTGGCCATGTGGCCGCCGATGGTGGGTTCGCGCTCCACGAGATAGACTTTTTTGCCGGCGTTGGCCAGAGTCAGCGAAGCATGAATCCCGGCGATCCCGCCGCCCACGACGAGAACGTCGGGATGCACCGGAACGCGGGTTTGTTCCAGCGGCCGGTGCAGACTGACACGGTGCACGGCGGCGGCGATCAGGGCCTTGGCCTTGACCGTGGCGGCATCTTTATCGAACGTTACCCAGCTGACATGCTCGCGAATATTGGCCATCTGAAACATGAAGGGATTGGCACCGCCCTCGCCGGTGGCATTGCGGAAGGTAGCCTCGTGCATCAACGGCGAACACGATGCCACCACCACCCGGTCGATCAAGCCGGCGCGGATATCCTGCTGAATCAGTTCCTGACCGGGGTCGGAGCACATGAATTTGTACTCTTTGGCGACGGTAACATAGGGCAGTTTGGCGGCGAAATCGACGGTTTCCTTGATATTCACCTTGTTGGCGATATTGATACCACAATGACAGATGTAAACGCCGATTTTGGGGGTTCCGTTGGTTCTATTTTCAGGCACCGACATGCTGACCTCCTTGCACCGGGACGGCTTCCTTTATAACCGGACGGGGCGATATGAGTCGTTGCAGACCCAGCGCTTTGGCGTCCAGCCCCATAGCCATGCCCATAAGCTGCGTGAAATAGACGACGGGGATATCGACCCGGTCGTGGTACATCCTTCCGATGGTTGTCTGATAACATTCGAGGTTGAACTGGCACAGGGGACAGGCGGTGACGATGACATCGGCGCCCCGCAGTTTGGCTTCGCGCAGAAGGATATAGCTCAAACGGGTGCCGACGTCTTCGATGGTGCCGGTAAGCGATCCGCCGCAACAACGCGTTTTCAGCGGCCAATCGAGGGTTTTGGCGCCGAGGGCGTGCATGATGCGATTCATGGTCGTTGGGTTTTGCTGGTCGTCGAAATCGGCGTACGGTCGGATGATTTGACAGCCGTAGTAGCAGGCCACTTTCATGCCCGCCAGCGAAGATGTAACTTTTGAAGATATTTTGTCGAGGCCGATGTCGTTGACGATTACATCCAGGGGATGGCGCACCCTGACGCCGTCGGCCAGTCCCAGTCCGGCACTCTGGAGGGCCTTGTCAATGGTGCCTTTGAGGTCCGGATGTTCATGCATATAGCGATAAGCTTTATTTAGCCCCAGATAACAGGCGGCGCAGGGAACGACCAGGGAAACATCGGGGTCGCCCTTGGCCTGCTCGGCCGCCAATGAGAAATTGCGGGCGCACAGAGCGAAGGCTTTCAGTTCGCTGATGGCCATATAGGCGGTGGCCCCGCAACAGTTCCAGTCGTGCAGTTCCGGGAGAGGAATGTCCAGCGCCCCGAACACGGCCAGCATCGATTCCTCGTAGGCACGGCCGGTGCTCTTAAGCGAACAACCGGGATAATACAGGTATTTCATACGTGCGCCTCCTTCCCGGCGGCGCTATTATTGCGCAGGGCAATCATATGTTCTTTCTCGATGGTTTTCAGGATTGATTTAAGTTCGTGGGTCCGTTCGATCGAATCCACCTTGAGGCTCAATCGTCCGCGCCGCCAGAGTTGCCAGCCCAGGCGGGCCTGTTTAAACATTTTCAAGGGGTTGGTCCTGAAAAACAGACGCATCAACAACCACGTTTCCGAATTGCGGCCGTGGTTTTCGACCAGGCCGAAAAATTCTCCGGCCAGGACCGGGGTCGGAAAACGCTTGGGATAAATTTTCTTGCGGACGGCGATGCGCTTGACGGCGTACATGATGTCGGTGATTTTAATTTCCCGGGGACATTCAACCGTGCAGTTATAGCATGAGGCGCACAGCCAGGTCGTGTGGCTTTTCAAGACTTCGTCTTTGAATCCGGCCCGGATCATGGCGATAACCTGCCGGGGAGTAAAGTCCATGTTGTGACTCAAGGGACACATGCCGCTGCAGGTGCCACACTGGATGCAACTGAAAAGCTTGTCGCCTCCGGGGATGGACGCAATTTCCAGCGCAAAGTGGGGGTCGAGCTCCGACTCATACTGTACTTTATGCCCACCTTCCCATTCCTTCATAAAGCCTCCTTTCAAGGGCAATCGCTTCTTTAAGGCTTTTTCCGAACGGCGCCGGGCCGACAGTACAAGTCGCGTGCGTCCCCGCTCGATCCATCGGATCAACCGGAAACCGGCCCTGTTATCGGACCGGTTCGGGGCAGAGGTATCCCGCCAGCATGCGACCGATACGCCGGATAATCGTGGCCCGGGGCATAACGTGCACCCGCCGGACGGTTCGTCCGAAACAGGGGATTTTCCGCCGGGAAATTTTCGTCAGACAAACATGCCTGAAACGCCGGGCCAACCTTTGAATATATGTGAAATAATTCACATAATATGGCATAACATTAAGGCCGACCGGGATACTTATCAGACCGGCCGTGTTCAGCCGGAGTTGACGATTATTCAAAGAAGAGCCCCGGGCAATGGAATTCCCCGGCGTAGAGGACGAAAAACCGTTGTCTGACGCACGATCATGCCAATTATGGGCGGCGCGCATCGGAAAAAAACCTCCATTTAATTGTGAAAAAAATAACAAATTATGCCGGATTGTCAATCAAAATCGTGCGGAATTTGCAATAATATAAAGGGTATAAAAAGAGGCTGAAAACGACCCCGAAAGCGAATCAATGAGGTTGCCCGGGATAAGCGGGTGTTAAAGCGATGGATAAAAATCAGCCGATAAACTGGCGGGCAATGAAATAGGGAATAATGATATAAAGTATGGTATCCCGAATCAAATAATACATGAATATGACCACGACCAGCTTGAACCCGTAACGTTTGAATAAATGGCGGAAGCGACCCAAGATTCTTCCGGGCAAGGGCTTATCGACCAGTCCGGGGAGCGGTTCGCGCAGGTCGCGCTTGAACTGCTTGATGAGCGACCGCAGGCGCCTTACAAGCCCCGGTTTTTCGGGGGCGGTCACGACACAGGTTTCGTCAGATGGCGAAGACATCGTATTTTTCAATCCTCGAAGTTAAAAAACTCTTTCCTTTTTCGTCGGCAAACTCCCCGACCCGTTTGTGGCCTTCGATATATTCCGGGCTGCCGACCCAGCTTTCGAAATCGGCTTCGCTTTCCCACTGGGTCAGAACGATATATTCGTTGCCTTTGTGGGGGCGGAGTATTTCGGCCCGGATAAAACCGGGACGGGTGTCGACGGCCCCGGCGCGGGTGGCAAAAACCTCTTCGAACCTCCGGCGGTATTCATCGGGAACCGTCATCCGGTTCATAATAATAATCATATCCTGTCTCCCTGTCAATATATATATATTATCGACCCAATTAGTCCATTATTGAGAACAATGTCAAGATAATATTGTTCAATTCCTCTGATACTGCCTCTAATATGAAAGGTTTTTGCCGTAATTATCCTGAATGCCACAGAGGAATAAAAAATGACCGCGACATTGGACGATATCGAACGGATTAAGAATCTCCGGGAGCGAATGAAAGCGCGGCCGGTACGGCGTTTGCCCGAATGGCTGAAGATTTCGGCCCGGCTCGGCCCCGAATATGACCGTATAAAGAACATTCTGGCGCACAACCAACTTCACAGCGTCTGCCAGGAAGCCGCCTGTCCCAATATCCGGGAATGTTTCGGCGAGGGGACGGCTACCTTCATGATTTTGGGCAGTAATTGCACTCGTGGCTGCCGATTCTGCAATGTCAAAACGGCCGTGCCGCTGGGGCTGGATACCGAAGAACCGGAACGCCTGGCCAAGGTGGTCGCCGAACTGGGGTTAAAGCAGGTTGTGATCACGTCGGTCACACGCGATGACCTGCCCGATGGCGGCGCCGGCATTTTCGCCGAGACTATCCGTCGGCTCCGCCTCCATGACAAAAATATCCAGGTCGAGGTTTTGATCCCCGACCTAATGGGCAATATGAAAGCCGTTGATATAATACTTGAAGCCCGACCCGACGTCTTCGCGCACAACGTCGAGACGGTGCCCCGGCTGTACCGGCGGGTCCGCCCCGGCGCCGAACTGAAACGCTCGCTGGATATTTTGAGGCGGGCGGATATATATCGACCGCGGCCCGTTGTCAAAACCGGTTTCATGGTCGGTCTCGGCGAAACACTCGAGGAAATCACCGAGCTTTTGCGCCTGATATACGACACCGGGACGCAGATTGTCACGGTCGGTCAATATTTGCGACCGAGCCCCGGTCACATGACCGAAACGCGTTTTTATCATCCCGATGAATTTCGTCAAATCGCCGCTATCGGTCGTGATATCGGTCTGGCGCACGTCGAAGCCGGGCCGCTGGTGCGCTCGTCATACAAAGCCTTCAGCCAATCGCAAAAATTATTAAACCGCAAAATATGACTTCGTCCTATAAAGTAAAACTGTTGCGCCGCCATACGGCCGCCGAGAGAACCATGGCGTTCTATCTGGAGAAACCGGACGGATTCGATTTCATTCCGGGCCAGAATATCGACGTCGGTTTAATCGATCATGACATTATCGACCCCAACGACAGCGCCCGCGCCTTTTCCATCGCCAGCGCACCGCACCACGATTATCTGCTGATTATGGCCCGCATGCGGGACAATCAGTACAAAAACGCCCTGGAATGCCTTCCCGACGGTGCGCAACTGGAAATATATGGCCCGTACGGTTCATTTCGGCTTCACGACGATACCGGCATACCGGCCGTGTTCATCATCGGCGGCATCGGTATCACGCCCTGTTACAGCATATTATCCCACGCCATCCACGAGAAATCGGATCGGCGGTTTTATCTTTTTTACTCCAACCGCACCATCGCGGATGCCGCCTGCCTCGACGAGCTGTTGCGGATGCAGACTGAATTGGTGAATTTTAAATGTATCCCGACCCTGACGGCGATGGGGCAATCGAACAACGGCTGGAAATACGAATACGGGCGCATCGACTTTGCCATGATTTGCCGCCATATGCCTGACCCCGTCCGGGCGAAGTTCTACATTGTCGGTCCGTCGCGCATGGTCTGGCCGATGGTGCAACATCTGGACGGCAGGATCCCTCGCGCCAACATGCTGGTTGAGGACTTTACCGGGTTTTAGATGATAATTTATCGCCAAACGGATAATTCGTTTCTTCCGGAAATCCCCGTGTGATTTTAATGCAATAATCATATGGCCGAGGGCAGATTTCTTCCAAAGGCACATAACCCAGTAGCAGTACCATATCCCCGCCGCCGGCCCCGATCGGTTTGGCTCGTCCCCCGTGTTTTCTGGCCCAATTGTCCAGGTCGGTGTGAACGTCATTCCAGTAATCCAACCCGGCCATGCCCGAAATCCGCTTCATTGTCGTGCAGAATTCATCGAGGAGTGGAATAATATCGTCATATTGATCTTTTGCCCATTTGGCGGCCAGATTATCGCTGATTTGCACAAGCTGACTTAGCCGATAGCGACCGTCCGTTGTCATGTTCCGACACCATAAGTTGAAGGAATCGATGGCCCGTCTCGAATCGGCCGGTTTGCCGGTGTAGATAAGATGCATCGGGAACGCCCGTTCGGTAGGAATCTCTTTTAGCGGTTCCATCCGTGGATTGCCGCCGGTCAGGCTGTATTTCAGCGGGACGTCATAAGCGCAGCAATACACGTCGGCCCCGCTGCCCCGGCCGTTCTGGGCCAGTCGGTGCGCCCGGTGGGCATACACGGCGATTTTGTCCCGGCAATTTTCCGTATCGTACCCGGCCCGTTTAAATCGAAGCGCAATGATGCCGACCGCCTCGGCCGCCGACAGGCCCAGGCCCAATTTGCATGGTGCACCCG
Organism: uncultured candidate division Zixibacteria bacterium; assembly: GCA_937925655.1. Lineage (GTDB taxonomy): Bacteria > Zixibacteria > MSB-5A5 > GN15 > PGXB01 > CALAMC01. Next base: position 71,538 of record CALAMC010000035.1, on the reverse strand, counting down.
CCACGTCAGGCACGAAAAACTGATGGTTATCACATTCCGGATTAACCGGACCGTTTTTCGATTCAAAGTCGGCGACTTCGGGGACAGGTAGTTTTAAGGCGGCCCGGATAACCGGTGTGTAATCAATATTCGTATGGTCGGTTTGTTCGGCTATGATCAGATAACGCGGCACGGGGTATACCACGGCGCTTCCACCGACCAGCACGGCGTACTCGCCGAACAGCATCACTTTGCCGGGGATTACGACTCGACTCAAAGGCACTGGACCTCCTCGGCGCCCCCGGCGGGAAAGCCGACCAGTATTTTCTTAATACCCGGAATATTTTTCAGGCGCCCGGCAACCTTGTCGGCATCATGACGCTCGGTCAACAAACAGACCTGTGGACCGGCGTCGATGGTGAAATAAGATTCGAGGCCGTCGGCCCGCCATAACCGAACGGCACATATAATGTTTATCGTAACGGCGTTCCAATAGATCAGGGGCGGGCGCGAGGTCCACGTGCAGGCATGCATGGCCAGGCAATTACGTTCGGTGATGGCGCCCACTCGGGAAAAATCCATGTGTTCGACGGCATCGAGCATGTCATGATAATCATCCTGCGCGGTGGACAGCCAGGCATCATAATACGGAGAAGTCAGTCGACAGAGTTCCATGGCGTCCCTGGAGCCGACTTGTTTGACCTGCATATCGGTAACGGCGATAACCATGCACCACGGGATTTGCGCGGGAGGGACGATTTGTTTCGCCACGGGATCATTGTCGTTCGGTAATATACTTAAACCGCCGGTAAGTGAGCGGGCCGCCGAACCGCTGCCGCGCCGGGCCAGGCGGTTGAGGGTATCGTTATCGAGCACCCTTTTGGCCAGGCGGCCAAGACCGACCGTAAGAGCGGCGACGCCGGAAGCGCTGGAGGCCAAACCGGCTTCCGAGGGAAAGCTGTTTTGTGTCGTCACGGCGAAATGGCCATCGAGCAAAGCATGCTTGCGCCAGACGTTGATGACTTCGAAAACCCGGGATCGGGATACTTCGGGAACGGAGGCATCATCGAAGACAAGACTGTCACGGGCATCCCTTTGGATGGTCGTTTCGGTTTTCAAGGAATCAATCGCCAGGGACAGCGAGGGTGTCGCCGGGCAGTTGATGCCCGAGGTTTGTTTGCCCCAATACTTGACCAGGGCGATATTGGCATAAGCGCGTGTTTTGACGGAGGTGATCATCGGGGTCGAACGCTGAAATAATAGTACTTATCGAATTTCTCTCGTATGTGCGCGACGATACTTTCGCGCTCCACGTTGTCGGGCAGGATCATGACCACGGCGCCGCCACCCCCGGCTCCGGTCAACTTGGCTCCGGGAAGTCCCATGTCGAGCAAGTCGGCTACGGCCCGGTCCAAACGCGGGGTCGACAAATCCAGCCGGGCCAGCAGTTCATGATTGCGAACCATCAGCCGTCCCAGCTTCTCGATTTGCCCGTCGCGCAATGCCAGAGCGGCGTCGACCGTCACATCGCCGATATCATCGAATATGCCATCGACAAACACTTTGTTCCGTTTCCGGGCTTGCTCGATTGTGGCGACCATTTCGGCGGTCCGTCTGGGTTCATCGACGACACACACCATACCCAAACATTCTTTTTGGCTTTGGACGGGGGCGATTGTGTTCGGCTGTCCTTTTTGAAACCAGACGGCGTTCTGTTCCAATATCGCGGCGGCGTCGGCTCCGCTGGGATTACGATGAAAAACGGTCTCCAGAAGATGGACCATTTCGCGCAGGTCGGGTCCGCCGGTACTTTGACCGATCTCTGAAATTTCGGCAAACGCCCGGCAAAGCGCCACCGAAAAGGCCGCCGAGGAACCCAGCCCGACGCCCGGGACAAGATCCGACTCGACCCATATTTCCATCGGTTCCTTCACGAGATTGTACCCCGTCAAGGCCAGATGCGCGGCTTGTGAAAAATAGCGATAATCGTTATCGTCGCAAAACGGCATATTGGAGGCCTTCAAGCTCGGGTGTATCAGGCGCGGACCGTTTTTGTCGGGATGAATTTCCACGTGTGTTCCCTGTTCAAGGGCGGTTACGATTGACGGATAACCGTACACGACAGCGTGTTCTCCGAACAGGATGACTTTGCCCGGGGCAAATTTCCGGGCCAATATTTTGTTTTTATGCACCATCTGTTGTTGATGGTTCTGCAGACGGTCATAAATATCGGCGGCGGCATCGATATGAACGCGCCGGGAGCGGATCATCTCGGAGGCAACTTGTTCGATGTTCGAGCCGGGGATTCCGGCGCCGGCGGCGACATATCGGGCGTGTAACGCCATATGTCCACGCTGGATACCTTCGGTGCACAGGGCCAGGCAGGCGGCCAGATTCTGGGCTAATCCGACGGCGGCAAGAACTCCGGCCAATTCGCGAGCGGACGCGACGCCGATGATTTTTTTCAGAGCCTGAATATCGGGTCGATGACACGATGTTTCACCGGTCCAGGCAACCTGCAATGGCAATTCGATTGTACCATGAAAAACACTCTTTTCGATTCTGTATTCGGTCAGGCCGCGATAAACACCGTCGCGCGCGGCATAGGCGTGGCCGCCCGCTTCAATCGCCCTCCAGTCGAGTCCGAACGCCAGGGCGACGGAGGCAATACCTTTGAAAACGCCTTTGTTGTGAGTGGCGGCACGATAGGGGTCCAAGCGGGCCCAGCGCGAGGCTTGCACCAGTCTTGCGGCGACCTCGGCCCCGGACAAATCATCCTGTTCCAAAATACTGACAGGAATGACAAATTCGGCCCGGGCCAGACGGCGGTCGGCCAGGTTGGAAAGTATTTTCATATTGGCCCGGGCGCCGGTAATTTTTTCGATATGCGGGCTGACCAGTTCGCACACGCCATTGATGACATTGGCCCCCATGGCGTCGCAGACATCGATCAGTATATGGACGATGAGCATCGTGCCGGAATAATTATCGCCGATAATTCTGGTTTCAATATCGACCGCTCCGCCGCCGCGTTCTTTCATGCGCGGCAACAGGTCATCCACGGCCTTTAATATTTCACTTTTTCGGTGATGGAGCGAATGCACGGCCTTTTCCACATCGGGCAGATCGACCAGCTGAATCTGGCCAATCATAACGGATCGATCGGAGCGGGCGATAAACCCGCCGCCGGTTCGAATCAACCGGGCCGCCCGTGAGGCGGCCGCTACGACCGAGGGCTCTTCGGTGGCCATTGGTATCAGATAATCCCGACCGTTAATCAGGAAATTGGGGGCCAGACCGAGCGGAACGCCGATTGACCCGATGGCGTTTTCGATCATGTTTACGGCGCTCTCCGCTTTAATGGCGCTACCATGGCGGAAAAGGGCCAGTTCTTCATCCGTAAGGCTATAATCCTGCTTTAAAAGAGATAATCTTTGTTCGACCGACAGAAGATAAAAACCGGGAATGCGGGATATGGGTGATAACGATGCTGTTGCCCTGTGGGCATTTAAAGGTAAGGGCTTTTTCAAATTCATCACAAATCCTTTTGTATGATTTCCAGGCCATTGATCCATTCTGAAAGTTGACCGGTCAAAATGCGGGGGGCCTTTTTAAGGGCGGCAAGGTCACAACTGCCGGTCAGCATCATGGCCGTTTTTAATTCGTAAATCATGCTTTGGATAAACCGAATTGCGGCAATTTCGCCCCCGGCCATGAAGGCTTGCAGAACCGGGCGGGCGAATCCGGCCAAGCCGGCGCCAAGGGCGATGGCGCGGCCGCAATCCAGACCGCTACGGATACCGCCGGAGGCAATGACAACGGTACCGGCGGGCATGATCCGGCTGGCCGCATGCACACATACGGCGGTAGGAATACCCCATTCGGAATAGATCCGGCCGGCGTGCTTGAGCATTTCCGTTCGCACTCGCAAAGATTCCACTTTGGTCCACGAGGTTCCCCCGGCTCCGGCGACATCGATGTACGGGACACCAATGGCGGCCAGCTTTTTAAGAACGCCGGGCGACAGACCTGCCCCGGTCTCCTTGACCAGAATCCGGCCGTCGAGACGATCCATCAGCCGTGCGATGTTATCCAGCGCCCCGGAGAAATCACGTTCACCGCGTTCCTGAACAAGTTCCTGGGCCGGGTTCAAGTGGATGCATAAGCCATCGGCCTCGATAATTTCGGCCAGTCCGGCGACTCTTTCGAGAGGGTATTGGTCAAGCAGAGTAACCCCAATATTGCCCAGCAGAACACCATCGGGAATATGGCGGCGAACCTCGAAATGAGCCGTCGTTTCGGGGTGTTTTAGCATGATTCGCTGGCTGCCAACCGCAAAGGCGATGCCGCTGGCGGCGGCAGACCTGGCCAAACCGGCATTGATATCGCCGGAAAGTTCGGCACCGCCGGTCATGCTGGTAATCATCAAAGGCGCCGCCAGGATTTTCCCGAAAAATGACACCGAGGTATCCAGCCGGTCGAATTTCAACGAACACAAAGCGTCATGCAAAAGCTTGACGTCATCCAATAAATGCCTCTGGCAAAAGGCGACATCGTCATTGAGGACAATATCGAGATGCTCCGATTTTCGCATTAACTCTCTGCTATCGGAAATCATAACCGGCCGCCATTTCTTTATAATAGACCAATTAAATCCATCATATTGATTAATAACTTGATACGGAACAAGGGATGAATAAATGGAGAATTTGTTGCCTTTGACCCGCCCATCGGTTCGAGGGATATTGGATTCCGCTTGCGGTGATCGGTCCGAGTTTTGAAGCCTGTTGGAATGCAACGGCTAGCGTCGGATATTGACTGACCGAAACATCTTTGCATTGCAATTTCAGCGGACCGGATATATAATGTGGGAAGAATAGACTCATAATTGGGACGGCAATCATTTATGACAGTCATTTAGGTATTAGACTATGGCGTCGATTAAATCCAATTATTACGCGCTCGACCGGCTGCTGTCCTCCAATGCCCTGTGCCAATCGTGGATTGCCACAGATAAGTTATTAAATCGCAAAGTTTTCGTGAAAATATCAAATCCCGACGGCGAATTGGATTCGGAAGAAATCAAGAGCATTTTGAGTACATCGTGCGGCCTCCAGAAACATATCAAATGCCGTAATATTTTGACGGCCAACAAAATCCGGCGCGAACACAGCCATATTTTTATTGAGTTCCCCTATCTTGAGCCATCGCAATGGTCCCCGCTTGACCTGAATTTGTATTCGAGTGATTTCTCGAGTATGACTAAGGTTATGGCATCTATGGCGGTTATCGTAGATTTTATTCACACGATGGGGTATGTCCATGGGGACCTCAAGCTGGGCAATTTTTTGGTCAGGCAAGGCCGGAACGGTCCGGAGTTGAAGTTGATTGATCTGGAGTTTCTTCAAAATTCTGACCAGCCGCCCCGCCATAAAATTTTCGGAACACCGGGTCATATCGCTCCGGAAATAATAAAAAACGACATAATCCTGGCCCGGTCGGATGTTTACTCGCTGGGGATGTCACTTAGGATACAGCTTGAAAATCTGACGGTGGACCGCCGGAGCGGCATCCCGGATGAATTGCGTGCTTTCATTGAAGATCTGACCCGGGAAAGTTATTTCCGCCGCCCGTGGTATGTTCTTGATTCCTTGCATAATCATGGGCTTATCGATGATGAAATCTACAGAAAAGGTCTGATTCAGGTCCTGGAATTGAAGTTGAAAAACAGATACAAGGAATGGGGACAAAAGATAGCGGAGAATAAAATAAGTCTCAACGATTTCATTATCAGGGAAAACAATGTCTTCGGAATATGTTATGACTATCTCGATGACATATCGTCCCTGGGGAAAAGGTTTCGCATTCGTGCCATAGGCAACTTCCGGCATCTTCTGAAAAAATCGATAATCACGCGCTATGGCGAGTTCTGGCAAATCAATATATGTGATGATTTGTATCGTAAATTGTATGCGGATCTGTCCCGTTTCACCGGTACCGACAAGGACATTCTTGCCGTCGATGATAATCCCCATGATGAGAATATAGAAGATGTCATCATACGATTGGAGGAGTATTCCTCGCGCCGTCACAACCTTAAAGCCCGTCTTTTAATCGAGGATATCTTTAGCCGCCTTGATCTCGAAAAACCATGCATAACCATTGAAAATCTGGTGAAGGTATATCGGTGGCTGATAAATATTCTGGATATCAACGGGAGCTTCACAAAGGCGGTCAGTTATTCGCAAAAGGTTCTAAACATGCCGCGATTGCCGTCCGAACTTCTGCCGGAAATCCTGCATAACATAGTCCGACTGTCCATAAAAGGCCTGGATCTGACAACGGCGGCGAACTATGTCGACCGGGGAATTGAGGAATCTCAAAAACAGGGCAACATCGAATATGAATTCAAATTCGACAGAAACCGGGCTTTCATAAATGCGAGGATGGGTAACGCCGACAAGGCCCTGGCCGACCTCGAACGGATTGCCGGGAGGGCGCGGGCCATCGAAAGCAGTGTGGAACGGGCCAGAACGCATCTGGCCATCGAAACCATATTATATTCCATTGGTCGCTTTAAAGTCGCAAGGGAAGAATGCCTGAAAGCTCTGGATTTGTGCAAAAGCAACGGCGATGAGGCCTCGCTTTTCCTCGCTCTGACGCACCTGACATCGATAAATCTCGAATTGGGCAACTACAAGCAATCAAAAAAATACTGCCTCGAAGCGGCTATGTATTGTGACCGCAGCGGTGACGCGTTGAAAATAGCCAGTGTCTACTCTTCTCTGACAGCGCTTTACATCAGATGCGCCAGTTTCAAGGAAGCCGAATTCGCACTTAACCGCTACATATACAGCTATGGTTCGGGCGGAGAAGGTGCGGCTCTTCGCACCTATTATTCGTACATGGGATACCTGCTCATGAACCGGGGCTCCTATGATAAAGCGTTGCAAAAGTTTTGGGATGTGCTGGGTTTATACAAAGGGAACGAATATGATTCTTTCAAAGGAAACGCCTTTCAGAGCATCGCCCAAATATCACTTTTCAAGGGTGAGACACAAACCTGTCGGGAGTTTTGCCGCAAGGCCCGTGAGGTATTTTCAAAATATCCCGAAAAGACGACCCTGCTGGAATTGGATTTAATAGAAATATTGAACGAAAATCCTCCGAACTTATGCCGTCGATTATTATCCTTGTTCAAGGAATTGATTGCCCGCGGTGCGTCGTATTATGCGGCTTTGAGTTTATTCAATGTCCTGATTTATGAAGATACTTTGGATTTGACCGATGATATTGACACCCATGAATGGTTGAATCTGATTCGAAGTCAGTCCGAGGTCCCGATTTTTAATGCTCTCGGCATTTTGATCAACGATATTCAGGACCAGTCGCGGAACGGGATAAAAACGATTGCGGCCTTTAAAGCCGTTTACCGGGTGCTTCATAAATCCGGGCAGTTCTACTGGGCCTTTCTGGTATGTTTGCGAATTTCCGAAAAATACGGTGAGACCAGGGATTTTAAATTGGCCGCCCGTTTCCTGCAACAGGCCGTGGCCATCGCGCACGATATCGGAAACATCCGGCGGGAAAAGGATATAAAAGACGAGCTCGCAAGGACTTCGAATCTTGACCGGGGCGATGAAAAATTGCTCCAGTCCATGCATCGGATATCGGAAATCCTGCAAAGCATGGATGACGTCGAGGAGGCTTTGAACAATCTTGTCCGGCTGTCGGTCGATTTAACCGGGGCGGAGCGCGGAGTCCTGTTACTCTGGGATTACAACGCTCATAAATATCAAGTCAGGGCGCAAATAGATTGCGATGAAGACAGCCTTGTCGATATCCGCGATTTCAGCAACAAAGTCACCCGGTCGGTTCTCGAAGGCGCCGAACCCGTAATCATCCGCGACGCCTTGAAGGATGAGCGGACCAAAACCCACAAGAGCATCATTGCCAACAATATTCAATCGGTTCTGTGTGTGCCTATACCCGGCCACGACAGAATCAACGGTGTTTTGTACCTCGACCATCATACCATCCCCTCGCTTTTCGAGCCGGAGGATTTGACATATATAAAATCCATCGCCAACTTCGTTTCGACGGCGATTACACGTATCTGGGACTTGAAAAGCGCCCGGGCGGAAAAATCTCAACTTCAGGAAGAGTTGAAACGCCTTGGGGGCCGACATTCATTCATCACGCAGGACCCGACCGTCATGAACCTGTTGAACGAACTAACGCCAATGGCCAAAAGCAATATAGGCATCCTTTTGACCGGCGAATCGGGGACGGGCAAAGAGATTTTGTCACGGATGATTCATGAATTAAGCCCTCGTGCCAAAATGCCGTTTCGCACCATGCACTGCCCCGGCATCCCGACCGAACTGGCCGAATCGATTCTGTTCGGCATCGACGACCGGGTCGCCACCAATGTCAGCGGCCGTGACGGCATTTTCACTTCGGCCGACGGCGGGACGTTGTTCATGGATGAAATTGCCGACCTGCCGCCGGCGCTTCAGGCCAAAATACTTCGTGCCATCGAATATCAGGAATTCGAACGGGTGGGAAGCAACCGAGTCATGTACGCAGACATACGATTCATATTCGCCACCAACAAGGACTTGGAGCAACTTATCAAAGACGGCCAATTTCGAAGTGATCTGTATTATCGGATCAGCAAGATAATATTCAAGATCCCGCCGCTTCGCCATCGCCGTTCCGATATCCCGGTACTGGTTGAATATTTCATCGAGAATTCCGGAATTTCCCCGCAAAACAGGCCCCGGATACACGCCGAGACCATGGAAAAAATGATGCAATACAACTGGCCGGGGAACGTCCGGGAACTGAAAAATATCGTCGAGATGTTCTGCGTCAGATATCAGGGGCGGGAAATTGACCTGTCTTTGCTGCCGCCGGATATCGCATCCGGCCAGCCAGCCGGTGCTTATGAACCCAGGTATTTGGCCGAAAACCGGGAAAAGGAAAAAATCCGCAGTCTGTTAATGGAAAACGACTGGAACCAGGCGATCGTCGCCAAAATCATGAATATTTCGCCGGCCACTTTGCACCGGCGTATAAAAAAATACAATATTAAGCGGCCTCGATAATAGTCATATATTTCATTCTTTCATTTTTATTTCATTCCCAACCACACCCAAGGGCACTGTTATTGCACCCTTGCGGCAGGCATGAAATATCATTGAAATAATAATGAAACGAAGAACATCTCCGGCCCTCTTCGCTATCGCCTAACTCGTTATCGGATAGCTGATTACACCTCCTGCGCAGGATCGACAAATCCCGGTATGCGATTCGATTACCTCTCCGCCAAGAACATGAACTTCAAAAACGGAGAGGTTGTAACATGCACCCCATTAACAAATCACGCAATTGGGTGGTTTATGCAGTGATCACCACCCTGGCGCTGGCCGGCATTTTTCCCGATTCCGCACCAACTCTGGCCATAGCCGATACACCCGGCATCACCAGTCCGCCGGATACTATCCCGATTGACGGTGGCGGCGACACAACCGGCCACGGCAGCAGCATTGAATCGGGGGATCAAGTCCCGGCGAATTTTGACTGGCTTATGCTGGTAATTGAAATAACCATTTTGAACAAAATTTAGGATTATAAAAAGGGACAGAAATGGGTAGTACAATTAAAGAATTGATAAATCTTATGATGCTGTTGCATACGCGCATATCCTTGAGCATAGCGGATATTGCCGGGAAATTCGATATCTCGGAGCGAACGGCGTTTCGTCATATCGAACGCCTGTCACAAGCCGGATTGCCGGTATATTATGACCGCCAGCTCAAGGGATATCGATTGTTAAGAAGCATGCTCGTCAGGCTGTCCGATTTGACTCTGAATGAGGCGGTCCTTCTTTTGTCGGGGCTTAAGCTTCTGTCGGAAAGTACCAATGACAACTATCGGGCCGCTGTAAATTCACTGATATCGAAAATCATTTCCAGTCAGAATATCGATTTTGAGGAAATATGGGCATCGGTCGCCGCCCAGAGTATAGAAAACGGCGGGCGGAATGATCTTTCGGCCACCCTGACGAACGTGATTCTGCAGATGGCCATACGGTTCGGCAAGCCGGCGCAACTTAAAGTAAGAAACGCCGACAACTACGAAACTATAAGGGTGCAGGACATTTCATTATGCTTCGATGACGAATTGCTGGTGCGGGCCAGGAGGGGGAATATCGGCGAAGAAATAGAGATGTCATCCATTATATTCGCCCAACTGCTGTAACGGAGCCCAATGGCCAGCCGGGAAGAGAGATTAACGGATATCCGAAGATTTGTGTTTTCGTGAATTTCGGCGGCAGCTTTGACTTGACTTTCAGATTACGGCGACAATTATTATCAGTGATTACTATTTAGCGCGGGATTCTTCAGAATTGAAAAAAATCGACCCGGATAGAGGATTTTGAAATCGATGAGTGTCGCCGCCGGAAAAGGTGTTATTCTGGTCGTCGAAAACTCCGCCGATACGCTTGAATTCATCCAACGAAATTTGTCGGCGGCCGGTTACCGAATATTCATGGCGACCAGCGTCGAGGAAGCCATGCGACTTCTCGAAAAAACCGAAATCAACCTCGTCATCACGGATAATAAAGCGCCGGAATTAAGTGGCCTGGACCTGGTACGACACGTGCGCAACAACTATCGCGGGACGGAAATAATCATGATAACCCGCACCGCCTCCATCAGTGGGGCGGTGGAAGCGGTCACAGCGGGAGCGACTGACTATCTGGCGCGGCCCCTGACGGTCGGGGAGTTAAACGCGGCCGTGGACCGGGCCTTTGGCAAAATCAATGCGCGGCGGACGATGGAACCGCGCCTGCAGTCAGCTTTGCCTGAGCAATTCGGGCTTATCGGAAAATCAAGCGTAATGAGGCGCGTCTTCGAGGCCGTCGAAAAAGTGGCCAATTCACCGGCAACCGTTCTTTTGACCGGCGAAAGCGGAACCGGCAAGGAGCTGGTGGCGCGGGCCATACACTATACCAGTTCGCGCAACGCCGCCTCATTCGTGCCAATAAACTGTGGCGGTATCCCGGAAAGTCTGCTGGAAAGTGAGTTGTTCGGTCATGTCAAAGGAGCTTTCACCGGAGCGTCTGAAACCCGGGCCGGGTTTTTCCAGACGGCCGACGGGGGAACCATTTTTCTGGATGAAATCAGCGAAACCAGCCTCAATATGCAGGTGAAACTATTGCGCGTCCTTCAGGACAAACAAGTCTGCATGGTCGGCGACAATAAAAGCCGTCAGGTAGACGTCCGCATCATCTCGGCGACCAATAAAAACCTGGATGCCCTGATTAAAAAAAATCTGTTCCGCCATGACCTGTTTTTCCGCATCAGCGTCATCACCATCAATATCCCGCCCCTGCGGGAGCGCGGGGACGATATTCTTCTACTGGCGCGGCATTTTGTCAGAAAATTCGGCCTGGAAATGGGCGGCAAGGATCTCCAGTTTTCCGATGAGGCCTTAAACATCATGCAAAACTACGATTGGCCGGGAAACGTCCGTGAACTTGAAAACGTGATTCAAAGAATGGTAATCATGGCCGACGGCAACATTATAAATGTGCCCGATTTGCCATCCTTTATGCGTTATACGGCCAGAACCGGCGGAGGCATGAATAGGACATTATCGGAAGTTGAGGGCGAGCATATACGGAATGTATTGGCCAGTGTCGACAATAATAAATCGCGAGCTGCCGCAATGCTGGGAATAGACAGAAAAACTCTCCGGGCCAAAATGAATAAGTATCGTATTCAATAGATTAACGTATCGGGGCATTATTCCCCAGTGGCCTATTACTCCCCACCATTATTATACATTTTTTCCCCATAAGAAAAAACCGTCCTACAAGCCGCGGCCGATGGTCATTTGTTATGTTATTATAATACAGTATGTTATAAACCTAAATCGGGGAATAGGAAGAAATCCTCTTTATCGCTCCCGCATGTGAAAAATGGAACAAAGTTTGCTATACATAAATGGACAGATTTTACGATTTTAAACAACTGTGGGATTTTGGGCGGAAGAGACGTATTAATAAACGAGTAATCTTTTTATCGAAAATAGATTAATCACCGTTTGTCCCTTCTGCGGTAACTATGGCCGGCTGCAAATTTATAGTTAAGGGCCATTCATGGGGACTGGCGAATACAAAATATCCCAGGGTCTATGCTCCAGCTGCCGCAACGTCGATATTTGTCTTTATCGTAAAAGCCAAAGTTCCGATCCTCAATTTTGCGAAATGTATGAAGCCGACGGGACGGTGGAACACCCGCTTTCGGAACTATCATCAAGCGAAAATAAATTGGTCGGCCTATGTGTCAATTGTGAGCGTCGGACCACCTGCCTTTTGCCCAAACCGGCCGGAGGGGTCTGGCGTTGCCAGGAATATTTATGAAAATATGAGTATTTACATATCCTAATATTAAAAAGCAGGTTTTTTATGAATCACCAAGAAACAAGCATTTCGAGGGCCGAACCTGACCGAGTCAAAACGGGAGTGATACAATTACTGGAAGCCATTCAGGCCAAGCATGGGTATCTTCCCAAAGAGGAGTTATACCGCGTCGCCCGGGAAACGAATAAACCGCTGGTTGACATTTACGGTGTCGCGACCTTTTACCGGGCATTCAGCCTGGTGCCGCGCGGAAGACATCTGATTTCGGTTTGTTTGGGGACGGCCTGTCATGTTCGGGGCGGTCCGACCGTTGCCAAAGAAGTTGAAAAAATTCTCGGCATAAAGGCCGGACAAACCACCGAAGATCGCGAGTTTTCGCTGGAAACGGTTAATTGTCTGGGGGCCTGTGCCCTGGGGCCGGTGATGGTTATCGACGGACATTATTACCCCAAGGTCCAGATCGCCCGCGTCGGCGAAATCATCGAGGCGGTTAAATTGGGACAAAAGGAACGGTTGGTCGAAACCGACCAGCGGTTGTTCCCGCTTGAAGTAAGTTGCTCCCGGTGCAATCACAGCCTGATGGATTCGCGCCATGCCATCGACGGTCATCCGGTCATCCGGGTTACGGTGGCTTTTGACAATAAGCATGGCCGAATGGTTTTGTCGAGCGTCTATGGCAGTTACAAGGTGGAATCAGAGCATCCTATTCCCGAGGATACGGTGGTCAATTTCTTCTGTCCCCACTGCCACGCGGAAATGATCGGCGGAGCCAAATGCGGCGAATGCGGGGCATCCATGGTTCCCATGATCGTCCGCGGCGGCGGCATTGTCCAGATCTGCTCCCGGAAAGGGTGCAAAGGCCACATGCTGGATTTAGGAGGAGTGGTCATTGATTAACGTGGAATTCAATTCGCGCCAAGGAGCATCATATATATGAGAAAGTTTTTATCTCTTCAGGAATTCGCGGACTTCCGGCGACGGGTGATGGACGACAAAAGAGAATCCATTGCCAAACCGACCCTGGTCGTGAGTGCCGGAACGTGCGGCGAAGCCAGCGGCGCCAATGATATCATCCGCATCGCAAAAAGATATATCCTTGAAATGGGGTATCAGGAAAAAGTATCATTGCGCATCACCGGCTGTCAGGGTTTCTGCGAAATGGAGCCGTTTATACTGGTTCAACCCGGACATCATTTGTATCCCAGGATTAAGATGGAGGATGTGCACCGGGTGATCGACGGCGCCATCGGCGATTATGTCGTGGAATCGCTGTTATATAAAGACCATCAGAAAATGACGATTTTCAAAAATCAGGACGAAATTCCTTTTTTCAAAAACCAGACGCGAGTTCTATTGGGACAGAACGAAAAAATCGACCCCATCAGAATTCAGCATTATTTCGAAAACGGCGGCTATCGCGCGCTGGAGAAAGTCCTGACCAATCTCGACCCGGAATGGGTCATTAACGAAGTCACCCAGTCCGGCATTCGCGGCCGGGGCGGCGCCGGATTTCCGACCGGAAGGAAATGGGCCTTGGCCCGGGCTTCCGGCAACGGCACGACGCAGAAATATATTATCTGCAATGCCGACGAGGGCGACCCCGGCGCCTATATGGACCGCAGTCTTTTGGAGGGTAATCCTCATTCGATTCTGGAAGGAATGATCATCGGCGGTTATGCCATTGGCGCCACCCGGGGCATCGTTTATGTCCGCAGTGAATACCCGCAGGCCATCAAACATACTATTATTGCCGTAAGGCAGGCGCGCGATGCCGGATTGCTGGGTAAAAACATTCTCGGCACCGGTATCGACTTCGACATCGATATTGTCCGAGGGGCCGGGGCCTTTGTTTGTGGTGAGGAAACCGCCCTGATTCGTTCGATCGAGGGTTTCATGGGAGAACCGCGGCAACGGCCGCCATATCCGATACAAAAAGGCTTGTTCGGCAGCCCGACCTGTATCAATAACGTCGAAACTCTGGCCAACATTCCGGTCATCATCAGCCGGGGATCCGCCGAGTACAGCAAGATCGGCATACCCGGCAATACCGGGACCAAAATCTTCTCGCTGGTCGGCAAAATCAAAAACACCGGGCTGGTCGAGGTCCCGCTGGGAACCAAACTAAGCGAAGTCGTTTATAACATCGGCGGGGGGCCGGTGGGCAAGGCTCGCATCAAAGCCGTTCAGACCGGTGGCCCGTCGGGCGGATGTATCCCCGAACGGCTGTTCGATTTGCCCATCAGCTATGACAGTTTGGCCAAGGCCGGATCCATTATGGGTTCGGGCGGCATGATTGTCATGGACGAAAACACCTGCATGGTGGACGTCGCCAAGTACTTCATGAATTTCCTCAAGGACGAATCCTGCGGAAAGTGTTTCACCTGCCGCAAGGGGACGCAGAGGATGTATGAAATCCTCGAAGACATCAGCGAAGGCCGCGCCACCATGGCCGATCTGGATTTGCTCGAAGAACTGGCGCTGGTCGTCAAAGATACGACCATGTGCGGCCTGGGGCAGTCGGCGCCCAATCCGGTCTTGAGCGCGCTGAAATATTTCCGCAAGGAATTCGAGCGGCATATCATCGACAAGAAATGCGACGCCTTTGTCTGCCGGGAACTGGTCGGAGCACCGTGTCAGTCGGCCTGTCCGCTGGGCACGGAGGCGTGGCGTTATGTGGCCCATATCGCCCGGGGTGAATTCGAAGAGGCCTATCGGGTAATCCGCGAGGCCAATCCGTTTCCGTCGGTGTGCGGCCGCGTCTGTCACCATCCGTGCGAAAGCCACTGCCGTGCGGGAAGCAGTGGCGGCGAAGCCATCGCCATCCGGTCTCTCAAGAGGTTTATTACCGATCGGTATGACCCGACAACGTACAAACCAGAAAGATCCCGGTGGCAGGACGGCGAACCACCGCACGTGGCCATCGTCGGGTCCGGGCCGGCCGGTATGACGGCGGCGCATTATCTTTCGCTTAAAGGATACAAGATAACCGTCTTCGAATGCGAGCAGGAGCTGGGCGGCATGCTGTATTGCGCCATACCGTCTTATCGTCTGCCGCGCGAGGTAATCAAAAAAGAAATCGATTCGCTGGTCGATGAAAATATAACCATTAAATGCGGCGTGGCTTTCGGGCGCGACATAACCATCGACGATATGATGAAAAACGGCTTTAAGGCGGTGGTTTTGGCGCTGGGAGCGCACAAGAGCCGTCCTCTACGCCTTGAAAACGAGAATGTCGAAGGGGTTTATCCGTCGATAGAATTTTTGAAATCATTCAATCTGGGCAGTGAACAGGTCGCGCGCGGCCGGGTCGGGGTTATCGGCGGCGGCAACTCCGCCATCGACGCGGCGCGCATGGCCCTGCGACAGAGCAATGTCGAGTCCGTGACGATATTGTATCGTCGCACCCGGGACGAGATGCCCGCCTTCGCCGAAGAAGTCGATGCCGCCGAACAGGAAGGCATCAGGATGCAGACGCTGGTTTCGCCGGTGCGCGTTCTGGCGACTGATGGCAAATTGACCGGACTCGAATGCGTCCGCAATGACCTCGGCGAAATGGACTCCAGCGGCCGGCGGCGGCCGGTGGCGGTTCCGGGGACCGAATTCAAGCTCGAACTGGATACTTTAATCGTCGCCATCGGTGAGGACTCCGGCATCGACGCCATCTCACCGGCCCGATTGAGCGGCATCGAAACCACCAAAAACAATACCGTCCATGTGGACGACAATACCCTGATGACTAATCGCCCCGGCATATTCGCGGCGGGCGACGTCGTCACCGGGCCCAACACGGTGGTTGAGGCCATCGCGGCGGGCAAACGAGTGGCGGCCATGGTTGACCGCTATGTTCGTGGCGAGCCAATGCGTCAGCCGGCGGTGCGGCGCGTGCCGAGCGTGTATGTCGAACCCATGGATATCAGAGATGATACCGGCGGCAGGCGGGCGGAAACACCGCGAGCCCCGGCCGAATGGCGAAAGCGCAACTTCTCCGAAGTCGAGGTTTCGTTATCGATCGACGAGGCCCGGCATGAGGCCTGCCGCTGTCTGCGTTGTGACCTCGAATTCACCAAAAAGGCGGAAACCCAACCGGAAGAAACGGCTGTCGCGACAGGAGGCAAAATCTGATGATTACACTGCATATAAACGGTCTGAAGGTCCAGGTGGAAGAAGGAACGACCGTCCTCGAGGCGGCGCGGTTTCTGGGCTTTCCCATCCCGACCCTGTGTCACATGGAGGGCCTGTCGCCGTATGGTGCTTGCCGTCTGTGCGTCGTGGAAATCGGACAGGAACCCAATTCGCGGCTGGTCTCATCGTGCACTTTTCCCGTCGAGGAAGGTCTGCACGTCCGCACGGCTTCGCGACGAGTCATGCGGGCCCGGAAAATGATTTTGGAACTGCTTCTGGCGTCGTGTCCCCAGTCCAAGGTTATTCAGGACCTGGCGTCGGAATTCCATATCACGCAACAGCGTTTCCGTCAGGAGTACGAAGACTGCATCATGTGCGGTCTGTGTGTCCGAATGTGTAAAGAGCAAATGATGTCGGGAGCGATCGGCTTCCGGGGGCGGGGCCAGAAACGCAGCATCGGAACGCCGTTCGACATCACTTCGGATGTCTGTCGGCAATGCGGCGGGTGCATTTATGTCTGCCCGGCCTGCATGCTCCGGTGCACATATACCGAACCCGAAAAGGCTATTTGCGGGGGTTGCGCCAACATCAGCATACCCTGCTACGTCAAAGACCAGTTTAAAGACATGATGTGTTACATGGACCCCTGTGTAGCTTGTGAAATAAAGAAAGATTGACATAACGGAGGATGAGATGACTTCGATTACTTTTTCAAGAGTGAATTCTTCGGCGGCGACCCTCACCAAGAACCGTACAGAGGGTTCGGTTACGCCGAATTCGGGCATGTGCGTCACGTGCGTGGACGGCTGCATCGGCATGTGTGAAATCGGCAAGTCGGCCTACCGCGGGCACGAGGTGATATACCCCCAGCCGTTCGGTGTCATTACGACCGCGGCCGAAAAAACCTATCCCGTCGACTATTCTCACTTCAATATCATGGGGACGGCCGTCGGGGCGCATGGGATGGAGGCCGACAGCGACAAGGCCATATTCCCGGCCGTCAACCTGGAAGTGAAGTTCGGCCACGACAAAGGAATAAAGTTCCGGCTTCCGTGGCTCATTCCCGGTATCGGCTCGACCGACATTGCCAAGAATAACTGGGAAGGTCTGGCCATCGGCTCGGCCCTGGCGGGCACCGGACTGACCATCGGCGAAAACGTGGTCGGCATGGACATGGAGGCCAAATTCGACAAGGGTAAAGTTGTAGACACTGTCGATTTGAAGCGGCGTGTCAAGCTTTACACCGACCACCAGCGCGACGGCTATGGAGCCATAATCGTGCAGGCCAACGTCGAGGATACTCGGCTGGGGACTCAAGAGTATGCCATCAACTCCCTGGGCGTACAGATTGTGGAAATGAAATGGGGCCAGGGCGCCAAAAACATCGGCGGCGAGGTAAAAATCCGCAGTCTCAAAAAGGCCCAGACGCTCTATGAGCGCGGCTATATCGTCCTGCCCAACCCGACCGACCCTAACGTCATCAGGGCTTTCGAACGCGGAGCTTTTAAGGAATTCGAACGCCATTCGCGACTGGGTATGGTGGACGAGGAATCTTTCGCCCAGCGCGTGGAGCAACTGCGCAGGGCCGGGGCGAAATATATCTTTTTGAAGACCGGTGCCTATGTGCCGGCCGACCTGGCGCGGGCGCTGAAATTTTCCTCCAAATATAAACTCGACTTGCTGACCGTGGACGGCGCGGGCGGCGGGACGGGCATGAGCCCGTGGCGCATGATGAACGAATGGGGTGTTCCTCCGGTGGAATTGCATTCACTTCTGTACAAGTATGCCAAACGGCTGGCCGATAATGGTGAGTACGTTCCCACCCTGGCGCTGGCGGGGGGTTCGACATTCGAGGACCAGATTTTCAAATGTCTGGCTCTGGGAGCGCCTTTTGTCAGACTGGTCGGCATGGCTCGCGGACCGATCGCGTCGGCCATGGTTGGCAAGACTATCGGCATGGCCTTGGACAACCATGACCTGCCGGTTTATGTCGAACGGTTCGGGCACACCCGTGATGAAATATTCGTCACCTCCGGTGAATTGCGCAAGGAACTCGGTGATGACGAATTCGAACGCCTGCCCACCGGTGCGATCGGACTTTACACTTATTATGAGCGCCTGGCCCAGGGCCTGCGGCAGCTCATGTGCGGAAGCCGGAAATTCGCTACGGAATATATCAGCCGGACCGATATCGCCGCGTTGACTCATGAAGCCGCCGACGTCAGCGGCATTCAGTATATTCTGGACGTGGGCAAAGACGAAGTCGATGCCATTTTAAAGGGCTGATTTTAGACGATGTTTTGCGGCCTGAAGCCTCACGGGGTCCGCGCCGGCGGACCCCGTGGGCCCGGTCCCTAATTTCAAATTCGCATATTTTTTTGTCGGTTTTCTCTCCGGGCGTATTATCTTGACGGTGCGGGAGAAGCATGAATAAGAATACCTTAAAATCACTTCAGGAACGGGCCAAGGAATTAGAATGTCTGTATCGGGTCAATGATATCCTGTCCGATTACAACCGTCCGCTCGACGAAATCCTCAAGGATATTGTCGAAGCTCTTCCACCGGGCTGGCAACACCCGGAACACTGCATGGCCAGAATCATCTTCGGTGAAGATACCTTCGAATCCCCCGGATTCATCGAAACGGAGTGTCAGTTATCGGCCGACATCATGGTGCATGACCGCGGCGCCGGGCGACTTGATGTCTGTTGTGCGCGGCAGATGCCGCAGGAGGACCATGGGCCGTTTTTGACCGAGGAAATAAAACTGGTCAAAACCATTGCCTTTCGCCTGGGGCGGTTTATCGAACAGAAAAATCTCATGCAGACCGCCAATGGTTCTTTGGGGGCGGAGACCGATGATTCCGCGGCATCGCTTCAAAACTGGGAGACCCTGATCAACGTCCTGCGCGGCATCGACCCGGTGTTGTGCTGGAGAATCGCCACCCGCATGCTCAACCATTTGAGCCTTATCAAAATCGACGAAGCCCGCAGCCTCATGCAAACCTATTGGCAGGAAATGCCCCGCACCCGCAAGCGGAAAAAATTCGGCGCGGCCGAATCCGGCGATGTGCAACTGAACGCTTTTCAGACCCGGATGACGTTTGCCATATTTTCCATCGCCGCCCGATATTATTCCAACGAGGACATCAAAAAACAGATAGAACGATGGATTGAAGAAGACAAGTTAAGTTCCCTGATTCAGACCATCAACCGCAGCCTGACCATCAACGAAGTCGTCGAATCGCTCAAAAAATACGAAGATTACATCAAGAATCGGCAGGAAGTCCACTCGGCCTTCTGGAAAAACGTGCAGGTCGAACTGGTGCGCCGCTTTCTATCCCGGGAGAAGGAATACGTCGCCATCGCCCGGAAAAATCTCGGTATCGGCGATATCTATCACCTGTTGCTGCAGGTCATCTACTCCCTCAAGGGGCAGGGGCGACTGGGCGGCAAGAGCGCCGGGTTGTACCTGGCCGGGTGCATCCTGAAAAAAAAGTCGCAGACCGACCGCCTGATGAAGCAGGTGAAAATTCCCAAATCGTGGTACATATCGTCCGACGTCTTTCAGCATTTCCTGGTTAACAATGACCTCGATGAAATCACCGGTCAGAAGTACAAAAACATCATTCAGATTGAATTTGAATATCCGCAGATCGTCGAAAAGATCCGCTCGGCGCCGTTTCCCCCCGACATAGTTCAGGCCCTGCATAAAATTCTGGATGAGTCCGAGGGACGTCCGCTGATAGTGCGCAGCTCCAGCCTGTTGGAAAAAAGCAAGGAATTCAATTTTTCCGGAAAATACGCGTATGTCATTATCGCCAACACCGGCACCAGAGAAGAGGTCTTGCAGGACCTGACGGCCGCAATCGCCGTCGTTTTTGCCTCGGTGTTCGCTCACGACCCGATCGCCTACCGTAAACTGTATCAGATGGTCGATTACAGCGAAGAAATGGGCATACTCGTTCAGCAGCTGGTGGGCAAACAGTTCGGCAAATACTTTTTTCCGGTCTGTTCGGGGACGGCTTCAACCAAAAACCTGATTCGGACTTCAGAGAATTTCAATCCCGACGAAGGCTTGATCCGTCTTGTGGCCGGATGCGGCACGCGGCTGTCGAAAAACGACGGTGGCGATTATCATATTTTCATACCCATTGCCGCCGGTGGATACGAAGAAGGCCCAAATGGTTTTGATAAGGTCGGTCCGGAACAGCGGATGATCGATGTATTAAACCTGGAATCGGGCCTGATGGAAACGCTGAATATAGAGGAACTCCTGAATCAATTAAGACCGGAAACCCATGATTTATCTGGCGCCGGCAGTTCGAAAGCACACGGGCGTACCGATTCAGAGGAAAACGCCGATGCCGATCGGCAACCATCCGGACCGAGACTTTTTTACGACAGTACTCTGGCCAATACCGATTTCTACAACATTGTCGGCGGGATTTTGACCACGCTTAAAGACGCTTATGGATACGATCTCAATATCGAGTTCGCCTGTGACGGCGACTCGTTTTACCTGTTGCAGTGCTCCGCCCAGTGTTGTACTACGTCATACCCGCCGCCGCCGATTTCGATCGACATTAATCGCAGTAACGTCATGTTTAAGATATCGAACTTTGTATCATGCAACGGGGTCATCGATGCAACCCACCTGGTGATAATCAATCCTGAAATATACGATTACCTGGAAAATCGCGATAACCCGATTGACTTGAAACACCTCATGGCGCGCATTAACCGGTGGTTGCCGGAACGTCGCTACGCCCTGGTCTGCCCCCCCCTCTGGACACAGGTCGGGGCCTTCCGTCCCGGGGAACTTTTATCGTTTTCGGAGCTGAACAACGCCGCTTGTATCATGGAGTGGATGCCCGATACACCCGAAAAGACCCCCAATCTGCGCTACAATTATCATCTCTTCAATGACATCATGGAGCGCGGGATCGTTTATATTCCGCTTGACGACCACGAGTGCCGCCGTCTGTCCAACCACACCGTTGTCCGTAAAGCCCCGAATCTTTTAAATGAGATATTAACCGAAAAAAGCTATCTTGGCGAATTCCTGAAAATAGTTAATATCCCCTATGCCGCCGATAAGAGAATCCTTAAGATCCTGACCAACAGTGAATTGAATATCGCCATGGGCGTTATCGATCTGCCGTCGGTGCGGGACCAGGATGCCGGCATTATTCAGAACCTGGGCATGGTGGAGCAGACTTTTTATTGGCGCTGGCGACAGCAGATGGCCGAAAGGATCGCCGAACAAATCGATCCGGTTAATTCCGGTATTACGGCGATGTACCTGATTGGAAGCAGCAAAAACGAAACGGCCGGACCCGGCAGTGATATCGACCTGTTGATTCGCTTCGAAGGTAACGAGGACCAGCTTGCCCGGATTAAATTATGGTTTGAAGGCTGGAGCCAGTGTCTGGCGGAAATAAATTTCCGCCAGACGGGTTATCGCTGCGAACGACTTCTGGACCTGCACTTTGTCACTGAAGATGAAGTCCGCAATCGCAGCGGTTTTGCCGCCCGAATCGACGCCGTTACCGACGCCGCCAAACCATTGAAACTGCGCCCAAAGACCCCCTGACCGACCTCCCTAAACACCGCATGCATGTCATTACCGGTACATCAAAATCGGCCGAGGAAGACTCCCCGTGCTTATTTGTGCCTCTTGACAAACATGGTTATGCTTATAGATTGTCTTCACAGCGTATGCATATGCTGACGGGGACTTAAATATGCTTGAGTGGCATCAGTATATAGAAATCTTTGCCGCCCTTATCGTTATTGTCGATCCGCTCGGACTTCTGCCGATTTTTATCAGTATCACCGCCGACGAGACCGAACGGGAACGGGCCCGGACAGCCAAAGTGGCGGTCATCTTCGCCGCCGTCGTGCTGATATTCGGCTCGCTTGCGGGCGGTCCGATTTTGAAATTTTTCAACATCAGTATCGCCTCCTTCCGTGTCGCCGGAGGTGTTCTCATTTTTATTTTGGCGCTGGCCATGCTCAACGCCAAAACAAGCCCGAGCAAACAGGCCCCCGAAGAAGCCAAAGAGGCGGTAGAAAAGGAAAATGTGGCAGTCGTCCCGTTGGCCGTGCCGCTTCTGGCGGGCCCCGCGGCCTTGAGTACGATCATTATATATGCTCACAGCATCCCCGGATGGGGCATCAGACTTTATCTTATCTTGTGTATCATTGCTGTCGCCGCTATAACCTGGGTCATGCTTCGTCTTTCCATCGTCATCAGTCGCAAACTGGGCCAAACGGGGCTTAACAACGTCACGCGGCTGATGGGGCTGATTCTGGCCGCGATTGCCGTCGAGTTTATTGCCGGAGGCCTGGTGGAGCTTTTTCCCGGTCTTAAATAAGACTTGTTTTGTTCCATATCTAAAATACCGATAAAACGGGGGTCATTATTTTTCCGTCAATGTCAATAAAACCTGCTACCGGGACTCGACCCCTCGGTTTCATGTTATAAGCCATAGGCTTACTCCGATAAATGGAATAACCGCAAGACGCGTTTATCGACACCGGCCAATATCAAGAGACGGGCCGGATTGACCGATAAAAACTATAATAAACTGTGTCTAACCAATGAAGCCGATTTTTTAGGAAATATAAGAGGTTATAACATGGCCAAAATTTTATTGGTCGATGATTCCAGATTTCAAAGAAAATGCATGTCCAAGATGTTGTCTGACCTGGGTCACGAGGTATCGGAAGCGGAGAACGGAGCCCTTGGTTTAGAAGTCGCGGAAGCGGTCAAACCGGACATGATTATCTCCGATTTATTGATGCCGGTGGTTGACGGTATCGGCCTGTTGCGCGGCCTTAAATCGCGGGGTTGCACAATCCCGGTGGTGGTGGTGACGGCCGATATTCAGGATTGCACCAAGCAGGAATGTCTGGAATTGGGGGCGAAGATCTTTCTCAACAAACCGGTCAACATCGCCAACCTCGAGGCGGCTTTAAATAAGTTTTTGAATCCTGCAACCGGGGAGAAGACATAATGCTGACGCCTGAACAATGCGAAATGCTGACGGAAGTGATTAATGCCGGGGTGGTCAAGGCCGGCTCCGTTTTGAGTGATCTCGTGGGTCACCAGGTCCGGATGCGGGTGCCTCTCGTGGGCGTGACCGATTTCACCGACCTGCACACCCAACTGGAAATAGAAAACTTCATAAAAATGGTCGCCGTCTGCCAGCAATTTCACGGCACCATGGATGGGTACGCTCTTCTGTTGCTGTCCCGGGAAAATGGCAATGCGCTCACACAACGCTTGACCGGCGGCCAATCAGGTGCAGATTCGGTCGAGATGGAGCTGCGAGATACCCTGCTGGAAGTCGGCAATATCCTGACCAACAGCGTCCTTGGAACCATTGCCAATACTATTGGCCACCATTTCGAGTATCAGGTGCCGGTTTATCAGGAAGGAACATTGCCGGAGATCATCGCCTTTTCATCAATAACCGCCAGTTGCTCGATCGGCGATTCTCACTCCCTTTACGCCACGGCCCATTTTGACATTGACGATCAACGCATTATCGGCTGTGTTCTTATTCTACTCACCGCCGGGGCCTTTAATCTTCTGGTCGAACGTATCGCCGCCTCCCGAGCCAAAACCCAATAGCTATCGGTGGATGGTATCGCGCAATTTGATGGCAACGGCGGGGCCGCATTGGTCTTTTGACTATTAACGAACCAGTTCCGCATAGGGCCGGGGTCCGGTTACCTGAATTCACAATTCTGACATCGAATAAATAAATAGGGGCAACTGGCCAATAAAAAATCGGCCATTTAATTCCCATATCCTGTATTACAAAAAACGGTCTGACTTTCGTCAAACCCGGGTAATGTCGGCAAAATCAATTATTCCGGTGTTCTTCGAAAAAGGTTTTCTCTGCCTGATCCAATACCAAAAGGCACAATAGGTTTACCGTTTTTGGAAATATCAAGCACGGGCCGGATTTGCCGATATCAATTCATATGCAAACATGTCTTACTTACAGAACTTCTTTTTGGAAAACATAAGGGGTCGTATCATGGCCAGAATCTTATTGGTCGACGATTCCAGATTCCAAAGAAAATGCATGTCCAAGATGCTGTCGGACCTGGGTCACGAGGTATCAGAGGCGGAGAACGGGGCCCTCGGATTGAAAGCGGCCGAAGAGGTCAAACCGGACCTGATAATCTCCGATTTGCTGATGCCGGAAATGGACGGCATAGGTCTGTTGCGCGGTCTGAAATCGAGGGGCTACACGATTCCGGTTGTCGTGGTGACTGCCGACATTCAGGAATGCACCAAGCAGGAATGTCTGGAATTGGGGGCGAAGGATTTTCTCAACAAACCCATCAACGGCGCCAGCCTGGAAGTGGCCTTGAATAAGTTCTTGAAACGTGAAACAGGGAGAAGTCAGAATGCTGACGAGTGAACAATGCGACATGCTAATGGAAGTGATTAATGCCGGTACGGTTAAAGCCGGTTCCGTCATGAGTGAGCTCGTCGGGCATCGGGTGCACATGCAGGTTCCCCTCGTGGGCGTAACCGATTTTTCCGACCTGCACACCCACCTTGAAATCGATAACACTACGCAACTGGTTGCCGTCAGCCAACGATTTCATGGCACCATGAATGGTTATGCCCTTTTACTCCTGTCCCGGGAAAACGGCAATGCCCTCACCCAACGCATGGTTGGCGAGGCGATGGATTCGGCGGCGATTGAAGCTGAACGAGGCGATACGTTGCTGGAAATCGGCAACATTTTAACCAATAGCGTTCTCGGGACCATTTCCAATGTTATCGGACAACGGTTTGAATATCAGGTACCGGTTTATCGGGAAGGTTCATTGCCGGAAATTATGGGCTTTTCTTCAATCGATGCCAATTCTTCTATAGGCGACACGCATTCCCTGTACGCCAGAGCCCATTTTGATATTGACGAGAAAAGCGTCATTGGCAATATCCTGATCCTGCTTGCCGCCGGAGCATTTGAACTGCTGGTCGAAACCATGGCCGCCTGCCGCGCCAAAGTCAAATAGCCAATGCCAGGCCGCGGCATTCTGCATTCTCGTTGATGGCTATACCATAAGGGCCCTTATGGCCGGCAGTTACGGGTTTTCCCCGAAGTGCCGTGCCATGGTTCTTTGGTATTCTCTATTTCGTGGGATAAAGATTAACGCCATTGGTTGACATAAAAAAGCGTCCCCAAGGGGATTCGAACCCCTGTTGCCGCCGTGAAAGGGCAGTGTCCTAGACCAACTAGACGATGGGGACGTTTAAGTCTTTTTTCGTGCCCGCAAGTATAGCAAATATCTGCGGCCTGTCAAGCAAAATCGCCGACAAGGCTTTGTTCTCAAAAAACAGACCACAAAGCC
Organism: uncultured candidate division Zixibacteria bacterium; assembly: GCA_937925655.1. GTDB lineage: Bacteria > Zixibacteria > MSB-5A5 > GN15 > PGXB01 > CALAMC01. Next base: position 45,616 of record CALAMC010000035.1, on the reverse strand, counting down.
CAAAATCCGGGAAAGGCGTTTCCGCGGCCGGGTTGGCGGCTATTTCATGAGAACCATCTTTTTGGCCTGACCATGCTCACCGCATTGCAGGTGATAAAAATACACTCCCGAGGAAACCGCCTGCCCGGAGCCATCATTGCCATCCCAGACCGCCTGATAGCTTCCCGCTCCAAGTTCCTCGTTGACCAGATCGATAACCTTGCGACCCAGAAGGTCATAAATACTTAAGCTGACCCGGGAGCGAGAGGCCAGAGAAAACCTTATGGTCGTAGCGGGATTGAACGGGTTCGGATAGTTCTGATAAAGGACGAAATCATCCGGCAAAACGCCCGGCCCGATTTCTTCGACATCCAGTGTCAATTCATACAGGCTTTTCGCGGCCAGAGCTTGTGTTTTAAGATCAGCCAGGGTATTAGCCGCAACCAGGGCAAAGACGGCCGTATCGACCTGTCCGGCAACCATCGTAGTGGGGCCGATGGAAATAAGGTGCGCCAGGTCAAGAGTCGTGCCGCCCTCCACCGAGACGGCGTCGATCCCGCCCGACATGGCCGCAAATTTATCGGCCTCGCTCCAGGGCAAAAAGTAAAAGGCGCCGCTCTGCTGGGCCTGCGTAATGACTTTATAAGACAGCGGAGCCTCATTCCATATCGCCGTCGTCCCGCGGAAATGCGAGGAATCGGTGCCCAAAGGATTTTTATAAAATATAAAGCCCAGATTTTCGCCGGCCGAATACCCGCCGATATTGTACTGAATATAATTATTGGCGTCCCAATTGATGTACAGGCCGGCATGGAGATTATTAATAGTCGAGCCGGAATTATTCCTGATAATATACTCCATGATGACAAATTGCTGATACTCGGTCGCGGTCCAGCTGTACGTCTTCTGGGTTATTTCCAGCCCGATCGGGTTTTCGGCCTTGCTGTCGTTGAAAATCGACCATGATTCCTGATTGGCCTTGCCCCCGGGAGAAAACGTCCGCATATCGCCGCCGGGAGCGACCGTAAAATCGTTGTCCGGTTCCGGGACGGTATTACGGCCGCCGTCGGAAACGTGGTTGGCGTCGGTCGCCAGCATGAACGTCGCTTCGTACATGTTATTGACGCCGTCGAAGGCAAAGCCGTTCTTACCCAGCGGATAAAAGCTGTACTGCGCGAAACCGTACTGCCCGAAATTGGAGACGTCAAAAGTAATTCGCCCCGTGTTATGGGTAAAGTATGATACTTCCGGCTTTACCCCGACCATGATATATAATTTAGCGGCCTTGGTATATCCGCCGGAACCGTGCAATTCCATGTCGAGGCTTAACATCGTGCCCGGCGTGACCGTGTCGGAGACGATCGCATCGAATGTGATATGGCCGGCCTCCGTCGCACCGAGAGCGATCGTTCCGAAATACAATGAATCGACAGTGTACGTCAGAACACCTGTCCCTCCGGAAATTTTGGCATAAACTTCGTCGAGTACCCCGCCGCGATTGGTCAGAACAATATCGGCCGAAGCCATCCCGCCGGGATTGACTTCCCCGATATCGTACGAGTACACCCGCAAATCGGGATTGGACGCGACCGTCAAAGCGGCAATCGAAGCCGGTATCTTTATCAATCCATAGCCATAATCGTTATTGGGTAAGCTTTGCCCGATATCACTGCATCCGGCGATCAACGCCTGCTTGATTTCATCGACCGTGGCGTCGGGCGCCACCTGACGCAAAATGGCCACCGCTCCGGCCACGTGCGGCGCGGCCATCGACGTGCCGCCGCGTCCGGCATAGGACGTTGACGGAATCGATGACCGGATATTGGTGCCGGGGGCAACGACATTAGGCTTGATCGTGGTCCCGTCGCAATCAGAGGGACCACGGGAAGAGCTTGTGGATATCAGAGTATCGGTGCTGGTTATAACGGTCAGAGCCCCCACCGAAAAACAGCTGAACGGTTCGGTGGCCCGATTGGCCGGATTATTGATGCTTTGTGCCCCCAGTACTCCGTCGTTTCCCGCGGCGAAGATATTGACAATACCGAGCGCTTCGGTGTTGTCGATCATCGCCCAGAAATAGGCATCACAACCCATATCTTCATTGGGGATTCCCCAACTGTGATTGATGACATCGGGCATGTCGGAGCTGGTATTGGGATCGCCGTCGGGGTCAGCCGCCCACTCGAATGCATCGATGATGGAACTGCCGGGTATATCAATGACCGCCGCCGAAATCCATTTGGCGCCGGGCGCGACACCGACCGTATCGCCGGTGGTTTCACTGTGTCCAACCATTATTCCCATAACATGAGTGCCATGCCAGTATGAACTGGTAGTTGTATTGTAAGTGTGCGGTGCTTTTTCTCCACCGATCGGGTCAAACCAGGCCGCCAGAGAATCGCCGTCTTTACCACGCCATTTATTCACCAGCGCGGGATGATTGCCATAAATGCCGGTATCAAAAGAGCAGACCACCCGGCCGGTGCCGTCATAACCCATCGCCCAGGCCACGTCCGCCCCGACCGCTTTGAGATTTTCTTCGACCCCGACAAAGGCCTTGTCATAATCGTTATAAATATCGCTGACAGGAACAATGGATTTAATAACAGGAAGCTGGAAGATTTCGATGACATCAGGGCGACCGGCGATATTTTCCAATTGTCCGACCGCAATATCGGCCGTGATGACATTGATTATCCAGTGGCTTTTGATATTGGCCGCCAGACCATCCCGTTCCAGATTATATAAGAAAGAGAGCAGGTCATCTTGCGAAAGTGCGGCCGCGCTTTTCAAGTGATTGAGACCAACCCGGTGACGGTCGGCCAGTTTGGAATAGGATGACTGCAATTCGGATTTGAGGGCCGAGGGCTCTTTATCCGGGGCCAATGATATGATGACCGGAATCAACTGCGCCTTATCGAGGCCGCGCATCTTTTCCTGCAAATTCGGTGCAATTTCTCCGGCGGGCAATATCGAGGATATAGTCAGCACTATAATAAACATCGCGGCAAAGATTCGGTATTTCATATTCAGGCCCTCTCGATTTTATTTATTCCATTGTTTATCAACAAGTTAAGAATAATAAAATTTTGCCGTAAGGCAAGCGGGATTTTATGACTGAATCTGGTTTTAAATTCATTACCGGAAGTCTCATTAAATAATAGAACAAAATAACGGGGCCATCCGTTTTTATAGTGAATGGATTTCGGGCCTTGGCCCGAATAAACCTCAAAAAGAAGCGGCGACCCAATGCGAAGGAAAATCGTATTTTCCCATTTTTTATCATACAATTTGAAGAAGTTTGAAAATTCTATATTAGAAACGAGCGACTCATGATACAATTACTGCAGAAGCTATTTTAGGGGCCTACGGAAATATGAAAAAGTACGCTATTTATATGATCCTGCCGGTTTTATTCGTTTTGGGCTTTGGCAATGCCTCGGCCCAGATAGCTTTCGCCCCGCGCGTCGATATCGTCACCGGCCCGGGCTATTATGCGGAACCGGTCGGGGTCGATATCGCCGACCTCGATGGCGACGGCGACAATGACATTGTCGTTCTGAATTACGGCCTCCGCAATGTGGCCATATTCTTCAACAACGGCAACGGCACTTTTGCTTCCCCGGTCAATTATACCGCACCAATCCATCCGCGCGTGGTACTGGTGCAGGATATCAACGGCGATGGAAACCCCGATATTCTGGTCACGGCCCAATCTTCTCCCTATCCCGTGGAAATTCTGTATAACAACGGCGAGGGGGTCTTCGAGGAAAGAAGAACGCTGACCACGGAATCAGCCTTATGGGACGTGCGCGCCGCCGACCTCGACGGCGACAGCCGGCTCGACCTGGTCGCCGCCAATACGGCCACCAACAAATTTTCGGTTTTTATAAATAACTTTGATACCAGTTTTATTACCCCCGCCAAAACCTACCCGACCGGCACCGGGCCGCATATTATCCAACCTGCCGATTATGACGGTGATCATGATATCGATCTGGCCATTGTCAATTTCACCAGCAACAATATTACTTTCGCCCGCAATATCGGCAAAGGGACGTTTGAATCCGGAGGAACCATCGCAACCGGGGTAGCGCCAAACTCGCTTGTGGCCGCCGACTTCAACGGTGACACTCATATTGACCTGGCAGTGGCCAATCAGAGCAGCAACACTATTTCGATCATGCTCGGCAACGGCAACGGGTCATTTCAAAACCCCGCCATATACAGCGCCTATGGCGGAAATCCTTTTCACATTATTGCACGGGACATTGATCTCGACAATGATTTCGATTTAATCTTTGTCAACCGATATAGCGGTTCGCTGGTCATTTTGCTCAACAACGGCGACGGGACCTTCGGAGCGCCTCATGTTATTGCGGTCGGAGAAACACCCGAAGGGGTGGCCGCGGCCGACCTCGACGGCGACGAGGATATCGATATTGTCACGGCCAACCGGGATGAGTTTACCATATCGATACTTTTTAATCTTATCAATATTCCTTCGGGTATCGGCGAGGGAGAGTATATTGTCCCCCGGGAATTTACACTTGGTCAGAATTATCCCAATCCTTTCAATCCCGACACGAGGATAGACTTCAACCTGGAGCACCGTGCCAATATTGATATTTCGGTATTCAATATACTCGGGCAGGAAATAGCGGTGATAATAAATGAATCCCGACCGGCCGGAGCGCATTCGGTTTATTGGAGCGGGACCGATAAATCGGGACGGGTGATGCCGTCGGGGTTGTACTTTTATCGATTACGAAGCGACAATCAAACGGAGATACGCAAGATGATACTGTTGAAATGAGCCGGCCCGGGCCGACGGCCCGCCGACCGATGTCCAGGATGGGGCTTTATGATTTACAGGCGTCTGCCTTGATGTAAACTAAAAGCTGGCAGAACGTTCTAACCTCCATACAATATTTGCGATACCGCTAAATAGCATTTCCACTTTATCCCTACCGGCTTTTGACCTTACGGTTTTCTACAGAGAAACAAAAATTATAACCGGAAAACTCCGGTAACGAAGTATGCAATAATATTGGAGGTTGTTATGTGCAAAGCTTTAAGAGTGCTCGGCCTTTTGCTAATCATACTCATGGTCGGAAGCGCGGTTATTGCCACTCCGCCACCACCGGCGAACTATCAGATTTCGACGCCGCATCCCCAGCTTCAAAACGAAGAGCGCATATGTGTCAGTCCCGTTGACAGCACCGTCGTGATGGCTCTATGGCGCGATTTCCGACTCGGTTATCGGCGGCTCGGACTGGGCATATCTCACGACGGCGGCAATACCTGGGCCGATCGGCTGCTGGTCGATAAAACCTGGACATTTCAATCCGACCCCGAAATGCAGATTGACCGTTTCGGTAATTTTTATTTGTGCTTTATGGACTATGATCTTAATGTCGGCGTTTCGGGCCTGACCATTATTAAATCCACAAATAATGGCCGGACCTGGTCCTTCCCGATTTTTACTTTCAATAATTACATGGGTGAGCTTGAAGATAAGCAGTTCATGGCCATCGACAACACCGGCGGGCCATACGACGGCAACATTTACATGGCCTGGGCACGTTTCGACGTGACACAGTCTTATAACCAAATTATGCTTCTAAAAACGACCACCGCCCTGACCGCATTCACCGATACCATCGTCATCGGGCCGCCGCTGAATTTCCCATCGTGCGGATATTACAATCTCGCCGCCGGACAATTCGCGTTCCCCATTGTCGATAATACCGGCGCCGCCTATGTCTTCTGGACTTCGGTGGACGAGGAAGATTGTGCTCTGGGAAACGTTATTAAAATGGTTAAATCAACTGATGGCGGGGAGACTTTTTCCGAACCGACAAGGGTAACATGGGTCGATGGTTCCGGAACTCTCGGTTCCTATGTTGATGGGGCCATCGACGTTTTTTCATCACCCATGTGTGCCGCCGACATAACCGATGGGCCGTTCGACGGCAATCTCTACATCTCATACACCGACCGCGACATGACCAACATCGAGTTTCTGGATTACAACATTGAATTCATCAAATCATCCGACGGCGGCGCCACCTGGTCCGAGCCAATATACATTAACGATGATCCGACCGGCCCCGGTGCCATCCATGACCAGTTCCATCCCTGGCTGTACTGCAATCAGGAAGGGACGCTGTTTTGCATCTTCTATGACCAGCGCCTTGACCCCAATCACTACAACTTCGACGCTTATATCGCTTATTCTTTCGACGGCGGCGAGACGTTCACGACCAATCACCGGGTGTCAAACCAATCATCCAATCCCAGCCTGGCTCGCTCCAGTTTCCGGGCGGGCAAAATCGCCGAATATATCGGCATCACCGCTTTCAAAGACCATGTCAACGCCGTCTGGACCGACACTCGCAACGGCAATCAGGATGTCTTCGGGGCCAACTGGGTCATCCCATTTCTGGAGCCCCGGCTGATTGCGCCTGCCAATAATGAAGTCGTTAAAACCTTCGACGATACTTTCACCTGGGCCAGTGCCTGGAAAACAAATGATGACCGCTATCGTTTCGAACTGGCTTCCGATCCCGACTTTGTCAATACCTTCTATCAAACGACGGTCGATACTAATATTGTCTCGACGGGGTTTCCATTCGGCGGTAATGGCTTATTTTACTGGCGAGTGAAGGCTTTCAAGATATCGACATTGGATTCATCCGAGTACTCACCGGTTTATACTCTCCTTATCGATACGCACGTCCCCGACCAGCCGAGTCTTCTTGTCCCGCCGGATAAGGGTACTGTCAACGATGCCCTCCCGACTTTCGTCTGGAGCTCGGAAGCCAATGTCGCCAGCGAGATCACCTATACGGTCGAAGTTTCCACCGAGGAATCCTTTGCCATACCGGAATTGATTAAAACCTATCAGGCCGTAGCCGATACCACCCTGACCGCGACCGACCCGGTTTTGGAAGATATCAGTTACTTTTGGCATGTCAAAGCCGCCAACCGCTGGGGGGAGACTAACGGTTTCGGGACGGCCAATGAATTCACTTATGTGGCCTTTATTTGCGGCGATGTCAACCGTGATTTAACCATTAATTTGATAGATATTCTCTATTTGATAGACTATAAGTATGGCAGTCCGCCCGGTTCGGCCCCGAATCCGATGGAATCGGGCGACGTTAATGCCGACGGCAATGTCAACCTGATCGACATATTGTATATGATCGATTACAAGTATGGCACGCCGCCCGGCCCGGAACCGAATTGCCCGTAGCGTTTGTTTTCATATTGCCTCCCCTTAAGAAGCGGCTTTCGGGCCGCTTCTCTTTTGGCCTCTCCGAGCCCGCCGATAGGCTTTGACGCTTGCCAAACGGCCGGATTTTTGTATATTTATAAGTGGGTTTCGAGCACAACCCGCAAGTAAGGCTATTTTAACCATAGAGTCAAACTGGTATGTATTGTAATCTAATTATATAAATGAATCGGGAGGGTGTATGAATCGCACAGTGTCTACTAGTGTATTGTTATTTACTGTATTAACCATATTTATCATAATATCAAAACCGTTAATGGCGGAATCCGACCGGAAGCTGTTGCCAGTTGAAGAAAGTAATTATTACGATAATATGATGGCCTCGTCATCAGAAAATAACCACGGAGCATTAAACAGAGACACGTCTTGCAACTGGAATTATTGCTATAATGGGGTAAAATATTTTTGGAGATTACCCGATGGATTTGGGGACATAGCCCAAGCTCAAAAATATGAAATTAATGACGGAAATCTCTATAAAGTTGAAGATGTCTGCTTTTATCTTTATAACAATGGATCCCCTAATGCATATTCATATAATTCAAAAATTTCAGTCTATTCTGATGCGAATGGGCTTCCAGGGACAGAAATAGCGTTGATAATTATTGGTCCATCTGATTATGTATTATTCCCTGACACAATGTGTGTAGACTTTGCTCCATTTGAATTATTATTAGACTCTGATTATTGGGTTGCTATTGAATCATTAGCACCAGACAGTACAAGCGGCATTCGCACTTTGAGCGATGCCGGCGGTGGGTCTTGTATTAACTCATGGGCAGAATATAATATTGACCATTGGGAATTAATGGCAACTGGCTGGGGGAGTGTTGGAACCAATTGGAATATGCTGGCTGATGTACATGTATGTTCCGTCAGCCAATTTGTTGATTCTGTTCTGCCTGAGCAAAATGCCATTAGTGTAATTAATGAAACCGACTTATATATCGCATTTGATACTGCAATTGCTTTCTCAACATTAAACAATAATACTATCCTTGTCCACGCCTCCCAAACCGGCCTGCATAGCGGAACCATTTCTTATGACGAACCCACCCGCACAGCGACTTTCGATCCGGATGAGGATTTTGCCTATGGCGAGGTGGTGACAGTAACACTTACCAATGAAATCGAATCAACCGATGGTATTCCTCTACGGCCGTATTCCTGGCAATTTACAATTAAGGCGGCGGAAGCCTCTATGAATTATGATATTAGGCATGACTACAATGCTGGTGATAACTCGCATTATGTTTCGACTGGCGATATCGATGGTGACGGTGACCTCGATTTGATCGCCGCGAATGTATATTCAAAGTTTATTACTATCTATGCTAATGATGGTGCAGGGACTTTCACATTTAATCAAAATATTCCGACAGATTCTGGACAATGGTGCGCCATGGCGGCTGATTATGATAATGATGGAGATATTGATATTGCTGCCACATTGCCTTACAAAGATACATTATTAGCATATTTTAATAATGGCACCGGAGTATTTACTAATCCAATAAAATACAGAGTGGGTGATTTTTGCCGTGAGGCGATTGCGGCCGATCTTAACAATGATGGATTCCAAGATATTATTACGGTTAATGCCTGGTCTGACAATATATCGGTGTTAATAAATAATAAGGACGGTAGCTTTGCCTCTCAAATTACGTATGCCGTAGGTGATAGCCCATATTCCGGAGAGGTGGCGGATATTGATAACGATGGAGATATGGATATTATTACAAGCAACTCGTATGGTGACAACGTATCGATATTATTAAACAATGGCGACGCTACATTTGCATCCCAGATAACTTATCCAGTCGGCGATGCTCCTCGAGCCATTTGTGTTTGTGATTTAAATGCTGATAATTTTATTGATTTGGTTATTCCGCTTGAAACCGATCATTTAGTCACCATTTTGCTTAATGATACAGATGGGACTTTTACGGCTCATTCCTCATTTTCAGTTGGGTTAGAGCCCTATGCCGTTATTTGCAATGATTTTGATGGTGATGGGGATATGGACATCGCCATATCGATTAGAAATACTTCCACAATCGAGATTTATACTAATGACGGCATTGCGAATTTCACTTTCCATTCCTCAATTACAGTCGGTCAAAGACCCCAATTCATGCTTTCCGCAGATTTGGATAATGACGGTCAGCTGGATATGGTCTCGGCAAATTGGCTTGGCGGCAATATTTCAGTCTTATATAATTATAATTGTATTGATAGCGATAATGATGGATACGGTGACCCCGGCAACCCAACCAATGACTGTCCGGATGACAATTGTCCCGACATTGCCAATGCCAACCAGTTGGATTCCGATTCCGACGGGGCGGGCGATGTTTGCGATATATGTCCCAATCACCCGGAAGATGACTGCTGTAACCCAACGGTTGGAAACCATGCCCCGGAAGTGATCTCTCCATTCATCGATACTCTGGTGCTTGGCAAGACATTTGAATATGTTTTCTCCGTCGAAGATTCTGACTGCGACGGAACAGAACTGACGGTCGATATATTGAATCTTCCGTCATGGTGCAGCGTCTCCAATGACACTATTTCGGGCTTTGTGGATTGCAACGAAGTGGATACATCATTCAATGTAAGAATCAACGACGGGACAATTATTACCAATCAGGCGATTCTACTTGTCGTCAATGATACCCTTAACCGGCCGCATATCATCCCGCCGGATGATACAATTTTGATCGAATTCCACAGCGATTTCGCTTTTTATCCCGATATCATCGACCCCGATGACAGCGAGTTTGTCATCACCTATACACAAATCCCGCACTGGTGCACGATTCGCAACGATTCGCTTGTCGGTTTCCCTCCGGACACGGTTTATATTGAACCGATTACGGTCATAGTCGAAGATGCCTGCCATGCAGATACGATGACCATACAAACTCAAATATTCCTGTGCGGTGATTTTGGGGGAGATGGGATATTGAATCTTCTGGATATATTGTTTGTCATAGACTACAAGTATAACAACCCGCCCGGCCCGGCTCCGGATCCTCTGGAAGCGGGTGATGTCAACCATGACGGGAATATTAACCTTTTGGATATATTATACTTGATTGATTACATCTATGGCAATCCCCCCGGCCCCGAACCCCAATGCCCGGAATAACGGGCTTTAAGTTCTATTTCTCAAGAAGCGGCCGCAAGGCCGCTTCTCTTTTTGGCCGGGGCAGGCCTTTGTCGGGCGGCCTCGTCCGGATTTACAGCCTTGACAGAATTCCCGCTCCGGGCTATCTTATCCTTGTAAGGCGCAGTCAACTTGTGTTCCCGGTTCCGGCTGGCCTCTTTTTCTTTCCCGGTTGCAGCCGACCGGCCGTTATTCATGCCCGCCGAGAACCGTTCCTTTGGGCGCCTGTCAGAAAAAGGAATAGGTTCATATCATAAAGAGGTGTGTCATGAACAAATCCAAAGTTAAAGCAAACATCGGGGCTATTTTTGTTTTTGCGGTTTTGAGCCTCTGGGCCGTTCCGGCCCTGGCGCAAATCGACAGCTATGGCGCCGAACCGCTCTGGATATTCGACGGGAACCTGCGCACTCCCCATGTCGAAACCGCCGATCTTAACGGTGACAATATCGAGGATGTCATCACCGCCGAGTATGACCAGACCAATTACGGCGACCCTTCGCGTGTCATCGCCCTCGACGGCGCCACCGGCGACACCCTCTGGACATATCTGGCGCAGGACGGCGTCCGCGCCCTGACCATCGGCGACGTCAACAATGACATGATAGCCGATGTTATCGCCGGAGCATCATACAACACCTCGGGCACACCCGACGGACGGGTCCATGCCATCGACGGCACCGACGGTTCGCCGCTATGGACCTGCTTCATCGCGGCTTCCATAACCGACCTGGTCGTATGCAATCTGAACGGGGACGCTTATGGCGACGTGGCGGTGGCGTCATTCGACGACTACATTTATGGCTTAAACGGAACAAACGGCGCCCAGTTATGGCAATATTACGTCGGCAGTCTCTGGAGCAACGCCGTGGACGCCGCTGACGTCAACGGCGATAATATCGATGATGTTGCCTTCGCCCATGAATATCTCGCCGGATTTTCCAATCATTGCGGAGTGATAAACGGCGCCACCGGGGCGGCCATCTGGGATTCGACCGTGACTTATATCGCTCTGGACGCGATGATTATCGATATCGATAACGACGGCACCCTTGAAGTCATATTCTCCGTCGTATTCGGCGATGACCACGGCGAAGTTTTGGTTAAAAACGCCGCTACGGGCAAAACCGAATGGAATTACAACTTCGGGACAGTCGATCATACCAACGGTGAAATCGGACTTTATGCCGCCGATATCGACGAGGACGGTGATCCGGAGCTTCTGGTCGGAGTCGTGACCGGGACGATGAATGTTTATGTCTTTGAAGGCGATGTCGGTGCGCCTTTGTATATTTCGCCGACGCTCGACGGCTATGTTCGCGATTTGGCGGTGGCCGACGTCACCGGCGACGGTGAGTTGAATATTGTCGCGGCGACTTTCGACCGCATCCAGGTCCTCATGGCCGAGGACGGCAGTAAAGTGTACTATTACAGCGTCGCCGGTTTATTCACGGCCGTCGCCATCGGGGATTTCGACGACGACGGCGTCATGGATATCGCCGCGGCGGGCGGTGCCGATTATACCGGTATGGGGTCGGACCCGGGCAAAAGCGTCTGGGCCCTGAAAACCGTGCAGTCGCCTCTGCTGTGGGAATTCGAATTCGGCTCCTATGGCAACGCTCTTGCCCTGGGCGATCTGGACAAAGACGGCGGTATGGATGCCGTCGCCGTGAGTTCCGACGATGAAGCCTGGGCCATCAGCGGGAAAACGGGGCTTGAGTTATGGAACTGGACCGGAACCGCCAACCAGTACGCCGTCACCATCGGGGATTTCGACGATGACGGCCAGCTCGACGTGGCGACCGGCGGAGCCGATAAAGCCGTTACCGCCTTAAACGGCGCGGCCGGGGGTTTCATGTGGACGTTCACCACGCCCACCGATCAAATCTACAGAAAATGCATAAAATCCGCCGATCTCAACGGGGACGGCAATGTCGATGTCGTCATCGGCGCCGATAACAGCATGGTCTATGCCATCGACGGCAAAGACGGCAGTGAAATGTGGTCGTTCGGTCCCGGTGGGGATGTCAATGAAATCCGTCTGGCCCAGATGAACGGCTCCGGTCCGCTCGATGTCATCGCGGCCGTCGAAGGCGGCACCACCAACAGCAAGGTGAGCGTGATCGATGGTGCGACCGGGCTGGAGCTCTGGAATTTCGCGGCCCCCACCGCGGTGCATCATATTGTCGTCGGCGATGTCAATGATGACGGCGTCCCCGACGTGGCCGCCGCGACCGCTTTCAGCCCGTTGCAGGTAATGATGATCAACGGCGTCTCGCCGCACAACACTCTCTGGATAACCCCGGTGCAGCTGGCCACCAACGTGCAGGGAATGGGCATCGGTGATCTTAACGACGACAATGTCCCGGACATACTCGTCCCGGGCACCTCGACCAACAAGAACGCTCATGCCTTAAACGGTATCAATGGGAGTCTGCTGTGGTCGTTTCCGACCGGGGGCGAAGTCAACTGCTGCATGGTGTATGACGTTGACCTCGACGGTTACAACGAAGCGCTGGTCGGTTCGGACGACCAGAATATATATGTCATCGACGGCATCACCGGAACCACCGAATGGAGCTACAGCACGGCCGGGGATGTCATGGATGTAGCCGTGGGCGACATCAGCGGCAACGGCCGTCCCAATATCGCCTGCGTTACGTTTGATTCGCACGGTATTGTCTATGCCTTCGCCTCACTGGCGACCGCCCTTGACAGCGACGGCGACGGCCTTCCCGATGAATCCGACAACTGCCCGTATGCTTATAACCCGGAGCAGGAAGACGCCGACGGCGATGAAATCGGTGATGCCTGTGATAATTGTATAAACACGTATAATCCCGATCAGGCCGACTTTGATGCGGACGAAATCGGCGACGCCTGCGATAACTGCCCGCTGGTTGCCAACACCGACCAGACCGATACCGATGGCGATACCGCGGGCGACGCCTGCGATAACTGCCCGATGATTGCCAACACCGACCAGGCCGACGGCGACGGGGATAATTTCGGTGATGTCTGCGACAACTGCCCGGACGACTTTAACCCGGGACAGGAGGATTCGGATAGTGACGGAATTGGCGACGCCTGCGATTATATTTGCGGCGATGTCAACCGTGATGGCTCTGTCAATTTGATCGATATTTTATACTTGATCGACTATAAATACGGCGATCCGCCCGGCCCGGCACCCGACCCGTTTGTATCGGGTGATGCCGACGCCGACGGCAATATCAACCTGATCGATATCCTGTATTTGATCGATTATAAATACGGTGATCCGCCCGGCCCGGAACCGATATGCGAACAGGTCTTCGGTCCTCCGGGCGGCCAACTAATATGGAATTCGGGGTGCAAGGATCATTTCCAAAAATACCCGCTCGACACGATTCCCGACACCCTCGATTGCCTTGAGTACACCTATAACAGCGCCAACGGCGGATTGAGAATAGAACATATCAATGGCGCTCTCAACTGCTGTCCGGTGGTTATATCTGAAATTGACATTATCGGGCAAGAGATTATTATTACCGAGGTCGATTCGCTCCGGGACGGCGAGGGTTGCGCATGCCTGTGCCGTTTTGATTTCACTTATATAATTACCAATATTAATCCGGGTACATACACAATCAGGGTTATCGAGCCTTATAACCGCCCCCCGGATGAAGACCTGGTTTTTACCGTGCAATTGGCCGGTCAGGTTTCGGGCCGGCATTGCATGGTCAGGACCCGGTATCCCTGGGCGCAAATTGGAAAATAATTGACTCCTGAACAAATCAGAGCAAAAGCCCGGCTATGGAAAAGCCGGGCTTTTTTATTTTCTATATTAGACAAAGCATCCTGGTTTTTCGTCTATTAATTGGATCTTGAGCTGGCAGCTTTTGAGAAAAATTAAAGCCTCGGGAGAATTTGCCGGATTACATATTTCTGCATGAACATATAAAAAGCCATCCCGGTTTCAAAACCGAACACGGGCGGTGAGTTATCAATTTTTATTGGTCGCCCCGTTAGTCAAACCGGGCTGAAAATAAACGGACCTGTAGATTTCAGCCCGACCGCGTTAAGACCGTTATCACTTTCAATGCCCACCTTCGGATCGGGATGGCTTAATTAATTTAATCGAATAACGGGATTAAAACCAAGGGAAGGGATAAGGTCCCTATTTTTTTTGACCCAGACGAACCATCTTTTCGGCCGCTTCAGGGTCGCGTCTTTTTAGCCAGGCCAAAATTTCATCGGCTTTATCCGCCATGTCATTTAGTAAATAAGTGGCTCCGAGAGCGACATGGGCGTTGATATCGTCGGGTCGCAACGCCACGGCACGTTCAAAGGCCGGCAAAGCATCGGATGGTCGGTCGGTTTTTATATACAGGACACCCAGGCGTTGCCAGGCGTCGAAATAATCCTTGTTTAAAAACAAGGCCTGCTTGAAACTGCTTTCGGCGGCAATCGACTTTCCCAGAAAATCTTTAACAACCCCCAGATAAAAAACGTACTCCGCGTTTTTATCATCAAGGTCGGCGGCTTTCTGCAGATACGGTTCGCTGTCCACAAAACGCTTGAGGCCCAGATACGACCGGCCCAAAAGGTAATGAATCCGCTTGTTGGCGGTATCATGCGGCAAAATCGGCTGAAGGATATTAATCGTGCGGCCATAATCTTCCCGCGAAAAATATAATAAAGCCAGATTGGCGGCGAAATTGCCCTTGGTCGAATCAAGGGCGATGGCCTTGTTATAATACTGGATAGCTTGAAGAGTATCCCGCCGCGCCAGGTACGTCACGGCCAGGCTGTTATAAATCGAGGCGTCGGTGGAATCGATTTGGAGCGCCTGTCCCAGGTATTCCATCGCCGGACCGGTCCGGCCCATTTCCGCGTATATGACTCCCAGGGTTTTCAGGGCATCCAGATTGGTCGAATCGAATTTCAAGGCTTCCTTGAAATTCAAAATGGCTTTGCCATAATCATTCTGGGTGAAGGCCAGGCCGCCCTGGCGCAAATAATATTGCACGCTGTCACGGGTCATATCAGCGGTGGCGACGCCGGATAACAGGAGTATCAGGACCGTCAATAACAAGGCTGTTTTATACAATCGGACTCCTTTGATCATTTATCCTTTTACAATCCAATAATCGGATGGATTTAATAATTGTCAAGCCGTCGGGATTAAAAAACATGGCGCCCGCCGGCTTACTGCGGGCGCCATTCCCAAGTGTCACTTTAAAGAGGTAATTTCCGCCTCATCCCTGAGACGGTTTATATTTTGTGACCTTTGCCCTCGCCGCTTTTGGAAGTTTCCGAATTTTTCAGGGCAAAGGAAAGGTATTCCAGTTCCATCGACATGTTTTCGTTGCGCAGGAAAACATGGTCGGGCACTTTCAGATTTAGCGGAGCAAAATTCAATATGCCCCGAATTCCCGCCCGGACGATATCATCGACAATGTATTGCGCCACCGTCGCCGGGACCGCCAGAATGACTATCTCGATATTGTTGGCGCGCAGGTCACGTTCCAGATTGCGGATATCGGAAACGATTATGCCCTTGTGGTTGGAGCCTATTTTACGCTGATCGTTGTCAAAAATGACTTTAATGTTGAATCCCTGTCGCTGAAACTCCTTGTAGCCGACCAGAGCCGAACCGATATTGCCGACTCCGACCATAGCCACATTCCAGCCGCGATTAATGCCCAAAATATCCCCGATCTGGCGCTTGAGCTCCGAAACCGGGTAACCCAGCCCGCGCGTTCCAAAAGAACCGAAAAACGACAAATCCTTGCGCACTTGCGCCGGAGTCAGCTTTTCCCGCCGGGCCAATTCCTTGGAGGAAACGGTCTGATGGTTTTCTTTCTCAAGAATGGACAGAACTCGATAATACAACGACAACCGGTGTATCGTCGATTCTGAAATCTTCTTTTTGCCGCTATTAAAAGCCAATGTATCTTCCTGTCAAACCAATCCTGTTTTTCGGTTACGATTGTGAATTCCTTCACAATCGCAAAGTTACCCTGTGCGAAGCCGCCTGTCAAGTGAAAATTGTCACTAATTTATATGCCGACAAAAAACCGACTTTCAAACCGACAGACTCCCCTCGCTACATTATAATAACGGGACTATCTTGCATATCAATAAGTTATGCCATAATATCGGAATCAACAAAAATTTTCTTTATATGCGAACCCAGGCGACCGATTATTTCATAATTGACTGTTCCTGCCCATAAGGCCATCTGATCGGCGGTAATTTTTTCGCCCGTTTCAGGTTCATGACCCAGTAGAATAACTTCGTCCTCCAGCCTGACCCCGGGAATATCGGTAATATCCACCATCATAAGATTCATGCAGACGCGGCCGCGCACGGGAGCCCGGCGACCCTTGATTAAAACATAGGCCAGATTCGAGAACCCCCGGTCATAACCGTCGTAATAGCCTACGGGAAGCACCGCCAGCCGGGTCCGGGCGGCGGTTTTGTACGTGCAACCATAGCCGATATAGGCATTGGCTTTAATCGTCTTGATCTGTGCCACGCGGGTTTTCCAGGTGAGAATCGGCGACAGGATTCCGTTGTCGCCGCCTTTAAGACGGTATGACAGATAGGTTTCTTTAGACGGCCACAGACCATAGAGTGCTATCCCCGGCCGCACCATCTCGAACCGGGTTTCATCGAATAAAAGCATCGCCGCCGAACAGGCAGTATGCCGCACGGCCGGTTTGAAACCCAGCTTTTTTATCCGCACGACGGTGTCATTGAAAATTTTCAGCTGTGATTCGGCATAGGAATGATCGGTGGTATCTTCGATATTGGCAAAATGCGTCGAGACGCCTTTCAGGAACAGGCCGGGATATTTCTTTATCGTTTTCAAGGCGACCTCGATTTTATCCGGGCCCAGACCCTGGCGATTGGTACCGGTTTCGATTTTAAGATGCAGAGCGGCGCCTTTTTTGTACTTATTGCTCAACCGTCCCAGCCTGTCAATCGTCTCGACATTATAGACGGTCGGTTCGATGTCATGTTCGAAAACGACGTCAAGATCGGCCAGCGTGATATAGCCGACACCGAGAATATTTCTATCCCAGCCGGCCTGACGCGCCCGCACGGCTTCATCGGAGGAATGGACCGCGACATAGGTCACGTCGGTCGGCCCGAGCAGTCCGATAATTTCCTCGAGGCCGTGACCATAAGCGTTGGCTTTGACGGCGGCCGCGATCAGGCGACTTCCCGCCAGCGCCCGGATCGATTTGAGATTTTGATAAAAGGCGCGCGAATTTATTTCTATCCAGGTGATGGCTTTGTTTATCATGGGGACAATTTAAAATTTTATATAACTGTAAAAAATAAAAAAAGCCCCAACCGACAGTCGGGGCTGTCAAAATGCTTTGGTCCAGCTAATCGTCAAGTTGATCGATTAATTCGCTTATGATCCGGACATGCCCCTCTTCAAATTTCGCCAGGGCGTCAAAAGTCTGTTTGGCTTCCTTGGATTCGGACTGCATCGAGGCCGCCGTGTATAAATCACGGGCCTCATTCTCGAATTCCAGCGCAATATCCAGAATCTGGCGCTTGCCTTTGGCCTTCTTGACCCGGTCAATGGTTTCCCGATGACGGGCGGTCATATCTTCGCCGATTTCCGGAAGACCTTTTTGCTTCATGATATCGGCCGTACTGATCCATTTTTCGGATCGCACCAGCGAATCATATTGACGTTCCAGAAAATTAAAGTGATTTTTCTCATCTCCGGCCAGTCGTTCCAGAACTTCCTTTATATCCTTCTGATTGAAATGTTTGGAGGCCTCCTTATAGAATACATAGGCGGCGACTTCAGCCTGTATGCCCGCGGTAAGAGCCGCCAGAATATCGGGATGAACCGGTGACATAATTTTCTCCTCAAATGTTGTATGGCGATGGACTATATTTCGTTACTGCTTGCATTTTATTTTGGTTTTTTATATTAGCTTATTAAACCGAAATGTCAATAAGAATGAGATATTTTAGATTTCTAATGAACCGCGCCCACTGTACCTTTTATAATGGTTGAAATCGGAATCGCCATGGATGAAAATTTGATACAGAATATCTCCGCCGTCAAAAGCCGTATGGCCGCGGCGGCCCGGAAATCGGGACGCGCTCCCGAATCCGTCACGCTGGTGGCGGTATCCAAAAACCACGATGTAAAAGCCATTAAAGCCGCCGTTGCCGCCGGCATCACCGATCTGGGGGAAAGCCGGGTGCAGGAAGCCGACCAAAAAATCGCCGCCCTCGGCCACCTTGCCCGCTGGCATCTGATCGGGCATCTTCAAACCAACAAGGTATCGCGGGCGCTGGAAATGTTTGATATAATCGATGCCGTCGATTCTTTTCATCTTGCCGAAAAAATAGATGCCGAAGCCGCCAGAGCCGGGCGCCAAATCGAATGTCTGGTGGAAATCAACAGCTCCGGCGAGGACTCCAAATACGGTTTTCCTTTGGAAAAGGCCTCCCAATCGCTGGCCGAACTGGCCGGGCTTAAAAATATCATTTGGCGGGGAATCATGACTATCGGTCCGTATATAATAAATGAGGACCGGATTCGTCGGGCTTTCCGGCAAACCCGCGATATTTTTGTTGCCAGCCGGAGTATTTTTGACGAACGTTTTGACACGCTGTCGATGGGGATGTCGGACGACTTCGAGCTGGCCATTGAGGAGGGCGCAACCCAGGTGCGGATCGGGACGGCGATTTTTGGGCCAAGGGCTTTATAATCCGGGGATTGCGGCCGATAACTATATAAGGACGGAAAGCAGAAAATTTTCAATCCAAAACATGAGGGATGTTATGGAATTAACGCCCAATGATATCAGAAATACCACCTTCGAATCGGGTTTCCGGGGATACGATAAGGAGCAAGTCGATTCTTTTCTGGAATCGGTGGCCGCGGCCCTCGAACAGGCCCGGGCGGAACTGGCCCGAAAAAACGAAGATTATGATCGTCTGAAAAGACAATACGACGAACTCAAGGATATGGAAGACACGGTCAAGCATGCCGTGCTCGAGGCCCAGAAACACGCCGACCAGATTGTCGCCCATGCCAAAAAAGAGGGCGAACTGATGATCAGCGAAGCCAAACAAAAACGAGACGCGATCATCGAAGAAAGACACCGCAAAGTCTCCGAAATTCAGGCCAAGGTCGACGAACTGGAATTCATGCGCAACAGCTTCTACAATAAGCTGCGCGGTGAAATCGAAGCGCATCTGAAACTGGTCAATTCGATATCGCCGGTCCGGGAACAAATGGCCCCGGTGCCGCCCGCCGCCAAAAACGCCGAGCAAAAACAGGCCGACGCCAGTGAATATCATGCCCAGGAAGTTAAGCCCGATGAACCTGATGAGGAATTCTCCGGTGAACCGGCTCCCGACGCCGCCGTCGATGACATCCAGCCCGGCGTAATGGAGGAAAAAAATCAGTTTGGTCAGCAGGAGGCGCCGAAAGTAGCACCCAAAACCCACGAACGCCCGCAACTGGTGATCGACGATAATGAAATCGACCGGCTGGTCGAAGGCTTCCAGGAAGAAGTCAATAAAAATACAGAGGAAGTAGCTAATGGACAATCTCCGCGACAGGATATCTGACAGTTCCGATTTTATCCGTTCCAAAATAGATTTAGTCCCCAGAGTCGGTATCATCCTCGGTACCGGCCTGGGTTCATTGTGGGATGGTATCGAGCTGGCGGCCACCGTCGACTACGATCAAATCCCGCATTTTCCCGTCTCGACCGTCGAGTCGCACCGGGGAAGACTCCTGTTCGGACATCTGGGCGCCAAGCCGATCGTGGCCATGCAGGGAAGATTCCATTTCTATGAAGGGTACACGCCCCAGCAGGTCACTTTCCCGGTACGCGTCATGAAAGAACTGGGTATCGAGACCCTCGTCGTTTCCAACGCCTGCGGCGGACTCAACCCTCAATTTGATCGCGGCGATATCATGATCATCACCGACCATATCAATCTGCAGGGCGTTAATCCCCTCATCGGCCGCAACGACGACAACCTCGGTCCGCGCTTTCCCGATATGTACAACTGCTACGACAAAGAACTGGCCGCGCTGGCCGAGCAAACGGCGCTGGAGATGAAAATCCCGGTACGCAAAGGCGTCTATGTGGCCGTGGCCGGGCCGAATTTCGAAACCGCCGCCGAGTATCGCTTTTTGCGGACAATCGGAGCCGACGTGGTCGGCATGTCAACGGCACCGGAAGTCATCGTCGCCCGTCACCAGGGTACAAAGGTTTTGGCTTTTTCGATCATCACCGATATGGGCCTGCCGGATGCCCTGGGTCCGTGCTCGCTCGATGTGGTGATTGAAGCCGCCAACAGAGCCGAACCGAAACTGCGCGACCTGATCGCCGCCGTGGTCGAGCGGATGTGATATTGATTCTTCTGCTTACCTGATCATTTTGACTGCTGGTTGATAAAGAAAATCATCAGGAAATATATTCAATTCGCATTCCTTTCGCTCCGGACCTCCCGCATACCCCTTATGACAATCCGATAAGTTTCGCATTTTTTATATTGACAATTATAAAAACGGCACTGCTTATTAGAGATAGATAAATCTATTCTTCGATTTGAAGGGCAAAATAAATGAATATCATAATCTCTTTGGCCAAATGGTCGCTCGTGCTTTTTTTGATGTTTTCTGATACCTCGATGTCCGCCGATTATGAAATCACGAAAGTCATCGAGGTTGGTCCGTGTACCGGGGAACCATCATTGACACCGCTAAGATGGTCCCCCGACGGTAAATATGTGGCATATTTTTTGAATGGCACGCTGATGATTTCCGATTCTTTGGGAAATAGTTCTGCAATTACGAAATTTGATTATGCACCTCGCAGGTATGAATGGTTGTCCAGAAAAGAATTGGTTTTACATTTAATGGAGTGGGATGTCAAATCTGCTTTAAATCAACAATTAGTAAGGGTGGATGTGGAAACAAAGGAGGTATTTACATTATTAACGCATATCAGCGAATCAGGCGCGAGATCTACGGATGAAGAGGAGTCCTTTGATGGTCCGTGGTTAACGGCTGAAGGTCATTTATATGTTAGGACCAACGTTATACGCGCAACCAATAAGCCTGCGGGAAAAGCCCTCCTGAATGAAAGAGTATTATTTTTTGAAAGCAGGTATTCCGACGCGAAAGCGGATAGTTTCGGAAGGAATGATCATATAGTGTTTTGGGAAGATGACGGCATGTATTTATCAAAAGCAGATTTTAGCCAGGAAAGTCAACTCGCATCAAGAGAAAAGCACCCCATTCAATTGCCGGTAATCATAAATTCCGATTTAACCTATTATATGGTACACTGGAGCATTTGCAGAATATCAGATTCTTCTTGCATAAATATATTAAATAATATCAAAAAACATCCTGTTGAAAAGTTTCTTACTGACCCCATTTACTATTCTTTCAATCCCCAAATGCCGGAAGTATTGATCGGTTTTGTATATGAATTAGACGAATTTAATGAGATATGGAGAATGGGCACCTTTAATTACAATAATCTTAATTTTACTATGCTGGATGACGAAATTAACATGTTTGGCTGCAGAGCGCCGGCATACTCCCCGGATGGACTTCAGATCGCATTTATTTCACCAAATAATTCCTTGTGTATTCTATACAGGAAGATGAAATTATGATGAAGTCAATAATATTTATCGCCCATGGGCCTGCCCGATGCACTGGGGCCATGCTCGCTCGATGTGGTCATCAAAGCCGCCAACAGAGCCGAGCCGAAACTGCGCGACCTGATCGGCGCCGTCGTTGAACGGATGTAATTTTAAGAGTAATTCTTAGCGGACGATTTCAACGGGCAATTGATAAAGAGAATTATCAAGAACAATAGTCAACGTGCATTCTTTTTTCGGGCGATCGATAATTACGATGTTTTCTCTTATTTTTTCGAAGTTAACAACGCAACCGGAATCAATCTCGATATTTTTGGCCCCTTTGGGGAAGTAAATCCTGAAGGCTTTGCCGGATTTTAGAGCGATAGAATGTTGTCCGATAATCGTGGATCGTGATATATTATAATCGGCGGTATCTGTTGGTATGGGTCCGCCAAGATTTGGCTTCTTTTTGGCTTGCGCCAAATCCAAAGTATCTGCTACCACGGCTGTTGCGCCAAAGGGGATGTTCGGCCTTGACGTCACTTCACCTATTCCAACTGAATCGCCGCTCTCTGTATAAAACCATTTCATATCGGCTTTATATGATGTCGTTGTGTCTTTATTGGGATCCGCAAGGAACAAACGATTTGATCTGCAATGCTTTTCGGCATGAATGCCATATTCAATACTGCCAGGCGGAACTGCCACGATTCCCTTTGCCCTCGATGAAGAAATCATTGCTTCAACCCTGCAATAACCGTAATCGACAATGGCATATATTGCCTTCATTGAATAGGTTTCATCTTTTTTTAAATCCCCAATCCACAATGTGTCGCCACTTATATAAAGCATATTTTCATAACCATCCATCAATCTAACCGTATCCGGAATATCCCTGGACATATTCACTTCGGTGCGGGGTGTCCAAGTCAATATCACTTCAAATGGCTTGTTCAATTCCGGGGTTCCTATGATTTCAATATAACAATCGCATTCGAATTCAGGCGGCATGTCCTGCGTGGCCATTGCGGAAACCGCAAAAACGACACCGATTAGCATAGCCCAGACAAAACCGATTGGGATTTTGGCCTTTTTCGGGATTTTCGTTTGAAACCTCTTTTGATTCACTTTTTGAAACCCGATAACTTTTCCTCTGCCTATGATATATGCAAATTTAACTCGATTACAGGCATAAATCAATGATAAAAAGCCAAATGGCTGACTACGGCCGCCCCGATTTTCATAAATTAATAGACTTGAAAAATATCAGGCTCTATCTTGTTTAATGTTATGGGCACAAAAACGCCCGCAGGCTTTGTTAACCGACGGGGGGAAATTACTATGGCTCCGTTAATCAAGAAGATATCCAAAAAGGCCGGTCTGGGGCCGGGCTCGATTGTCTATGTCGGCGATGAGCGGACCCATGAAGTCGGCATCCACATCATGACCTTCAATCAGACCGAACTGCTCGAATTCGAAACCTCCACGACCGATAATTGCTTTCCCGTGCATGACGGCGACTCCATAACCTGGATCGACATCGACGGCATCCACAACGTTGATATTATCAAAAAAATCGGCGAGCATTTTAAAATACATCCGCTGGTGCTGGAGGACATCGTCAACACCGGCCAAAGGCCGAAATTCGCCGAAAGCGAGGATTACCTGCTGTTCATCCTGAAAATGAAACACTGGCCGCCAAACAGCGATCATGTGATTACCGAACAAATCAGCCTGATTGCCGGGAAAAACTATATCATTTCTTTTCAGGAAATGGAGGGCGACGTTTTTGATTCGGTGCGCGAAAGAATCCGGAAAATCATCCCCCGCAACCGGCTGGTCAGCGCCGATTACCTGGCATATTCCCTGATGGACGCCATCATCGACAGCTATTACGCCGTCACCGAACGCCTCGGCGAGGAAATCGAAAGCCTCGAGGATGAATTGATCGAGCGCCCCCAAACCGGCCAGCTGGAATCGGTTCAGACGCTTCGACGGGAACTGGCCCTGATGCGCAAAGCCATCTGGCCCCTGCGCGAAATGATCGGCGCCATAGAACGGTCGGAAACGAAGCTGATCCACAAAGAAACCGCTTTGTACATCCGCGACCTCTATGACCACGCCGTGCAAATCATCGACACCGTGGAAACTTTCCGCGACATGGCATCCGGCCTGATGGAAATATATCTGTCCAGCGTCAGCAACAAGATGAACGAGGTCATGAAGGTTCTGACCATCATCGCCACCATCTTCATTCCGCTGGGCTTTTTGGCCGGGGTGTACGGCATGAATTTCGACCGGGGCGTCAGCCCCGCCAATATGCCCGAACTCGGATTCAAATATGGTTATATCCTGTTCTGGGCCATGACCCTTCTGGTCGGGGGCGGACTGTTGTGGTTTTTTAAAAGGAAACATTGGATTTAACGGACGGGAGCATATTCTATGGAATATATCAATGATTTCTGGCTAAGTACGAAGGACTGGCTGTTGACGCAGGGCTTGAAAGTCCTGGCTATCAGCGTCCTGGCTTATATCGTTCTTCGCATCGCCCGTGTGATTATCAACCGGATTTTTGGGGCGGTTAAAGGCATCGACCGGGACGAGGAAATGATAAAGCGCGCCGATACCCTGGCCGCCATCATTCGCCATGCTCTTTCGGTCGCAATTATCGGAACCGCGGCGATCATGATTCTCTCGCAACTGGGGGTTGAAATCGGCCCGGTTCTGGCCGCCGCCGGCGTGGTCGGTCTGGCGATCGGCTTCGGCGCCCAGACACTGGTGCAGGACGTCATCAGCGGCTTTTTCATTCTCATGGAGGATCAGATTCGAGTCGGCGATGTGGTCAGTATCAACGGTACCGGCGGACGGGTGGAAAAGGTCAGCCTGCGCCTGACCGTTTTACGCGATTTCCAGGGGAGGGTGCACTATATCCGCAACGGTAAAATCGACCTCGTTTCCAACCTGACCAAGGGGTTTTCGTACTATGTCTTTGAAATCGGGGTGGCCTACCGCGAGAACACCGACGAGGTGGTCGGCTATATCACCGAGGTCGATCGGGAAATCCGCGCCGACGCCAATTTCGGCGAGGATATCCTCGAACCGATGGAAATCGTCGGGGTGGACAAATTCGACAGCTCGGCCGTGATAATCAAAGCCCGTATCAAGACCAAGCCGATCAAGCAGTGGCGCATCGGCCGGGAGTACAACCGCCGTCTGAAAATGAAGTTCGACGAGAAAAAGATCGAAATTCCATACCCGCACCTGACCATATACATGGGACAGGACAAGGCCGGGGAAGCCCCGCCCCTGCGGGTCAACCTGACCAAAGAAACAAATTAAAACGAGGGATGCCCTACCGACCGACGGAGCATAGAAGCGCATGAATATCGTGACACGGCTCGGCCGAAATATTTGGTACTATCTTAAGGGGTTGTATGACCGCGTCGACGAGCACCATATATTTCTTATGGCCTCGGGACTGGCCTTTTCATTGTTTATCTGTATCGTCCCGCTGATTTTGATCGTCTTTTTCGTTCTCGGTTATATACTGCAAAAACCATCGGTGGCGTCGGAAATCGAGTTGTTTATCGACAAGGCCATACCCTACGCCGAATACGCCGCGTACATCAAAACAAAAGTCTTCGCCCGCGTCCAGGAGTTCACCATGTACAAGGGACTGGCCGGGCCGATCGGTTTTATCGGCCTGTTTCTGGCCTCGACCGGGCTGTTTTCGAGTATGCGTACCACCCTCAATACGGTTTACAATATTCAACCGACCGAATCGGTCCTGCTGGGAAAACTCCGCGACCTGGCCATGGTGCTTTTCGTCCTTTTGTATTTTCTGGTGTCGGTGGCCATATTGCCCGCGCTCGAAGTCATCCGCGATTATACCGGCGGGCTGGCCGTTCTGGATAAGCTAAAAATCGGTTTTGCCCAAAACCTGGTGTTCGGCGGCATATCGTTTGTGGTCATGCTGGTCATTTTCCTTCTGCTCTATTGGTTCATCCCGCAAAGAAGAATGCCTGTGAGACCGGTGCTGGTGAGCGCCGCCTCGGCCGCCATACTCTGGGAACTGGCCCGCCAGCTGTTCGGCATTTATATCGAAAACGTCGTGACTTTCAACCGTATTTATGGCGCCTATGCCCTCGTGGTGGTGGTGGCTTTCTGGATATATTACACGTCGATCGTCTTCATCATCGGCGCCGAAATCGGGCAGTTGTATCGGGAAAAGAAGAAAAAATTGAAGATTTAGAGATATTTCAGTATTTGATAGTTGAATAATGACGCTTATCTTAACATACCCATGAACGAAATCGACGATATACTGATAAAGCAAATCGAGGTGGCCCTGATCGAGGACATCGGCCCCGGTGACATCACCACCCTGGCGACCATCGGGCCGGGGACAGCCAAAGCGGCCATCGTGGCCAAATCCGAGGGCGTCCTGGCCGGATTGCCGATTGTCGAATCGGTTTTTTCCAAGCTGGATGCCGACATTGAAATTTTCAATATCAAAAAAGACGGCCAGCCGTTCGTGCCGGGCGAGACCATCGCCGAATACAAAGGTCAAACATCGGCGATTTTAACCGGTGAGCGGACCGCCCTCAATTATCTGGGACACCTGTCCGGCATCGCCACTTTAGTATCCGAATTCGTTCACAGAATAAAAGGCACGGGCGCCGTAATTCTCGATACGCGCAAGACCACTCCGGGATTGCGCTATCTCGAAAAATACGCCGTCACCTGCGGCGGCGGCCAGAATCACCGCTATGGTTTATATGATATGGTGCTTATCAAAGATAATCATATCGCCGCCTGTGGAACAATCCGGGAGGCTGTCGAAAAAACCAGAATGTATCTGAATGATAAATCTTTCGTCGAACGTTTCGGAGAAGGCTGGTCGAATATCCTTATCGAGGTCGAAGTCGAAAGCGAAGAGCAATTGCGCGAGGCGGTCGACTGCGGTGTCACACGACTTCTTCTGGACAATCGTTCGCCCGAGCAACTGGCCACGATGGTTAAGCTGGCCCGGTCTTTGTCCGACGACCTCAAACTGGAGGCTTCAGGCAATGTCCGGTTCGATAACGTCCGAAAGATTGCCGAAACGGGAGTCGATTATATTTCCATCGGAGCCCTGACCCACAGCGCGCCGTCCTCGGATTTTTCACTCAACATTGTAAAATAAAAAAAACATGAATACGCTGGATTTGGACAAGCTTTCGGATCAGGTTCTCGATAAAATCCGCCGCCGCCTCGGGCATTATTACGAAATCAAATACCTGGCGAAATGTTTCAGAGTCTCCGATGCGGATATTCTCAAGGCGCTGGAGCAGCTGAAAAAGATCGGCTACACGTTCAAGACGAACAAATCCGGCCGCTGGGCCATGATATCGCCGCCGGACCTGATGCTCCCGGCAGAAATTATGTTCGGCCTTAAAACCAAAATCATGGCCAAAAATGTTTTCGCCTTCAAAATGGTACAATCGACCAACACCGTCGCCCATCAGCTGGCTGTCAACGGCCTGCCCGAGGGGACTCTGGTCGCCGCGGAATTTCAATTCGGGGGACGAGGCCGGCGCGGACGGGTCTGGCATTCACCGGAGGGGGTCGGGATTTATATATCCTTGATATTGCGCCCTTCGATTCATCCCAGCCGGGCTCCGGGCATCTCACTGGTCACCGCCGTGGTTCTGGCGGAAACCATTCTGGAATACGAAGACATCGACGTTAAGATCAAGTGGCCCAACGACGTGCTGATTGCGGGGAAAAAAACCGCGGGAATTTTGACCGAGCTCTCGGGCGAGCCCGACCATACCGATTTCGTTATTGTCGGGGTAGGCGTCAATGTCAATCAGCGGCCCGATGATTTTCCCGAGGAATTTGCTCCGATGGCCACTTCTATCAGAATCGGCCTGAAAGAAAATGTTTCCCGGACAGATTTTCTTAAACGTTTTCTGGAACGTTTTGAAAAGGCCTATCTTGAATTCCGGAAAAAGGGATTGAAGGCTTTTCGTAAGAAAATCTTACATTTTTCCTATCTGTTAAACCGCGAAATTCAGCTTAAATTCGGACGTAAAAAAGTCATTGGTATCGTAAAGGATATAGATGAAGACGGGCGGCTGGTACTGGAAACAAAAGACGGCCTTCAGAAATTTTATGCCGGAGAAGCGACTCTTCATTTTAATTAAACCGGCCATATGTGAAAATATTCACTTGCCAATTTCGCCCGGCTGTATATATTAAATGGACAATTTTGATGCTTGTTTGAGAGGTTTTAATGTATTCTGATAAAGTATTAGACCATTTCCAGAACCCCAGAAATGTCGGTGAAATCGAATCGGCCAGCGGGGTCGGGACGGTCGGCAATCCGTCATGCGGCGATATCATGACCATGTATATAAAAGTCGAGAACGATGTCATTGTCGATATCCGGTTCAAAACGTTCGGTTGCGGGGCGGCCATCGCCACCAGTTCCATCACGACCGAGATGGTCAAGGGTAAAACGCTCGAGGAGGCCGAACGGCTGACCCGGGGCGACGTGGCCGATGCGCTGGGCGGCTTGCCGCCGATAAAAATGCATTGCTCCAATCTGGCGACCGATGCTCTTCGCTCGGCCATCGCCGACTATCGAAAAAAGCAGGGTCAGGCAAAATGACCGGGAAAACGATAACGGGAATCGTCCTGTTGCTTCTGCTGTTGACCGCCGGATGTGTGGAGCGGCGTGAGCGGACGGCCCGCATTGATGGTTCGCAGTATTTTCCGCTCAACGAGGGCGACCGCTACATTTATTCCGGCGTCCCCGGCGAAATCACCGTCACCCGTCAAATCGACAGCCTGTTCACCCGGACATATCTGGATTCAGCGGGTAAGAT
Source organism: uncultured candidate division Zixibacteria bacterium (assembly GCA_937925655.1). Lineage (GTDB taxonomy): Bacteria > Zixibacteria > MSB-5A5 > GN15 > PGXB01 > CALAMC01. The sequence goes on along the minus strand of CALAMC010000035.1, from coordinate 16,656 downwards.
CATGACCTGGGAGGATTTCAGCCGTAACGAAGACGGCGTTTTCTGGAACAACGTGGCTCTGGCGCAGGTGGACCTCCAGGTGCACTTTTTCCCGCTCTTACCGTTTGCACCCTGGTCGAAAATTGTCGGCGATACCCTTCTGGTGTCGGCGGTCGAAATCAGAAGCGACTCGGTCAATTCTCATTTCCGGATACAGGTCGCATGTGAAATCCTGGGTATCGAGGATATCACCACTCCGGCGGGAACCTTTCGCGACTGCATCAAGATGAAAGTACGGTATTCCTATCTCGACGAAAAGGTTCGGAAAATTTTCGCCGATGAAATCATCCGCTGGTTCGCCCGCGACGTCGGTATCGTCCGCTATCAGACGTCCTCCATCAGCGGTGACTTAATACGGGCCACCGTCGGCGGCGTCAATTACCCCTGACCGAGAAAGACAATTTTATGATTACGATTAACAAAAACACGACCATGGGCGAGATAATCGAGAAAATACCGGAAGCCGCCTCGGTTATCATGAAATATTTCCATGGTGGCTGCTATGCGTGCCCGAGCATGAAACTCGAAACTCTTGAAATGGCGTCGCAACTGCACGGCCTCGATGTCAACGAGATTATTGCCGAGCTTAAAAAACTGATCGCACCTGAATCATAATATTCCATCTAATTTAGGGGCAATAAGTTATGCCGGAACTACCGGAAGTCGAAACCGTCATTAGCGGTCTTCAAAATACTATTCTGGGACAAACCATAAAATCGGTGACGGTCAACTATAATAAGTACCATCAGGATAACAAGACCGGGTGGACCAAAAACCTTCCGGGTAGCCGCATCATCGGCATCCGCCGTCGCGGAAAAAATATTCTGATCGACCTCGACAATAACTACTCTCTTTGGGTGCATTTGAAAATGACCGGCCATTTTTATTATTTTCCCAAGGCCGACCCCATCGGAAAACACGACCTGATGATTTTCAACTTCGTAAACAACGGACATAGCCTCCGCTTCAACGATTATCGACGGTTCGGGCGAATCCGGCTGTATAGAACCGAAGAGGTGATGAATCAAAAGGGCCTGGTCGAACTTGGTCCCGAACCGCTGGAAATCCCGCCCGGCGACTTTGTCGCTTTATTCAAAAATACGCATCGGATGATCAAGCCGGCCCTGCTGGACCAGACATTTCTGGCCGGGCTGGGCAATATCTATGCCGATGAAGCCCTGTTTGCCGCCAGAATTCACCCCCGCCGCCTGACCGATTCTATATCGAAGGCGAAATTAATCGAACTGCATGGCCATATCCAGCGACTTCTGAAAAAGGCCATACGCCATATGGGTACATCGGTGGACAGTTTCGCCGGTGTCAACGGCCAGACCGGGAGATTCCAGAATTATCTACTGGTTTACGGCCGCGAGGGCGAGGCCTGCCCCAACTGTGGGTCGAAAATCCGCCGCATTAAAATCGGCTCCCGCTCGGCCCATTATTGTCCCCGTTGTCAGGGAATATAGACAATTGCGCAAAATACTATTTTAGGATTTGTTTCTTCCTAATCTCTTGCTTATAACATAGATCATCTCCGTATTGACAATGCCCATCATTTGACTATATTTAATTTAATATTCACATATATATCGGTGCTTTGAATTGAACGATACTCTTTTAATATAAAGGACGGCCGCTGGGGCATTTTCATGGTGAGGCAAATGACAGTGAGTAAGGATTTATTTTATTTTGGCGATCCCCACGTATGCTGGAATTCCGATAAAACTCAGATCCTTGACTACACTATTCAAGTCTCGCATCGCGGATTAAATGAACAAAAAAACATTTCGGCACCCTCACTCGATATCCTTGAGCTCAAGGTAAAATACCAATTCTATATGGAATGGTATGATAAATGGGAAGAAGTAAAATCGAGCCAAATAAAAGATTACGAAAATACGTTCGATCTAGAAGACATGACTTTGTTTAAGGAAGGCGACGTAGTTTCTTACTTCATAGATAATCTCATGCTTCAACTCCCATCAATCGATGGCACAATTGATTGTAATGTTTTATTTAAAAACATTGACGGCCGTGAGGGAAAAGATCTATTAAAAGCCGCACTTATAGAAATTGTAAATTCAAGAACGCTGGAAGCCAAACAGGCATTAAATCGAATTGACAATCTTCTGCTTCAGACTTCATCTGTCAATGATACAGTTGATTGGGAAAGCTTAAAGAAAAGGGACAAATTTACCGAACAGCCACCGCTAAAACCATCTCCCACACAAAAATTGGAATACCCTTCGAAACCTGATAAACAATGTGCCGAATTTACACCTTGGTTAACCGTCTGGGAAAGAATAATTAAATCAAAAAGGGCACGGAAAATTCAGGAATATGAGGATAAACACACTAAAGCGGTATCCGAATGGGAAGAAAAAAAGGCTGAAATTGAAAAACAAAACAACGAATTAGATGCGGCATTTAAAGATGAATTGAAAAAATATGAGAGCCAATTATCAGAATGGGAGCACGGAAAGCGGGAATTCCTGGATGAACAAACAACATTTAATAACAATATTGACCGCTTGAAGAAATTATACTGGAAACAAGATGCCGAATCGGTAGTCGTATATTGCAAAATGGTGCTTAATAATTCTGAATATCCGGATTCTTTTCCCAAAAATTTTGAACTGGAATACAATAGCGATAGTAAAATCCTGATTATTGAATATGAATTGCCCTCCCTGGAGTGTTTTCCTAAAATCCAGGAAGTAAAATATATCGCAAGCAAAAATGAGATTAAAGAAGTTCATTTGCCGGAATCGAAATTGAAGAAAATGTTCGACGACGCCATATATAAAATTACTTTGCGGACTATGCATGAAATATTCGAAGCCGACGCTGCAAACGCCATCGACGCCATTTCCTTTAACGGTCGGATAAATGCAATTAACAAAGCTACTGGCAATAATGAAACAAATTGCGTGCTTACAATACAGGCTAAAAAAGACGAGTTTTCGAAAATTAATCTATCGAAAGTGGACCCGAAGACTTGCTTTAAAAGCCTAAAAGGGATAGCGGCCAGTAAACTTAGTTCTTTAACGTCAGTACAACCAATATTACAGATAAGCAGACTGGATAAACGGATAGTTGAAGGTTATGCCGTAGCCAATCAAATCGATAACTCAACGAACATAGCTGTGATGGACTGGCAGGATTTTGAAAACCTGATTAGGGAGATATTTGAGAAGGAATTCGCGGTATCCGGTGGTGAAGTTAAAATAACCCAGGCAAGCAGGGACGGTGGTGTTGATGCCATTGCGTTCGACCCGGATCCCATTCGCGGAGGTAAAATTGTCATACAGGCAAAACGATATACAAATACTGTTGGAGTTTCAGCCGTCCGTGATTTATATGGGACTTTGATAAATGAAGGGGCAACCAAGGGTATTTTGGTTTCAACCGCAGATTACGGCCCGGATGCGTATGAATTCGCCAAAGGCAAGCCAATAACGCTATTGAACGGCTCCAATTTACTATATATTTTGGAAAGACATGGCCACCACGCTAAAATTGACTTGAGAGAAGCCAAAAAAATATTAAACGAAAGAGATAAGTCTCTATAGTCGTGTTTTTGCTATTGTTTTTCGTGTCTCCATTAATTACTCTACCATAATTGGAAAATTATTAAGGCACCAAAATGAAAATCATTAAAGTATCAGTATTAATTATTCTGTTCTCGACCATTTTCGTCTTTGCCGAAACCCCGCCGCAAACAATGCCGGACCAGTCCCGTCCCATTGTCATCTACGGCGATTCGCGCACCTATCACGACGACCACCGCGCGGTGGTCAATGCCATCGAACGCGTCAATCCCAAAGCGGTGTTCCACACCGGCGACCTGGTCGGCGACGGACGAATCGAGGCCGACTGGGATACGTTTTTCGTCATCACCGAGCGGCTCCTGGAAAAGGCCGCCTTCTATCCGGCGCTGGGAAACCATGAGCATGATTCCCCTTATTATTATGAACGCTTCGATCTGCCCGGCAACGAGCAATGGTACAGCGTCATGATCGACGGCATAAAATTTATCGTGCTCAACAGCTGTACCGACAGCGATAAAAAGTCCGAGCAGTACAAATGGCTGGAAAACGAGCTTATAAACACGGGGGATGATATCAAATTCACGGTGGCGCTGTTCCACCACCCGCCATACAGCAGCGGCCCGCACGACGAAGACGAAAAAGGTTTGCGCAAAACCTGGGTGCCGCTTTTCAAAAAGCACGGGGTCGATATTGTTTTCAACGGTCACGACCATATCTATGAACGGTCCCGCGTCAAGGGCGTTTATTATGTCATCGCGGCGGGCGGCGGCGCACCGTTGTACGATATAGAAAAGGACAACCTGTACAGCCAAATAGCTTTAAAAAAACACAATTTCTGCCGTCTTGACATAAGAAACGGTAAGTTGATTGTGGAAACACTCGATACCCAATTGAACCGTCTGGATTATTTTGAAATTGAAAAATGACGGCAACTTACAGCACAGCAATAATCGGTGCCGGACCGGCCGGCATAGCCGCGTCAATCCAACTGGCCCGCGGTGGGACGGATTTCGTCATTTTTGAAAAGGGCAGCATGGGCGGCCTTTTAAATAACGCCTTTCTGGTAGAAAACTACCCCGGATTTCCCGACGGAATCAGCGGTCCGGAACTGGTGAAATTGTTCAAGCGTCAATTTGATAAATATGCAATTGAATTGATAAAAAGCGAAGTGGAAAAAGTCGATTATAAAGACTGCCTATTCAGAATAGAAACCGCGCAGAGAGTCTTCATGGCCGTGACATTGATTGTCGCGTCGGGATCGTCGCCGAGGCCTTTGGAATCCGCGGTTATCGACGCCGGGGCGATGGAACGAATATTTTACGAAATCACCCCGATTATTGATGAAACCGGGAAAAATGTTGCCATAATCGGAGGAGGAGATACGGCTTGTGATTATGCCCTTAATCTGGCGCGTCAGAATAAAATCTTTTTAATCCAACGGAATTCGGAAAGCAGATGCGCGATCCCGCTTGCCGAGCGCGCTCGAATTCATTCGAATATTACCCGCTGCTCCGGTTATATAATAAAAAATATAGTCAGACATTCCGACGGCCGGCTCGGCATTGAATGCGCTGGTCACCCCGCCGACACTTTTCCACCGTTTGATTATGTCGTTATAGGCATCGGGCGGAATCCCTGCGACACCTTTTTATCTTATAATATAATGAACCGCATGATTGAACTGGAAAGCGACGGATTGTTGCACCGGATCGGCGACGTTGCAAACGGCCGCTATCGGCAGACTGCCATCGCCTGCGGCGACGGTCTTCTGGCGGCCATGAAAATCCATGAAAAATTAAGAGATTCCATACATGAAAATAATCGGACATACCGGCGACAGTAACCTGGCTACCGTGTTTATCGCCGAGGATGGGCGGGGACGCTCCATCGAATTCCTTGAATCGGTGCAACCGCCCCTCCCCAGGGAAAAAAAATGGGTATTGATAGTATCATCACTCTTCGGCTGCCCGGTACGATGCCCGATTTGCGATGCCGGCGATCATTACAAGGGCCGATTGTCCCGGCGGGAATTGTTTTTTCAGATAGATTATCTTATCGAACGCCGATACCCCGATCACATTATCCCTGCCGAAAAATTCAAAATACAATTCGCCCGCATGGGTGAGCCGGCGTATAATGAAAATGTGATAGATGTCCTGTACGAGCTTCCTCAAAAATACGCGGCTCCGGGACTGATGCCCTGCATTTCCACCGTTGCGCCACTCGATGCCGGATGCTTTTTCGAACATCTGCTGAAGGTCAAAAAAAAGTTGTATGACTCCGCCTTCCAGCTGCAATTCTCGATTCATACGACCGACACGGCTATCAGAGACAAATTAATCCCGATTCGCAAATGGAATTTCGACCAAATTGCGGAATACGGCGAAGACTTTTATACGAATGGCTCGCGCCAAATCACTTTGAATTTCGCGCTGATAAAGGGCGTCCCGGTCGATCCCACGATAATCGCCGAATATTTCGATCCCCTTATATTCTTCATCAAACTGACTCCACTAAATCCCACTTACAGCGCCAGAAATAACGGCCTTTTTCCAGGATTCAATGAATTAGACGTGCAACCGGCCAAGGTTATCGCACAGGGATTCCGTGACGCCGGTTTCAATGTGCTGATCAGCTTCGGTGAAATCGAAGAAAATAAAATAGGCAGCAATTGCGGACAATATGTGTCTCGCCATATCGATGGTCAGGACGTGCTGGAGCGGGGATACGGCTGCCGGGTTATAAATCCAGCATGAAAGACGAAAAGGGATAACTTCTTGATGGAATTTGCGTCCAATAACCTATGACCGAAAACAACACCGCCATAACAATCAGGGAAATGACCAAAGTGTTCCGCGCCGGTCTGGGCGGGACAGCCCTCACGGCTCTGGATAAAGTTTCTTTCGACGTCCGTCGCGGTGAGATATTCGGTCTTCTGGGCCCCAACGGCGCGGGCAAAACCACATTGATAAAAATCCTGCTGGGTTCGCTCAAAGCCACCGGCGGCGGCGCCAGTATCCTCGGAGAAAATATCATATCATGGCGCTCTCATGAGAAAGTCGGCTATCTGCCCGAAAACCACCGTTTCCCGCAATACCTGACCGGGATGCAGATGTTGTTTTGTTTTGGCGGCATGGCCGGACTCTCCGGCGCAGACATCAAAGCCAAAGCCGGACCGCTTCTGGAACTGGTCGGGATGACCCGCTGGCGCGATACCAAAATCAGAAAATATTCCAAAGGGATGATGCAACGGCTGGGACTGGCACAGGCCATGCTCAACGACCCGGAACTGATATTTCTCGATGAACCGACCGACGGGGTCGACCCGATCGGGCGGAGGGAAATTCGCGACATCCTGAAAAATCTTAAAAAGCAGGGCAAAACCGTCTTTTTGAACTCCCACCTTCTGGCCGAAGTCGAAACCACCTGCGACCGGGTAGCCATTCTGGACAGGGGCAAACTGCTCAAAGTCGGTCCCGTAACCGGCCTGACCGAGACGAAACCGAGTTTCAAGATCGACACTGTAAGCCTGTCCGATGACGCTCGCTCGCGCGTCATGGAGCAATATGACCGGGCGCAAATCGACGGCAATGCCATCACCATTGCCTTCCACGCCGAACCGGAAGTTAACGGCCTGATCGACCTGCTCCGGGCGTGCAATGTCGAGCTTCTGGCGGTGACGCCGATTCGGATGGGCCTGGAAGACAGTTTCATGCAACTGGTGCGCGGCGCCCAGAAGAACGTATCGGAGGGAAAAACCGATGCGTAAGTTCACCGCCATCCTGTATGATACGACTCTCGAAATCATGCACCGCAAAATGCTTTACTTCTATGGCGGCGTGACCGTGCTAATGACGTTGATATTCATCCTTATTCCGGGTATAAGCATCAACGGTCACGACATAATCGATAACGACCCGACCGCACAGGCCTTTGCCGGCACGCTGGTCGCACGGTTTTTATCCGGATATATCGGGTTTGCCATGTTTTTGATGGTTTTCGGCTCGGCCGGTCTATTGCCGTCGTATCTGAACAAAGGCCGGGTGGAACTCAATATTTCCAAACCGATAAGTCGTCCCGGCCTGCTTGTGATGAAATTCTTCGCCGTGTATCTTGTCATGATCGCGATTCTGGCGCTCATGTGTCTGCCGCTCTGGGTGGTACTGTCGATTCGGCTGGAGAGCCTGCTCTGGTCGTTTCTGCCGGGCCTGTTGATCGCCTTTATCGAGTTTTTGATCATATACAGCATCGTTTTCCTGCTTGGTCTGGCCAGTCATTCGACGGCGGTCGCGATTATCGGCTATTTTGCCTTGAGTTTCGGCACCGGCCTTCTGGCCAAACGCGAGTTCGTGTATAGCTTGCTGGGGGAAACCTGGCAGACCGTTCTCAACACGATTTACCATATCCTGCCCAAAATGAATGAAGTCTCGGATAATATCATATCGTTGACGCAGGGCGAGGGTTTGACCAATATTTACGCCATCTGGTCATCGCTTCTGTTCGCGGCGGTGATGATGTTTCTGGCGGTGTATATTTTTGGGAAGAAGGATTATTGAGCCCGCTCGACCGCCTTCGAGGAACAATGAGCGGATGACACGGTTCAATAAGTATATTAATATAATTCATTTATGGAGGAGACATGACCAAAATCAAAACGGGCGATAAAGTCACCGTGCACTATAGCGCCAGAATCCAGGGCGGCAATCTGTATCAGTCCACCGAAAACCGCAATCCGGAGAAATTCGACCTGGGCGAAGGCAAAGTTATCGACGGTATCCGCAAAAACCTTGTGGGCATGGAAGTCGGCGAAAAGAAATCGTTTGTCGTCACGCCGGAAGAGGCGTTCGGCGACCGCGATGATAATCTGGTCGTCGACGTGGATCGCAACCAGTTTCCGGAAAGCGTGACCCCGTTTATCGGCCAGCAGTTGCGCATGGAGCGCGACGACGGCCAGGAGGTGACGGTGGTTGTGACGAATCTCACGGCCGACACGGTGACGATCGACGCCAATCATCCACTGGCGGGCAAGACACTCGAATTCGACGTCGAGATAGTTGGGATAAATTAGGCTTGAGAAGCGGAAGGAGAAAGTTCTTCTGGGCTTTGAAAGTTCTGCCGCCTGCAAATCGGGATAAATCAGCATACAATTTCGCCATAAAGTTTGTAGTGAGGGGCCCAATTTTCGTCGTTTTTTAAAAGGGTTTTGGCATAGATAATCAATTATCCGCGATTGCATTACCGGGATTCGGGTCCGTTATGTCATTTTCAATAATGTCTTCCGGAAGGCCCGTTTCATTTTCATCGAATTTATAGAGCTTCAGAAATTTCAAAAGCCGGATGGATCGGGTCAATTGGCGATCCAACCGCAGTTCATAGCGCATAGAGTTGATATTGACGTCTTCGCGGGGGATAAGCTTTCGGGCGATAGCGTTAATGCGCTCTCTCATTACGTAATCGATTTGATCATCGGGGGAGGATTCATAACGCGGCAGGCTGGTCAGACTTCTGTGGCGCTCTAAACCCGATTCGACGTATTCAAGCTGGTCATTGATTTGGGCGGTTTCGGCCAGCGGAATGCGGCGCGAGCGCCAGAGGGAATTGGCGATTTTACGAACGAGGTATTCCTGCAGGGCGGTGGCGGGTTTGAGCTCCTCATAAAGGGAGTCCAGCAGGGCTTCGTATTCGGCGGGATTTTCATTGAAGACGGGCGTATTTAAAATCATGTCTTTGGCATTGAAGCCGTATTTGAGGGCGTTTTTTGAGGCTTTGGCTTTGCCTTCGGGCGAAGTCGGCCCGGTTGATTTTTGGGCATTTTGCCGGTTGGCGGCGATTTGTTTTTTGGTAACGGTCATAGTTATAGCTCCTTTCTTTACAAAAGGGGCGCTGTAGAAATCAACATCGGGTTGGTGGGGAAAATGGAGGAAGAATGTCGGACACTGGAGCTCCAAACTGATAAGACAGCGGACATTTGGTCAGATTGTTTCAATGGGCATTTAGAGATTGCATATTAGAAGTGAATTGATATATATTTTAAACAAATATCGATAGTATCAAGAATCGGGGATTTGGGCAGTGACCGAGGGTTAGTCTATTGAGCAAGGTTGCAATCAGAGAAGAAGTATTGCGTTGGGCCATTGACCGAAGCGGTCGTACACTAGAGGACCTCCATATAAGGTTTCCGAAGATTTATGAATGGGTGACTGGAGAAAGCCGGCCTACACTCAAACAACTGGAGTCTCTGGCTCGGGCTACAAGGACTCCACTCGGATATTTCTTTTTACATAATCCGCCCGACGAGAGGCTTCCGATTCCACATTTTAGATCTGTGTATGCCGATCCCACATATAAGTCTAGTCCAGATTTAATCGAGACAGTTCATATAATGCAGCGGCGGCAAGCTTGGATGAGAGAGTTCCTTATAGAACAGGAAGTTGGGCGACTGACATTGGTTCGTTCGGCGAGTATGCACGAAAACGTATCTTTAGTTGCCAATAGGATGCGCCAGGCTCTGGGCTTCGATATTGATTGGGCATCTGCGTACCGAACGTGGACTGAAGCCCTGACAGCTCTTCGAGAAGCGATAGAAGCAAGCGGTATCATTGTCGTTGTCAACGGAATCGTCGGAAATAACACGCACCGAAAATTGGACGTTGAAGAATTCCGAGGATTCGTGCTTGTTGATGATTTTGCTCCCCTGGTTTTCGTTAACGGCGCTGATGGAAAAGCCGCCCAAATGTTCACGCTTGCACATGAATTAGCGCATGTTTTCTTTGGAAGCAGTGCAGCATTTGATTTAAGACGTATGCAACCAGCTGAAGATGCGACAGAGAAAGCATGTAATGCTGTGGCGGCGGAATTCCTTGTTCCGGAAGAATCCTTAAGACAAATTTGGCCTAGTGTAAATCAATCCCAGACTCGATTTCCAGAGATTGCGCGCCACTTCAAAATTAGCGAGATTGTCGCGGCTCGAAGGCTTCTCGATTTGCGACTTATCAGCAGAGATGCATTTTTTAAATTTTATCAAGAATATATGGATGAGGTGCGAAAAAAATCTCCGAGTAGCGGTGGTGGGGATTTCTATGCTACTCAGAATCTAAGATTGGGCAAACGATTTGCCGACGCCGTGGTTCAAGCGACCAGAGAAGGCACATTACTCTTTAGCGACGCATATAGAATGACTGGATTGCATGGAAAAACGTTTGACCAATTTGCTGAACGCCTTGGGTATGGGGCGGCTCATTGAGCAAACCTATTACATTTGTGCTGGATGCCAATGTATTTATTCAAGCCGCACGCCAATATTATGCTTTCGACTTGGCACCATCATTCTGGCAGAGCTTGATACATTTCGGTCAGCTTGGTCGATTGATGAGCATTGATCGTATAAGCGAAGAACTAAAAAAGGGAATGGATGAGCTGGCGGACTGGGCACAGAGTAGTTTTGGAAATGCATTTGCGACGACCGACAGCGAGGATATAACGCAATCTTATAGTGAAATAATGAATTGGGTAAACAATCAGAAACAGTTTTCAGATGCCGCCAAAGCTGATTTTGCCCAAGGTGCGGACGGTTGGCTGATTGCGTATGCCCGAGTAAATGGATACACAATAGTAACTCAGGAGCAAATGGCATCAGCATTAAGCCATAAAGTCAAAATCCCCAATGTATGCCATGCTTTCAATGTGCCATATGTTGATACCTTTTCAATGCTTAGGTCACTAGGAATTCGTTTCAATTAGTAATTTTTCAGGCCGACTCGAGGCGTGACGGCTTAATCTGGATTCCCGCTTTCGGGGCCGTTGAAAAACTGGTAGATCGGCTTCCGAATTCTGACGAAGTCAGGAGGGAAAGCCGACGTATTGTTGTCGGGTTTCTCATCCCGACTATGTCGGGACTCGGAACACCGACCTATGTCAAGGCGAACCAAGAACTGGATCCCGGATCAAGTCCGGGATGACATTTAAGGGGCGGGAATGACACTGAAGGAGGCGGGGTGACATTAAAACGGCGGGGATGACATGGCACGGTCGGGTTTATTCGGCCGTTGCACCATGCGTATCGTCCGGGTGCAGACGGACTTCGAAAACGCGTAATAGCGAGACGAACACCGCCGCGATGAGCGGCCCCATGACGATACCGATCAGGCCGAACAAATACAGCCCGCCCAGAATAGCGAAAAACAGAAGCAGGGTATGCATGCGGGTGCGACCCTTGAACAGAAGCGGCCGCAGGACATTGTCGATCTGGCTGATGACGGCGACGCCGATGGCAATCAGCGCGATACCCTTGACCGGCGAACCGCCGAAAAAGAGAAAAATACCGGCGGGGATATAAATCAGAAACGGTCCGAGAATCGGGATGAATGCCAGAAAGGCCATCATCGCGCCCCAGAACACCGGCGACGAAATCCCGAAGAGGGCAAACAAAATTCCCCCCAGCGTCCCCTGGATGACCGCCACGACGACCTCGCCATACATCGTCCCCTCGATAATAAGGTGCAGGCGGCTGTACATATCGGCCACCTGTTCGGGCATGAGAGGGGTAATGCGTTTAAGAGCCGCAATAATTCTGTCACCGTCACGGAAAAAGAAAAACATGGAAAAGAGCATCAGGACGAAATGCAAAATGGTCAGGCCGACGTTGGCGATGACGGTGGTGGCCTGGTCGCCGATGGCCTCACTGATGACGGCGGCGGCATTGTTCAGGATAGTTTCGAAATCCATGGCGGCCAGTTGCGGGAAGGCGGCCAGTTTATCGCGGATGGCGCCCCAGAACGGGAGTTTGACGGTCAGGATGTTTTTGAGTTCACCGCTTTGATACAATTGATTGACTTTGGCGAGAGCATCGGCCGCCTCGCCCAATAACGCCGCCAGCATATAAACCGATGGGCCGATTATAATTACGAATATAAGAAGACAGGCTATGACCGAAGCCAGCGCCGGCGATTTCAATCTGGTCAACAGCCAGCGATAACCGGGAAAAAATATGATTACCAGTACGGCGGCCCAGGCGATGGGAAGAAAAAAGGGGGCCATCAGACGGTAAAACAGGTAGACGATGCCCGCCGTTATTAAGAAATACTGGGCTGTGATAAAATACTCTCTTTTCATAATCGACCCTTCACGGGGACATTAAAAATTGAGCTTTTGAATAATCCGGCGCAAGAACAATTTTATGGCCGTAACAGGCGAATCCGAACGGTTCCGGCCGATAAAATATAACATGTTGACAATCAGGCAGGTTGGGCTATATTTATGAGTGTTGAAACGTAAATTCGCAAGATGACCGATTATCCTTTACCGCCCGAGGTCATAATATGAATAGATATTCGAAGCTTTTGATCGTGTTTCTGGCAATGATCTTGTCCGGCGCCATCGTGCTGGCCGAAGAGAGCCCCGAAGAATTGGTTGCCCGGCATCAGCGCATAATCGACAGCCTGGGGCTGAACTGGACGCCGAAGGTGACCTCGGTCATTACCGACTATACCCCGGAAGAACGCAAACAACTGCGCGGTTTTAAACCGCCCGACAACTGGCAGGAAATCTGGGAGTCACATCTTGACCCGAACCGGTTCAATAAACGCGCCGAGGATTTGCCGTCGTACTTCAACTGGTACGACCAGGGCAAAGTGACGGGAATAAGAAATCAGGGTAGTTGCGGCTCCTGCTGGATTTTTTCATCGGTGGCCGCGCTGGAATCGCAGTACTTGATATACCGCCAGTATAATTACAACCTGTCCGAGCAACAGCTTCTGTCATGCATATCACAGGGGTGGGGATGCGACGGCGGCTGGATGGAAGCGTGTTATGTGCATTTCCGCGATCACGGCGTGATTTTCGAGACGGCGATGCCCTATCAGGCCAACGATGAGGTTCCCTGTACCGAGGATTTGTACCCGGTCATGGCGGATATTCTTGGCTGGACCTCCGTTCCCAATGATGTCAATTCGATCAAACAGGCGGTGATGGTGGCGCCCATCGCGGTGGCATTTGATGTGTACGATGATTTCGATACTTACGGCGGCGGGTGCTATGAGTGGAACGGCGTCAGTCCCTATTCGGGCGGCCACGCCGTGTTGATTATCGGCTGGGATGACGACTATTGCGACGGCAACGGTGCCTGGCGGGTGAAAAACAGCTGGGGCACCTACTGGGGCGATGACGGCTATTTCTGGATTAAGTACGGTGAATGCGGAATCGGTACGGCCGGAGCGCTTCTGGAAGTTGATGCGGTCTGGATCACCGACCCGAAGGATTTGCCCCATGGGATTATCGGAGAACCCTATTCCCACCAGATGACCGCGACCGGCGGTGCGCCGCCATATCATTTCTCGATTCAGGTGGCCAGCCTGCCCGACGGTTTATCGATCAGCCCGAGTGGTTTAATTTCGGGAACGCCGACACGGGTCAAAAACTATGCCTTTGCGGTGCGGGTCGAGGACAGCGCCGACCCGGTCAAATCATATTTCAAATATCATAGCCTTCCGATATATTCGGCTCCGCCGACGTCGTATTGTGACTTCAACGATGACGGCGTGCGCAATCTAATCGATATTCTGCTGACCATCGGTCATCTTTATCAGGGCGCGCCGCCCCCGGAAGACGTTAATCTGGCCGATTGTGACTGTAACGGGCAGATCAATTTGCTCGATATTCTGACGCTGATAAATTTCATTTATGAAGCCGTCGCGCCCCCGTGCGAATGGGATTAGTCCGGAGTTATTGGTTCAATCGAAAAGCAATAGGAATAACGGCAAAGGTATCAGAAAAACGCCATTACGCGGACCGAAATCATGCCATTTTTTGGTAACCATAATCGGCATTAGGGGGCGTTTTTGATTACGGCCAAAGCTTAAAATGCTTTTAAAATCCGTATCACTGATCTGATTCTGAAATTTCACTTCAACGGGCAAAAATTGCCTCGGTTTTACATGCACAATAAAATCGATTTCCCGGTTGCGTTCACGATAATAATCCATTTGAATGGTTCCACGCCATTTTCGCAACGCCAAAAACGTCAGATTTTCCGCGTAAATGCCAAGAGCCTGATTGTCATCCAACAAGTCCGGATCAAGACGAAGGACCGCATTACGCAAGGCGAGATCGACCAGATAAAATTTCATGGCTCCCCTCCGCACTCTTAAGGGAGATGCACGAAACTTGGACAAGCTGTAAACAAGATCTGTCATTTCCAGAAGAGGCAAATATTTATCAATTTGCGCGATTTTGATATTTATTTCTTTTGATACGGATTGCAGGCTGGCTTCTCTACCGGGGCTTTCAAGCAATGAAATATAGAATCTTTTTAATAGCTCCGGTTTTCTGAATTCGGCTGCAAGTACCAAGTCTTCATAAATTACTTTCCTCACCTGATTATCATACAAATAATCCTGCTTGGCCACCCATGTGGGCAGACTCCACACTTCGGGGAATCCACCCTCAAGCATGAAACGTCTCATTTCCCCATCAAGGAATATTTGAAGTTCCCGACTTGGCAAAGAGATCGGGACTTCTTTAGCTACTATCGATAAATCTCCGGTTGCAAACCCCTGCGCCGTCTTGCCTTGCTCATAGATATTGTTAACTTCGGCCATAAGGCTCGGTTTTTCGATCAATGAGTACAAGACGAATTCGCGGAATGAAAATGGGAGAAGATGATAATCTTTTACCCTGCCCATCAGGCTTTCCCGGCTCTTTTTGAATATGGGTGAGGAAGCCGAACCTGATATGATTACGCGTATGGGATATTTAAGATCATGGTACTTTTTTAAGTAAAGCTCCCATCGGTCAAGTCGCTGTATCTCATCCAGAAAAATATAAGTCAAACCAGTCTTTTTCCCCTGTAACGCCCCTTGCATTATATATTCAATCAGCGCATTGACATGCACGTTGGAAATATCCAAAGCAGGGTCATCGAAAGAATAATAAATTATTTTTTTCGGCGCGGTTTGGTCGTTCAGCAGTTGGCGTATTATTTGATATAATAATGTGCTTTTCCCTACACGTCTAGGACCAGTGATGGAGAGAATCTGCGGAATTTGCCGCATATCTTCCATGAGTGTCTGAAAAATGGGGCGATGAAATGCGGGAACCTCCATCCCAACCATGCCATTCTCCCACCAAGGATTATAAACGCTTATAATATTTTGAATGTCAATCACTTACATCATTTCCGCAAATTATTCATATTATAATATATATAATTTGTAAATACTCCGCAAGATATTTATTTGCTTTAACTTAAGACTGTCATATAAGGGCATTTGATCATTATTCGCCAATTATCCAATCGAAAATCTCCACCCACAATAATAGTCACGGTCGCTTTTATCGGGCGGGCAGGCCAGGCATTCGGTCTTGATACGCGGGTCGATTGTTTTTGCAAATTCGGTGTATTCGACAATCCCGACCGACTTGCATGGAAACGGCGGCAGGTTTTTTCTTTTGCGGGCCGACTGGACCCGGCAATCGACCATTTTGAAGACGAATGATTTCTCGGTTTCCTCGGTTATGGCCTGTTCGTTGAGCACCGAATACAATCGGTATTGCAGGGCTTTTTTGAGAGCCTCAAGGCCGCCGTTTTCGGGGATATCATGACGAGCCATAATGCGCTGGGCTTCGATACGGGTGAATTTATCCCAGGCCTGGGTATCGAGCTTGATGGCGGTCGGCATATCGCATTCCTGTTCCACCGCCTGAAACCAGAGGCCATCATGGGCCAGCCAGTTTTTGGCAAAATCCTCGATTATCCCGATCAGCTTTTCTTTAGGCAGGGTTTCAAGATGTTTGACGGACATATGATATTCCTTCATCCAAGCATTGTAATTGTCTTTAGCTGATAATATCAATTATGCCCGTCCGGAACAAGAATATTTATCCGCTATAAAAACCCGGCGTGTTTAAAATCCGCCGGGCATTATATCGATTTATTTCTGCCGGAACCAGGCGGCGTTGTCTATTATGGCTGTATGGGTGTCCCGGCACTTTGGAGCATGGGATTGCAGTTGCAGGTCAGGCCCACACGGGGCCTGACGTCTTTATTCTCAATTTTTTATGATGATATAAA
>CALAMC010000034.1 GCA_937925655.1 uncultured candidate division Zixibacteria bacterium | reverse complement strand
GATGCCGGTAATTGGGAAACCAAACGCCCTATAATTTCGCCCACAATTAATCTACTGGGGTCACTGAAACTCAATAGCATGTCATTTGCTGCTAATAAATCATCCATTAAATACAGCGCATACGGGTCGATGAATCTTGTCGGGCTGCCGTTGGCATACCGGTATAAATTATAATCGCCACCCTCCAATCCCAGTGGGTCCGCCTGATAGTATATACCCAATTGCGGGCTGTAATACCTGTGCCAGTTATAATAAAGGCCCGTTTCGTCGTCGCATACCTGACCCGGAAAACGGCCGTCGTTGTCCGTGGATACGAATTCTTCATAGATTTCCCCGAACGGATACCACTTCGCCCGCCAACGGATGGCCTTTCAGTCTATCCCCAAATGCCCTCCCAGCTTCTTCGCCCGCTCCCGGTCCATGTAATAACGAAGTCTGCCCGGGCTATAGCCATAGTTGTTTGATTTCAATTTCTCAACCGGGATTATGTCAACTCCCTTCAATCGCTTCTCTTTGACGTAATCCTTTACTCTCTCGGTAATAAATATGAAACCCGGCATTGGCCAGACAAAAAAGAAATCACTTCCGTCCCATTGTGATTCATCGATTAAATGTTCAGGATGCAGAAGCGCAGTATAATGGGTATAACAACAGCCTGGACAAATTGTAACTAATTTAATACCCGAAGATTCCGGGGCAATCCCACCCCATCCGGTGGCCTTTAATTCCCAAAGCACCGGAGGTATGACCCTACGAAAGCGATCCGTTTGCGGCAATTTGACATCAACATGTCGCAGCTCATAGCCGGTAAAACCTTGCTCTTTAAACATTGTAGCCACCCGATCAGTAATAATATAATCGCTGTGCCACGTATTCATAACGTCCCTTACTTTCGGGGATCGAAGCTTAGCGACCAAATCATTGATCCGATACCAACCAATCCCTGGATGCCCCGGATCCAACGGACAGGGGATTATTTCTTCTCCGACTATGGCATCGTAATCCAGTTCGATTACCGGATCACTGTCTTTCCAGTGGAACTCATAAAATTCGTTCATGGCTTTACCCATTTATAGCGCTCTAACCTGTAATATTTCTCTAACTCATACATATTTTCCAATATTTGTTCTTCGTTAGGAGATTTTGTCGATTTAAAAAATACTTTCCACGCTTTATTATAGTTGTCCTTTCCAGTATGGATTCCAAACGGCTTAAGGTTATGTTTCCCAGCTGGGATCAGTTTTCTATAATTTTCAATATTCATGCCTTTTGGCAAAGAGCTTATGAGCGAAATCACATAAAATAGATTTGATGAAATATAAAAGTTAATCCCACAAAAAAGGTATGACTTGCGCCCATTTTTTAAAATACCTAATTTTGTTTGCCAAAAAATCTTAGAAAAATATTCTTCAGTCGGACCCTGATTCTTTTGGCCTTCCAATGTTCCTCCGCTTTCTTTTCAGTCCATTCAAGCAGTCTCACCAGATCTCCGGCAACATCATCCGGATAAGAACCTTCTGAATTTACATATGTTTTGACATAGTTCATAACAGCCTGCTTTAATTTCTCTGATTCATTCGTATCCGAATCGATATGTACATGGATTCGCTTGTTCTCATAGTAAAGAGATAAAGGTCTGCCGGCACTGTCCCAGCCTGTATATTCCTCAACGTCATTTTCTTCCAATCTATAATTCAAATGTTCTAAAGACCTTATAAGACAAAAATAATTACCTTCTTCACGCAGAAATAGCGGATAAATAACATCTGCCATTTACAGTCCTCCTTCCCAAGGTCTATGTTTATCTATTCCAGGTCGCCTGTGATAATGAGGTCGCCTCGACAACCGGTGCTGGTTTTTCCAATCCCCAGTAAGGTTAAGTCGAAATGTAGTTTTCCCTGCGGAATTTATATAAATCGTCTCACCGCCTTTCCAAGATATGCTTGGCCCTAAGCTTGAGATTCCTGACACTTGCAATCCATAAGCGGCAGCGAGTAGTCCCGTTGTTCTATCCCACATATCCTTTGTCCACAGTTCCGCGGTAGATCCCATAATACCATAATATGCCTTATGATACCAACGATTACAATCATCATTATATTTATAGGCCCAATAATCTACTGCTTCTTCACCGTAACCCGTGCCAAATATCCTACCCTCGCGGACGGATGCCGGTAATTGGGAAACCAAACGCCCTATAATTTCGCCCACAATTAATCTACTGGGGTCACTGAAACTCAATAGCATGTCATTTGCTGCTAATAAATCATCCATTAAATACAGCGCATACGGGTCGATGAATCTTGTCGGGCTGCCGTTGGCATAACGGTATAAAT
>CALAMC010000033.1 GCA_937925655.1 uncultured candidate division Zixibacteria bacterium | reverse complement strand
TACCGGATTTTGACCATCTTCCCTCATTGCCGTTTGCGACAAATATCACATTGCCTTTGACCATCACTCACACCCTGAAAGGGTGTGTTACCGGATTGCCGTCTGCGATAAATATCGCATTGCTTTTGACCATCACTCACACCCTGAAAGGGTGTGTTACCGGGTTTTGATGACCCACGGAAATCGATGATAAATTTCCACGATTTCGGGTATAAATTTATATATTTATGCAACCCTTTATGATTTTATGCTGTCTTAGGGCTGAAAACTGATGAACAATGATCGTTTCTGGACACTTCTGGAGCCGATACACGGTCAGGCCGAGGGCTTTTGCCGACGACTGGCCGGGAATCGGGACGACGGCGACGACCTGTATCAGGACGCGCTGTTGGTCGCGATGCGCAAAATCGGCCAGCTCCGAGACGAGACGGCCTTTCATCCCTGGCTGTTCAAATTGATCATCAACCGCTTCAGGAACCGGACGCGCGAAGCGTGGTGGCGCCACCGCGCCGGTCTGACAGCCGGACTCCTCGAAGCGGTTCTGATCGATGACCCACGGGACAAAAACGAGGCCCGGCGTCTGCTCGACGCCGCGATGACCGTGCTCGGAGCCAAAGACAAGGCGATGCTCGTGCTGTGTGAGTTCGAGCAGTGGACGATCGCCGAACTGGCCGAGTTCTTTGACAAGCCGGAAGGGACGATAAAAGCCCGGCTGTCGCGCGCCAGAAGCAAGATGAGACGATTCCTGGAAGGACACCTGGTCAAACACGAAAGGCACAACCAACTTAGCGAGGGCGATTATGGATTGCAAAAAGGCAATGCAACAGCTGAATGATGCGGACGGCCGACCGAGTAGGCCTAACCGGCACGACCCGGAGCTTGCCAGGCATCTGGAGGCCTGTCCGGCATGCGCCCGCGCCGCACGGGCCGCGAAAATAATCGACGGTGCATTCAAAGCGGCCGCCTCCGGCCCGGAAGAGCCCGTCACCCCGTTTGCGGTCCTGCGCTCAAGAATCGAACAAAAGACAGCGAAAAATCAAAAGGAGTTTTCTCTCATGGAAAAAGCACAAAACATATTTTCGATGCGGCCTAAACTCTACGCCGGTCTGGGCGTGGCCGTGGCCGTATTTTTATTTTTGACTCTGGTTCCGTTTTCGTACACCATCACGACCGGTTTCGAGGCGGTCGCGCAAAATGTCCAGCAATCACAGATGATTTCGGCCGAGCGGCTGGTGGGCGCTATGAATACGCTGGGCTATGAAAACGCCTCGGTTAAGCTGACCCGTTCCGCCGAAGGGTATAATTACCGCATCGGCAATCTTCCCGACTGGACCGCCGGTCGTCAGGCGGCGGCGGTGCTGGCGGCTCTGACCGGCGCGCCCGACGTGCAGATTGTACCGACCCGCGAAGAAGTGTCGGGGAGTCTCTATGCCCGGGCGACCGACGACCGCGTTCGTATCATCGAAATCAGCACCAGCGGCGGGACCGAAGAAGAAATCGAGCGGGACATTGCCGCTCAACTGACCGCCGCGGGATTTATGTCGCCGCAGGTTGATGTTACTATCTCGGCCGATGGCATAACGCAGATTTCCTTAAGCGGCGAACGGTCGATAAACGACGGCAACGGGCAGGGCGAGGAGGTTATAGAAATTAACCTTAAAGGCACCGATGACATGTCATTCGAAGTGCCCTCGATGGCAGGCCTGCCGGCGCTGGATATAAACACCGAGGGCAAAACCGATGCCCAGATCAAGGCCGAGGCGGAGGCCAAACTCGCGGCGCAGGGCATAACGGGTGCCATTGTCGAAATCGAAACTCGCCCCGATGGCCAGAAAGCCATCAAGGTCACCCGCGAAGTCGAAGAAATTCGATAGTCATTTTCACGTTAATAAGATAATGAATAAAAAAGTCCCGACCTTTGGTCGGGGCTTTTTGCTTTTGTTATGGACACGACGGCGCCGGAAGGCTCCTCTGCGGCGCCTGTGACTGTACTTTTAAGTATAGAATAACCCGTTGATATATAATTGATTATATGAAAAAATGCTTGACAAAGAGCCTTCATAGAATTATTCATTTAAAATGATAGTGGATAAATATGATACACTTAGTATTATATAATATTATTATGAATCGGGATGGGTATCGACGCGGATGCCGGTTGTTTTGTTCCGGTGTCCCGGTTATAATAAACGGCTGAAGACAATATTTAAAATATAAGTGAGGGTCTGTATGATCTTCGGCAATAGATCGCATAAAGGGTCATTGACATTATTTTTCCTGCTTGTTCTGGGAGCGTATTCGGCCTTTTCATCGCAGGATTATTCTAAAAAAGAAATAATCGAAAATACTCAATCCTGTCTTGAATGCCATGACGAAATGGCACAATCGTTGGCCGGTTCGCCGCATCATCTGTCAGGCGCCGCCGATGCCAAAAACGCGACGGATATCGGCTGTATCAGTTGCCATGACGGTTGGAAGGATCATTTGGACGATCCTTCAGTGGAAACTATTTCGCGAGTATCTGACAGGGACAAAATCACCCAGGCGGAAATTTGTGCCCGGTGTCATGTGACGGTTCATCAGTCGACCATGGTTACATCCGACGTTCATGGCCGGGCCGGATTGGCGTGCACCTCATGTCATATGGTTCATGGTAATGCGAATCCCCGCCTGACTTTGACAGGCGAAGAAAATTTTTGCGTAACCTGTCACACGGAGGTTAAAACGCAGTTCAAATTACGTTCGGCTCATCCGCTTGGTGCCGGTAATATAAAATGCATCAGCTGTCATCCAGTGTCAGGTATTTCAGCGCCGCATATGATGGCCGGGTTAAACTGGACCTGCCAGGAATGCCACGGCGACGTGGCCGGACCGTTTCCATTTGAACATCCGGTGACCTATAGCCACCTGGTTGAGGGCGGCGGGTGTGTGGAATGTCATCAGCCGCACGGTTCATCTAATGACCGTCTGCTCAAACAGCCGGGCGACGGCCTCTGTCTTCAATGCCATGGAGTTCCCCCGAAACACCGAACACAGCATAGTGGTCTGGGGATGAAAATGGCTTGTGTCGATTGCCACAGTGAAATACATGGGTCATATGATAACGGCAAATTTCTCGATCCCCTGCTGGGGACAAAACTGTTTCCGGATTGTTTCCAGTCCGGGTGTCACATTTTTAACCGGTAGGCAGGGAGGCGATAGTGATTAAGCAAATTTTCGTGTCGGCGATCTGGGCCGCCCTGCTGGGCGGCAGTCTTTGGGCCGGCGATGGTGCAGGCACGATTAAATTAGGATATATATATCTTGACGAGACTGGCAATCAATCGGTGAACCACGGGACCTTCAACGAGTATGAGGGGGCGGCGTTATCGCTGGATAAATTTAGCTATACCTTCAACAACGGTATGCAATCCCGCCTGGATTTGAAGCGGATTTCTCTGAATAATCGTGACCTCCGCGGTTCGTTGACCAAGCATGGTTTATTCGGGCTGGAAATAACCAATAACCAGTACCGTCGCTTTTATGATTTCAATGGCAACACTTTTACCCGCCGCGCCCAAACCGGGGCGGCGTTGTGGGTCAAGCCCAATAAGTGTGTGACCGTATCGGCCGGCGGGAACGGGATCGGGTATCGCGGGGAGACAGCCGACCTTTTCGACCCTGTGCTTCCGACCGCTCCAACCAAAGTGGATTATGACCAGGTTTCGTATAATGGAGGCATCCGCTTTAACAAGAACGGACGGATGTTCCAGGCCCGCTATGAACATGCCGATTTTTCCGACAATTATAATTCCGCTCGCGATCAGTCCCGATTTGCGGTCAAGCTCGATGGTTATTTTCCTGTCCCCAATTATGAAAACCGTCTAATACTATCCGGTGGATTCCGTCGGTTCGAATCGGAATTTAAAGCCGGCGGCTTCGGGATAAGATCGAACATGGTCTGGGGCGCGGCGCTGGCTAATCTGCCGTATAATCTGTCGGTCAAGTACAGCTTCTTGTTTGACCGCACCGCCTCCGACAGCGATTATGTCGCGACCGACAATATTATCAATGCCGGTTACGTGACCTACACCTGGCCGGCCCGGGCCGCAATTACCGTCGGTTACCAGCATAATATCAATGACGACTATTTCGACGAAGTCAAAGCCAACTCGTATTATGTGTCGGGCTGGTGGAAACCGGCATCGCGTTTGGAACTGCGGGGCGAGCACGGTATGCGTTCTGAAGAAGTCAAAGCCGGGTCGCGGCTGACCGGCGATCAGGATTTCGGACGATTCCGTTTGACCGTCAAATATCGCGGGGAAGAAATCAAATTCGCCAAAATCAGTTATGAAGGGACGCGTCGAGAAAATGACCAGATTGGCAGTGATATTAATTTCGATCGCCTTGGTTTGGATTTAAGCGCCGATTTGAAAGGATACGCCGATCTGTCGGGTGGATATTCGTATTCCACGGGTGAATACAAAAACAGGGAGGAGAACTTCGAGTTTCGGGACCATATGATTTACTGCGACCTGACGGCACGGGAGTATTACAAATTCACGGCCGGGCTGGGGGGAACGTATTATCGCAGCCAGAGAGATCTCGACGTCGAAAGCTTCGTACTGCGTTTCAGCGGGAAATACAATCTCGATTCGGGATATTACGTCGAAGCCCGTTATAATATACACAATTTCGATGATTTCCTGGTTCGGGACCGCTATTACACGGCCAATATCGTGGAAATAAATATTTCAAAGGATATATCATTGTAAAGGAGCGATTCCATGAGACACAATGCCATGCTTGTAGCCGGACTTCTGGCTCTTCTGATTATTGCGGGGGTTGGTTGCGAGCGCAAAATTATCAATGAGGACTCCGGAGAAAGCCAGGCCAGTCTGAACAGCTGCTTCACCTGTCATGGTGAAGACGGCTACCTGCTGGCCGCCAAGGGTGAATGGCAGAACTCGGTGCACGCCTCCGGGACCAGTGTCGATTATACCAACCGGGGCGGAAGCAACTGCACCCAGTGTCACGACCATCAGGGGTTTATCGATTTTCTTGAAACCGGACAGGTGAACGCCCCCTATGACAACGTCAGCGCTATTCACTGTTTCACCTGCCATGCGCCCCATACACGGGGAAACCTTTCACTACGCGTGGATGATCCTTATACGCTGATCAATGGAGTGACCTTCAACCTCGGCAGTGCCAATCTGTGCGCCAACTGTCATCATGCCAGTACCTCCGTTAATACTATAGCCGCCAATATGCAGGTATACAATCGCTGGGGCCCTCACCATGGGCCGCAATCCGATCTGCTGATTGCTACGGGTGGGTATGAATACGATGACCTGGAATATGATTATGAAAACACCGGGCACGGCGCCAATGACGATGGCTGTATTATGTGCCATATGGGTAATCCGCAGGCCCATAGCGGG
Organism: uncultured candidate division Zixibacteria bacterium; assembly: GCA_937925655.1. Classification (GTDB taxonomy): domain Bacteria; phylum Zixibacteria; class MSB-5A5; order GN15; family PGXB01; genus CALAMC01. Next base: position 55,747 of record CALAMC010000033.1, on the reverse strand, counting down.
TATGCCATGGGCGGTCATAGTTTCAATATGGTTAACCCGAGTGATCCCGAGGAAATTCTGGTCGGAGTATGTCAGAGATGTCACACTTCAGCCGTGAATTTCGATTATGATGACATTCAAACCGACGTGGAAAACATGCTGGAAGAATTGGGCCAGCTTCTGATAGCCGCCGGGCATCTGAATGCCAGCAGTGGCCTTCCCAGCGGCACCAGCCAGAACAGGCATACTATCGCCGATAAGGGAGAAGCCGGGGCGCTCTGGAACTATCTCATGATCGAAGAGGATCGATCGCGCGGGGTGCATAATCCGGAATATATTCGCGACCTGCTGGAAAGTTCTATTGAATATATGGAAAGCCGGCTACCCTCCAAATCGGGTGGTCTGGCCCTGACGCTGGGCCCGATCCCGGCTCATTGATTACAAGAGGTATCCGCACAAAGGTCTTTTCCCATAAAGAAAAGACCTTTTTTATCTATGATTAAATTTACTTTTTCGTATTGATTAAAAAATAATGACTATTAAGTAATATCTTTGTATAATGGCAAAAGGGAAAAGGAAACGACAACCCAGTTTTGGAGGAATTATGACCAAGAAATTAATGGTGATTTTTGTGACTTTGGCCATCCTGATGGTATTCTTTGCGATGGGTATGACCCAGGGCAAAGCGGTCGGGGAGGAAAAAAAGGCCACCCATGAATTCATCGGGGATAAGAAATGCGGCATGTGCCACAAAAAAGACGGCACGCATCCATCCTGGCTGGAAACCAAGCACGCCAAAGCCTGGGAGTCTCTGAAAGAAGCCGACCGCAAGAATCCGGAGTGCGTCGCCTGTCATTCCACGGGGACCGATGCCAAGGGCGTATTGCTGGAAGGCGTCCAATGCGAAGCCTGTCACGGAGCCGGTGGAGACTATTACAAAAAGAGTATTATGGAGGACGTAAAACTGGCTATGGCCAATGGCCTGCTGATACCGGATACGACTACCTGCATGAAATGTCACAACGATAAAGTCCCCGAGCAATTTCGTCCCAAAAACGGCTATAATTTCGCGGAAATGATGAAAACCGGAGTTCACGCCATGCCGGTTAAAGAAGAGAAGAAATAGCCCTTACTTTAAGTATCAAAATAAAAGGCGTCCCCCCGGACGCCTTTTTACTGCTTTACACTTCGTTATGGCTGCGTCCCCGTGTGACACTCATAGCAGCCCATTTCCTTCCACATCTCATCGATGTCTTCGGGATGCACGAATTCCAGGCCATCGCTGGTCATGGCCCTCATAGCCCGTTCGCCACTTCCCTGGGCGGTGATAATATGGCAGGCGTTGCATTCATGGGTAATCGGCTCGTTTTGGGCATTGATGTGATTTCCTTCATGACAGCGCATGCACCCCGGCCAGTTGAAATGTCCGATATTGTTGGGATATACTTCCCAGCGGACTTTCATTTCAGGAAATATGTTCATGGAGAACTCTTCCTGTACTGCCGTTATTGCCCGGTCGATGGAGCTTCTTTGTGAATCGAATATTTCCGGGTATTCGCTTTGATAGAACTCCGTTATCGATTTCGAAACGCTTTCAAGGGCTTCGGTTTCGGTTTCATATTCAGCGGCCATAACTTTCACGGCAATACTCTTTATTTCCGGAAGGGCCGGGTCGATCAGTCCGGCGGCGATGGCTTCATTGATGGCATAATCGGGCGAATTATAAATATGGCTGGGGCGGTTATGACAGTCGACGCAGTCCATCAGGCGCGGTTTGGCGGCGGCGATTTCCTCCGCCGACAACGGTTCGTTTTCATTTTGATAGACGGTTTCCTCCCCGGTGACATGATTGATGACCTTGACCCAGGGAATGTTTTGTCGGCCGTCATCGCGGGAGATGTATAAAACATCGACGTCGGGATTGACATGCCAGTGAATGTCGGTAACCTCACCGGAGCGGATATTGCGCCCGCCGATTTTCATCATCATGGTTATCGGCCAGTGTGTGTTTGCGGCGTCATACATGTAATGATCATTGATGACCTGACGCGAACCGAAAAATTTCTCCGGCCAGTGACACTGCTCGCAGGTTTCCTGTGCCGGACGAAGGTTTTCGATGGGCGTCGGAATGGGGCGCGGATAAATATTGGCGGCGGTCGCATAGACCTGGTACGCCCCCGACAATTTCGATCGGGCATACCAGTCGGCGCCGGGCCCGACATGGCAGGCGACGCAGGCGACCCGGGCATGCGGGGAATGGCTATAAGCGGTGTATTCGGGTTTCATGACGCTGTGACACAGGCGGCCGCAAAATTCCACCGATTCGCTGTAGTGGAAGGCTTCGTAACTACCGACCGCCGAAATGCCGAGGAAAATTATTGTGCCGACCACGAATATGAAGGCGGCATTACGCTGGGATTTATCGTTGAGGTCAATCAGCGGCCACTGTGGAATCTGCATTTCACCGGTTTTCTTCCAGCGGCGCCAGTTGAAATACATGCCGACCGGGATTAAAATCATGCCACCGATCAAAAACACCGGCATAATCATGTACAGGAATATCCCGAAGTATGGATTGGTTTCGCTGGCATATACGTCGATCAAATATAGAAAGGTCATGACGACTATCGAAACCAGACTTATGGCCACGCCGATGAAGGTTATTCTGTTATAAAATAGCCGGGGAAATCTCTTATGATCCATTTTTCGCTTCTCCGTTACGAATGGCGACATGTCGGTTCCAATCGCCGGAAGACAGTCGGTATCTTATCATATTAGGATGACGGACCTCTCTTAAAAATGTTATATTTCTTGTGAGCCATCGTTTTTAATTCGATCATAAAATATACCAATTTGCTCCATTCTGCAAGAAAAAGATAGAAAGGCAGGGCTATTTTGTCGTGTATTTTAAACTAATGCCATTACTTTAAGATTATGGCGCCAATGCCGCAAGCAAAATACAATGCCAGAAAGTGCAGATTAATCCAGGCATGAGGGAGTATTGATTTTATCGATCGGCCGGGCTATTTCAGGTCGTAAAGCGGTTCATCTTTGACAGCCTGATCGAGCTTGCTGCAAGCTTCGATTAAGACGGCGTCAATACTCTGATTGATATTCGGTTCGGGGAGTTCCGCCGCCTCAACGGCTTCGATGTTCCAGATTCCCTGCCGCCAGGATACGCCGCTAAGAAGGGCATCGGGTCCCGTGGAATCTCCACATTCCGCCGCGATGACTTTTCCCCGATCAAGGTAAACAGTCATCTGATTGCCATAGGCCGTGACGGAAATCCGGGTCGGCCGTCGGTTGCCCCGAACACTTTCCAGAATATCGGTCAGGGACATGTCGGCCAGCGAGCCGTGAGTGCCCAGTCGCTCTATCGCCGAAACCCGATTCCGGCTTTGTTCATCGAGGCGCCTTTTTATTCGAGACAGTTTCGTGAGTATCGCCTCGTGCCGGGCCGTGACCGGGAGAATGTCCTCGACCCCGTGAGGCAACAGACGCAAAGCCTCGGCCACCAAATCCTGATCGAGCAACAACACGGTATGCAATTGATCGATGGCGAGACCGCGAAGGGCCAGGCTCATCAGAGTATCATAAATATCCTGTATCGAACCCTGGTCGCAAATTATCAGCGAATCCGCTTTTAGATCACCGCAACGTTTAACACATTCGTCGATATTCGATGATACGGTCACGCCGAAATCGGCGTCATGCAAGGCTTCGACCAGCCCCGCCGGCAGAGTCCCTCGCGATTCAAACAGGTGCACTGAAAAAGCGTTCGGACGAAGAAGTCGTGCCGTGCAATCATCACAGATCACATCGACCAGCGTATTGATTACCAGGGCGGGAGCCTTCTGACGCAACTCGTCTTCCAGTTTTTTCTGGATAAGGTCAAGTTGGCGGCCGACCGTGGAATAGTCGGGCCAGAGATGACAAAAAACGTCGGAGGCGGTCAGGATTTGACCTCCCAATTCCTCAATATTATTTGTATTTGTCGGAGAATCGGGCACGGGATGATGCATGCGTCGAAGCATCCCGATCACCAGCGACGGATAATCCCATGATTCCAGCCGGGAAGCCGAAAGGCCGATGATATCGGTCTGTTGCAGGCCCAAAGTGCTCCTTAGATTATCTTCGGCCATATTATGAAGATAGGCGGCTGTCGAAAGCATAAGGCGACAGTGATCCGGGACCCCCAGACGAAGCGCTATCCGATCGGCGAATCTCGCCACGGCGGCGGCATGATCGGCAAAGGCGCTTCCCCGGCTGTCATTGATACGACTGAATAAAGTCAGGTTCTGTCTGACCAGGTCAAAAATCGTCTGGTTTCGGGTGTCATTCAACAAAATAGATGAATCCGATCGATAGTACCGTATGGGAATTTCCGGCCTTAACGCCTGCATGCGCTGGACAAACTGGTCTTTGCGCTTATACAGGTTTTCGTGGATGAAGACACCTGCCACCGGTCGATGCTCCACTTCCATGAACGCCAGGGCCAGGCTTTTCACCGTGACCGTCCGATACCTTTCGGCGCTAAAGGCAAACATCAGATGTTGACTGATGTTTCCCGTGGGCGTGACAAATAGTACCGTCTTTTGTTCCGGAGGGACAACAGAATCCCGGGCCGGTTCAGAGGTTGTATTCGATACCGTTGACGGCTGTTCCATATTTGTCGAATCTGCGGTTTCACGCGAATTAATCCCGACAGGGGAATTTTGGCTTTCATGTAATTGGTACCCCGGTTGTGAGATCTGCGATGAAAGCTCATCGGTTATTCGTTGACAGGCGGCGCTGTATTCGTGCTCATCAACCGGGTGCCACTCTATATTTATATTTGGCAAACGGGCGGACAACTCGCCGCGGCGGTTATCATCTACCGGTGCGCCGTAAACCAGTTTTAACCGGCAATTTGCCTGGTCGTATTGCGTCGGTACAACTCCCAGTCGCTGGAATTCATCGGCCGGGACCAGGGCCAAAACCGGGGCCAATTCCTGACTTGTCGATGGTGCGGTAGTCGATGTATTTTGAGCCGAAGGTTGATTGTCCCGGCTGTAATTGTTATCGTTATTTTGCTGATTATTAAATTCATCCATGTTTAACACTCTCTTTCCATCACGAGGAGCCGTTGCCATCGGCCCGGGCTCACGTTGAAAGAGCCGGGAAGACGGGAATTGATGCCCTTGGAGTCCTCTCGGCAAGGCACAACCGGCCTGTTTTCATTCGTTTTTTCTATCGGCAATTATGGGAAAAAAGTTAGGGCCCGCAGGTCCCTCCGGGCCGAGAATAAGATTGTTATATGTATTGCCGGCAATTACTTGACAGCGAATTGCCAAACTTGCCAGGGCAAAAAATTCGGGCCGGCAGTGCCGGCCCGAATATCTATGATCGGGGAAGCGTCAGCTTATATTTGACGATTTTTTTATCCCCGGCGGCATTTTCCTGTATGGCATAAACGAATCCTTGGCCCAATTGAATGCTCTCGGGGCCGGAGATGTGCCACCCACTCTCCACCTGAATCCGGCCATAGTACAAATGCTGTCCATCCCGAGTGAAAATATTGACATCCTGTCCCGTTTGATTGTCACCGATTCCTTCGGCACTGAACAAATAAATCAGACCATTTACTATCTGGATACGATGGTAGCAGGCCATACGATCGGGAAGCGCCCCGAGCAATATCGCCATTCTATCTTCCGGGACATTGAACCGGGCAAAATGGTTTTTCTTGTCTGTTTCACTAACCGGTCGCCGGGTACAAGTGAAAGAAATAGAATCGATTTTGGATATGTCATCGGTAAGGCTGTAAATTAACGTGTCGCTGTTTTTGCCGAAATATATCCGGTCGGATTTGCGGTCAAAACCCATCTTTATTTGCGGTGTCAGGCCGACAATAACGCCGCCGCCGGACGGTTTTTTCTCTTCATCGGAACGAGTGAATTCGTGAATAATTTTTTCTTCGCCGGTTGCCGCATTAACGTGGGTCACGGCCACCATATCACCGGGGGCGTCTCCAAGCGCTCCGGGCGCCAGCCAGAATTCATCTTGGTTTCTAAATGCCAGCGGAAAACGGACAAACAGGTTGTTCGGGACAGCTTTGACAAATTGCCCCCGATTGGTGAAAAAATGGATTTTGTCCGGGGCGCAGATGGCGACGCCGTCGCCGGCCGGGAAGCAGTTAAAATAGTACGATATCTCGCCATCGCCGCCTCCCCGGGGAGCAAATGTGTTGACCAGCTTTCCGTCGTCGCTGATTATATAACTCAAATCCCTGTCGAAATCGCGGTAATACAGGGTCCCATCGTCGGCAATGCGCGGCTCACCGGGGCGCAATAGTTTATCTTCGCCGGCCTGATTAATCTCCCATATTTTTTCCATATTAAAAGCCCACTTTTGCGGGGCAGGCGCATCGGAATTTTTTGTGCAACCGATGCATATGGTAATGGCGATTATGGTGGCAAGGGTTGGCAGTTTTGCTGTTTTCATGAGGGCACCTTTCTTGGTTCAAGCCTATTGTTTTGTAAATTGTAATATTGACGCAAGTTTATATTCTTATGTTTAATCATATTTTGATCTTTCAATATTGACAGGCAACTGGCCATATTTTTGAGAAAAATGCCGAAAGCCCTGTTGAATCTCAAAATCATTGGCAGAACGGTAATCTCTGGAGAATTAAAACTGAATATGTTGTTGGGATTTATTATTCCGGCCATTTTTTGCACTTCATAGGCGTGTATGGCCAGGCCGGTCAGAAGGACAATGAGTGCGGTTAAGTATTCATATTTCAAACAATAATTAAAAAGACATCGAATCTCCCTTGCTCTGCTCACTTCATGAATTCATTGCAGGCGGGAGCTTCGGCAGGAACTCGCCCCACGTTTGCGTACTTCGGCCGGTTAAAAAAAGCACACCATGAATTTTGGCCATGGTGTGCTCGACGCTTCTCCCTATGTAATCAGGACAATCTTAACGCGATTTTTCAGTGTAACTTTAGTGGTGCTGGCCACAGCCGCCAACGGCATGGCCGGGACAGGCTTTTTGCGCATCGGTCGTGTGACATTTTCCCTGCCCGTCGCATTTGCCTGCCTTATCCTTATCCCCAAAATTGGAGCAATCAGCAGTTTTGTTATGGCCGGAACAGCCCTGCGGAGTGCTACCAGAGTGACATGTTCCGCGCTGATCGCACTTGCCGTCATTATCCTTGTCTGCATATTTGGGGCAATCAGCGGCTTTCCCGGAGCAATTTCCGCAATTTTGAGTACAGCCAGCGTGAGTCGGGCATGAAGCGGTTGGGCTGTTGCCTTGATCCGCACTCTGAACCACGGGTGCCGCTTTCGGGTTAGCCGGTGCAGTGCTCCCGTTATCGGCGTAAGCCTGGACAGCGCAGACGCCCCCGGCCATAATGGCCACGACAAGCAGAAGTGATGAAAGCTTTTTCAAAGTCATTCCTCCTTAGTGTTTTAAAATATTAACAGCCATTAAATCCTGTTACAAATCAAGTCATAGTCCTGTTTTAGAATCCGACTGAAGCCATAACTGAACTCCGGGAATCGCACCGGGGCATGCCATGGTATTTCGACCGGTACATCCCGTCTTTTCTTTTATCATTCGGAAGAGCCTGGCCTGCTGCTCTTCGGTCAATATTTGCTTTTCAGCCAGCAGGTGAGCGATCACTCGTTCCTGCATTTTGCTCTGGATCGCAAGGATTTCCTTTTGCTTCGCCGCGATCGCGTCTATATCCGGTTGCGGTAAGGCAATGAGGTCGATCAATTCGCCGCTTATTCGTTGAATATCCTGACAGAGCGTATCTGATTCGCATCGAAAACGTGTCAGGCGAGGTTCCAATTCTGTCCATTGCTCATCGGTGATCTCAAGATTACGATGCAACGGGCACGAAATGCCGCCGGTGTAACCGCACTGCTCCCGATCGACAGGATTTTTGGGGGAGGCCTGGATTGCCCAGACGCCAATGAACGCAATATTAAGGGATGCTGAAAGAATTATCAGCAAGGGAGCGATTTTCTTCCACATGGTCAGTGTCCTCCCTCACTCGTGACCGCGATAAGCGCCAAATAACTGCCGGCAAGCGATCCCGAGGGCAAGTCACCCAAAAAGTCAAGCTGGTAGATATCAAGTGGCTCGGATTTTGCCCCGGTGGCGGCGGAACTTGGCGATGATGTCGAGGTCCAACCCAGAATGCATCCCAGGCCGAGACCGATAATCATTGTGATTGTCGCGGCTGCCTGCATGGGCGCCGTGGCACCCCGCCACCATTTCAAAGGGTTCCAATCGGCCGTAACCGACTCGCTCCGACGTTTCCCCGCGGCGGCCATGATTCTGGCAGTTAACCGGGAAGGTACCGGAGGACATTCTGTCTGCGACAGAATGGCGGCCAGCCGATCAACATTGCCCAGGGTCGTTCGACAGGCTTCGCATTCCTGCAAGTGCGCCAGTACCTGCTCCCTTTCATGCCGTGCCAGTTGACCAGCGATAAAATCCCCAAACCTTGATTGGATATCTACACAATACATCTGTTTCCTCACTTCCTTAAACGGGCGAATCGTCGGATTCCCCCTCATAATCATCAGTTATTTTTTGGGAGTATGGGTAAAGCGATAGCTCAAGGTTTTTTCGCGCCCGGGCCAGGAGTCGCTCGACTCCTTTTGGGGTCTTTTTTACGGCGTTGGCAATTTCCACTCCGCTTAGGCCCTCGAAGTATCGCAGGATTATGACCATGCGGTATTCGGGCGGCAGGGCATCCAGTGCCTTCTGAATACCGGATTCGAGTTCCTGATGCTCAAGTCGATCAATTTGTGAAGGTCCGGGAGCGGGAATGTCGGGAAGCGAATCAATCGGGACGGCTCGATTCTTGCGCGCATGATCTATGCACAAGCGGGTTATAATCCGATAAAAATAAGTCCGAAACTTCGCTGTGACCCGATAATGCCTCGATGCATCCAAAAGCCGTAGAAAAGCATCTTGAGTAATGTCCGAAGCCTCATCGCTATTTCCGAGGAAGCGGTAGGCAATCTTCCAAACCCAGGATTGATGCCGGCGGACAAGTTGCTCAAAGGCGTTGAGATCGCCTTTGTTTACCGCCTCCATCAGGGATTCATCACTGATGTCAAAATCAGACAATCCACTGCCTCGTGATATTGTGGAGGTGCAATATAAATAAGTCGGCACATAAGGCCGTGAGTAGAATCGGGTTCAGGGAATAGGTCATTATACACGCCCCATTTTCGATCCCATGGAATATATCAGTGGCGCCATTTCCGGGCCGAATATATGAGAGTGGTTTCAGGAAGACCGGGAGTTTTTCGACTGTTATATTTTCATGGACGGCGCCTATGGCCAGGCCGGTTAGAATGACAATGAGGACGATCGAATATTCGGGGTTCATACCGGGCATCGCTAATTAATTTGCCAGCCTTTATTTAGTGTATGGTCGCAAAGGGACTGATATGCCGAGAGCCCTGTGCTTTCGACGCATTTAATCAAATCGATTAAATTTAACAGAAGGGTGGAAATACTCCAAGGGAATTTTTATAAATAAGACATAGTAATACGTGTGCATCTGCTTATTTCGATTACTCAATACAGAAACTAAACCCGTTGAAGCCGGATTTTACATTGGCTTATATTCACGCAAAAAGCGGTTGCCATAAAGTGAGGCTTATCATAGGTTATATACCAGTCGTCCAGATTGGCGAACGGCAGGGAATTAGCGTATATCGAGTATAATATGCAGGATGACAGCTATTGCGGTGAAGGAGAATGATGTGGAAACAGCAGTCATAAGTGAATTCTTGAAGCGGATTGAACTATTCAAAGAACTAAACGACAACGAACGGGCGGCAGTCGTCGAACTTATCGAAATCCGTGAATTTGAAAAGGACACCCTCTTGTTTCAGGAAAACAGCCGACGCAAAAACCTCTATCTGATTTACGACGGTGAAATCGAGCTGTTCAAGAGAAGCCCCTTCGGCGAGGAAAAGAGACTTTCGCTATTCGGCAAGTATGATTTTCTCGGCGAAGGCTCGCTAATGGATGACTACCCGCATTCAACCACTGCCAAAGCCCTGCTCAAGACCGTCGTGTTTGCCATCAGTTCCGACAAATTCCGTGAGTTTTGTGCGGCCCAGCCGGAACTGGGGATGAAAATCCTGTCGGGCGCGGCGCGCGTCATCTCCCGCCGGATACGACAGGCCAGTACCCGCGTGGTCAATATCGCGGCGCAATATGTTTCCGGGCGGACACGTACCGAACATGATCTGCTGGGAGAACGAGAAGTCCCGTATGAATTTCTTTATGGTATCCAGACTCTCCGGGCGCTGGAAAACTTCAACATCAGCGGAATCTCATTGACCCAGTTTCCCACCCTTATTTCCGCACTGGCGATGGTCAAACTGGCCGCCGCCCGGGCCAATTTCGAATTGGGTTTATTGTCAAAGCCGATCGCCGATGCCATTTGCCAGGCCTGCACCGAAATCATCAACGGAAAAAATCACACCCAGTTTGTGGTTGATATAATTCAGGGTGGCGCCGGCACCTCGACCAACATGAACGCCAACGAGGTTATCGCCAATCGCGCACTGGAGATATTGGGTTATGAGCGCGGGGAGTATCGTTATTGCCACCCCAACAATCATGTCAACCTGTCTCAATCAACCAATGACGCCTATCCGACGGCGCTCAAGATCGCGTTGATCTATGCCAACGGTGAGCTTACGAAATGTCTCAAACAACTGGTCGAATCATTCCAACACAAGGCCGAAGAATTCGCCTCTATCATTAAAATGGGCCGAACCCAGTTGCAGGACGCCGTCCCCATGACGCTGGGACAGGAATTCGGCGCCTATGCCACGACGCTTAACGAGGAAATCGAGCGCCTGGATCAGAATGTCAGACTGTTTCTTGAGGTCAACATGGGCGGCACGGCCATCGGCACGGGTATCTGCGCCGAGCCCGGGTTTTCCGAGAAAGTCGTCAAGCACCTCAAGGATATTACCGGGCTGGAAATAGTTCTGGCCGGGAACCTGGTCGAGGCGACGCAGGACACCGGGGCATTTGTGATGTATTCGTCGGCCATCAAACGTCTGGCGGTGAAACTGTCAAAAATATCCAACGACCTGCGCCTGCTGTCATCCGGACCGCGCGCGGGTATCAATGAAATCAACCTGCCGCCGATGCAGCCGGGGTCATCGATCATGCCGGGCAAAGTCAACCCGGTTATTCCCGAAGTCGTCAATCAAATTGCATTCAGGGTAATCGGCAACGACTTGACTGTCTCTCTCGCCGCCGAAGCCGGACAGCTTGAGTTGAACGTCATGGAGCCGATTATCGCCGCCAGCCTTTTTGAATCGATTGAAATGCTCAAAAACGGTATGGTCACGCTTAAAAATCGCTGTATCGACGGCATTACGGCTAATGTCGACCACTGTCGGAAGATGGTCGAAAGCAGTATCGGACTGGTGACGGCGTTAATGCCGGTTCTTGGTTATGACGCTTGCACAGCACTGGCCAAAGAAGCTCTGGAATCGGAGCGCGGAGTCTATGAACTGGTGCTCGAGAAAAACCTGCTATCGAGAGAAGAATTGGACAAACTGCTGGCACCGGAAAATATGCTCGGTCCGAAGAAGGCGGATTGAACGGGCGGCAATAAGCGAAAGGTGAAAAGATCTCCTCGCTCTACTCGATGTCGAATATTTGATTCATCCCCGCATAGCGGAAAATATCCCGGATGTCCTTATTCATGTTTATCATTCTGATGCGGTGATCGGTGCCTTCCATACGCTGGCGCGCGACTAAAAAGACGCTCAACCCGGCGCTGGAAATATATTCGAGGTCGGTAAAATCAACCGTGAAAGACCGATTCAAATGATTCAAAACGTTACCGGCTTTTTCTATCTGCGCGGCATCGAGCCGGCCTTTCAGATGCACAACGCCGTCATCGGTTATTGAAATATCAAACATATCAGGGCTCCAAATTCTTTCTTAATATAACAATATTTTTTCCGTCCTCATATATATATTTAATTTTGTCCATAATTTGCCTCGCCAGAAACAGGCCCAGTCCGCCGGCTTTTCGTTCCGACAGGGGCAAGTTGATATCCGGTTTGGGCGCGTCTTCGGGGTTGAAAGCCGGGCCACCGTCGATTATACTCAATTCCAGGTATTTACCTTTATGTTCCAGGGTTACCGCTATTTGGTCACCGCCGCATGGATTATACTTTATACAATTGGTAATTATTTCCTCTGTGGCCAGACTCACCGGAAAAGAAATCGTACGGGGTATATCGTACTTCACAAAAAAGGCCTGAAGAAAATCAAATAAGTCATCAAAACAGTCAAATGACCGGGACAAATTGATTTGCATCATATATAACGCCTGAAATAGAAAAAAAGCACTGTGGCATATTCTCAATCATATGTAAATAAATATAAGTCAATGCACAAATGGAAAAATATTTAACGATGGGCCTAACCCGTATATCAATCAAAGCGGAGAGGCAGGGATTCGAACCCTGGAGGGGCTTATCACCCCTACACACTTTCCAGGCGTGCTCCTTAGACCAACTCGGACACCTCTCCGTCTCCAAAGAAACCGATAAAACTTAAAGCCTTATCGGTTAAGGCCCCAATTTATTCAAAATCGACTCAAAATCAAGTCAATTCAACCCGTAAACTGCTCGGCCTTGTTAAAATATTGACGAATCGCCAGCTCGGCCGAAATTATGGTGGTGATGGTCACCGCCGACAGAAGCATATAGCCGACCACAAGCTGGATCAGGACGGCATCGAGAGGCGAGGCCCCGGCCAGAATCATGCCGGTCATTGCCCCCGGAAGCGCCACGATACCGACGGTTTTAAGGAAATTTAAAATCGAAATCATGCCGGCCTTAATGGCCATGCGGTAGAATCGGTTGGAAGCCTCGCGCCAGTTTTTGCCAAGAGCCAGGGATGTTTCCACTGCCAGGCGGTTGGCTTTGAGATCGGAGCCGATACGGTCAAAGGCGACGGCGCCTCCGTTCATGGCGTTGGAGATAATCATGCCCGACAAAGGAATGATATAGCGCGCCTCGACTGTGATAATGCCCAAAAGCAACATAAGGACCAGCGTTATGACGGAACCGGCCGTGATGGCAATCAGCGATACGGCAAACGGGCGCTTGGATTTGGGCAGACGTTGCGAGGCGGTGTATGAGGCAACGACAATCATTATCGCCACCGCCAGGGTTATCAACCAGAGTGATTCCAGCTTGAAGATGAATTCAAGGGCATACCCGACCGCAATCAGTTGAATGAAAGCCCGCACCGAACCGAAGGCGATATCTTTTTCGACCGGAATTGATTTGACTTTGGCAAGTATAAAAGCCAGCGCCGCCAACGCCGCCGCGGCCAGGACCTGAAAATAGCCGGTTTCAATCATATCAGCTCCCGATTAAGATAGCGGCGGGCCGAGTCGGTTGTGGGATTATTCAGGACTATATCCGTGGGCCCGGATTCGATCAGGCGTCCCGCGACCAGCAGAAGGGTGTTGCCGCCCAGCCGCCGGGCCTGATCCGGATCATGAGTAACGATAATGGTTGTCAGACAGAAATTCTTTGTTAATTCAAGTATTAGTCTTTCAATGGACTGCGAGAGGGTAGGGTCAAGCGAGGCGGTCGGCTCATCCAGAAGCAGGATTACCGGATTCAGAAGCAGAGCCCGCGCCAACGCCACACGCTGGCGTTCACCGCCGGAGATATCTTCGGCTTGCTTGTCGGCAAACTCCGGTTTCAATCCGACGCGGGAAAGGATTTCTGCAATAGTTTTATCATCATGCTGACAGCAATATTTCAAATTCTCGCGCACGGTACCTTCAAACAGATATGGCGTCTGGAACAGCATTGAGATTTTTTTGCGTAGCTCGGTAGGAGGATAAAGGGTTATAAGTTTCTCGTGGAAATAAATCTCGCCCAAGGTGGGATCATCGAGACGGTTCAAAAGTCTTAAAAATGAGGATTTTCCCGCCCCCGACGGCCCGACTATATTATATATGGTACCCTTGTTAAAGGTGTAAGAAATGCCATCGACAGTATTAACGGTGGTTCCGTTTTTCTTAACAGCGCGATGAACATTATCGACTTTAAGGATGATTTCGTTCTGACACGACATAAGATTGCCGCTTATTCCTTGCCGAAATAAATCATGCGGTCGAGTAAATTGACATACTCTGACCAGCCCGACCCAGTTTTCTGGCGGATTCTTTCGAGCGCGCCCATTTTGGAATCTATTTCATCGACAAAGTTCAATATAAAGGCTTCGGGCGTCATGGGCACGACTGGAGAGCCGAATTCCTTCTGGCCATGGTGGGCCAGAAGCAAATGGCGCAGGCGCATTAGAAGTTCCGGCGGAAAATGATCGATTTTCCCGGCGTGGGAAGTCACCAGATAATCGGCGGTATTGATATGCCCGACCAGCCGACCCTCGTCGGAGTAATCGATATAGGAAGTTATCACGTACTGATCGATTTTACCGACGTCATGAAACAGCCCGCCAAAAATCAGATGGTCGCGTTCGAGTTTGGGATAGCGCCGGGCCATTTCGAGGCATAAATCGGTTACGTTAAGAGAGTGTTCGGCCAGGCCGCCAATAAAGGCATGATGCCAGAGTTTACCAGCGGCGGCGCGAAGGTAGTCATTGAAAAAGTGCTCGTCTTTCCAGAACGATTCCACCAGCTTTTTGATAAAACCGTTTTCGATTTTTTCGGTCATGGCCAGAAGGCGGCTCTTGAGTTCGTCCTTGGTAAACTGGGAATGGGCGAGGATATCGGCCAAATCATATTCACCCGTTTCGGCCAGACGAAGTTTGGAAACCCGAATCTGGAGTTTTCCGCGGTATTCCTGGACTATTCCCCGTATTTTGACAACGTCGCCTTCCCGTAATTCATCGACCGCGGATTTGTCCGGTTCCCACCAGACCCCGGCGACACGCCCGGAGGCATCGCCGAACTCATAAACGATATAGGTCGTGGCGTTGTATTCCCGTATTTCTGACCGGCGTATGGCCATGAAGGCGGTTATTGTGTCACCTATGTTCAGATCTTTGATCATATTCCAATTCGGTCCTGATGGCGTCAATATAATAAGAAACAACGGCGTGTGCCACCGAAAAGGAATTTTCTTTGATTGTCTTTGGTATAAGGCTATATTGATGGGCAATATGAAAATTCTCAATCGCTATATACTGAAAGAACATCTCGCGCCGTTTATATTCGCGGTTTTTATAATCATGTTTATCTTGATTTTGGAGACCATTCCCAAAATCGTTGAAATGGTGATCGACAAAGATATCGGTGTCTGGGTGGTGCTGGAGCTGATTTTTCTTAATCTGGCCTGGATGATGGCCCTGTCGGTTCCGATGGCCGTGCTGGTGGCGACATTGATGGCTTTCGGCCGGATGACCTCGGATAGCGAAATCGTGGCGATAAAATCATCGGGAGTGAATTTATTGCGGGTCTTAATTCCGCTTTTGCTGGCTTCGGGTGTGCTGACTTATGGCATGATTCAATTCAGCGACAAGATATTGCCGGATTTGAACCACCGGGCGCGGGTTCTGGCCGGAGATATCAGCGCCATGCGCCCGACTCTAACATTCCGCGCCGGGGTATTCATTACCGACATAACCGGGTATATTATCCTGATAGATAAAATCGACCATATCACTTCCGAAGTGGAAGGGGTTCGAATCAGTGACGTAAAAAATCAGAACGAGCCGCGCATAATCGTCGCCAAGTCCGGGCTGATGAAATTCCTTGATGACGGCCAGACAGTCCAATTCACGCTTTATGACGGCGAAATCCACATGCTGGACCGAAAAAAACCGGAAAACTACCGCCGGGTGAATTTCACCGAACAGGTGATTAATGTCGGCGGGGTCGGTTCGGAGTTAAAAAGAACACCGTCGAACATCAAGACCGACCGCGAAATGGACATATCGGAAATGCGAGAGGTCATTGCTCGGTCGGAAACGACTCGAGAGCCGTTTGTTGCCAAAATGAATAAGAATATCGAGAACAAACTGTCCTTTTTGTTTGCCGATTCGTTGAATTATCCGGTTGACCGGGCCACCGATGATGTCAAAGCGCTGGGTTTTCTAAAAAACGATATGAAGGGACTGTCGACCCGGATCAAAAACGACGCCGAGCAGATCGACCAGCAACAGCGAGTCATCAATAAATATCTTATCGAAATATACAAGAAATATTCCATTCCGGCGGCGTCGATTGCTTTCGTTTTATTCGGTGCCCCGATCGCCATCCTGTCGCGGCGGGGCGGGATGGGTATCGCCGCGACCGTATCGCTTCTGGTATTCACCGTCTATTGGGCTTTTCTGATCGGGGGGGAGGATCTGGCCGATCGGGGGATGGTGTCTCCATTCTGGGCCATGTGGTCGGCCAATTTTCTTGTCGGCGGCGCCGGGTTGTACTTGCTGGTCAAGGTAATTTCCGAAAAACCGCTCTTTTCGTTTTTGCGGAGATAGCATGCTCAAAGTGATCGATCGATATTTATTGCGATATTTCATTACCGCGTTGCTTCTGGTAACGTTCGCATTCGGTTTGCTGATCGTCGCCATCAACATGGTGGAAGAACTGCGGCGATTCATCGACAACAATGTGCCTTTCGACCAGGTGGTGGTGTACTATACATATTTCACGGGCTGGGTAATAAAATCCTTTTTGCCGGTGTTCGTTCTTCTGGCCGGGTTAATATCGATCGGTATCCTTGCCCGGCGCAACGAAATTCTGGCCATGAAAAGCAGCGGCGTATCGCTGTATCGCATCGCGATGCCGCTTCTGGTATTCACGTTTCTGTTGAGTGTCGGTCATATTTATTTTAACGAAATCATTTACCCGGAGCCGAATAAGAAGCGGGTGGAGATGAAAGAATTCGTCATCCGCAAAAAATCCCGGGGAGCAACCATGTCGACCCATAATATCTACCGCCAGGTGAACCAGAACCTGTTTTATGTCATTACGTCGTACAACATTCCCCGTCGCGAAGGCGACGATGTCAAGATCTATCGGTCGGATGACAACCGCCTGCGGGAAATAATCACCGCCGATAAAATCCGTTTCACCAGCCTGAACTGGATGCTATATAACGGTGTAAAAAGAGATTTCTCCGATTCCGGCGAGACCTTTGTCACCTTCGATTCATTGTCGGCGGCGTACATTGAAGATAAGCCATCCGATTTCGAAATTCCCCTTGGTAAACCGGAAGACATGGGTTATGAGGAGCTGAAGCGGTATATTGACCTGATGAAACGGACCGGCGGGCCATACCGACAGGAACTGGTCGATTTAAAACTGAAATTGTCCTATCCCTTCGCATCGTTTATCGTAATTTTAATCTGCGTTCCGATTGCTTCCAATCCCAAACGGGGTGGGGTGGCGGTGTCGTTTGCCATCGGTTCGGGAATTGCCTTGAGTTACTTCGTTTGCTTTAAGGTAGTGCAATCGCTGGGGTATAGCGGGAGGCTCAATCCCGATGCCGCCGCCTGGCTGGTCAACGCCGTCTTTCTGCTGGTGGGAATCGTCATTATATCGACCGCGAGAAAGTAGCGTGAATCGATTTATTGTCAATCCTTTCCTGACAACCGAATTATCATCCGCCGCAGAATATTTGGGCCGTGAAAGTGCCGATGTTTTTGCCCTCCATCAATCTCTCCCCGTTTATTCCCCGACACCACTGCGGGCCCTGCCGCACCTGGCCCGGAAACTGGGCGTCGGGAGTATTCTGGTTAAAGATGAATCGTACCGATTCGGACTGAAGGCGTTCAAGGCGCTCGGTTCCACATATGCCATATATAGATTCATTAAGGAGTACCTGGAATCTCACGGGGGAGACTGCCCGCCGCCGGAGAAGTTTTACAGAACTCACGATTTTTTAGTCCCCGATACTTTCACTTTTTGCACGGCCACCGACGGCAATCATGGCCGGGGGGTAGCCTGGGTGGCCCGCTTATTAAAGCAGAAGTCGGTCATATATATGCCCCGCAATTCGGCTCAACCCCGGATAGATAATATCCTGCGGGAGGGGGCCGACGTGCATGTCGTTGACGGCGATTATGACCGGGCCGTAGCGCAATGCCGCCGTGACGCCGAGAAATTCGGCTGGCAGATAGTCTCGGACACATCGTGGCCGGGTTATGAACAAATACCGCGCTGGATATCGGCGGGGTATTTGACCATGTACGAAGAGATTCGGCGCCAGTGCGACGTCATGCCCGATATTATATTCGTCCCGGTGGGTGTCGGGGCGCTGGCGGCATCGGTGGCATGGTACTATCGTCATATTAATTCGGTTGACCGAATTAAATTGGTTTCGGTTGAACCATGGCAACCGGCCTGCCTGCTGGAATCGATCGAGAGGGGCGAGCCGGTCGTGGCAAGAGCTGACTATGGTACCATCATGGCCGGATTGAATTGCGCGACTCCGTCGCCGGTAGCCTGGCCCGTAATAAAGGATGGCTTCGATTTATTTATAAGCATTTCTGATGATTATGCCCGGGAAGCCATGCGCGTATTATATTATCCCGGTGGCGACGACCCGCGTATCGTTTCGGGCGAATCGGGTGCGGCCGGACTGGCCGCTCTTTTAGGAGTACTCAAAGATAAAGATCTGAAAGGCGTTCGGGATCATTTAGCCCCTAATTCAAAAAGCGCTATTCTCATTCTGAATACCGAAGGCGACACCGCCCCCGACAGCTTCGCTCAAATCGTTAAGAATCGGCCGGTTCTATAATTCGGGGCAAACCGGTTCCGGACCGGGGGGAACGCCATAAAGGAAATCAATCAGGTATAAAACGTCGATCAAATTGACCGCCCCGTCATTGTTGACATCGGAAGCATGCGGCGGTGATGACGGCGGTCCCGGCGGCACCCCATACAGGTTATCAATCAAATACAGTATGTCGAGCAGGTTGACGGCGCCGTCCATGACGATATCGCCGCAGGCGCAGACAACCACCAGGAAGCTCAACGTATCCGACTGGCACCAATCCCAGGCGACCACGGTCAGCGTTTCCGCGACGAATACGTCCGGGGCGACACCTTTGACCGTATCGTTGACAACCGTGCACCATTGTGGAATCAGGGGATATTGTATGGTGTGTCCTCCAAGATCATCGGGGTCGGTGACCTCGGGATAATATGAAAAATTCCTGTTCACAAGAACACCATAAGGATCGACCATAGGTGTTATTACTGGATGGAAGCTGCTGCAGGGATCACAATCATCACCGATACCGTCTTCATCATAGTCGCTCTGCCTCGGATTATACAGGCCGGGGCAATTATCACAGCCGTCGATAATCCCATCGCCGTCTTCGTCAACGGCGTCATCGTAGCCTTCACACTGGTCGCATCCGTTGGGCACCCCATCGGCGTCGTCATCGATGAAATCATCGTATCCGGGACAAATATCGCAGGCATTTCCGGCCCCGTCCTGATCGTCATCGGCCTGATCGGGATTGTAAAGTCCGAGGCAGTTGTCGCAAAGGTCGCCGGCTCCGTCGCCGTCTTCGTCTTCCTGCTCCGGATTGTAATCTTCAGGGCAGTTGTCACAAGCGTCGCCCAATAAATCAAGATCGGTATCGGTCTGGTCGTCGTTGTATACGTCAGGGCAGTTATCCTCGAAATCACATAAGGTATCGCCGTCCTGATTGGGGCAATGGCGTATTATCCAGCAATAGGGACCGTTGAATGCCGGAATCGACGGGGCCAGCCAGAGCCAGTCATAGGTTGACTGCGGATGGTCAATGGAATCGATGCAAAACGTGCCCGGTTCATTAATTCGTAACCCGACTTCCAATCGTACCAGACGGGCGTTGTCAGTGGGCGGCCAGCCCGTGTGGGGCGGCGTCCCGGCCACGGAATGATTAAATGTGTCGGGAAGCGCGCCATCCAGGTTCAGCTGAAAGAACGAATTGAAAAACCAATAATATCCGTAGCTCTGGTCAAAGTGATTGAGAAGCTTGAAAGCGGGGTGTCCCGTATTACCCCCAATATCCCTGTATTCAATGGTGGTCAGGCTGTCCGGGCTATACAGGCCATAACTCATGCTATAACCGATGCAGTATTCGCCGCTGGTGTTTTGCATATATATGGACAAGGTGAAATCCTCGCCCGTCCAGATCGTATCCGGGGGAACGGTCAAAGGGAAGGCGGTAGCGTCAATAAGAATATTCGCCGTTTGCGCCGATAGTCCGCCGACCAGCAAAATTAAGCAAAGAAGTAGAAAATGGGCAATTTTCATAATATTCCTATTTTCTTATGTCGATATAATACCGGCAGTCTTTAGCCCGCCGCTGACATAATCGAAAGATCCCACGGCAACTGATTTTATGTCCGTATTGCATTAAAAAGCCGTATTTTTCGTCCGGTTGAAAACAATATCTGTAAGTAATTGTGCTTCAATCAATAGTATAATATAAGGAAATCAGAGAATCTGTCAATGACTTTAGACCATTACCCATGACATTGCCCCAAAAGATTGGCTTTCCAGATAGGAATCGATCAACAAAAGCAGAAAAATATGTTGATGTTTCAGCCTGTTTGAATTAACATTTTTTAAAATATAAGACCAGAATCAATAGTATTAGATAAAATATTATGTCTTTTAAACTTAGTGGAACCGATGGCCGTCAATTTTATTCCTGGGCGCTTGAACCGGGAGAATACCTGATTGGTCGCAAAAGCGAATGTAATTTCTGTGTCCCGCACCGGACGGTATCGCGACAACATGCCAAAATCACCGTCGATTCGGATAACCGGATAATCGTAACTGATCTGGGTAGTCATAACGGGACATTTGTCAACGGCCGGAGGCTGACATCGCCGGTCGAACTGAATAGCGGCGATAAAGTCCTTTTCGGTCAGACCGAGTTCAAAGTCGGAATTCCGGATATATCGGCGGCGGCAAGGCGGGCAGAAAATTTATCCAGCCAATTGGCCGATGAGGAACTGCTGAAATCGAGATTTTTGTCCATAAATGAAGCCTTGAGACCTTTGACCGGGGGAGTATCGACACAACAGGATTTGTTGGGCACCATGTTCGATATGGCCAAAATGCTGGTTTATGATGAACCTCGGGAAATGATGCTTCATAAATCATTGGAGATAGTTGCCGGGGCTATCCCGGCCGAACGACTGGCGGTTTTATTCGTATCCGATGACGGTCACGACGTGCGGGCTGAAGCTACATTGCTTAAGGGTATCAAAGATCCGGGGGCGTTCCGGCTGTCCAGTACGATTGTGCAGGAAATTATGACCCAGAAGAATTCGATTGTCATCGGCGATCCGAAAAACGACCCTCGTTTCGCCCGGCAACAGTCAATTATTCTGTCGGAACTCAAATCGGCCGTTGCCGTGCCTCTTTTCGACGAAGGCAAAGTCCTGGGGATTCTTTACGCCGATACCAGCAATCCGGCTCATCGTTACGACGATAATCATCTGCGCATCATGGCTACGTTCGGCAATATTATCGCCTCGAGGTTGCTTAATTATGAACTTCTGGATGAACGTCATAAAAAGCAGATTATGGATGCCGAATTGAACCGGGCCGCACAGATTCAGAAAAATTTGATTGTCAAGGAGCCGCCGCCGTTCGAAGGCTATGATATTTATGCTTATCAGGAGCAGTCATATTCAGTCGGGGGGGATTTGTATGATATTGCCGTCTTACCCGATGGCCGCTTGCTTTTTTTATTGGCCGACGTTTCCGGCAAGGGCTTGGGGGCCGCGTTACTCATGTCCAATATTCTGGCGTCATTTCGAATTTTATACGGGTCGGACAATCCGGATTTGCGGGAAATGGTCGTCAAAGTATCACAGCAAATGCATAAATACAGCGCTCCGGGGCATTTTGCTACGCTGTTTATAGGCATACTGGATAATCGTCAAAACGTTCTGCACTTCATCAATGCCGGGCATAATCCGCCTTATTTGGTCCGGGCCGATGGTAGTCTGGAGCAATTGAAAGCATCCGGAATTATGATTGGAGCTTTTGATTTCGCCGACTGGGAAATTGAATCACGGACGATTGACAAGGGCGATTTGTTGTTCGTTTTCACCGACGGCATCACGGAGGCCGAAAACGATAAGGGTTTGTTCGGCGACATACGAACGCAGGAACTGGTGATTAATCACCGGACAGTGACGTCGCGCGAACTGACCGAAAAAATTCTGGATGAAATAAACGGATATCTGGGAGATAGTCCCCAGTCGGATGATATTACCGTCATAGCCATTAAAAGGGTGGGAGTATGATTTTTGAACCGGATACGACGTTTGGCCAATTTAAAATAATTCGCAAACTGGGCGAAGGGGGCATGGGCGAGGTTTATCTGGCCGAGGATACCAAATTGAATCGCCACGTGGCTCTGAAAATTCTTTTATCGGAATACTTTGACGACGATAACCGCCGCCAGAGGTTTATCCGCGAGGCCAGGACCGCCGCCCGTATTACTCATCCCAATGTCATGGCCATTTACGACATGGATGTGGCCCGCGAGGAGAAATCGGGGAAGGACATTTCGTATATCGTGATGGAGTACATCGACGGAACCTCGCTGACCGAGTATGTCGGGACGAAGAGTCTGCCGACAGGGGAACTGTTGCGCCTGTCGGAAAAAATCGCGGCCGGGCTGGCCGCGGCGCATAAGTTGGGAATTGTGCACCGCGATATAAAGGCGGAAAATATCCGGCTCGATTCCGACAACGAGCCCAAGATTCTCGATTTCGGCCTGGCCAAATTATATGAAACCGATCCTTCCGACGTCGAATCCGAAAGCGCTCATACCGTTTCGCAGGAACTGACGCAGGAAGGCAAGATTCTGGGAACGATATCGTACATGTCTCCCGAGCAGGCTCGAGGCGAAGCCGTCGATTCCCGTTCAGACATATTCGCATTCGGCATTCTGTTATATAAAATGTTCGGCGGCAAATCACCGTTTGAAGCATCGGATAAAGTGTCGGTCATCGCCAAGATTCTTGAAGCCCGTCCGGCGCCTTTGCGCAGTCTTAATGAGACGGTTCCGGCCGAACTGGAAAGAATTATTGACAAATGTCTTCAAAAATCGCCGGCCGACCGCTATCAGGATACCCGTGACCTGGTGGTAGATTTGCGCAATCTTCGGCGCCAGTTCGACAGTGGCATATCGGATTCTGTGGCTTTGTCTTCGCCGGGCATCGGCAGAATTACTCCCATTAAAGGGTTCAGGTTTTCGGCGGGGAAAATGGCCGCCGCTCTGGTTGCGATTGCTTTGATTATCGTGGCTATATTGAAATTCGGCGGGTCGTCGCCGTCGTCAAATGCCGGTCTTCAGGCCCATGAAAATATTCTGGCCATTCTGGGCTTCGAGAATAAGACCGGTGATATCGAACTTGACTGGCTTGGGGCCGGCCTGCCCGATATGCTCCAGACCGATTTAAGCCAGAGTTCGTCGGTTAATATTATCAGTCGAAACCGCATTCTGGATCGCCTTGAACACAAACCCGAAAAAGCGGGCGACCCGTCCGTTCGGCAGGAGGTTTTAAGGGTTGCCAAAGAACTGGGGGCGACCAAAATTCTCATGGGTTCGTTTTTCAAACTGGGCGACCAGATAAGAATTGATGCCAGCGTGGAGGACGCCGCCACGGGCAAAATCATTCTGGCCGAAAAGGTGGTGGGCACCAATCCCCTCGACCTCGTGGACGATCTAACCGACAAAATCGCCCAGTCTCTCAACATCAGAGATGTCATGAGCCTGAATACGCAAGTGGCCGACCTGACATCGGCCTCACCGCACGCGTACAAGGAATATATTCTGGGCATGGAGAAGTACTACTCCAATTTGTTCGACGACGCCGTAATGCATTTTAAAAGGTCCATTGAAGAGGACTCCACATTCGCATTGCCGTACATCAGGATTGGAATGTCGCATGCATTACAGGGCCGAGTCCAGGCCGGGGTGCCGTTTTTTATTCGCGCCAAAGAGCTGGAAGGCCACTTGAGTCAAAAAGATCGAAACCTGCTGGACATTTATTACGATATGTTCGTGGAGAATAATTTTGCCGAAGGGTTCGTCAACCTATCGACTTTCGTGAAAAATTATCCCGAGGAAAAGGAAGCCCGATCGTTTCTGGCGGTTTTTATATACCAGTCCAAAGGGGGAAAGGAGGAGTCGCGCCTAACGGCATTGGCTCATCTCGATTCCATCTTGATGCTCGACCCCCGCTATCAGCCGGCGCTGGACAGGATTATCTCCATTTATTCCGATATTCACGATTACGATAAAGCCATTGAATATTCTTTAAAAAGCAAAGAATACTATCCCTCGTCGCCCACCCCTTATATATATCTGGCTACGTTCTATATGATCAAAGGCCGTTACGATGATGCCATCGTCGAGTGCCGCCAGTTGCTGGAAACCCACCCGGCTCATCTGCCCGCGTTGACACGCTTAGTCCGTGCCAGCATTTTGAAAAGGGACTTTGATGAGGCATATCGTTGGGCCGGGCAGATTAAGGACGGTTTTGAAAACAATAATTATCGCATGATAACCTATTATGAAATAGTATCCAATCTGGCCGGGTGGCAGGGGCAATTTAAGGCCGCCCTGGATGCTCGTTTCAAAGAACTGGAATATGGCCTGGCGGAAAATGACAGTTCGCAGATTGCAACCATATTGGCGGGTATTGCGGCGTATTATCGGGAATATGGGCCGCGTGACAGCGCCCTTTATTATATTCGGGAATCATCGAAATGGGCGATTCGTTTTCAGGCCTTTGAATATCCACTGCTTCTAATAAGGATGGACCGAAATCGAGAAACGGAAGCGCGCGCTATATGGGTAAAGGCAATGGAATATTTCAAGGCCAGTGTCCCGCCTGATTTCTGGTATATCAGCGACGGCATTGGCGAGTTGTTTGATAACTACTGCCGGGCTGATACGGCCGCAATTGTTGAAACCCTGAAAAAAATCATGAAAATGCCATATCAGGGCGACAGCGAAAATTATTACGAAATCGGCAGATTGCTGGTTTTATCCGGACGCTTCGAAGAAGGAATCGAAAACCTTCGCCGGCTGGTCGAGAGTGAAGCCTTGACCAGCAATTCTTTTAGATATATGAATACTCTTTATTATTTGGGGCAGGGCTATGAGGCTCTCGGACAAAACCAGAATGCCGTCGATTGCTATAGCGAAATCCTGAAACACTGGGGAGCGGCCGACAAAAAGCTTGATTTGGTCGTCGATACCGGAAGACGCTTAAGCCGCCTGCAGAGTTAAGGATTTTCATCGTTCGGATATTGTATTTTCGTTCTTCATGCCTTAATATATGGCCGGATAAATCAATTATTTTGGCAGGAGCGGTTATGTCCAAGCAATGTGTATTCTGGCTGGTTTTTACGGGGGCCATATTGGCCTTTTCGCCAGCAACGGCATCAAACCCGGATAAGGGCGGTATTTCGGAAGAGACCCTGAACGAAATCAGAGCGTCATTCAAACTTGATTCCTTTTCACGGGCGGTGTATAACGCCGTTACCAATACGGGCATCAACGAATTGGCTTTAAACCGTGATATTATTCGCAATCACAATAAACTGTTCAATCATAGATTGAAAGTCAAAGGTATCACTGCCCAGGAATCGAGCGGGCGGTGCTGGCTGTTTGCCAGTTTGAACATGATTCGATATTACGTTATAAAGAAATATGATCTCGAAAGTTTTGAGTTATCGCAGAATTACCTGGCTTTTTGGGATAAACTCGAAAAGGCCAACAGCTTTCTGGAATGGGTCATTGAATTTCGCGACCGCGACCCTCTCGACAGAGAGTTTTCCGAAGTCTTAAGATCGCCCATTGGAGACGGCGGGTACTGGGAGTACACAGCCAACCTGCTGGACAAATACGGCGCCGGCCCCAAAGATATCATGCCGGAGACAAACAGCTCTTCCAATACCGGCCCTATGAATCATGTTATTACCTTAAAATTGCGGCACGATGCCGCACAGTTGCGACGGATGCACGCCGACGGACGGACCATAGAAGAGCTCCGGGAAGCCAAAGAAAAGATGTTGCCGGATATTTACCGTCTGTTGGTTATAAATCTCGGTGAGCCGCCAACAGAATTCGTCTGGCGCTATAAAACCAGCGACAGCGCCTTAAGCGAACCACGAACATATACACCGCAAAGCTTTTATAAGGATTTCGTGGGGGTGGACCTGTCAGAGTATGTGAACATTTTTAATAATCCTACCAAAGATTACGGGTTGCATATCAGGGCTGACATGACGCGCAACATGTTCGACCGAAAGGACATAACCTATGCCAATGTGTCCATGGAGATAATCCGCGAAGCGGCCTTGAAATCTCTTTTAAATGATGATCCGGTTGTCTTCGGAGCCGACGTCGGCGAAGACCAAAACCGCAAACTTGGCCTGATGGCACGACACATTTTTGATTATCAAGGTTTGTTCAACACACAAATGGACATGGATAAAAAAGAGCGGGCATTACTGCGCCAGAACAGCGCCAACCATCTGATGACTCTGGTCGGGGTAGATACATCCGGCGGTGTCGCTGCCAAGTGGCTGGTCGAAAACAGCTGGGGTGAAGGCAATGGCGACAAGGGCTATTGGAGCATGTACAACGATTGGTTTGACATGTTCGTCTATAATATAATTGTCAAGAAAAAGTATGTGCCCAAAGAAGTCCTTGAAATATTCAAGAAGGATCCGGTTGTTATTCCGGTGTGGGACCCTATGACGGGCATGGTCCGGTGAGGGTTTCGGCATCGGGTTAACCGACCGGGTTAATTTTTCCCTTTCTTTTTGAGGACGGGTATAGTATATTAAATGGTAAGGGAAAGGGCTGATATTACACCAGGCATATACTTCCACTTAAATACCACCATGACAGTCTCCTGCGGTTAACCTAACAGGAGGTGTCCCATGAAGACTTTCGTTCTTATGACCCGGCTGGCGGCCAGCGATGCTCTTCTGGTCGAAGTCAGCGCGGGATTGCGTAAACGCAATCGTACCGGCCGCGAATGGCTGGATATTATCCGTGAAAAATGCCCACAGGTTCACTTCAAGGCCCATTATGCCCTGATGGGTCACTGGGATTTCATGGATATCTATGAAGCACCCGACGAAGAAATCGCGGCCAAGGTATCGCTGTTGACGCGCAATTACGGGGCTTCCGAGGTGGAGAGCTGGCTGGCGATACCATACGAAAAAATCCTCAAACTTAGCGAAGAAATCGACAAGGAGTGCCCCGAGAAAAATCTGACGGAATAGTTTATCGGGTAAGCAAACGGCAATCGTATAACAGCATATTGTGTGGCTGCCGGTTCCGGATGATAATGAAAATAACCTGCCGACAGGGAAGTTTATCTATTATGGCGGAATTCGTTAAAGAAAACAATGGGACGAAGTCGATGGTGCGGGTCAGACGGATAATCACGGATATTACAAAATACATCGATAAGTATGGTGGGGAGTACGCGGACTGGCGAATCGGCTTGAGGAAGAGCTCCCGACAGCGATTTTTGGATATGCAGTTTGTCATGTTTAAAAGCCATCTGGGTATTATCCGGCAGTCCGCCTCGGTATCGGAAGCCAAAAAAATACTTAATTATTTCGTCGAAAAGTGCCGCCTGGCTCTGGATAATCCGGAAATCGAATGCGAGGGTGATATGGTGTACGTTTACAAGGACAGCACCGTATTGGTGCAATCCTCCCAGCCTCGGCAACTGACATTATTTTCGGACATATTCGGCGAAATCAAATCGCGAGGCGGCTCGAAGTACGAATCTCTTCCCGAATCGGACTCAACCGATGCGGTTGGACACGGCGAAAAGGTCCGGCCTTCGGGCGAGAAAGAATAACCCCCGCATTCGAATAAACGCCAATCCGATGGCGCATCAATCTATCAGCCGCATCTCGACGGTACTATCGGCTGAAACCGGGAGTTTGTATTTTTCCGGGTTCTGTCCCACGACCGTTTTTAACCAGTTTTCCGGATAACCGATGCCCTCGGCCCGGCCGTCTTCTTTTATGATGTATCCGTCATTATATTTAACTATCAGGTTTTCGCCCAACTCCCGCCAGCGCCTGACCACCGTTTCGGCGTGGGAAATACAGTAGTCGGTCAAAAAGCGGCGGGCAGTGGCCGGGTCGTTTTTATAGGTTTCCAGCGCGGCTTTTTCAACCGCGGCTTGCATGGCGAGGGCGTTGCCCTCAAGTTCCCTCTGAACCTTTTGCACGTCCTGTATCATATACTGGTACCTTAAATTCGTGAAATTGGAAACGAAATTGAATACCCACCAGGCCGATTCCCATGAAAATTCACTGATGCTTCCGACCGTGAATGATCGGGGTACCGTATCAATCCCGGCATAAAGCGGAATATAACAGGTAAACCAGGTATCATCGACACCATACCAGTACACCCCGCCGATGGGATCGGGCAGCCATGACCGACATTGCGCGATGCTGGTAAAACCGGTCTGTTGCGTGGAGATGGGCCGTTCCCAGCTGTATTCGACACTGTCGCCGCTTTCGTCGGCCAGAGTCCAGTACAACGGCCGCCAGCGATAAGGAGTCCCGTACGGCCCCGCGGCCACGCCTGACGTCATGTCATAGGGCGTTCCTTCGTAGTGATCGCGCATCAGGGCTAGAATGTCTTCCAGAGATAACTTCTTGTCCGGCTTGATCCATAACGGATAGTCCTGGGCTCCCTCAACCGACCGGCTTATATCGGGTGACAGATTCATCGACGGCGCCGCGCGGCGGAAGAGGCTCCAGACACGGGTATCGGCATAACGGCGGTTTTTCGGGTCCGGTGGGCAATAGGCCTTGCAGAAACTGAATGGCTGACCCGATGCAGGATTATAATAGCCCATTTCAACGGCAAAGGAAATGACGTTTTCCGAATACAGACAATTGTCGGAATCGTTCAAAGGAAACGTTCCGATACGGGCCTTATTGGCATGGGCGCAAATATAGCCATCGGGTATTTTCAGGGCCACCCAGACGGCTCCTTTGCGACCCTCTCCCATTCCGATCATCTCCATAATCCAGACTTCTTTGGGGTCGGCGATGGAGAAAGTTTCGCCCGTAGAATTATAGCCGTAATCGGCGACAAGGTCGGTCATGACCCGTATCGCCTCGCGGGCGGTTTTGGCACGTTGCAGGGCCAAATCGATAAGGTCCCAATAGCCCAAAATGCCTTCCTCGTTTTCCAGTTCCGGGCGGCCGTCGAAAGTCGTTTCGGATATGGCCAGCTGGAATTCATTCATCATGCCGACGCCGCCATAAATGTGTTCCGCCTGTTTAATCCAGCCGCGGACGTTGCCATGCCAGTCTTCGATTTTAAGCGAATCACCAGCGGGGTAATCGGCCGGGTGATTTATCCACAAATGCGGGTGAAACCGCCCGTCGCATGTATACGTAATAAAAGTCGAGCCGTCGGCCGAGGCCGATTTGGTCACCAGCAGGCTGGTGCAGGCGTTTGAAGGCGATATGGCCGGCAGACAGGTCAACAGAATGCCGAATATAAACAAAGTGGTCTTTCGATACATTTCAACCTCCGGATTGGAAAATTTTTATGCAGAATATTAATTTATAGCTTTGGATTCAATCACAAAATTTTTATAATCCCGGTTGCGAACTCTTTAAGATAAGGTAATTGTTCTTTCCGTACAGATAGCCGTAGATCAGGTTGAATTTCCCGGCTTTTTTCAAGTATATTGAAAAAAGCGAGACAAGAAAATAAAGGTTTAAATGAAATATTTACGATTGCTGAACATGGAACTATTTTTCTGGCTGGGAGCTCTGATATATTTATCCGCCATTGATCCCGCCGGAACGTCCCACCTGTCATTATGTCCTATAAAGAATATCGGGCTGGATTTCTGCCCCGGTTGCGGACTGGGGCAGTCGGTGTCCTTTTTCCTGCATGGATATCTAAAGGAGTCTTTCCAATGTCACCCGCTGGGCATTCCGGCCCTGGGAGTGATAGCCTGGAGAGTGACGCAACTGTTTAAACTATCGATTTTGAAATACAGATTAAGTATAAACGGAGGATAAAATGGCTGACGTATTGAGATTCATGCCGGAAATCGAAGGCGATGAAATGCTTTTCATCGGCAATATATTAAAAGACATGAGCGATGATGTCGCCCAGCAGTTTTCGATCGTTTATCGCGCCCGGCGCCGCGATCCGCAGACCATTCTGCTCATGGCCTTAATCGGCTTTCTCGGCATTGCCGGAGTGCATCGGTTTTACCTGGGTCAGGTCGGGATGGGGTTATTGTACCTTCTGACGGCCGGTCTGTGCTTTATCGGAACAATCGTGGATTTGGTCAATTATCGGTCGTTGGGACTGGAGTACAACCAGATTCAGGCCCAGCAGATCTTGATGATGATCAATATCAGGAAATAACGCCGGTGTCCGTAAGCAGTGATTATGCCGGGTTTATCTCCGAGAGACTGGAACCACTTGGCGATATCGTCATGCGCCGAATGTTCGGCTCGATCGGGATATACTGCGATTCGCATTTTTTCGCCATTATCAGCGACAACGTGCTTTATTTCAAAGAAAGTACGACCCATTTAAAGGTCTATGGGCTCTTCCTAGCGGCGGTGTGGAGATAGGCGAAACGGTCGAACAGGCCTCAATACGCGAGGCCAAAGAGGAAACAGGGCTGGATGTTCGGCTGATTCGCCTGGCCGGAGTGTACTCCGAGCCCGGCCGCGATCCCCGTGGGCACGTCGTATCCATAGTCTATCTGGCCGACCCAGTCGGAGGCGAGCTTCGGGCGGCCAGCGACGCTTCCGCCGTGATTAAAACCGGTGATTACTCGAAACTGACACTGGCTTTCGACCACAACCGTATAGTTTCCGATCTTTTCGGTTCACGTGAGCCTCAAAAATAATTTGCACAAATTATAGATTCCCGGCATATTATAAGTAGATCTGTTACAAGGAGGGGTATCATGAAACAGATATTTTTTATCCTCACCGCTTTGGTAATTTGCGGTTTGCTTATGGTGCAATGTTCCGACAAGGCGGCCGACACAGCGCCTGATAATCAACCGCCGGTAACTCCGTCAGAAATCACGGCGGCCGATAAATCCCTGGCCCGGGCGGGAAATGTTTTCGGGATGAATCTATTCCGTCAAATTCTAACCGAATCGGGCTCTGAAAACGTCTTCATTTCGCCGCTGTCGGTGGAACTGGCTCTGACCATGATTTATAACGGGGCGTGCGGAACTACCAAAGAGGCCATGCACACAACCCTCGGATATCAGGACATGACACCGGAGGAAGTCAATCAGTCGTGCCGCAATCTGGTTAACATTTTGACCACGATAGACCCGACGGTAACGTTTACTGTCGCCAATTCCATCTGGTATCGCCCGAATCTTGCGGTGGAACAGGATTTTATCAATCTGTGCGCCACCTATTTTAATGCCGAAGTCAACGCCATTGACTTCGGTGCTCCCGGAGCCGCCGATTTGATTAATCAATGGGTATCCGCCAACACGAATGGCAAAATTACGGAAATCATCGATGACGATTCGGCCCGGATGCTGGTAATGGCGCTGTTGAATGCCATTTATTTTAAGGGTTCCTGGTCGGATAAATTCGACCCCGACGACACGCAAACGGCCCCATTTATGGTCGGCGAGCAAACCCCGGTTGAATGCGAAATGATGATTAAGGAAGGGCTGTTCGATCATTATTGGAACTATGATTATGAGGCTGTTCGTATGCCCTATGGCAACGATTCGGCCTTTAACATGGTCGTGGTATTACCGCCGGGCGGATCCAATATTGTCGAATTCGCGAAGGACTTTGATTTGGACGACTGGAAAACAATTCTGTCGAATCTGGGCCCGTATGACTGCGTTCTTGGCCTGCCCAAATTTAAAATTAAATGGGAGAAGTCGTTGGTCGGGGCTCTGTGCGGCCTTGGTATGAGCGAGGCCTTTGAAGCCGCCAATTTCGACAATATCGCATCAGGGGCAGGGTTGGCGTTGAGCGATGTTGTGCACAAGACTTATATCGAGGTCAATGAGGAAGGCACCGAGGCCGCGGCGGTGACGGGAGGATGGATAATTACGACATCGCCGCCGATAGTTTATTTCGACCGGCCATTTCTGGTATTCATCTATGAGAAAAATTCCGGTGCGATTATTTTTGCGGGGCGCGTAATGAATCCTTCCAAAGATTCCTAAACATGATTGGAGGATAGATGAAGACATTTATGCTTATGACCAAACTTTCACCGGATATTGCATCGAAGGTCAAAGACCGTGCCGAACTGGGCCGCACCTGGCTGGACCAGGTTCGGGAAAAATGTCCCGAAGTAAAGTTTCTGGCGCATTACGCCCTGTTGGGGGCCTATGATTTTGTCGATATTTATGAAGCTCCCGACGAAGAGTCGGCCGCCAAAGTATCATTGATTAGCCTGGCCAATGGCGCCATGCAAGCCGAAAGCTGGATTGCAATACCATATAAAAGGCTGGTCGAACTGGCCGAGCAAATCTGATTTCTGAATCGTCGAATTTTAGGGGATAGTCTGGGTTAACCGACCGGATATGCCGGGTTATCGGATAACCATTATCCATCCCGGTATAAGGGCATGGTTTTCACGGTTTTTGCGCCCGGTTGTTTTATTCAGAAATTATAATTTCCACCAAATTTATCCCGATTGTCCCGTATATAATTTAAAACCTGCAATTTTAGATAGGAATTTGGCAGTAATATGATTTCATTAAAATCACATTACGGGTTAAAGGCGATTGTGGCGCTGGCATCTAATTACGGCAAAGGCCCGGTACAGGCGAAGGAAATTGCCGGCAGTCAGGGCGTTCCGGTGAGGTATTTGGAGCTTCTCTTATCGCAACTGCGGCGAGCCCGGCTGGTTGAAGCCACACGCGGCAAAAACGGCGGATATATTCTCGCCAAAGACCCGCATATAGTAACAGTTTGGGATGTGGTTTCCATTTTTGAAGGCAAGGCTCTTTTTTCCAAGCCGCTTGACGAGAGCAAAAAAGAGAATGGAGTATCATTTATTTGGAAGGGCGCTGAAGATAAGCTGGTGGACTATTTGGCCTCGATTAAGATGACGGATCTTTTGGAAAAACTTCGTACCGGAAAACAAATGTATTTTATCTAATTTCGAATATCAGGAGAAATTTGTTATGCCGCGGATAGCAACTGATATAACTCAATTGATAGGCAATACACCGCTGGTTCGTCTGGACCGCATGGCCCGGGGTTTGCCGGCCTCAATCCTGGGCAAACTGGAAAATTTTAACCCTTGCTCTTCGGTCAAAGACCGTATTGCGCTGGCTATGATCAATGATGCCGAAGCCAAAGGGCTGATTACCAAGGATACAATTATTATCGAGCCAACTTCGGGAAATACCGGCGTCGCGCTGGCTTTTATTGCCGCTTCACGGGGATATAAACTGATATTGACTATGCCGGAAACCATGTCGATCGAACGCCGCAACCTTCTTAAGGCTTTCGGCGCCGAGTTGATTTTGACACCCGGTCCTGATGGCATGCCCGGAGCCGTTGCCAAAGCCGAGGAACTGGTTGCCCGGACACCCAGGGCGTTCATGCCCCAGCAATTTAAAAATCCGGCCAATCCGCAGGTCCATTATTTAACGACCGGCCGGGAAATATGGGACGACACTAACGGAAAAATTGATATCTTTGTCGCCGCGGTCGGCACTGGCGGAACTGTCACCGGAGCGGGGAAATATTTAAAAGAGAAAAATCCTAATATAAAAATTATTGCCGTCGAGCCCGAGGCGTCTCCATTTTTAACAAAGGGGGAAAAGGGGCCGCATCCTATTCAGGGAATCGGGGCCGGGTTTAAACCGGATGTTCTGGATTTGAAGGTTATAGACGAGATTCTGACCGTCAGCAATGACGAGGCTATAAGTACTACTCGTAAAATGGTTCGCACCGAAGGGATTCTTTTGGGTATATCGGCCGGAGCCAATGTAGCCATCGCCCTGAAAATAGCGGCCCGCCCGGAAAGCCGCGGCAAAACCATTGTTACGATAATCTGCGATACCGGTGAAAGATATCTGTCAACGCCGACGTACATGGAAATTTGATCTATCGCTGACGTTTTAATTTGAAACAGCGTTTCATTTAATCGTATCTTTTGAAACGAATTGACGTCATTCGATCTTCAGGAAATGACGCCTGTTGATTTATCGCCCGTTGACTTATAAGGACTTATAAAATAAAATGAGTCATTACCGTTGTCTCGGTATGCCCTATGCTTTTATCCCCGGTTGGATATGGGTTCTTTGATAATCAACAGGGGCTTTTGGTGTATCCAAAAGGGGGCATAGGTAACGACATTACCTCCAAAATAAGTTACCTGTCCGTTTGGCGCCGTTAAGATCCATCAGGGGGAGCAAGACGGCATCATCAAAACGGCCGACAGAAATGTCGGCCGTTTTTTATTACCGTCGGCGGCTCTTTCATTGTATTTTGAAAACAATGTCCGAAAGAAAATACAAATTTGGCCTTTCAACCACGGTCGATTATACTGTGGCTCTGGAAAAACAGATGGACATCATCGCCGCCGGCGGTTTTGAATTCATCTCTTTGGGGGCTGATGTCGAACATAGCCGGTATTTCGATTCTCTGTCTTTTGGCAATTACATGAAGCTGGCCGCGCAACATTCTCTGAAAATCGTCTCGGCTCATGTGCCATTCCTAAATGGTTATGATATTGCGGCCAAAGACGTCGGGCCAGCCCGGAAGGCAATTAAAAACGTTCTGAACTTCCTCGAATGGACGGATCGATATGGAATAGCGGCGGCCATAGTTCATCCCCATTATTATTTTGATGATGATAAAGAGGCATGCTTGAAACGGGCGGCCGACGCCCTTGAAAAAATCATACACAGGCGGCCTGCCGGCGTCCGGGTCGACATTGAAAATCTCCCGGATTTTCGGGGTTCATGGATATGCGGCCGTCTGCTTGATTTATTTGGGCCGGATGCTTTAGGCTTTTGCTATGACAGCTCCCATGAAAACATGAGTGGGCCGCCATTTCATATACTTCAAGAATACTGGAAAAGGATAACACAAACTCATCTGTCTGACAATAATGGGACGAGCGATGGTCATTTCATTCCCGGTGACGGCAATATTGACTGGCCGGTGTTGAGGTCGTATCTTGAGAGAAATTCTACCCTGACAGAGATTTTATTCGAGGTTGGCACCGGCGAAAGGCTAACAGAACCACTTGAGTCCTTTATTCAAAGGGCTGGTTTTGCCGCCCGCCGGTGGTTTGGGTAGAATTTAACCGATTAAAAAGGGAACAATAAGGCCGATTAATCATATTAACATTAGGCAATTAAATGAAAGCTCTGGAGTAGTGAACATGAGAAAGAAGCATCCTTATGACGATATTCCCCCCGTGATAATTTTAGCCTTCGCGATTTTCGTTTTGGCAGCATTTATCCCTTTGTCCGGCATGGCCCAAGCTTCTCCGGCGCAACAATTTATCGCAAATGGAGATCGCTATTTGGTGGCGGCCGAATATGATAAGGCGATTGAGCAATATACTTTGGCCATCAAGGCGGACAGCAGTGATGAATGGGCCTGCCTTCAGCGCGGCGTGGCTTATGCCGGAAAAGGTGAATTAAAGACGGCCATCAAGGATTTCGACCGGGCCATCAAAATAAAACCGGATTTCGCCGACGCCTATTACAGCCGGGGACTGGCCTATGACTATCAAGGCGATACGGTTTTGGCCATTAAGGATTATACACAGGCTACCAAACTGGACCGCAACTACTATAAAGCCTACTGCAATCGGGGCCTGATATATTTTAAAAACAATAATATCGACCTTGCCATTAACGATTTCGTGGACTGCGTCAATATCAAACCGGATCATTATAAATCTTTTTATAACTTGGCGTTATGCTATCGCCAAAAAAATGACAATGAACAGGCGCTGGAAAGCTATAGCCGGGCAATCGCGGCCAAACCTGATTTTGCCGATGCTTATTTCAACCGGGCTCTGGTCTATTACGATATGGATCGCTTTGATGAGTCTATCGCCGATTATAAAATGGTTTTGAAGCTCAACCCCGATTACTATAATGCCCACTACAGCCTTGGGGCCGTATATGAATGGCTTAAGCGATATGATGAGGCCATTGCCGAATATAATACCTATATCTCCATGGCCCGTGCCGAAGACAGTTCACGGGTAGTTTTCATGAAGGGAAGAATCGAACACGCCATTCAAAAACGTGACCGGCCTAAAGATCAAATGCCCGCATTCGAAAACAAGGATTCTTTAAAAGCGTACATCGAGAAATACTTCTCGAAATAGAATTCTATTTTTCTGACGGGATATGGGTCGGTGAATCGACCGGCGTCATACCCTTTATATATTCGCGATAAAACGCATAGGACATGGGGCGGGCATCGCTTATGGTTTCCGTGGAAGTGACTTCGCCGATAAAAAGTGTATGTGTGCCGACGTCGACCTGATGCACGACCTTAACTTCGATGGCGGCAACCACGTTTTCCGTCAAAATCGGACAGCCGTTTTTGCCTATTTTATGAGGGGCGGTTTCGAATTTATCAATCACGCGTCCGGAGCGAAAGCCCATCGGTCCGAAAAAATCCATCGGGGCTGACTCGGCCAGTGAATTGACCGCAAAAACACCGCTTTTTGATATGTATTCATGCGTCAAATTGGCTTTACTGATGGCGGTGGCTATTTGCGGCGGCTTTGAAGTCACTTGAAAAACAGTATTGGCCACCTGTCCGTTAATTTTATCGTCCATGCGAGAAGTGACGATATACATCCCGTAGCCAAGGCTTTTCAGGGCCTCCCGATTGATAGTATTTTCGCTTTTACTCATAATTTTTTCCTGATAATTAAATGATTTCCGAGACCATATCGCAGACAATCTTCAGAAATACTTCATCGCTGTCGTCAAAAGCCGCCGGAGTGTGCGAATCTATATCCAGTTCACCGGTCAGCCGGCCATGCGTGAAAATCGGCAAAACTATCTCCGATTTGACATGGAGACTGCAAGCCAGGTAATTGGATTCGCGGGTGACATCATCGACCACGAAAGTTTTACCGGTGGCGGCCGCCTGCCCGCAAATGCCCCGGCCAAATTTGATGCGGGTATGCTCGGTGGGAGCACCGTCGAATGGTCCGAGAACCAGTTCGTCCGGTTTTTCGGTATCGACCAGATAAAATCCGACCCAGTCATAATGCGGCACCGATTTTTTTAAAAGAAGACATAATTCCTTCAAGGCCGAACGCGAATCATTCGACGCCTCCAACAGTTCCGCGGCCTTTTTCAGAAGCCGGTCCGCGATAATTTTTTCAACCGGCATTACTTCGCTCCGGGCATTTGATCCCAGGCCCGCCAGGCGCGGCGGATGTGGGGAATGGTTATCGACCCGCCGACCGTAAAGGCGATGGCCAGCGCTTCCTCCAGTTCTTCTTCCGTAACTTTTTCCTCATGACAACGAATGAGATGATACATGATGCAGTCATCACAGCGGAGGACCGTCGACGTGGCCAGGCCGAGCAGTTCTTTGATTTTGGGACTCAACGCCCCGGCGCTGTACACCTGTGAATCGACATTCAGAAGCCTTTTGGTGTTGATTCCTGAATGCTTGAGCATATTCTCGGCCAGGTCATGGCGTTCTTTCTTAAATTTCTCGATTATACTTTCGGGCATATTAGACTCCATACTATGTTTAGGCAGGAAAATACATCGATTTTAAATATAATGCAACCGGCCTCTGGCAACTTTGCCAAAGGCCGGCCGATTCTAAATACTTTTAATAATCAGGTCCGACTAATGGGCCTCACGCTGACCCAGGTGTCGGTCAATCATGAACAACCCATTGCCGCTGTCTCCGATCATTTTGAGATGCTCGACGATTTCGCCGACCGAGGCTTCTTCTTCGACCTGTTCGTCGACAAACCAGTAAAGCATGGTGTGGCTGGCGGCGTCGCCTTCTTTCTGGGCCAGTTTCAGCAGTTTGTCGATACAATCGCTGATATGCTTCTCATGTTTGAGGGCTTCTTCGAAGGCGGCCAGCGGGGACGTCCATTTATTTTTGGGTTTGGCAATGGCTTCAAGAATAACATTCCCGCCCCGTTCCAGAATATGGCCGTAGAACTTCATGGCATGGGCCATTTCTTCCTTCGCCTGGACAGAAAACCAGGACGCCATACCTTTCAAGTTATTGACTTCAAAATGGGCCGACATGGCCTGGTAGAGATAGGCCGAAAACATTTCTTCGTTAATTTGCTTATTGAAAGCATCCTGCATTTTCTTGCTGATCATTGTCCTTCTCCTTAATTAGAAACATTCTTATTCATGGTTGTTTCTAAGAGAACAATACAATTGCATAAAAGTTTCCGAAATCATCAAATGGCGATAATGAAATCAGTTTTCTTTTAAAATCTGTTCGTCGTATTCGACTTCAAAACGGAGTTTGTGTTTGGCTTCTTCCTGCGCCAGCGACAGAAACAGGGTCTTGACATTGCCGTCGTCGGTCGCATTGGCCAGGTCATTATACAGCCGGAAGGATTCCTTTTCACGCTTCATGGCGACAACCAGTGCCTGCTGATAGGTCAGATCGGCGGCGTCTTCGGTATCGACCGGGACCAGAAAGTCGCCTATTTTAAGGTCGATTATTTTCTTTTCGGCAGCAACCAGTTTTTTTCCGTTTTTTACGCCTTCCAGTTTGGCCCGATGGCCCAATTCTTCTCGCGAAAATTGCTCAAAAACGGAGGTCATATATTTCTGGGTGGCCTTGCTGGCCAAATCGGCATAAAAATCAGCGGCTTCCTGTTCCTTTTTAATGGCAAAATCGAGAATCTCGTCGGTGGATTTGAAATTCATTTTTTCCTCCAGATAGTTCCGGTTATTTAATAATTATTTCTTCAATTTTATGGTTTATATCAACTCCAAAGATAATTCAAAAGCGTTCATATAGCAACAGATGAAGGAAATTTTTCGCGGAGGGCATGTAAAAAAAGCCGGCCATGTTGTACAAGACATGACCGGCTATGGGAGGGATAGAGACACATCAGGCTAAAAGCTTTTTGACCGCTTTCAAAACGTCATCATAGTCCGGTTCTTTGGAATTCTCTTTGACGTGTTGCACGTACTGCACGTCGCCGTTTTTATCAACCACGAACACGGTTCGGGCCAGAAGATGCAGGTCTTTTATAAGAATACCGTATTTCTTTCCAAAGGCGGCATCGCGATAATCCGAGAGGACCTTGACTTTATCAACGCCTGCGGCCCCGCACCAGCGTTTTTGAGCGAACGGCAGGTCCATGCTGACGGTAACAATGGCGACGTCATCGCCCAACGCAGCAGCTTCTTTGTTGAACCGGCGCGTCTCGGTATCACAGGTTCCGGTATCGAGTGACGTTACCGCCGAGACTATCGTCACTTTACCCTTGAAGTTAGACAGCTTGAAAGGCTTCATGTCGTTGTCCATCAGTTCCACATCCGGGGCGTCCATCCCCGGTTTGATTTCATCACCCAAAAGGGTGACGGGATTGCCCATTATGGTTACGATATTGTTGCGTTCAATCATTTTTTCCCTCTCTAATAAAATTTCAAATCGATTCAATTCTCAAGACAGTCAAAAATCAAAAATGTTCCCGAAATTCTCTTTTATTGATTCATTTTTAATCGTATTTTGAATTAATGAAGGATTACATTAGTCAATTTTAAACTATGAGCGGCACAGAATCTTCATATATTGAATATCCCAAAATTTCGGTAGTGGTACCAATCCGGAACGAAGAGGCATTTATCGCCGCCACATTGAAATTTATTCTTGAGCAGGATTATCCAAAAGATAAGCTGGAAGTACTGGTAATTATCGGGCGATCTGAAGATCGTACGGCTGCAATCGTCGACGAAATGGCGAAAAAGGATGGCCGGATAAAAGTTCTCGATAATCCCACCGGGTTATCTTCGGGTGGCCGGACGATCGGGGCTCGCGAGGCCGGGGGAGAGATAATAACATTTATTGATGGCCACGTCTATATCGACAATGATCAATTACTCAAGAATACGGTTCGGCTTATGACCCAAAACAAGGTTTCCGTATTAAGCCGTCCCCAGCTGTTGGAAACCCCGGATAACACGATGTTTCAGCAAGCCGTAGCGCTGGCCCGCAAATCAATCATCGGGCATGGCCTTGATTCCACGATTTATTCCGATAAGGATGAGTTTGTCAACCCGACCAGTTCCGGGGCGTCCTATAAAAGGGAAGTGTTCGATAAAATCGGCTATTTTGACAGCCGTTTTGATGCCTGCGAAGACGTCGATTTCAATTTCCGAGCTCATAAGGCCGGATATAAGGCTTTTGCATCAAAAGCCTTGACAGTTTATTATTACCCGCGAAAGACCCTTGGCGGTTTATTTAAACAGATGTCGCGCTATGGAACCGGACGTTTCCGACTAGCCCGCAAGCACCCCGGAACATTATCGCCGGCGACTTTGCTTCCACCCTTATTCGTTCTGGGTCTTATAGTTATGGGAATTTTGTCGTTTTTCAGCCCGGCCGCAGGGAATATCTTCTCTTTTATGTTTAGGCCGTATGTGGCCGTCATCATGCTTTGGTCGCTGTATTTGGCCATCAAGAGCCGCTTGATTTTTTTCCCGATGCTTATTTTTATATACCCGGCCATTCATTTCGGCCTGGGTTGGGGCTACCTCAAAGAAGCCTTCCGCACGGCGGTCGGGAAAGGCATTGATTTCGGCACCTGACACCCTGCCGGGCGTTTTCTTAATCAAAAATTAGCTTGCAAAATCACGATATATAAGTATCATTACTGTAATACTACGCAAAAATCAATGAGGCGGGGGCCCGAACCGGATTATTAATAATGCTTATAAATTTATTTTTATATCTGCTTTTTATGACATCGCCCGTATCGGGAAAAGATTATATTTTCCCGGATGACGGGACAGTGCAGTCGGATTATGTTTTACTCATTTCGCCCGGAATTTCAACCGATACTATAACAATTACGCATAATGTTATAAATTACAATGCAATAGGAGTTGACAGCATTACTATTCTGATCAACCTGCCGCGCACGGCGGAATTGCTGGATTATTATTATGACGTTTCAGCGGCAAATCCTCTCGTCAGCCGTCAAGGGCCGCTGGAAAATCATATCGTGCCGAATTCGGTGGCGTATTTATGGATAATCAAGACGGACAGAAGCTCGCTCGGATCGGTCGTTGACCCTTTGGATCATTTGAAATTTACATACAGATTTCTGATGTCGAGGACAACCGGGATGGAATTGGCCCCACATGCCGCCATAGCACATTTCCCGGATAAAGCGATTTATACCGTTTCTGATTCAATCATTATTGGCGAGGAATATTTTCATGAAGCCCCGGAAGCCGGCAATGATTCCGCCCGGTTATCGGTTTTACCGTCACCAAATCCGTTTAACAGCTCTGTCAGGCTGAAATATGCCGGCGACGGAATTAAGGGTCAGAAACTGGATTTCCGAGTATTCGATATTCTCGGTCGGACAATTTACTCGATGAATTCGGCGGTCGATTCCGATAGAGGCGAAATTGTCTGGTCGCCAGGTGTCGATATTGCCACCGGAGTCTATTTTTATCGGTTGACTATTAGTAATAACCACGTCGACGGGAAATTAATGTTATTAAAGTGATGCTTCAATGAAATGGGATAAGATTATAGATAGAAGGGAGATGCTTCGGCTGATATCGCGCTACACTCCGGTTTTGCTGGGAAGCGGGTATGTGCTGGATAGGACCATTTTATCCCCGACCGAAGTCTTCGCCACCAACAGGATCCCTGTCTATATGGCCAAAAACGGAAGCCCCCTGCAGAATGTCGCCAAGGTTATAGAGATGCGGTTCGGAGGGATTGAGAATTTTATCGGGTTCGACGACGTCGTTGTTATTAATCCCAACGGTCAATGGGGCAATCAAGGCGGCAGCAACTGCGCCTGCTGTATGGCGTTGATTGATTTAATCCTTGCGCGGCCGGGAGGCTTTGACGGGGAGATAATTTTCACGGAAAACACGCAGTTTCGTTCCAACGGATATTGGACGGCTGTCGGAGTCGAACTTGAACGCAACGGGCCATACAATTTCAATGACATGATCGCCTATTATCAGGGGAAAGGTTATGGAAACGTAAACGGGATCAGAATCTGGCGTAATCAGGATGAGCCGGATCAATGGCCGGTCGTAACCGGGCCGCAGCAGGGGCAAGGATGGGTCAGGCCGATCTGGTATTCCCCGACTACTTCACTGGCCTATCAATTGGCCTATCCAATTATCCGCTCCCCCTATTCCAACCGGCTCATTGATCTTAAAAACGGTGTTTATGATAACGGTTATTCCGGGCAACCGGCATTAAAGTTCATAAAAGTGCCCACTCTTAACAATCATGGCTATGGGGGCGGCCAGGATTATGCAGGAATTACATCGGCGGTTAAGAGTCATTTGGGCATAAGCGATATCGGATACTACGGCAATTATTTGAATTTGCATTCCTATGATGTTTCCGGATCCAATGGGGCGTTTGGCGTGGGCGAGGCGATCGGCGGCTGGATGACTTGCTGCCGCAAGCCCGATATTTATCTGACAACGGCCGAGTGGGTCGGCTGGGAGTCCAGGCAGGGTCAGGCTACGCGAGCTCGGACGGTTGGTTTGGCCGATGATCCGGTCACACTGGATTATTATATGGCGAAATATGTCATGTGGCCGTGCCTTCCCGACCAACAATATTTTAATCCTGACTTCGATATTGCAAAAAATATGACCCGCCAGACACTGGAAGGCTGCCATTCCATTGGATTCGGGGCATTGAGTGAAGCGGAAATTATTCCATATGTTTATGATTTCGATGAACCGCCGCGGGTTTTCCCATTCGATGTTTTCCGCAGGCTGATCAGGTATAAAAAGGGCTTAATCGAGCCCGAAGATATGATCCGCTAATTATTTTGGATTCAGGTAAAATAGTCATTTGCATATTTTGGTATTTGCTGTCATATTATTAAATTTAAGGCACAAAGACAGGGAAAATACATATGGGCCAGATGGCCAAAGCCAAAAATAAGCTGGAAACATACGGACCGGAATATTTGCTTGGAGCGATTTCGGCCCGCCTGCCCGAATGGTTGTTGAGCTATTATCACACGGTGCTGATATCCACGCGGAGCCCCAAACTGGTCACGCGCGCTTATAAGGATTATCGCATCCGCCCGGCAACTATGGATGATATAAACAACCTTCATACGGTCGATATTTCGCCGCAAAAAGCCCGCGAGCGGTTGGAACGTGGCGACACCTGCTTCATAGTCGAAAAGGCCGGTTGCGTCGTTGCCATTAGCTGGGGGGCAAAGGGAAAGATGTGGGTCCGCTATGGCGGGCAGGTAGTCGATACCGGCAAAGACGGTTTTTTTCTATATGGCGTCTATGTTACTCCCGAGGAACGGATGAAGGGGTTTATCGGGCCTTTGTTTAAACTGCAATTCGAACATTTCGGTCGGGACAATCGAAGTCATGCCCTGGGTGCCGTCGATATTTTCAATAAACCGTCGATCATGCTTCACCGCCGGATGGGTTTTGATATAGTCGGTGAAACATATTGCATAACATTATTGGGCTTGTCCTGCTGCTATTATAGGCAATGGCCCGATACAACCAGGAAATTTCACTTCTTTTTCAAGCGACCGCCCGACAATTTACCCTGGGTTTGATTCAGTCGCGCACATTTCATTGTTATTGACTAAACCCACCGGCCATATTAATCTGATTATAATGAAAAATGAATTCCGGAGAAATGTTGAAAGATAAATGGACCAAAGTTATTGCCGTAACCGGCGGGGCAGGTTTTATTGGCTCCAACCTGCTTTTGCATCTGGTCCCCAAATATCCGGATTACCTGTTCGTTAATATCGATTGCCTGACTTATGCCGCCAACCTGTCCAGCCTGACCGGCATTGAAGGCGCACCCAATTATCGATTTAAAAGACTGTCAATTGGTGACTACCTCGATCTCGAGCGTTGTTTTGAGGAATTCCCTTTTGACGTTGTCTTGCATCTGGCGGCAGAATCGCACGTTGACCGTTCCATTTACGGGCCGTCAGATTTTGTCGAAACCAATATAAACGGAACCTTTAACCTTCTGGAGCTGGCCCGTCACCGGCATGAAACAGGCCGCGGGATCCGTTTTATCCATGTATCCACGGATGAAGTCTATGGTTCGCTGGGGGATGACGGTTCGTTTTTTTCGGAAAGTTCGCCGTATCGTCCCAGTTCGCCCTATTCGGCCACCAAAGCCGGGAGCGATCATCTTGTTCATTCATATATCAAGACATATGGACTTGATGCCATTATCACTCACAGTTGCAATAATTTCGGGCCGCGGCAGTTTCCCGAAAAGCTGATTCCTCTGGTGATAAATAATATACTTAATCGTCGCGAAATCCCGGTTTACGGCAACGGGCAGAATATCCGAAGCTGGCTGTATGTTTTTGATCATTGCCGGGCCCTGGATATGGTTTTGCACAACGGACAAAAAGGGGCGACATATTTAATCGGGGGCGGTAATGATATCCGTAATCTTGACCTTATACAGCGTCTGTGCCGGATGGTCGATGAAAAACTTGGCATTTCGGGCAGCGAACGGCTGATAACATTTATCGAGGATCGGCTCGG
Source organism: uncultured candidate division Zixibacteria bacterium (assembly GCA_937925655.1). Classification (GTDB taxonomy): domain Bacteria; phylum Zixibacteria; class MSB-5A5; order GN15; family PGXB01; genus CALAMC01. The sequence continues at coordinate 10,959 of CALAMC010000033.1, read as the reverse complement.
CCATGATTACCGCTATGCCCTGGATTCATCGCGGATCCGCTCCGAATTGGGCTGGAAGCCTGCGTATGAATTCGACCAGGCGCTGGAATTTACCATTCAATGGTATTTGGAGCATCAGGACTGGTTGAATAGTTGCATCAGCGGAGAATATATGAAGTACTATGACGTAAACTATAAGAGAAAGCTTGCGGAATCATGACCGGCAATCGGGTGAAAAAGGGCATCATCCTGGCCGGGGGAACCGGGAGCCGGTTGTATCCCATCACGGCCGTCGTGTGCAAACAACTTCTTCCCGTACACGATAAGCCCATGATTTATTACCCCCTGTCGACTTTGATGTTATTCGGGATTAGGGAAATTCTGTTGATTTCGACGCCCTCGGCCCGGGGCCAGTTCGAGCAATTGTTCGGCGACGGTCATAATCTTGGCTTGAATATTTCCTATGCCGTACAACCCGAACCTCGTGGTATCGCCGAAGCGCTGATTATCGGGGAGAAATTTATCGGTTCTGACCCGGTGGCCTTGATTTTGGGCGACAATATTTTTTATGGCGATTACAAGCATTTCGAGGAGATGCGGCAGTTTCAGGACGGGGCGCTGGTTTTCGGTTACTATGTCATGGATCCCCAACGCTATGGCGTTATCGAGTATGCCCCTGATGGCCGGGTGAAGTCCATCGAAGAAAAACCGGAGCACCCCAAATCGAATTATGTCGTCACGGGGCTGTATATGTACGATTCTGACGTGGTGGAAATTGCGAAAAATCTCAAGCCATCGCGCAGGGGCGAATTGGAAATCACGGATGTCAATCGGGCCTATTTGCAGCGCGATAAGCTGCGGGTCATTAAACTCGGCCGCGGTTTTGCCTGGCTGGACACCGGGACGACGGAGAGTATGCTGGCCGCCGGAAATTTCATTGCCACCATTGAAAGGCGGCAGGGACTCAAAGTGGCTTGTCTGGAAGAAATCGCGTATCGCATGAAATTCATAAATCGCAATCAGTTCAACGGCCTGGTGCATAATATGGCCGATAACAGCTACAAAGATTACCTGATGCGGGTTGTTCGGGAGATTAATGGTGGCGGGTAAAATTCTCATCATCGGCGCTACCGGATTGCTCGGGGCCGATTTGTCCCGTCATTTCGGCGCCCGATTCGATCGTATCGCGGTTGGCAGTGCCGACCTGGATATAAGGCATGAGAGTGCCACCGTCGCTTTCATAAGGGAAATCAAGCCGGATATTGTCATTAACGCCGCCGCCTGGGCCGATGTCGATGCCTGCCAGAAAGATCCGCGAAAGGCCTTTGCCGTCAATACCGAGGGAGCAGCCCACGTCGCGGCATCATGCAAAGAGACCGGGGCGCGGTTAATTCATTTCAGCACCGATTATGTTTTCGACGGCGGCAAAGAGACGCCGTATAGCGAAGACGATCCGCCCTCGCCGGTCAATGTTTATGGCCAAAGCAAACGGGATGGGGAAAAGAGGGTTCTGGAAATGTTGCCCGAAGCGGCGGTCGTTCGGGTGGCCTGGCTTTATAATGACAGCGGAAAAAGCTTTATAACGAGGCTTATTGAAAGGGGGCGGCGACCATCTCCTGAAGCCGGACCGGTAAAAATGGTTTCCGATCAAATCGGTTCACCGACGTGGACTGATGAAGTTGTGCGTCAGACGGAAATTATTATCGACAGAAAGCTGTCTGGCATTATTCATTGTACAGCGGAGGGGGCCTGTTCCCGGTATGACCTGGCCCGACTGCTGTTTACTCTTCTCAAATTGGATATACCCGTCGTCGCATGTTCCCGTAAGGATTTCCCGGACAGGGCTCCCCGCCCGGCCTATACACCGCTGGCCAATACCGTTCTGGACCGCGCCAAGTGCAATATTATGAAAGATTATGGATCAGCTCTTCGGGCCTTTTTAAAGAAGTCAGGCTTTAATGATACTGGATAAAACTAACATAGATGGTGTTTTGGTCGGATGGACGGTTAAACATTATGACCATCGCGGTTGGTTGACAGAACTGTTCCGCTCCGATGAACTTCCGGATGACTTTCGCCCGGCCATGTGTTATTTATCCATGACCGTTCCGGGAGGCATTCGCGGGCCGCACGAGCATAAGAACCAATGCGATTGTCTTATATTTCCGGGTCCGGGGCAATTTAAAATATTTTTATGGGATAATCGGCAGGTTTCAACCACTTGGGGACAACAGATGGAGTTGGAATCAAATGAATCAGATACCTTGATTATTATTATTCCACCCGGCATTGTTCATGGCTATAAAAATATCGGCATTGGAGAGGGACTGGTGGTAAATGCCCCCAACCGGCTGTATGGCGGGAAGGCCCGGAAGGAGCCCATCGATGAAATCCGTCACGAAAACAATCCCGACTCGCCCTTCAAGATTCCGTAATCCACGACAAAATTAATATTATATTGCTTAAGTCCCATCCGTATAATTCATTGATTTAACAGTTTTTCCGTCGATAATTGGGATATATATGGCTACCGTAATTGGTCAATTCATGCGCAATATGGTCACCTCGTGGGCCAGTATGATTATTACTCTGGCTATCACTTTTTTCTTCACGCCATATTTGATAGACATGCTTGGCAAGGAACGTTATGGCATCTGGTCGCTGGCGTTTTCGATCGTGGCCTACCTCGGTCTGGCCGATTTGGGGATGAAACAGTCGGTCGTCCGCTATATCTCCAAATATTATGCCTTAAACGACTGGAAACAGCTCAATCAGGTTTACAGCACGTCGATGAAAATATATTTTTATATCGCCCTGATAATACTGGCGGCGTCGGCGGCGATTGTTTTCGGGCTATTGCCTTATTTCAAGATTTCTCCCGAATATCTGCGCATCACCCAGATCGCCTTTTTAATTTTGGGTATCGACCAGGCCGTGACCTATGCGATGCTCCCGATGGTATCTCTGGGTGCGTTTCATCGTTTCGATATCACGACCGTTTTTCACGTGGCCGGACGTATCGCCCAAACCATCGGAATCATTGTCATTCTGGAAATGGGCTACGGCTTAATCGCCATGGCCATAGTGGTGGCGATAGCGTCCACTCTGGACAAACTCGGGGTAAATCTGATAAGAAGGATCAAGTACCCGGAAGTAAGATTTTCATTCAATGATATCGACAAAGAGAAAATGTCGATGCTTCTCAAATATGGTCTTTATTCGTTTCTGATTGTTGGGACATGGATTATAATTTTCCAATCGGATAGCATTATCATCGGGCGATTCGTGTCGATGGAGGCGGTGGCCATTTATGCCGTCGCGGCCGCCATTATAACGCAACTGCGCGGGGCTCTGAATATAATTTCCGTGCCTTTGGTTCCGGCAGTCAGTCATATGGAGGCCGGGCAAGACTTCGGTCGAATAATGTCCTTTTACAATAAGGCGGCCCGATATCTTTATTACGTGTCGGGCTATGCCTGTTTCGCGGTCCTTTTATTTGGTGGACCGTTTATAATACTCTGGGTGGGGGAGGATTTTCGCCCGGCCATAAAAATCCTGCAGGTTTTGATAATCGCCGGGGCCATCTGTTTTCCGCAATCCATAGCCAATTCGGTTTTGTTCGGAATCTCACGTCATAAGATCGCCTTCTATATTCTTCTGGCAGAAGCCATAACGAAAATTATTTTATCGCTGATACTGCTGAAATATTACGGAATTTTCGGGGTGGCGCTGGGGACGGCCATTCCGCAAGTGATAATCTATTCTTTCATCTATCCGTCCGTATTTTATCGGGTCATGAATTCGGTCCCTGCGGATTTTTATCGGGTCGCCGTCAGGTCGGTATTATTGTCGGCGGTATTTGTTCTTCCGGGGGCGTTCCTCATGCTTGAAATCGCCTTTCCTGATTCCTGGCATAAACTTATTTTGGACGGAATTGTTATAACCATAACCATGTTGGCCGGAATGTATTTATTTATTCTGGATGATTCGGATCGCGGAAAGATGAAACAGAAGCTAAGGAAATATATCATGCGGGACAAGTCTGTTTATAATACGGACGCGGCGGAGGAAATAAGATAATGGGCAAAGCATCCGGACTGTTTATTTCCGGCCGCCACCTGTGGTGGACCATTTTGATCCTGGTCTCGATGGCGGCCGGGGTGAGTTCGGTTTTTGTCAACCCGCTGATTATTATCGCCGCCCTGTTTTTATTGGCCAATGTCGTTTTAATCGTGAAGTATCCCTTCTGGGGGCTGTTGTCGTACCTTATGATTTTCCTTTTACGCCCCGGTGAAATGTACCCATCGCTGTCGGCCCTGCGGCTGGAGCTTGTGACCGGCCTGTTTGTCCTTCTGGTGGTGGTTATCCGCCAGAAGATTATTGAGCACAGAGTGACACTTCCGTCGGATCCGATCACGTTGGCCCTCGTCGGTTTTATGATTGTCATGTGCCTTTCCATTTTTACATCGTATGATAAAGGACGGACCGTCGATACCTGCCTGGATTTTGTCAAACTACTGATATTTTATTACCTAATCGTGTCGTTGATAGACACCAGGGCGAAATTTGTCGCCTTCATGTCGGCTTTTTCTATGATGATTACATACATCGCCTTTGATGCCTTTAAATCATACATTGCCGGGGGATACATAACGCGAATGGGCGTGGATCGGCTCTACGGGAGTACTTCGGCCGGGGGTGACCCCAATACCCTGGCGGCGACCTTGGCCGCGACAATCCCCATTGTTCTGGCATCGGCGGTTTATTTCCGACAAAAAATTCTCAAGACGGCATTGATTGCATTAGGGCTCTTTATGGTGACTTTAATCGCCATTACCGCCTCGCGCAGCGGCATGATTGCCTTCATGGGAGTGGCCATTGGAGGCTTTATATTCACGAAGAAAAAAATCGTGGTGGCCCTGGCCTTTGTCATTTTGTTGCCTTTGGGCTGGATGATACTGCCCGACCAGTACAAGGATCGTTATCGAACAATTACGGAAGTCGAAGACCTCGACGAGACTTCTTCCGGGCGCTGGCATATCTGGCAGGCTGGCCTCAAGATGATCGTCGCCCGGCCTTTTATCGGTGTCGGTGCCGGAGCGTTCGCATACGCCAACGGTTCCGGGGATTTCGGGCCGTCACGCTGGATGCAGCCGCACAATTTGTATATTCAATGCATGGCCGAAACCGGATTATTGGGTTTTCTGATATGGTTCGGGGTTTATATCAGGAACCTGGTTAAAAAACTGCTGCAATTATCGGCCCACGGTCTGGCCGACCATAACCTCTACTGGATACGAGTATTCAGTATCGGTTTTTTGGTCTCGATGATTGCGCTGTCGATATCGGGCGTCTTTTCGCACAACCTGTATCGCTACACGTGGTACATGATGGCCGGTTTGACGGTCGTTCTGGATCGTTTCGCGACTGAATATTTGCAAAATAAAAATATAGAAACACAAAAGATGCCGCAGGCACAGGAGGCGGTATAGGTTTAATATGAGCGGATTACATACCGAATTATTCAACACGTATCTTCGGGCGCGCTCCCTTCTGGAGGGCAACCCGAGATTTTATCTCTTGAAAGATCTGATGCGCGAGCAATGGATGGAACCGGAAAGGCTTGATATCCTGCGGTTGAAGAGGCTGCGGGCATTGGTCGGACAGGCCTTGAAGTATTCGCGGTACTATCAAAGCAAGTTTAACGGTTTTATAGATGACCCGAAGGATATCACCGACCTGTCCCGGTTGTCACAACTGCCGTTGCTGAAGCGGTCCGATATCCAGGACAACTACGACGGGATATTCTGCCCGGGCCGGCCCGGTGTGTACAAAGATATGACCGGCGGTTCCACCGGGGTTCCGGTTCATTTCTGCCATGACGGGTTTTACAAGGCCTATTCTGACGCCTGCGAAATGTTTTATCTGACCTGGCTGGGACTTAAAAGGGGTGATCGGACGGCAATCTTGTGGGGCGCGGAAAGAGATTTCCCGGATCTGTCATTTCGGGATAAAATTAATATCAAGTATATGGAGCGCATTCGGTACCTGAACGCCTTTAATGTGACCGAGGCCATTCTGGACCGGTTTCTGACCGATCTCGAAAAATTCAGACCGGAGTTTATTTACGGTTATGCCTCGACTTTGCATATGGCGGCTCGCCATATTCTTAAGACCGGCCGATTCACAATTAGGCCGAAAGCACTCAAATCTTCGGCCGAGATGCTCTACGATTATCAACGGCGGGATATCCAGGAAGCCTTCGCGGCACCGGTGTATAATTTCTATGGGTCGCGCGAAGTGAACAACCTCGCCGCCGAATGTCCCAGCCTTGAGGGATTGCATATTTTTGCCTCGGGGCGCATCATTGAAATCGTCGATGAAACCGGGCGCCCGCTTCCTCCCGGGCAGGTCGGGCTTCTGGCTATAACCGATTTGACCAACTTGAGTTTCCCGTTTATCCGTTATATCACGGGCGATATGGGTACTCTTAAGACGGGACGGTGCTCCTGTGGGCGAAGCTACCCGCTTCTGGAAAATATTACCGGACGTCAGTACGATATTGTGGTTTTAAACGGCAATAACATTTACGGGCATTTTTTCACCAGCCTGATTTTCAAAAATCCCGATGTCCGTCAGTTCCAGGTCATTCAAAACGATGTCAACAAAGTGACCATAAAAGTGGTCATTCCTAAGAGAACTTTGGACACGGAATATATACACCGGAGAATCAACGAACAGGCCGGGGCCAATGTCGACGTCAACTTTGAATTCGTCGACGATATACCGGTTTTGAGTTCAGGCAAGTTCAGATTCATTGTCAACGATACCGTAAAAGGTATAAAGGATTAACAACCGTGCCGCATTTTTCAGATTTGTTCGGTTCCTGGGGTCAGAGGACATATGCCGCCTGGCGGGGTTCGAGGGCTCGTTACGAATATGCCCGGAAAATTCAGGATGGTCTGAAAAAATCGAGCGACGAGCTTCTTGCCGAGCAGTTGCAAAGGCTGAAGCAGATTGTCGATTATGCTTACACCCATTGCGATTGGTATCGCGAAGAATTCGGTCGGGTCGGCTTTAAACCGGGGGATCTCCGGGATTTTTCGGATCTGGCGCAATTGCCCGCCTTCAGACGGGATACCATGGTACGAAATCCCGAAAAGTTCTTTTCGGACGAATATGGGCCGGATGAGAGGTTCGAGGCGACAACCGGGGGTACTTCGGGTGTGATTTTCAGATTTTTCCGGGATAAGGTCAGCACGGAGTATCGACGGGGTATTGAACTGGCCCTTTGTCGATATTACGGCTGGAAAGACGGTCAATGGCAGGGGTGGTTGTGGACCGCTTCCCAGGACCTGGTGGAACGGAATACGGTAAGGCTGAAATTGAAAAATCATCTTGTGGATCGGATGTATTGCCTTGACACCAGGACTTTGAACGATGAGACTTATCGGAAATTCGCGCAGGAAACCCTAAAATACAAACCAAATTTTATATCGGCCTATCCGTCGCTGGCTTATGAGATGGCCGAAAAAATTGAACAGGGGCGTGTCCCGCCGTTTCGGGTACCGATAATTTCGGTCACTGCCGAGCCTTTTTACGAATTCCAGCGGAAAAAGATCGAAGCGACCTGTGCCGACAACGTATATTCCCGCTACGGCACTCGCGAATTCGGACTGGCCGGTTTTGAATGTCCGGAAAAGAACGGGCTGCACATATTGACAGACAGCGTGTATCTTGAAGAAATCCATGACGAGGATATCCCGGACAATTGCGGTAGTATTCTTGTCACCGATTTGCATAACCGGGCGATGCCGTTTATCCGATACCGTATCGGAGACTTCGGCCGAATCGACACGTCGCCCTGCTCCTGCGGTATAAATTCACCCCGCCTGGTCGATTTGCGGGGTCGCGAACTGGACATTATCTGGCGTCCCGACGGTACCGGCGTGGCCGGATTCATATGGATAATGCTGATAACAAAATCGGGACTGAATGCGAAGTTACAAGTGGTCCAGACGGAAATCGATAAGATTAAAATAAAAATAGAAGGTCGCCTGGGCGATTATTCCAATGAAATAGAAACTCTTAAAGGACTCATCAGGGAAACCTTGGGCGAGATTTTTATTATTAATTTTGAAGAAACCGACGAAATTAAAAGGGCGGCCTCAGGGAAATATCGGTTTATAGTTTCCGAAGTGAAAAAACCGATATAGAATATTAGTTGACTCAAATCTGATATGTCAAAAATCGGCAACATAATCGGTAGTCTGGCCCAAAAGGCAATGTCAAAAAAAAGGGGAGACATGGCGCGCTACAAATACGCCAAAAAGATCGCCCGGAATTTTGACAAATCTTTGGATCAACTGCTTGCCGATCAATTTGAAAACCTGCGGAAAATTATTCGGTACGCGTATAAAAACTGCCCATGGTACCGGACTCACTTCGCCGCAGTCGGCTATCGTCCGGGGGATATTAAAAATTTTTCGGACATATCTCGGCTTCCGGTTTTAACCAAAAGAGATTTACGGCAAAACCTTGACGGTCTTTTATCCCAAGCCGTCCCGGTGCAGGAAAGGGCCAAAAGCATTTCCGGCGGGACGACCGGGCGCCCGGTTTCATTTTACCGGGAAAAACGTTCCCAGGCCTATAAAAGAGGCATCGATCTGGCTCTGTTCCGTCATTACGGCTGGAAGGACGGTCAATGGCAGGGTTGGCTCTGGGCGGCACCACGGGATCTTGATGAGCCGGAAACCTTTACCGAACGGATAAAAAACCTGCTGGCCGAAAGGACGTACTGCCTTGACGCCAAACACTTGAGTGATGAATCGTATGAAACCTTCGTGCAGGATACGATCAAGTACAAACCTCCCGTTATTTCCGCGTACCCGTCGCTGGCTTATGACCTGGCCGAGCGCATTGAGGCCGGGCGCGTTACACCCGTCAGGGTCCCGGTCGTTACTGTCACGGCCGAACCGCTGTATGATTTCCAGCGGGAAAAAATAGAAAAATATTTAGCCGATAAAGTCTACGACCGTTATGGTTCGCGGGAATTCGGAACAGCCGCTTTCGAGTGCGATTGTAAAGACGGCATGCATATATTTACTGAAAGCGTTTATATCGAAACTTTGGAATCGGAATATGCCGATGACAATATCGGAACGATTGTTGTTACCGATTTGCTGAATCATGCCATGCCGCTGATTCGCTATCGCATCGGCGATTTTGGCCGCGTCGAATATAAACCATGCAATTGTGGTCTGTCGTCCCCTCGATTGTTCGATGTTCGGGGCCGCGAGACGGACATAATCTGGCGTCCTGATGGTTCCGGAATTTCCGGGACAATGCTGATCGGGGTTATTACGCGCTTCACAATTGACGCCAATGTGCAGATCGTGCAGAATAAACTGGATGAAATAACCGTTCGCGTCGAAGGTGACCCGACCGATTATTCAGAGGAAATCGAACACATGAAAAAAACTCTGGACGATGAACTGGGAGGCATTTTCAATATTGTCGTCGAAGGGGTTAAGGAAATTAAACGGGCTCCGTCGGGTAAGTACCGGTATATCATTTCAGAAATTAAAAAGCCCTGACGATTTGTCAGAGTGGATTGATGGACCCCCGATAATAACCGATTTTTGTCCAAAACGGATAAAGGATCCAGAATATAGTGCTGACGAATATAACTCGAAAACTACTAAGTCCCCGCTATTTCGATCGCTATGAGAATTCGCCGGATTTATTCCGGATGTACAGGGAATATACACAGCGCGCGGCCTGGTCCAAAGAGCGGCTCGAACAATATCAAATCTCCAGGCTGCGGCGGATATTGATTCACGCCCGGGACAACACCGAACATTACCGGGAGGTCTTTCATGATTGTTCCTTTAACCCGGACAAATTCGAAGCGCTTGAACAATTGAACGCATTGCCCATTTTAACCAAGGATATCGTCCGGGCAAATTTTAATCGGATTATATCGAAGGATTTCGTACCCGAAGAGCGATATTTATCAATTACCGGCGGCACGTCCGATGTTACCATGCGGTTTTACCGCAACCGGGAATGCCGTTCGCATCGCCTGGCCGCGCAATGGCGATTCGATTCGTGGTCGGGTTGGTACCCGTTATTGAATGTCGCCTATATCTGGCCCTCGTTTCAGGATTTTCATCCCGATGAAGGCTACAAGCAGAAGTTAGTCAGGAAATTTATCACCGGCGTCCAACCTTATTATTCCGGCTACTTGGGACCGTCAGAATGCGAACGAATTGTTAAAAGCCTGCGGGATTTCAAACCCCGGCTGATCCGATGTTTCCCGACGCCGGCGGCCGAAATCGCCCACTATATGCTGACTAATGGAACGGTTCTGTCCGGCGTTAAAGGTGTCGTTTCGACCGGAGAGCCACTATACCCGAAGGATCGCATTGCTCTGGAAACGGCTTTCAATACGCCAACATATAATTTATATGCCAGTCGTGAAACCGGACCAATTGCGGCCCAGTGTGAGCGGCACGGGAATCTGCATATCGCGGTCGATTCGGTGGCGGTTGAAATTGTGCGCGATGGACGGCAATTGCCGCATGGCGAATCCGGCGAAATTGTCATAACCGATCTGCGCAATTTCGCCATGCCGCTCATACGATATGCCATCAAGGACTTCGGACAAACCACCGGCGAACATTGTGAGTGTGGCCGCGGATTCCCGCTGATGAAAGGTGTCATTGGGCGGGAGTATGATTCGTTTATTGACAGCAACGGTCGAACGGTAATCGCTCTTTCCCTGGCGGATCTTTTAATCGATAAAGGTCCCCGGGTGGGGCAAATTCAGATTATACAAAATAATCCATCCGATATAACGGTACGCCTGTGTGGCGGTCCTCCTCTGGACGAAAGCGACCGGGCGTTTTATTCCGAGGGACTGAAAAAGCTGGTGCCTGGCACCGAAACCGTCAAATTTGAAATTGTCGATAAAATCGA
>CALAMC010000032.1 GCA_937925655.1 uncultured candidate division Zixibacteria bacterium | reverse complement strand
ACCGAAAGACACGCTGCTTGAAAATTAAATTTACACAACTCTTGACAAGAACTCCGGGCTTGATATAATAATATCATAATCAGATATTACTTCATCATCACCCGGACAGACCGGGCAGTCGTCATCGCAGGATGTCGCGATTAATATAGTCAAACTCATCAATAAAAGGCCGCCGAATCTGAAACATCGCTTAAACATGGATTGCCTCCTTTGCCTTAAATCGAGATGTAATGAACGAAATATGATAATAAAATTTAACCATAAATAAACAAGTTTTCAAGAAAAATAATCAAAAAGGTGGCTTAGACCGTATTTTAGCCCTTCAACCGCCTTTTGATTTTAATGATATAAATCGGCCGGGGATATTATTTCCGTGGCAATCCCCATATTTCCCAGAACAATCTCGGCGGGATCGCTCCCTCGGCCATCAGGCGGTCGTGGAAAGCACGCAGATTGAAATTTGTACCCTCGGCCTGCATGACGGCCTCGCGCAATGCAATGATTTCCATCTTGCCGGTCAGGTAACTCATGGGGACCGTCGGTTGCAGGCAGTACCAATTTATTTCCTTTCGTGTCGTGGCCGTATCCTCGTTGAACAGGGCCGCCATCCAGACCAGCACGCTTTCGACCGGTTCTTTGCGGGCGTGGAGTTTGACGTCGGCAATGATGCGCGCCGCACGGAATTTGATACCGTTCAACACCCGCAAATAACTGCGCTCGTCGCCGCCATAAAAGCCCTCATCATACATCATCTGTTCGCAGTACAGCGCCCAGCCCTCGTAAAAGCTCGCGTTCTCCACCCACTTGCGGAGATTGTTGTTCAATCGGGCCGACATCTGGAACTGATAGTGGTGTCCCGGATAGGCTTCGTGCACGACCGAGCCCTTGAATCCGCGGCGCTGAATATAGCGATAGTACGCTTCCCGCTGGCCGTCGTCAAGAGTGTCCGGTATCGGGCGGACATAGAAGTATCCGGTTTGCACCGAGTTGAACGTTCCCGGTGGATTATAGGCGATGGATGATATGACATTTCGCAAAAAGGGCGGCGTTTCTATGACTTCGACCGGGCCGATATCATCGGGGACGGTCAGCAAATCGTTTTGAATCAGAAAGGCCTTGGTCTGCCGCACTTCCCAGGCATAATAATCGAGCATATCCTGCTTCTGGACACATTTCAAAATGAACACGGAATCGGCCGAAGAGACGTTATTCTCCAGACGGGTCAGCCAGGCATCATACGCCGAGTCGGCCCAGGCCAGCATGGTTTCCCCGATTTTCACAAGCGAATCGGAGTCAATATCCATGAAGTACTGATTTTTGAGTCGGTAGTCGAAATCATCCTTGCCCATGGCGAAGGCCGAAGGCGCGCCGCGCTCGATGGTCCCTAAATAAGACTCAAAATCCTTCAGGGCATTAATCGCCTTGGCGGTATTGGTCGTGACTTCACCCGTCAGGGGCGGCAACTCCCGGCTGATTTGATCGCGCACCGATTCGAAAAAAGTGATAACCTGCGGTATCGTTTCGATCGCCAGGTCGGTATAAATCGGCGCCGGTTTGTTGAGATTGCCTTTGGCCTGACTGAACAGGTCGGGCATGACTTTAAATCGGGCGTTGATATTCTGGGCCCGTTCGTTCAAGGGGGCATGATGAGACATGACAATTGTATAAATGCCCTGCAGAGCGGTCTGGACATAGAGATAGGGATTTATTTCGTGCCATTTAAGTTTGTGCAGGTCGTGCAGGGCGATATCGACCTCACTTTTCAGGAGTTTGAGATCGGTTCGCTGTCGGGCGGATAAATTTCTGTCGTTAAATTTGGCCAGCCTTTGTTCGAATTTTTTCAAATCGGCGATTTCACCACGGATTGCCGAGGGTGAAAAATCGGGCAGAAGATAATCATAATCGTGGATACCCTTGCCCGAAGCCCCGACCGGATAGAATTTCTGAAGGTCTTTGAGGACATCTTCGGATAACGAAATTAAATCGCGCTCCACTTTGCTCTGGCTCAAGGCCGTTGCGGCCAGTGATAAAATTAATGAGAATATCAAAATATGTTTCACGTTTCCTCCTGAATCGTTCAAGGGCTGTTAAACCGCGCCACTAGCTCAATATGCATGGTGTGCGGGAACATGTCAACCGGGATGATTTTATCCAGCGAATATCCGGCGTCGACCAGAGCGCGGGCGTCCCTTGCGAAGGTGGCCGGATTGCAGGAAATGAATATCAGCCGCGGCGGATGGAAATTTATAAGATGTTTGAGGGCTTTGGGATGCATCCCGGCGCGCGGGGGATCGACGATGGCCACCGGGTGGTCGGCAAAGGCCTCCGGATTATCGCGCATCAACTCCTGCACCGAGCCCGACAGAAAGCGGATATTGTCGATGCCATTGAGGGCGGCGTTTTGTTCGGCGGCGGCAATGGCCGAGCTTTCCAGTTCGACTCCGGTCACAAAGGCGGCCCGGCGCGAAGCGCAGATGCCGATGGTACCCGTGCCGCAGTACAAATCCATGACCCGTTCCGGCCCGTTCAACTCGGCCAGGTCAAGGGCCAGGCGGTACAGCGTTTCGGCCTGGCGGGGATTGGTCTGGAAAAAGGAATTGGCATAAAGCCTGAATTTCAGTCCCAGCACTTCTTCGGTGATGTAGCCGTCGCCATACAATATTTCCTCGGACTCTCCTTTGGCGATGTTGGATTGGCCGGTATTAATGTTATGCACGATGGTGGCGACGTTGTCGAAACGGCGGCGAACATCCTCGATAAGTGCTTCCCGGTACGGCAATTCACCCTCGGACGTCACGATATTGAGCATGAACTTTCCCGATGCAAACGACCGCCTGATAATCAGAAAACGCATATAGCCGGAATGTTGGCGGACGTCGTAAATGGGTATATCATGCCGGGCGACAAAGTCGCGAAACCAGAGCAATATTTCATTGGCGCGTTCGTCCTGAAGAAAGCAGCGGTCCACGTCGAAGATGCGGTCGAAATGACCCCGTTCGTGCAGACCCAGGTGAAATTTGGAATCGCCGTCCGTGGTGTTGAATGAAAATTCCATTTTATTGCGGTAATGAAAGATGTCCGGCGCGGCGGTAATTTTATCGAGCGGGATATCTCGGAAATGACCGATGTGTTCCAGGCAGTCTTTGACCTGCTTTTCCTTGTAGTACAATTGTTTTTCGTAATTCAAATCCTGCCAGGTACACCCGCCGCAAACATTGAAATGTGCACAGGGTGGCTCGACGCGTTCGGGCGAGGCTTCGATAATTTTGTCCACCCGGCCGATAATGTACTTTCGGCGGTTTTTAACGATGCGGGCCGCGACTCGTTCGCCCGGAAGACCACGGTCCAGAAATATCACTTTGCCGTCGATTTTGCCCACGGCTTTGCCGTCGAAAGCCAGGTCGGTTAATTCCACCTCATGGACAACGCCCGGATGCTTGTCCGGTGACGAATTGACGCTCACGACTCGCCCGACTTTTCCTGCGGGATTTTTTCAATCTTGAGTCGGACAATCCGGTTGCCCCGGATCTCCAACACTTTAAACCGGACGTCGCCGATGGTGACGGTTTCTCCCTTGTGGGGAAGGTGCCCCAGTTCTTCGAAGACCAGGCCGCCCAGAGTGTCGGGGCCGTCTTCATCCAGGACCGTCCCGAAATCGTCGTTTAACTCATCGACCCGGAATGTCCCGGCGGCGTAAGCAACATTGCGCGTTTCCCGCACGAATTCCCGGACATCATGGTCATGCTCATCGTGGATTTCCCCAACGATTTCCTCCAGCAAATCTTCGAGCGTAATCATCCCGGCCGTGCCGCCGAATTCATCGAGAACGATGGCGGCGTGCACCCGTTTTTGTTGAAAAGTTTGTAGCAGGGTAGTCAGCATCATAGAATCGGGAACGAACAGGGGTTTTCGGATGACGTCATTGATATTTATTTTTTCGCCCCGATGCAACGCCGAGATGACATCCTTGGTATATAAAATGCCTTCGATATGGTCGAGTGTTTCGCGGTAAACCGGGTAGCGCGAAAAACCGCTGTCGGCCATGGTCTTTATTATTTTATCCTGCTTATCCCCCAATTCGATACCGACAATATCGGTGCGCGGGGTCATGGCCATGCGGGCGGTGACGTCGGTGAAGTCAAAAATCGAGTGAATCAACTGCTGTTCGGTGGCGTCAAATGTTCCCGTCTCCCGGCCCTCGGCAATGATCATGTCTATATCATCTTCGTTGATGGTACTGCGTTGGGAAATTTGTTTGAATCCGAGCAGGTGAGCGATTTTTTTCGCCGTCGCCGAAAGCAGGCGGACGATGACCGATCCCAGCGTGGTAAATATGGTCATGGGACCGGCTACGGCCGAAGCGATTTTCTCCGGCGTGGACAAGGCGATATATTTCGGCACTAGTTCGCCCAACACCACCGACAGAAACGATATGCCGAAGACGACGGTAAATAAAGCCAGCGGACGAGCCGACTTGGCAATGAAATCAACCGGAATATTCCCGAATACCGGAAGCAGCAGATTGACGATGGTCATGCCGCTGAAGACACCGGCGAACGTGCCGACAAAAGTTATCCCGATCTGAACGGCGGCCAGGAATTTCTCCGGATTAGTGTGTATTTTGACGGCTTTGGCCGAACCGCGAAAGCCCTCTTTGGCCATTCGTTTGAGTTTGGAGCGGCGGCTGGCGATGATGGAAAATTCCGACAACGAAAAAAAGCCGTTAGCCAGTATCAATAAAAAAATCGCGAAGATTTCGATAAAGTGGTTATGCATCGGTTTTATTCAAACCGTTCCTTACAGCCCCATCGCCAGTTTTTGCAGACGTGCAATGCGCTCCTGCACCGGGGGGTGGGTCGAAAAAAGCGAAGCCAGTCCTTTGCCCGACAGCGGATTGGCGATAAACAGGTGCGCCGTAGCCGGCCTCTGGTCAAGGTTCAGACGAACCTTGCTGGAATGAAGTTTCTCCAGCGCTTTGGCCAATCCGAGATACTGCCCGGTGATGCGACCGCCCTCGGCGTCGGCTTTGTACTCACGGGAGCGGGAGACAGCCATTTGAATCAACATGGCCGCCAGCGGTGCGACGATCATCGCCACCAGAAGGCCCAGCGGATTGCGGTCGTTGTCGCGCGAACCGCCGCCGAAAATCATGGCCCAGCGAGCCATCGAGGCCAGAATCCCGATCGCTCCGGCCATGGTCGCGGCAATCGTCCCGATCAGCATGTCTTTGTGTTTTATATGAGCCAGTTCGTGCCCGATGACGCCTTCCAGCTCGGAATCGTTGAGGATTTCCATGAGCCCCTCGGTGGCGGCCACGGCGGCGTGATGGGCATTGCGGCCGGTGGCGAAGGCATTGGGGGCATGCGTCGGTATGGTGTACACTTTCGGCATCGGCAGTCCGGCCTTCTGCGAGGCCATGCTGACAATGCGATAGAGGCGGCTGTTCGACGAAGCCGTGACTTCCTGCCCCCGGTACATTTTCAATACGATTTTATCGGAAAACCAGTATGATACGAAATTCATAATCACCGCCAGGCCGAAAGCCAGAACCATGCCTCTCTGGCCGCCCAGCATATACCCGACCCCGATAAACAGCAGGGTCATCAGTAGTAACAAAAACGTCACTTTCAGCGAGTTCATTTTCCTTCCCTCTTCTTAAGCATAATACAACGGCCTATGTGGCCGGTCAATAATTTTCCAATATCATTAAACGCTCAAGAATCCGGAAAGTTTTTAAATTCGGCCCCAATGGCGGCATCACAGTCAGCCGCGGCATCACTTAAGAAGTTTTTTCTTCTTTTCCCGTCCCCACATATTGTCCGACGAAGATTCCGGTTCGGCATCATCGCTGGCATGGCTTGTAGCCGGCTCATCGGTCTTGACGGTCAGCTCGTCTGCCTTAGATGGTTTTGTAACCGGTTCGTCGGCAATATCTTGAGACGGTCGCTGGGGTTCGGGAGGCTTCGGGCGGTCGTCGCCCAGCAAATTCAATTTCGAGACGTCTATGTCGAAATAGTCATCGGATTTCTTGTTTTCGTGCGGCGGTTTTTCGGCCACCACTCCGGCGTCATGGCCGTCCATTTTGTCCAATTGCTGGCGGACTTTCTCCAGTTCGCGTTCAATGGTTGTCTTGGACGGTTTGACCGGTTCGTGATTGACTTTGACTTTGAGGTCCGGCCCCATTATTTCTTTGGTGTCTTTGCCGTTTCGGTCATCGGGCGGCGCGGGCGGTTTCTGGTCGCGCACCATATCTTGTTTTGGCTGGTATTTACGCGGGCGCCCGCCCTCGTGGCGGGAATATCTGTCGGAGCGATCCTGCCGGTCCGAACGATCGGGCCTGTCGCCGCGCCCGGAGCGACCCCGGCGATCATCGCGGCCTTCATAACGTTTCCGGCCGTCACCCGTTGCCGGCCTTGATGACTGACGGTCTTTTCGTTCATATTTTACGAAAGGTCGTTCGGAACGGGCCTGTTCACGAGTTTCGGGACGAGCTGGTGCGGCTACCGCGCGCGGTCGGGCTTCATCTTTGAATTCAGCCGTTTCGCCGATTACCGCCGCACCGATGGAATCGCCCCAGACGTTGACGGTTGTCCGGCACCGATCCAAAAACCAGTCGATGGCCCAGATAAGCCCGATGCCCTCCAGCGGTAAGCCGACCGCCGTCAGGACGAAGACCATAGTCACCGTCCCGGCATGGGGTATCCCGGCGGCTCCGATCGAGGCCAGCGTGGCGGTTAAAAATATAACCACCTGCGCGCCGATCGATAAATCTATCCCGTAAATCTGCGCGATAAACATGGCCGCCACCGCTTCATACAGGGCGGTCCCATCCATGTTGATGGTGGCTCCCAGCGGCAGGACAAACGAGGCCGCTTTGGGATTGACCTCATTTTTTTCCTCGACGGCATCAATGGTAATCGGCAACGTGGCCGATGACGAGGCGGTCGTGAAAGCGGTCGCCAGCGCCTGACCCATGTTGACAAAATAGGTAAACGGATTGCGGCCCGTGAACATTTTTAAAATAAGCGGCAGTATGATAATGCCGTGTATAGCCAGGCCGATGATAACCGTCAGGGTGTACAACCCCAGACCGGAGATCAACTGCTCGATAGACCCGCGGTTTTCGGCGACAATGCCGCCGATCAGGGCCAGGACGCCTATGGGGGCAAAATACAGTATCAGCGTCACCAGTTTCATGATGGCGCGATTGAGGCCGTCGAAAAAGCTCAACACCGGACGGCCTTTGATGCCGATCGTGGTCAGAACGGCGCCGAATATCAGCGAAAAAACAATCAGCGGCAGAACCTGTCCGCCGGACGCGGCCGCAAACAGGTTATCGGGGATAAGACTTATGACAACGTCGATAAGCGTCTTTTCCCGGCTGGCCTGTACTATTTCGGGAATATGCGACCCGAACGCCGACACGCCGACGCCCGGCCGCAGAATGTTGACCAGAACCAGGCCGATGATGACGGCAATGCTGGTCGTCGCCAGATAAAACAGCAAAGTTTTCCCGGCCGTTTTGCCGAGTTTTCGAATATCACCCAGTGAGGCGACCCCGACAATCATCGAGGCCACAATCAGCGGTATCACGACCATTTTCAGAGCATTGAGAAAGATCGTCCCCAGAAACCGGATTTTGAGGAGAATATCGCCGGCAAAATAACCCCCGAGCGCACCCAGCACGGCCCCGGCCACCATGGCAATCAGAATAATGTTCCCCGTTTTTGATTTCATATCAAGTTGTGTTCCCATATTATGAATTAACCATAAACGGTTATTATAGTCTAATTTTGACAATTAGGCAACTATTATTAGTGTCCGGCCGCCATTCTGTCCTCTTAAGATATTAGGTTTTAATAAATTAGCAGGATTCTCCGGGCCGTGCCCGCCCACCCCGGCTATCTTATCTGAATCTTGTGCCCGTCCGGATGGTCGCCCGCAATAAGTCCTTGACAGCATGGGTGATTATGATAAATTAAAATTGTCGCATAGGCGCGTTCAAAATTTACAATTCTCTTCTTTTTCGGAGGGATCGAGGATGATAAAAGATAAAGTGTTGGGGCTTTTGGGCCTGATAGTACTATGTCCGGTCATGGCCTTTCCGGCCACAATTCATGTTCCGGCTGACCAGCCGACGATTCAGGCGGGGATCGATGCGGGCAATCCAGGAAACGCAATGATAGTGGCAGCAAAGACTAGTGATAATATAGGTATCTTGAAATTTCTAACAAAAAACAGCCATATAAATATCAGTGCTATTCAAAAAAATGATTACCAAGAAGCATTGAGTTTAAAAGGGGGTGATATCGACTTTATACCGAAGTCAAGCGAACCAATGCTCCATCCCACCGTAAGTAAGTCTTCGGCCAGCCACTCTGATGATATTTATTGGGTAGCGAATTTTGGGGATTCTTTAATTAATGCTAGCGTATCCGGCCTATATTCATTTAATGGCAGGCTAATCATAGGTGGGCACTTCTTTAGAATTGTAGGGTACAATGATACCAATTGGTTCAATATAGGGCCAGAATTAGTAGATGAATATAAGGCATTTTGCCAATTCAATGATTTTCTTGTAACGGGATCATTTTTCTATGGAGAAATATTCCAATTGGATGGATTATCATGGAATTCTTTGGAATCTAATTTCAATCATGGAATCAATGATGTCATCGAATATGATAATAAACTAATTGCTGCTGGCACGTTTTCACCGGAAATTGGATCTCCTTTTAATCATATTGCGGCTTATGACGGTGAAAATTGGTCCAATATGGATTCAGGTACAAACGGTGTTATTAAATGCGTTGAAGTATTCAATAATAAACTAATAGTCGGAGGTCACTTTGACACAGCTGGCACCACTCCAGCTTATAACATTGCCTGCTGGGATGGTTATCAATGGTCTCCATTAGGTGCTGGACTCAATAATACTGTTTGTGATATGACATTATTCAATGGGACTCTTATAGCAGCGGGAGATTTTGATTTGTCTGCCGATGATACAGTCAATTATATCGCTGCGTGGGATGGCGAAGCTTGGATATCTTTGGGAACTGGCATAAGTAGCTCAGTCAGGGCAGTATGTTTCTATAATGATTTACTTATAGCGGGTGGGGATTTTTTTTATGCCGGCGGGACTGCTGCAAAAAACATTGCATCGTGGGATGGTATTGAATGGAAACCCTTGGGATCGGGAGTAGATAATAATGTTTATGCTTTATGTGAATATAATGATAATTTGATCGCCGGTGGTTGGTTTGAAAATGCGGGAAATAAAAAATCAAAATACATTGCATGTTGGACTAAATATTCTGATATGGATATGGACGGAATACAAACTGGAGATGATAATTGCCCACAGGATTTTAATCCTGACCAAAATGATACCGATAACGATGGTGCGGGTGACGCATGCGATAACTGCCCTTTTGCACCACATCCAAACCAAACAGATAGTGATAATGATGGTGTAGGAGACATTTGTGATAATTGTCCACAGAACTTTAATCCTGATCAAAATGACTCCGATAGCGATGGTGCAGGTGATGCTTGCGATAACTGCCCAATGGTATCACATCCAAACCAAACAGATCGTGATAATGATGGTGTAGGCGATATTTGTGACAATTGCCCTTATGATGCAAATTATGATCAAAGAGATTTGGATGCAGATGGAATCGGTGATATTTGTGATGATTGTACGGATCAAGATTATGATGGGTATGGTGATCCTTCACTACCCCACATTCATACATGTTATACAGATAATTGCCCTACCATCTTCAATCCTGATCAAATTGACTCTGACGAAGACGGGATTGGCGACGAATGCGATTATTTATATGGAGACGTATCTGCAGACGGACAAGTTAATTTATTAGATGTTTTATATTTGATTAGTTATCTATATGATAATCCGGTTGGCCCTGCCCCAATTCCCTATTATACTGGCGATGTCAACGGCGATTGCGCCATAAACCTGATAGATATACTATACTTGATATCCTACATCTATGATTTACCCCCCGGCCCGGCGCCGGTGGTGGGGTGTGAGTGATGAAAAAAATACAAAATAGAGTAGCTAAAGTAGTTTTTTAACACATTTAATGCACACAAGGAGTTATGGTCATGAAACGAGCGTTAATTGCATTATCAGGCATTATAATGCTAACCATGCCTGTGATGTCATTTGCGGGCGTCTGCGGCGATGCCAATAATGACGGCGTAATCAACTTGCTCGACATTCTTTACCTGATCGATTATAAGTATGGTACCCCTCCCGGACCGGAACCAATCTGCGGGCCGGAAACCGGAACGGTAACCGATATTGATGGCAATACCTATCAAACAGTGAAGATCGGCGATCAGTGGTGGATGGCTGAGAATCTCAAAGTTACTTGTTATCGTAATGGTGACGCCATACCTAATATTACCGATGGCACCACCTGGGCAAGTCTTTCTACCGGGGCCTATTGCGAATACAATAATGACATAAATAATGTTGCCACCTATGGGAGATTATATAACTGGTATGCTGTAACTGATAGCAGGAATATAGCCCCAGCCGGCTGGCATGTGCCAAGTGATGCCGAATGGAAGCAATTGGAAATGTATCTTGGTATGAGTCAGTCTGAAGCTGATGCTACCGGCTGGCGTGGTACTGATGAAGGCGGTAAGTTAAAAGAAGTCGGCACGATGCATTGGAACAGTCCCAATACAGGCGCTACCAATGAAAGCGGTTTTACCGCGCTTCCCGGCGGTTGCCGCGATAGCAATGGTATCTTCTACGAGCTGGGCAGCCACGCCTACTTTTCATCTTCCACGGAGGGCAGTAGTAGCAGCGCCTGGGACCGAAGCCTGCATTGTATTTATTCATTAGTACATCGGAGCAATTACTATAAGCAAGGCGCGTTTTCGGTACGTTGCGTTAAGGACTGATTTGTTATTTATGCGGCTTCCCCCCGGCCCGGCGCCGGTGGTGGGGTGTGAATAGGACAAATTTTCAAGGGCATGCCCGCGAAAGGTCAATTTAATGCCGGCGGTGCAATATTCAAATGGCGGAACCGAGTCAGTACGGGGTTTTTGGAACGGTTGGACGGTTCCGCCACATTCATGATTTATCAGCCGTCAGGCCTTAATCATCGCACCTGTCCCCCATTTATTCCGGGCAGACCGGCGCCGGGCCGGACGGAGTATCATACACATTGGAAATCAAATATAATATATCCAGGAGGTTTATATTACCGTCACCATTGGCATCCAATAGATCATCGCATCTCAGAGAATTGGCCGGCCCGATAAAATCATCATCATATACATATGATATCTGCAACAGAATATCCAGCAGGTTGACCGCGCTGTCGGCGTTGGCGTCGCCCGGATGACCCCAGATCACACAGCAATTGCCCGGGCAATCATTGACGGCGCCGATAGTCGGCGTATTCGTGACGACAAAGGCACCCGTGCCGTTGGGACAGCGGCCGGTGCTGACATTGGTCGTCTGGGCGCCGAAGGTTACCTGGTCGATGACCACCTGTTCGGGGTCGGACAAAACCACGGCTTCACCGGATTTCGACAGCTTGAACGCGGCGTGCAAACCTTCCTGCCCGTCATCCTCATCGGCCCAGATCACCAGATACCCGCCGGCTTCGATGGTGACTTCGGGGAAAGTCCACTTGGTCGGCAATGAAGCATTGTCCGACAAGAAACAGCCGACAAGCGAAATGGCCGAAGCCGTAGGATTATAAAGCTCGATCCAGTCTTCGTACTCACCCGCCGGATCCGTCTGGTAGGCATCGTTGTCGGCCATGAATTCATTGATAACGACGCCATAGTTGACGGTCGGGCAGTCGTTGACGGCGGCGATCGTGGGTGACGCGGTCGCGACAAATGAACCGGTGCCGTTGGGACAGCGGCCGGTGCTGACATCGGTCGCCTGGGCGCCGAAGGATACCTGTTCGATGACGTTCAGTTCCGGGTCGGACAGGATAACGGCTTCGCCGGATTTTGACAGTTTGAATCCGGCATGAACACCTTCCTGACCGTCATCCTCATCGGCCCAAATCACCAGATATCCACCGGCTTCAATGGTGACGTCAGGGAACATCCATTTATTCGGCGTGGCCGGATCGTCCGATAAATAACAACCGGCCAGCGGTACAGCGGTGGTCGTTGACGGGTTATAAAGCTCGATCCAGTCTTCGTACTCCCCGGCCGGATCCTGCTGATAAGTCCCGTTGTCGGCCATAAATTCATTGATGACCACTTCATAATTAATGGCCGGACAGTCATTGGCCGCCCCAAACGTGGGCGTCGCCATCACGTCAAACGTTCCCGACCCATTGGGACAGCGACCGGTACTGATATTGGTCGTCTGGGCCCCGAAGGCTACCTGATCGATTACGGCCAGTTCGGGATTAGACAAAACGATGGCTTCTCCCGATTTTGATAATTTGAAGGAAGCGTGCAAGCCTTCCTGCCCTTCACCTTCATCGGCCCAAACAATTAAATATCCGCCGGCTTCGATAGTGACATCGGGGAACATCCATTTGTCGGGAATAGCGGCATTATCCGACAGATAACATCCATTCAAAGGTATGGCGGAAGTCGTCGGATTATAAAGCTCGATCCAGTCGTCATACTCCCCGGCCGGATCCTGCTGGACGGCATCGTTGTCGGCCATGAATTCATTGATGACAACACCCGTGCCGGTATGAGCCGTCACATCGATCGTATAATACTCGAATTCAGCCCGGACCGGCATGAAGGCTCCGGCACTGGTGTTCTCCGCATAAATATAGTATTGAATATCGCGGGCCCCGGCTATGACGGTGGCCCCATAAACGCCATCGCCGGCGGCACCGTCGCCATGGCCGCCATCGTCAAACATGGTTATCTTGACAAAGGGCATATTGGCGATGTCGCGATATGCCAGGGTGACGGTAGTCCCGTTGGTGACCGTGGCCGTGACGGTTGCGGTCGATCCGGACGGTACCGAGGTGGGAGTATGGTCCACATTCGCGATAGTCGGAGCTGTCGCCATAAAGTCGGCCAACCCGTTCAAGTAATTGATCCTGGCTGCCATTAGTTGCACTATTCCGGGGGTTGAACCCACGGACGACGCAATATTATTTATAAACTGGGTATATGAATAAAATTTATTGGGGTCATTCTGGACGTGCTGGGCGATTATGCTTTGCAGTTCCAGGGCTCGCGTCTGATACCAGCCATTGGCGAAATTTTCGGCCATGATGGTTTTCATGTGGGCGACATATTTCTTTTTGTAACTCGCATTGGACAGAAACTTGTTTATTATCGGATAATAGGAATTCGACTGGTTCAGAAACGGCGTCAGCTGCTGCATCTGCGTAGTATTAAGAACCGAACCGCCGATAATCTGTCCGAATCCACCGAAGCTCATGTTCAAGTCCCAGACGATCGGATTGAAGCGGCGCGAATTGTCGCGGTACAGATAATAGTTATGAGCGAAGTTTATCGGGGCGTCGAGGTTCACCAGAAGGTTATCATAGGCGATCATCCAGAGGTGGCGATCGACGTTGAGAACGCTTTCGACCACGGCGGTGTAATTATTCAAAGTGTCGAGGAAATCAATCAGTTCGTCCCAGCCTTCGTCCGACTCCAATTTATAATAATTCTCATAACTCGAGGAATTCTGCCCGAAGTATCCCCAGATGGTGATGAGCTGACCGGGCGAGCCATTGGTTTCGCCCTTGAAACGGGCGCCCTCGTCGCTGCCGCTGAAATGTGTCCGCATGAAGTATTTATCCACGTCCTGCACGCTCACATAGAGACCAATCAAAGTTCCGTTGACATAGACGTTGGCATAATTGGCAAGGCAGGCCGGCATATATTTTCGCGCAATATCATAACTAAGCACTTCCCGCACAAAACTCGGGTCGGCCCAGACGTTGGCCAGCTTCAGGGTTCCGTAACCTTCGAGTTCCTGATCTTCTATTATATAATCCAGTTTTATATTGAACGGGTTTTTAACCCGGTTCGGGTTATACGTGCTGAACCCCTTGTAACGAATCCCGACGCTGTCAAACTGAACCCCGTCGATAATGACGGTACCCATAAGCCGTTCGTCCAGGTCGCGGGCGTACAGGCTGTCGAGAAGGTAATCCCAGTTGGACTGGGCGAAAATGATCTCAATGGTGCGAACGCTGTCGACGTCATAGAAGCCCTGGCTGAAGGCCGCGGGGCCGAGAGTGAGGGTTATTAGCAGAGAGAAAAGGGCACTTTTCATGGTCACTCCTTATAATTCTTTTAATCCGGTCAAACTTGGCCAGGGTGCGTATTCATGAGATAGCTATTACTTTTCGCCGCCACAAGCAGTTTGCCAAATTTGATATATTATGTCGAATGTTTATTGCTGCATTTATCCCGCCAATGCCGTACGTCCGATTACTTGCAGGTACCATTCCTAAAACTTATTTGACACCATTTCCCGGGATAACCTACGCCGGATATTGCGGGATTTTTGTATCAGGGCGATTAACGCTTGTAATGCAGTCGGGGCGCGGCTATATTGCCAATACTTATGAACCAGAATTCTCGTGAAGATAATGAATTGTGGTCAGATTTGCGGGAGGGACGTCCCGAGGCTTTCCGGCAACTGGTTGAATCACGCAAAAATCACGTTCTGAATATCTGTTATAGAATCGTGAATAATCATGAAGATGCCGAAGATCTGGCGCAGGAGACGTTTGCCGAGGTGTTTCGCTCGGTCGGGCGGTTCCGCAAGGCATCGCATTTGAACACCTGGATATACCGCATCGCCGTCTCCAAATGCCTGAATTTTCTCCGTCACAAAAATCGTCAAAAAAGGGGCGGACCCAAAAAGGATTCGCCGAGTCCGGAGCGCCGGGTGACAACCGATGATATCGCAACCGCGGGCGACCCGCATGAATTACTGGAGCAAAAAGAACGGGAAAGAATATTATTTAGGGCCATAGACAGATTGCCCGAAAACCAGCGGGTGGCATTGATGCTTAGCAAATATGACGGAATAAATAATAAGGAAATTGCCGAATTATTCGGAATAAACGTAGCGGCCGTGGAAGCGCTGATTCATCGGGCCAAGGTCAGTCTGCGGCGGCGGCTTACGGATTATTTTGAGCGCGGGGATAAGATTTGATAAATATCGCCGTAAGAATTGACGCGATTTGACGTCCAATATAACGACGAGGGAAGGTGTGGAATTATGAAGAAAAAGGGCACATACAAAAACGGGCAGGTTGAAAAACAGGTCGAGTCGGTTATGTCTGCTCTTGACGGTCTGCCGGTTCTCGAAGCGGGCCACGACTTTTATGACCGGGTCCGGCGGCGATTGTCGCAAGAGGGGAGCCGCCGCGCTCCACATGTATTTGCCTTATCCGGATTTCCGAAATTGAGCCCGGTATTTTTGATATTGATTGTCTTGCTTAATCTGGTGACCCTGTACGCGGCACTCGACGGTTTCCGGCGCATGGACGACCGCGGTCAGAATATCGAAGTGCTGGCCGACCGTTATTTTATCGATCAGGCGCGCCTTTTAACCGATACGGACGGACGGTAGGAGGCGCTCATGAGCATGATGTTAAACGGTCGCTGGAGCCTGTGGGCGATAATCACTCTGGTGGTTTTGAACATTGTTCTATTGGGGACGGTCTGGTATTTCCATTTGAATCGATCCGGTCCGCCGCCAAGGCAGGCGCCGGGTTTTAAGCCCGACGGATTTTTCGCCCGCGAACTGGGTTTGTCCGATGACCAGATTAAGGCGTTGGAGACGTTGCGCGACGAACATATGCGCCACGGCGATTCATTGAGAACGCTGATTTTCGGGCTCAATAACCGGATACTCGACGAGTTATTTGCGACGTCGCCTGATTCGATACTGATTAGTACATTGACGGATTCCATCGGGATGCTTCACGCCCAGCTGGGATTGAGCCTGATTGAACACGTCCGGGAACTGCAAGGTTTCTGTACCCCGGAGCAGCAGGAAAAACTCAAACGACTTATAATAGACATATTTCAGAAGGCCCGAATGCCGGGGCCGCGAGACGCCAGACCGGGTGATAAACACCCTATGCCGCCTTTCGATGGCGGGCCGGGCAATGAGCACCGCCCTCCGCCTCCGCGTTAGACTGCAGTTAACATATATCCCCGCTGTAAGTCGCCCCGTGGCATTGCTTCTTTGAACGAGAACTTCGAGCCGCGGGGCGCTTCATTTTGGGTGCGATTATTATATCGCCGCCCCGCACACTACGGGTATTAAAGATGTCGAAAACTCGCTCGCCTCGCTCGCAACCTTCGCCGGGGCTTTCGACCCACCAAAACCACAAAAGCTGAATTCGTAATCTACGAGATAAAATTCGTAAAGACTCGTAAACTACGAGTTTTGGCCCTCTCCCCCGGCATCTCGACTGGTCAGTAAATAATTTTATTTCGTT
>CALAMC010000031.1 GCA_937925655.1 uncultured candidate division Zixibacteria bacterium | reverse complement strand
GTAAATGAGGAGGAAGATAATGGAACGATTCAGGATTTTATTAGTCGACGATTCGCCTAACGTTCTGCGGTCCTTGGAGCGCTCCCTTAAAAGCAAGGGCTATGATATTTTTACCGCGATGTCTGGCCAAGACGCCATGTATACCCTGCAGCAAAATGATATCGATTTGATAATCAGCGATGAACGCATGCCGGGAGTTGTCGGAAGTGATCTTTTAAAAGCGGTTAAAATGAAATATCCAAAGGTGATCAGGATTCTTTTGACAGGGTCAACCGATGTCGAAACAATTAAGAACGCAGTTAATAAGGGCGAAGTTTTTCGCTTCTTCACAAAACCTTGGGATGATTTTGAACTCAGTATTGCCGTCAGGCAGGGATTGCAGCAAAGAGCCCTGGAACTGATGAATGCGAAATTGCTGGAATTCATTAAAAAACGGGGCGATATGATCAGGCAACTGGAAGAAGAGTATCCAAATATTTCACAAAATGAACCTGTTAAGATGTAGGCGGCTGATATGGATTCGACCGAATTTAATAACTATCAGCGGGCAGAAAATGCTCTCGAGCCGAATGATCAATGCCCTGAAGTCCAAATGGCGTATCAGAGTGATCCGGAAATTATCAGAAGATTATCGGCACTTTTGCATAATGATGAAATCGATAAATTGGCGACTATTTTGTCAAATATTAAAAGGGATTTGGATCGGAAGACCTTATGAAAACCATGCCGTCTGCCAGAGATACAGGTAAAATAGAGAGTATTTTTAATATTACAGACCTTCCCTCGCCTCCCATACTGGTTCAGAGGCTAATGGCACTTGTCACAAGCGAATCTTCGGTTACGTCGGAAATAGCACAAGTGATAGAAATGGACTCGGCCATGACTGCGAGGGTATTAAGAATTGTCAATTCTCCATTTTACGGCATGCCCCGCAAAATCAAGTCAGTGGAAGAATCAGTAACCATATTGGGGCTCAATTCCGTCAGACACTTAATCGTTTCGGCGTCAATGTATAGCACCTTGAAGATTCCGGGCAGCGAAACCATTTTGAAAGATTTATGGACGCACTCATTTGCAGTTGGGTATTTGGCCAAAAATTTAATGGCCGGCTCCGAGGATGCGAAAAACGACACATTTATTGCAGGAATACTGCATGATATCGGCCGACTTATATTTCTGAAAAACGCGCCCGAAAAATATAGATTCCTGTATAAAGGAGAACAACGGGCTGTAAGCCGTACAGATGAAAAGTACTCCTTTGGAATGGACCACCAGCAAATAGGCGGCGAACTGGCCTTGAAATGGAATTTCCCCCTGCCCATAGCCGAACCAATTTCCCATCATCATTCACCATCCAATGCTCTGCCTGCATATTGCGTAATCGCAGCCGCCATACATGTTGCGGATATAATTGTCCATGGGCTTGGTGTCGGTAATAGCGGCAATAATTATGTAAATGAATATGACCCCAAGGCTTGGAATATATTAAAAACAAGCCCGGAACAAATTAAAGAAATCATAAAAGCGTCTCTTATAAATATAAACCGCGCCCGCGAATCGTTTTCTGAAATATAGAACAACTCAATTTAATGAGCCGGTTCATCCGGCTCATTTTATTGGCTTCAATTCAAATTCCAGGCGAAAAGTTCTGAGTTCCGGATGGTTAGGAGAACTATTTCATCTTAAGGCAGAACCGAAAAGTTCTGGGTATTGAATAGATAGCCCCGCTTTGATTTTAAAAGAGACCCTTTGGCAAGGATGTCAAAAGGTTTTTTGTATGTGGGACAAAGACTTCCACGATAGAACGTGCAGTTCGATAGTATTGCATTGAGCAGTTGCCTTTGTTCAGAGTGATTTTGTTTTAAGTACAAACCATAAGCGCTTTTAGCCAGTTCTAAAATGGCGCTGCCGGTTTCATAGTAGTTGAAGTTGGCGTTTTCGATTACGCAGTTGCGGAAGTCGTCTCGTTCGATGTCGGAAAACCATATTTTTTAGCAATCGGCTATCTATTCGTTGCCGGCTGCCGGGATTGAATTTTTTCATGTTTGAGTTGCCACAGTCGCCAGTAGGTATAGATAACCGGAATGATTTCAAGCGTTAAGAAGGTTGAGCTAATCAAGCCACCCACCATGGGAGCGGCTATTCGCTTCATGACATCGGCTCCGGTGCCGGTCGCCCACAATAGAGGAATCAATCCCATCGCGGTCGTGCCGACGGTCATCAACTTTGGCCGGACTCGCATGACAGTACCCTCCATGTGCGCCCAGATAATATCATTGAGGTCCCTGATCTTGCCTGCCTTTTTGCGGCGCTCATACGCATGATCAAGGTACAAAATCATGACGATTCCAGTCTGTGCGGCCAATCCGACAAGAGCGATGATTCCAACCAGGGTGGCCGTTGAATAGTTGTATCCGAGGAAATACATAAACCAGATACTGCCGACCAAAGCAAACGGCACCGATGCCAATACTATGAAAGTTTCGGTCAGGTTTCTGAAGTTCAAATACAGCATGATGACAATCAGAATGAAAGTGATGGGGATGACAACTTTCATGCGTTTGGCCATAACTTCCAGAAGCTCATACTGCCCGGTCCATTTCAAATGGTAGCCGGATGGGATTGGGACCTGCCCGGAAACAACCCGCTTGGCCTCCTCCACGTATCCGCCAATATCGCGTTGGTCCTGGTCCATATCGATGTAGACATAGCCAACGAGCATGCCGTTCTCATCGCGAATCATCGGCGGTCCGCTTGTGATTTGGATGTCGGCAATTTCACCCAGAGGGATACTGGCGCGGCCCGAGGGAATTGGCGCGTTTTCTGCATTCCCGGATTTCGACATCCCGTTTGACACAGACGTGCCCGATTTTTCGCCCATAGGCGCCATAGCCCCAAAACCCGATCCGATACCGTCATTTGGCAAGGGTATCAGGATTTGTTTCAGACGTTCGATGTTCTCCCGCAGGTCGCGAGGATATCTGACATTGATCGAAAACCGGTTGCGTCCTTCAATGGTAACATCGATTGGCATGCCTCCGATAGCGGCTTCGATGACATCCTGAACGTCCTGCATCATCAGGCCATAGCGGGCGATCTTTGATCGATCGGGAGTGATGTCAATGAAAAAGCCTCCGGTGTTGCGATCGGAATAAACCGAGCGGGTGCCGGGAATGGATGACAGTGATTTTTCGAGGTCCATCCCGATTCGTTCGATTTCGTTTAGATCAGAACCGAAGATTTTCACGCCGATGGGTGTTCGGATGCCGGTCGAGAGCATATCAATGCGCGTTTTTATCGGCATGGTCCACGCATTGGTCCATCCCGGCGTCTGCATTGCCGTGTCAAATTCAGCGATCAGCTCTTTCCATGTGATCCTTCGCTCCTCCGGCCAGATTTGTCGCAAGCCCTTTTTTAAAAATTCAGGGGCCCAGTCGGAATACCAGCGCTTTTCCGGCACCTTTCGCCACTGATTCATCGGTTTCAACTGCACGACGGTCTCCAACATACTAAGTGGCGCGGGGTCAGTAGCTGTCTCGGATCGCCCCGCCTTGCCAAAGACCGTGACAACTTCGGGAAACGATCGAATCACCCTGTCCTGATACTGCATATACTGTTTTGCCGCCTCGACGGAGATGTTGGGCATGGTAGTCGGCATATAAAGAATGTCACCCTCATTCAGAGGCGGCATGAACTCGGAGCCGATTTTGGGAATCATCGGCAATGCGGAAAGGATGGCCACAAAACCAATGGCGACGGTGGTCTTCGGATTTCGCAAGGCCACATACACGAAGGGTTTGTAAATGGCGATCAGGAACCGTGAAACCGGATGCTTCGCTTCCGGGCGGACCTTTCCTCGAAGAAATATGACCATTAAAGCCGGGACCAGGGTAATGGCGACAATCGCCGCAAAGAACATGGCAAACGTCTTAGTATATGCCAGGGGAGCGAACAATCTTCCAGCCTGTCCGGTGAGGGCAAAAATGGGCAGAAAGCCGATTGTAATGATCAGCAGCGCATAGAAAATTGATGGTCCGACGTCTTTGGCGGCGGCAATAATAACTTCTTTGCGAGAAACATTCGGCGGCGCCACCTCCAGTCGCTTATGGGCATTCTCTACCAGCACAATGCTGGCGTCCACCATGGCGCCGATGGCGATGGCGATGCCGCCCAGGCTCATGATATTCGAATTGATCCCAAGGAAATACATGGGAATAAAGGCCAATCCGACCGAAATTGGCAGGGCGATAATGGGCACGATGGAGGTGCCGAAGTTAAGCAGGAAAATAATGATAACAACGGCCACAACAACGGCCTCTACCACCAGAGTATTCTTAAGGGTGTCGATGGCGCGCGTGATCAAACTGCTTCGGTCATATACAATTTTAAGCTCGACCCCGGGCGGAAAAGCCGGTTTCAGTTCCTCCAACTTTGTTTTGACCCTCTCTATGACTTTCAGGGCGTTTTCGCCATAACGCATGATGACCGTTCCACCGACAGCTTCTCCTTCGCCATCAAGTTCGCCGACTCCCCGACGGATATCCGGGCCAAAGCCGATTTTGGCCACGTTTCCAAGAAGAATCGGCGTGCCGGTGACGCTCCTGCCC
The DNA here is from genome assembly GCA_937925655.1 of uncultured candidate division Zixibacteria bacterium. GTDB lineage: Bacteria > Zixibacteria > MSB-5A5 > GN15 > PGXB01 > CALAMC01. Next base: position 1,967 of record CALAMC010000031.1, on the reverse strand, counting down.
AGGCCAATATGGCGCAAAGCGTCAAGGCTCTGGATATATCCTTTCCCGCGGATGAAGTATTCGCGCTCGGTCAATTCAAGGACTCGCCCGCCAACGTCGTTGTTGCTGGCACGAATCGCTCGACTGATATCTCCAATAGTCAGATTATAGGCAAGGAGTTTTTTCGGATCGACTTCGACCTGATATTGTTTTTGATAGCCGCCGATACTGGCGACTTCTGCCACGCCCGGCACGGAAGCCAGAGCGTACCGGAGATTGAAATCCTGGAAGGTTCGCAGTTCAGACAAATCGTGCGTTCCGGTCGTGTCAATGAGAGCATACTGGAACACCCATCCAACTGAAGATGCATCGGGTCCGATGACGGATGTCACGCCATTGGGTAGTTTTCCTTCGAACTGTTTCATATATTCAAGAACGCGACTTCGCGCCCAATAAATGTCGGTACCCTCATCGAAAATGACATATACAAAAGACATTCCAAACATGGAGTACCCCCGGACGGCCGTCACGCGCGGCGCGGAAAGTAAGGCCGTGACAATCGGATATGTCACCTGATCCTCAACCAAATCAGGACTGCGCCCCATCCATTCGGTATAGAGAATGACCTGAATGTCTGACAGGTCCGGAATGGCATCCAATGGAATATTGGCAATGGAATACCAGGCGCCGACACAGGCAAAGAGCGTCGCGATGATAACCACCGAGCGGTTCCGGGCGCAGAAATCAATAATGGCTTTAATCATATAATTAGACCAACTCCAGGATCACTTTCCATGATCGGTATGGGCGTTTGGTTGCGTACCACCCATGCCGACGATGGCGGCCATCAATCGGCTTTCCGAGTCGATCAGGAAATTGGCGCTGGTCACGACCTGCTCGCCCACCGCCAGGCCGGACAGCACTTCGAAGTAGTCATCGGAGCTTTGTCCGAGCTTGAGAAGTCGCGGTTCGAAATGGATCCCGTCATGAACCACAAACGCATATTGACGATCGCCGCCGTCCATGACTGCATCGGCCGGGACGGCCAGAACGGCATTGCCCTGGCCCGCCAGTTCGACCTCCGCATACATGCCAGGTTTCAGGCGATTGGATGAATTTGAAAATTCGATTCTGATTTTTAGGGTTCTTGTTTGTTCAGACACCGTGGGATATATGAAACCAATTTTCCCCTCAAATGATTCTCCCGGGTAGGCAGATGTCGTCATGCGGGCGGGCTGCCCGATTCTTATGCCCCCCAGGTCGCGCTCATACACATCGGCCAGAACCCAAACTTTACCAAGGTCGGCGATTGTGAAGAGATTCTGATCCGGATTGATAAATTGACCGGTTACCACGCCCTTTTCAAGAACGATCCCGGAAAACGGGCTTCGTATCCATAGCTCCGAGCCGGGAGAGTTTGCCGTTTCGATTCTTGATATTTCCTCCGATGGAACGCCGAGAAGCTCCAGACGTTGCCGTGCCGCGTTGACTAATTGCCTGCGTGTTTCTCTTAAAAAGTCGTCGGCCGCGCGCTCGGTCGCCTGCCGTGCGATAAGATATTCGTTTTCGGCCTGGAATAGATCCGGGCTATAAACTGACAGCAATCTCTGATTGGCCTTAACAAACTGTCCCGTTTGATCCACGGCGAGTTCCTTTACCCAGCCGCTGAATCTGATCTGAACATTTGACAATCTGGTTTCGTCAGGGGTAATATACCCGACAAGGCGGAGGCTTCCATTCAGCGATCGCATGCTCACCGTGCCGGTACGCACGCCGATAAGCTGAAGTCGTTTCGGTTCAATGGTCACTGGAACCAGTCCCGGGACCGGTGAACTACCCATATCGGAAGCGGCGCTTTGGGTACGCCCCATCTCTCCGCTCATATTGTGACCGCGCGGCAATGAATCTGTCGGGGGTCTAACCTGTTCCAGATTCATCCCACACTTGGGACATCTTCCAAGCGTATCGGATACTACTTCCGGATGCAT
>CALAMC010000030.1 GCA_937925655.1 uncultured candidate division Zixibacteria bacterium | reverse complement strand
CAGGACGATTGGTGGCGCCATTATTATGCGCCTTTGAAAAAATATCTCGATGATTTGCGAGCGGCCGAGCCGAAGGGCGGGAATTTCAGAAATGATTTAAGAATCGCTGAAGCCGAGGTCAATAATTTCGACCGCAACAGCGAAATGTATGCTTCAATGTTCATAATCCTTGAAAAGCGGCGGGTCGGCCAAACCGGCGCGGGCCAATAATCCGACAAAATCCCTCCCGGAGCTCAAATTCCAATGGACAAACTGGTAGAATCCGGTATATTATAAGCCAGTAACAAACTTATAAGACGGGGTTTAGATTGCACGGGAGGGCGTATCATTACGACCGCCCGCACCTCACTTGCGCCATACTTGCCTTTAACCAGCTATATACGCAGATACAATTTGCCGATATTAGATTAATACCGGTTCACACCCGGCTCGAATTATAGCCGGGTGTCAAACAATTTCAATACAAGGAGGCAGTCATGCGCAGACTGCATTCAGGTGGTTGTCTTCTTGCCTTGATACTAATAATTACATTCGCGGCCATCCAAGCAGCGGGGGCATATGAAGCGTTTGTCGCGGATTCCCAGTTGATAGCGGACAATGAATTCTTAACGACCCTTGTTCAAAACGCGGCCGACAGCCCGGATGATAAATACTGGTCATCTCTTCTGGCCGCATCGGGCTCGGGTTTTAATAATGACGTTTACGCATTTACGGTATATAATAACCGCCTGATTGCGGCGGGACTTTTCACCACGGCAGGTGGAGTCAGTGCATCGTATATCGCCGCCTGGGATGGAAACGCCTGGTCGCCCATAGGCACGGGCACGGACAACATCGTTCTGGCTTTGACCGTATATGACAACAAGCTTATTGCGGGCGGGCAGTTCACCATGGCGGGGGGAACGACCGCTTCCCGAATCGCCGCCTGGAACGGTTCTTCGTGGTCCCCTCTCGGATCGGGCATGAACGGCGACGTCTATGCCCTGACGGTATATGACGGCAAACTTATAGCCGGAGGCAATTTCACGACCGCTGATGGTCTGACGGTCAATTACGCGGCGGCCTGGGATGGCTCATCGTGGTCAGCCCTTGGTTCAGGGATGAATAACAATATTCGATCGTTTGCGATCTACAATTCCAATCTCATAGCCGGGGGCAATTTTACGACGGCGGGGGGAAGTTCCGCCACGCGCATCGCATCCTGGAATGGTTCTTCATGGGCGGCCTTCGGGACAGGTGCGAATAATACCATACGCTCATTGGCTATCTATAACGGCAACCTTATTGCCGGAGGGTATTTCACGAGTATTGGAGGGGTCGCCGCCAATCGCATCGCCGCATGGAACGGGGCATCCTGGTCGGCTCTGGGCGTGGGAATGAATAATAACATATATACTGTCACCGCATTCGGGAGCACTCTGATTGCCGGGGGCAATTTTTCTTTGGCCGGAGGAAGCACCATATCCTGTATCGCCGCGTGGAACGGTTCGGTCTGGTCGGGCCTCGGGTCGGGCGCAAATGGCAACGTTTATGCTCTTGCCAATTATGATTCCAAGGTGGCGGCGGGGGGCTCATTCTCCACTGCCGGAGGGGTAAACAGCAATAAAATCGCACTTTGGAATGGGTCAACATGGTTGAATTTCCGAATGGGTCTAAATAATGTCGTAAGGGCCTTCACCGTCTATAACAATAAATTGATTGCCGGGGGCAGTTTCATAGGCGCGGGCGGGGTTGGGGCCAATTATATTGCCTCATGGGACGGAAGCAACTGGTCGGCTCTGGGCGCGGGGACCGACGGTACGATTCGCGCCCTGACCGTCTATGACAATAAACTATATGCGGGGGGAACTTTCACCTTAGCCGGCGGCATAAACTGCAATAACATAGCCTGCTGGGACGGGAGCACCTGGTCAGCACTGGGTTCGGGGGTGAACAATACCGTAAATGCCCTGGCGGTATATGACAACAAGTTGTTTGCCGGTGGCCAATTCACCACGGCCGGGGATAACAGCGCCAATCGTATCGCCGCCTGGAACGGCTCATCATGGTCGTCATTGGGGACCGGTATGAATGAAGTCGTATATGCCCTGACTCTTTATGACAATAAATTAATTGCCGGGGGAGCTTTTTCCAACGCGGGAGGCGCGGCCATCGGTTTCATCGCTGCCTGGGATGGGATGTCGTGGTCCGGGCTGGGCGGCGGCGTGAACGATTATGTCCTGTCTTTGGAAGGCGAGTACGACAATAAGCTGGTGGCCGGGGGGTACTTTAATCTGGCGGGCGGTTTAAGTGTGAGCCGCATTGCCGCGTGGGATGGGTTCACCTGGTCGGCCATGGGCACGGGGACCAATAGCGTTACTTTGGCTCTGGAAGTCTACGACAACAAATTATACGCGGGAGGGGCCTTTACTTCTGCCGGTGGCACCAGTACCGGTTATGTAGCTTTGTGGGACGATGGGGGCTGGTCTCCGCTCGGTTCCGGAACCAACAACTATATCAGGGCACTGGGAGTATTCGATACCAGTCTTGCCGTTGGCGGCGATTTCTCCTCCGCCGGGAACAAATCGATTCGGCATATAGCAACCTGGAACAAACGTGAAATTATCAATTGTTGTCTTGTCTGGGGCATCCCCGGCGATGCCAACAGCGACAGCGCCGTCAATCTGGTCGACATTTTATTCCTGATTGCCAATTTGTATGGCGTGCCGCCGGGGCCGGGCAATCCCGACGGTTGTGACCTTTTATTGGACGCCAACGGTGATAATTCCGTAAACCTTATTGACGTTTTATATCTTATTGCATACCGGTACAATAATCCGCCGGGGCCGGCTCCGGTTTGCCCCTTGTTGCAGTAGGATAGTACACCTGGCAGATGGCGATTTCAAGTTCGTCGAGCCGCGGCTAAATCTCTGCCGTCATGGTAATTGAAAACGGCCGATAAGACATACACCGGCCGTTTTGCGTTTACCGCAGAATTTCAAAAGCTGTTTGGAGGTTGTTGCTTTTTCTTTTTCTTTTCCTCGCCGTCGGTTTTCTCATTTTTGCCGTTGGGTTCTTCGACAATTGTTTTGAATTGCCGCCCCAAGCGGTCCAATTCTCTGTCAGCGAGATCATAAACACTTCCCTTTGTGAAACCACCCGATTTGAGGGCCTTGCCGGCCGGCTTGCCGGTCAGAATTTCGATGCCTTCTTCAATGACTTTTACCGGATAAATATGGAATTTGCCCTTCTCCACGGCTTCAATCACGTCAGAACGAAGCTGTAACTCATCGACATTCTGGTGCGGGATAATAACACCCTGGCGGCCGGTCAGGCGCTTATTTTTACAGACATCGAAAAAGCCCTCGATTTTTTCGTTAACACCGCCGATAGGTTGAATCTCACCGAATTGATTGACCGAACCGGTCACGGCAATGCCCTGATCTATGGGAACACCGGAAAGGGTCGAAAGTATGACATAGATTTCGGTCGATGAAGCCGAATCACCGTCAACCCCTGAATATGACTGCTCAAAACAAATCGATGCCGACATAATGAGCGGTTTGTTCTGCGCAAATTTGCCGCGCAAAAAGCCGCTTAAGACGAGAACCCCCTTGTTGTGCACCGGCCCGGAAAGGTCGGCTTCTCGTTCGATATTAATGACTCCGGCGCGCCCAACCGAGGCCCGAGCGGTAATACGGACGGGTCGTCCAAAGGTGTGTTCGCCGACATTATATACCGAAAGGCCATTAATCTGTCCGACCGCCTTCCCGCTGGTTTGGACCAGGTATATTTCATTGTCATACAGCTCCTGAATTTTATCCTCGATCAAATTGACCCGGTTACGGCGATTGGCGATGGCTTTCAGGACGTGTGACGAATTAACGATTTTTTTCTTTTCGTCGGCGGCGACAATGACCGATTCACGTATCAGATCAGCGATTATGGTAAATTGTGTGGATAGCTTGTCTTTTCGTCCGGCCAGACGAATCCCATGGGCCGCTATTTCCCGTAACCCGGAAACATCGAACGGCAGAAGTTTATCATCATCGACGATCTTGCGAACAAATGAAACATATTCTTTGAGGGATGCTTTAGTCAGCGGCATGACATGGTCAAATTCCGCCTTCACCTTGAATATCTTTTTAAAATCTTCTTCGTAATTCCACAGAATCGAATATGTCCGGCGGTCGCCGATGAGGACGACTTTAACATCGACGTTAATCGGCATCGGTTTAAGACCTGACCCGGCCATTTGATAGAACGGGTCATAGCCGGCGATTTCCAGCTTTTCGCTCATCAAAGTACGTTTGAGCGGTTTCCAGACGCCCGGTTCGGTGAACAAGTCAAGGGCGTTGATGATTAAAAAGCCACCCGACGCGGCCAGCAGCGAGCCGCCTTTGATTCGGGAAAAATCCGTGCGCCAATATCCGAAGCGGTCCACGACTCGTTCCATAGTACCGAAAATATTACGGTATGACGGTGAGTTTTCCACGACAACGGGAACTTTTTTATTGCCGCTATTATCCAGTATGAGATTGACCGCAAATTCCTCGAACGGTTCTTTCTTTCGAAAAGCGGGGGCTTCTTCCTCACCCCGTCTGGGTCTGGATTCTTTGAAGCGATCCAGGTCACCCAGCATGGCATCTTCCGATGCGGTCAAATAATCCTTTACGTCTTTTTGCGGATATTTTTTTTTGAGGACGGCGAATTTATCGTTTATCTGGGGTGAAATCATGGAATAATCCAGCTTGGACAGGGCGTCATCGAGCTTCTCGGCCAGTTTCTTTGATTCCACCTCGACCAGGTTCATATCATTTACGAGCTTTTCTCGTTTTCCCTCGAGCTCTCGAAATCGTTCCTCCGAAAACCGTTTTTCCTGTACGAGATGCTCCAGCCGGGCCATGTCCATAGGTTCACCATCGATCATCGGCTGGAGTTCATTGCGAACTGACATTCCAACCTGCAGTTGTACCATGACAAAACCGGCTTCCTTCATTTTCTTTTCGAAGGCCGCGAAGATATCTTTCTGGCGATTTTCAAAATCGGCGGCGATACGTACCCGGCGGTTTTTATAGTCCTGGCCACCGAGAATTTTGGGAACGACCTTACGCAATGATTCGATGACATACTCCACGTCTTTTTTAAACTGCCGTCCCTGCCCCGCTTCGAAGACAATGGCAATCGGGCAATCGGGGTCTTTGAAATTGTTGACATAACAGACATCGTTAAGATGCGGAGTATTGCTGTCGAGGTCTTCCAATAATTGTTTGATGGTCGTGGATCGGCCGGTTCCGCTCAAACCAGTGACAAATATATTATAACCGCGTCGTCTGATTTTAAGCCCGAGATGTATGGCCTTGACGGCCCGGTCCTGACCGATAATTTTGCAGCAAGGCTTGGCATCATTGGTGGAGTTGACTTTCAGGGGACCGAAATCTATGGGGGCGGCCAGTTCGTGGGCCTTAAGTTCTCTTGGTTTCTTTGCGGGCATAGAACCTCCTGTGGCGGTTTTGCGGCAATATACCAACTTTGATTTTATAAAACAAGCCTGACTTGACAAATATAACGCGACCCATATATTAGAGACGCCAATTGGGGAAAATGGCGGTATCGTCTAGTGGACTAGGACGGGTGGTTCTCAGCCATCAAACCGGGGTTCGATTCCCCGTACCGCTATTTAACATGCGGATTGCCGGTACTACTCAAACTTAAAAAATGTTGGTCTAGTTGTTTAAGTTTTCGATCATTAATAATCGTCAAAGCCAGGGTGTTAATTCAGAAGTATGGCATCTTCCGGTGGCCGGTGTTTGAAAATCCGAGCTATCGAATATAATGATAGAATTGGAAAAAAACGAGAAGTCACTCGAAATGGAGTATTCTCATATTTTTCACCAGCCCTTTTTGCGGGTGATATCGGAAATCTTTTTATCGAGGTCCTGTTCGAACAGGGCCAGTTTACGGGCCTGGGCTTCCTCGATTTTGGCCATGAGGGATTCGATTTCGGCCGGTTTTTCCAGAAAATCGGCGGCCCCCAATTTCACCGCCTCCACTCCTTTTTGAACTGTCGCCTGACCGGTCAGGACAATGACCTGAAGATGGGGTTGTTTGGCCAGAAGCCGTTTCAGCGTTTCCATGCCGTCCATTTCGGGCATGGCCAAATCCAGTATGATTGCATCGTACGATTTCGATTCGATCATTTCCAGAGCCTTAAAACCGCTTTCGGCGGTATCCGCATCAAGGCCGCGGCCCATCATGCGTTCGGCGAGAATTTCCCGAAAATCTTTTTCATCATCGACCAGCAGTACCTTTGCCATATATATCTCCCTTTATTTCTCTATTGTCCAACTGTCGGTGGTGTCTTCATGGGAAGTCGTATTACAATGATTATGCCGTTGGTGTCGTTTTGGGGCGCGATACCGGCCCCAATATTTCCGGCGATTATTTTTTCCCGTGACAGGTCCGGAATTTCACAATGGCGCCCGGTATCCAGCCGAATGCCGACGCGGGCGCAGTCAGCATTTTTTTCCAGAGATAATGTGATCGTCTCACCTTTTTGCGCTTCCGACAGAATTGCCAGCAAAACCAAAAAGACGGTTTGCAGAATCCTGAACTGACAGCCTTCCAGTTCCAGGGTCATTTCTTCCGGGGTAAATTTCAATATTACGCCCCGCAGAGTTGCCAAACGCTGGGCCAGCTGACCCAGATTATTAAGGGCTTTGCCCAGGTCAAACATGCCGGTCGGTTCGTCGGCGCCATGGGCAAAGCGATTCAGGCGATTGACGATGTCGGTGCCGCGGGTGGTTTGAGCGCGGATTTTCCCGGCGATGCGCTCGAGTGATTCGGGCGAAATCGGCCGCCCCAGTCGATTTCCTGACAGAAGGTCTTCCAGCAATCCGCCGGTCTGGCTGATAATGGACATGACATTATTGAGTTCATGCGTTACCGAGGCGGTAATGGTGCCGAAAAACCTTATTTCCGTATCGGCCGGGTAACGAATTCTGAATTTTTCTTTATCCTCGATCATTTTTTATTCATGGCGTATCGCATTTTTTCGATGAGGTCATCGATATTAATCGGTTTGGCCAGATAATCGGCGGCGCCTTTGGGCATGTCCTGCATTTCGGCCGACGAGCCGTGACCGGTAATTATCAAAACGGGGACGTTCGGATGTTCCTTATTAATCACGCGCATGGTTTCCGAACCGCTGATTCCAGGCAGTTTTAAATCCAGGACGACGACGTCGAATTTTTCGCGCCGCATGCGCTCAATGGCCGAGGAGCCGGTTAATTCATAAGCGGCATCAATGTCGCGGTATTGCAGTCGTTCCACGAGGGTGGATACCAGTTCCTGCTCATCGTCGATAAGAAGCACTTTAAATTCACTCATTGTCCAAACCTAATACTTAGCCCGTCGCGGCAGACTGACGGTGAAACTGGTTCCCGTGCCCACTTTGCTTTGCACGTCGATCCGCCCTTCGAGTTTCTGGATAATGTCCCGGGTAATGGACAAACCCAGCCCCGTCCCGAATTCGCCTTTGGTCGAATAGAACGGTTCAAAAATATTTTTCAAGTCCTTTTCAGGAATACCGGTGCCGTTGTCCGTGAACGTGACCTTAACCATATCGTCCCCGGATTCTTCGACCGCAATATCAATGCGCCCACCGACATCAACCGCCGTAAAAGCATTGTTGATGATATTCAAAAAGACCTGTTGAAGTTGTCCCCGGTCGCATTCAATCGGTTTCAGGTCGGGAGGAATATTAAATGACACGTTAATATCGCGATGAACCAATTCGGTTTTCTGGAATCCGACCACTTCTTCGAGAAGTTCTTTCAAGTCAATCGTTTCCTTGCGGCTGTCCATACGGCGGGCAAACCCCAGCAGACGGTGCGTCACGCGGCTGCATCGTTCCACCGATTTCGTTATTGAATCGGCAAGTCCCATGAATTTATCTTTCTGGGGCAAATCGGGAATACGATTGGCCATGTCATTGAGAAGCCCGGCTTTTTCGTTAATGATAGCCAGGGGATTATTGATTTCATGGGCCACCCCGGCGGCCATGCGGCCGATAGTGGCCATCTTGTTGGTATATTCGATATTATGAAAAATCCGCGCCCGGCGTTTATCCAGTTCCCGTAATCTTTTTATCGTATGCCCGGCGCCATATATGACAACGGCAATAATAAGCGCGGAACTGACAACCAGAAACCACAGCAGACCCGTCCGGCGATAAAACCAGTGCATGAACGGTTTCTCACGCTGTTTGATAACCATAAGAATGAACGGCGTATTTTCAATATACGTGTATCCCGTGGTCAGCCACTTACCCTGTTCTTCGTATTCGCCAATGACTTCACGTTGCCGGAGACCCCGGGGAGCTTCGAAATTTATTTTGCCCAATACCGATCCATAAGTCATCGAGTTGGTCTGCAATATGCCCTGCTGATTGATCAGGAAGGCATCGGTGCCGGGGTCAAGGTCGAGCGCATAAAAGATCCTGTTAATCATTTCCATGTCAATGGTGGCGCGGAGTATAAAAAAATCACCGTCAATACTTTCGTGCCGGAAGGCAATTACAAAGTGCGGCAGGTTTCGGTGGCCCATGAAGACGTCGCTTACGTACTCGCCGCGTACCATAACTTCATTAAACCAGGCCTGGTCTTTATAATTTTTTCCCCGTAAATCATACGGTCCGACATATACCGTCTGATTTCCCAGGGAATCGATCAGGCCGAGGTCAACAAAGCCTCCGAAGGAGCTGTTGAGGTCTTTCAAGACCGTTTTCAGTCGATCGGTTTCGCCAAGGACGCGATAGGGATGCTGGGTTATAATCAACGACAGGGCGGCGCGCCGTTCCGCCACCACGAATTCAAGCGTCCGTTTGTTATTCGACAGAATCCGTGCGATCGTATATCTGGTTTCGGCATGGTATGATTCCTGATCCTGGTAGTAATTAATCATGACCAAAATAAACAGCGGAATCAGCGCCACCAGCGACGTGGCAATGACCGAGATACGGCGTAACCGCCGATACCTGGGAAGGGCCTGGCTCGGATCACCTTCAATGTGAATCGAATCGTGGGTATGCAGTTCTTCCATAAAATCAAATGCCTTCAAACATACCTGCATCCGGGCAATTGCCCCGAATGTTTATTTCCGCTTAGAATTTATCGTTGCCGTCAGCGAAACTCTGTCCGGCGTCTTTCAACCGGTTTATTTTTTGATAGGCCTCATTCATGACGCGGGCGAGCAGGTCGATATCGACCGGTTTCCGCAGATAGGCATATGCCCCCAAATCCTCGGCCAGCTCTTCTTCACGTTTGGAGCCATGCCCGGTCAGAATGATCACTTCGACGCGCGGGTGATCCCGTTTAATTCTTCTCAAAACCTCAATTCCATCGATGCCCGGCATCATCAAATCGAGAACCATAACGTCGGGTTCATCCTTTTTGACGAATTCCAGCGCCTGTTCACCATCGTATACAACCGAGGATTCCAGATTGCGGGTCTGTAATCTTTCGGACAGGGTTTGAACAAACTCCTGCTCATCGTCCACCAACAGGATTTTGGGCGGAACCTCAATATTGGCCCACGGATTCATGGATGAAGCCTGGAATTTCTGGCCGATGCGAATTTCCACATCTTCGACACCTTTGACTTTCAAGGCCGCTTCTTTCAACTCATCCTGAAATTGCTTCATTCGCATAACGTCTTTATTGATAGTAATAAAAACACGGCCATTGGCGGAAGCCACTTCGACATCGTGTCCGGCCTCCACCAAGGCCAAATTTACGCGGGCCCCGAGGACAAAGTCCTCGGCCGCCTTTTGCGAACGTTCGGTGGTGGCCAACTGCTCGCCGGCGGCAATATCGCATATGGTTCGGACGGCATCATCCACCGTAACCGTATGGGTGGGAATAACCATATCGTATAGAGAGTCATCGTATGGCGGCTTGCCGAATAAGTAACTTGTCCATTCCAGACGTTCGGCGTCATCCTTACGAATCAATTTTTGAGCATCCTTTTCCGACAGAGAGCTTTCGCACATAGCCTGTTTCACCCGATAATCGAAATTGGCAATAACACAGACCCGCAAAAAGTGGGCAATTGTCCGCGGGAAAAGATGTCCGGCCGGGCCGGTTATAACAACGTTGTCGGATGCGGCCATTTCGGCCAGAATAAATTTAATGCGAGCAACATTTTTTTCCCGGTCACGGGTCAATCTGTTTAGGAAGGTAGCTTTGCCCAGCATGGATTTAAGCAATTTGTCTGGGGACATGTCGTACTTTTCGGCCGTCAATTGATACAGCTTTTGTTCAATCAATTCATAATGAAGTTTTCCGGCCACCTTGCCTGCGATTTCATCGCCGTGACAATATGTTCCGCTGAATATGGATATGACAGCCACCTGCTCTCCCTTGCCGGGGTGGATACCTCAAAACACTCACCAATTATAACGCCGCTGCCGTATCAAGGCAAGGCGATATATCAATAAATATATATGGGCAATCCTGTTGGCAATAAAAAATCTTTTCGATAGACAATATTCAATCCGGCCAGTTTGGTCTTGCCTTAAGTCTTCTTATGTTATAATTTCATGCCTTAAATGATCAAATCGGGCGGGATACGGGCACGGTTGCAAATCGAAGCATTGCGTCCGAGATACTGCGATACGATATAAGACCCGCTCGAATTCCGGGAATTCCGGGATTTTGGGATAATAGTGGCTTATGTTAAACCAAACAGGAAATAGCCGGCAGACCGGGTCGGGTTTGACAATTACCCAACGCCTGTTTCCTTTCCTGTTATGGTTTCGCGATTATGATTCTTTCAAACTCCGTCAGGATTTCATCTCCGGTCTGACGGTTGCGCTGGTACTCGTTCCTCAATCGATGGCTTACGCCCAGCTGGCCGGGTTGCCGGCTTATTATGGTTTATACGCCGCTTTTTTACCGCCACTGGTGGCCTCGCTGTTCGGGTCGAGTCATCAACTGGCCACCGGGCCGGTTGCAGTGGTGTCATTGATGACGGCCACGGCTCTGGCCCCGCTGGCTACCACCGGAAGCGAAGCCTTTATCGCATACGCCATTTTACTGGCTTTTCTGGTCGGGGTGTTTCAATTTTTACTGGGAATATTAAGACTGGGCCTGGTGATAAACTTTCTGTCTCATCCGGTCGTTAACGGGTTTACCAATGCGGCGGCGTTGATTATTGCAACCTCCCAGCTATCCAAGCTATTCGGGGTCAGCGTGGATTCGGCCGAACATCATTATGAAACCATTTACAATGTAATCAAGGCGGCGCTGTCATACACTCACTGGCCCACGCTGGCCATAGCCGCGCTGGCGTTCCTTATAATGATCTCACTCAAACGTCTTCTGCCCAAAATACCGAATGTGCTGGTGGCCGTAATCATAACCACGGTTATCTCGTGGGGGGTCGGATTCGAGCACAATTATAAGACGGAATTATCGGCGATAGAATTCGCTGAGGCCGGAGAGATGATTGGCCTGTTCAACCGGGATATAAAAATTATCGAAGACAAATCCGAGGAGCGAGTGGCACTGGCGGGGGAACTTAAACAAATGGAAGATGCTTTCGGGGATCATTCAGCGCGGGTACTGGACCTTAAACACAAAATTTCCCTGATAAATATTGAAATAGAAGAATTAAAAGAAGCCGCCCATGAACTTCGCGAAAAAATGCGCTCTCTGCATTTCAAGGGTATCGACGGCACCGATGGGCAGAAGCGTTTTTATGCCATTGATGACAATTCAATAAACCTTTCCGACGACGGCCGTAACTGGCGGCTGAAGGTGGGTAATTCAGCCATAAACACGGCCGCCATCACAATGAGCGGAGGCGGAGCGGTCGTCGGCAACATCCCGACGGGTTTGCCGGGAATCAGCCTGCCCCGGTTCAATCTCGGGACGATGTTATCTTTATTCCCTATGGCCGTGATTATATCGCTTTTGGGTTTCATGGAAGCCATATCCATTGCCAAGGCCATGGCCGCCCGGACGGGTCAGCGGCTCGATCCCAACCAGGAACTAATCGGACAGGGCCTGGCCAATATTGTCGGTTCATTTTCTCAAAGTTATGCGGTTTCCGGATCATTTTCAAGATCGGCCGTTAACATCCAATCGGGAGCCATGACCGGACTGTCCAATGTTTTCAGCAGCGGGTTGGTGGCGGTTACACTGCTATTTCTTACTCCTTTGCTGTATCATCTGCCGCAGGCGGTGCTGGCCGCGATAATTATGATGGCGGTCATCGGCCTGATAAATGTTCGCGGGTTCATACACGCCTGGAAAGCGCAGAAGTATGACGGCGCCATAGGTATTATCACGTTTCTGGCGACTCTGGCCTTCGCGCCACACCTTGACCGGGGTATTATGATCGGTGTCGGCCTATCTTTAATGCTACATCTTCTACGCGGCATGAAACCCGACATGGCCTTGCTATCACTGCACCCGGACGGGACCTTTCGCAATCAGAAAAGGTTTAGCCTGCGACAATGTCGTCATATTGCCCTGATAAGGTATAACGGTTCTCTTTATTTTGCCAATGTCAGCTATCTTGAAGAACAGATTCTGGAACTAATATCCGGCATGCCGGAACTGCGGCATATTATCATTGTCGGCAACGGTATCAATGAAATGGACGCATCGGGTGAAGATATGTTGGCCATTCTGGTCAGCCGCATCCGCGAGGCAGGGTATGATATCTCATTCAGCGGGCTGAACGACGACGTCCTCGATGTTCTGCGCCGAACCCATCTTTACGAAAAAATCGGTGAGGACCACATGTACCGCAACGCCACCCGGGCCGTTGACGGTGTCTATGCCAAAGCCCATGCCGGCAGCGGCGAATCACCCTGTCCCCTGCGGTCGGTGGTGATGATCGGATTACCGACGATTTTCAGCGATAAAGACGGTCAAAAGCTATTTTAGGCTATTCTGCAATTTACTTTCGCAGTGTATTATAATACCCGGATAAAGAGGACAAATTTAGTGCAGTTAAGAATAATTCCGGGAGTATTTAACGGTTCGATTTTCCATAAGAAAATCCGGTGTCATGCCCGATGGCGATTTTTTTGGTTGCCGGGCATAAACTCCTGTCTTATCTTGGATTCAAACATGTATGGCTGACGCCCGGTAGTTTGCCTGCGCCAACCAGGCGGTAAGGCAGGACTTATGAAATGGTGGGGGGTTAATTTGTGAGTAATATCGACGGCAATGCACGCAAACTCCGTCGATGCCATTTTTCTATTTTGACCATGCACCATATTATAATAGTGGAATTTTCGAATCGACGACAGGATGGGAATTCCATATGTGGCCGGTTACGGCGGCCTGACATTCTCATTTTTGAGCATGACCCGATATTAGACGACTGAAAAAATAAACGAACACTTCAAACAATTTAACGGGGGGTTATCTATGAGGTTTCGGCGAACCAAATTTCCCGCACTAATGATAATTGCTGTGGTGATAATGCTGCCACTACGGCCGACGGCGTTAGCCAATCAGACACTTCCGGGCGCGCAGTATGTCGGCAGCGCCACCTGCGGTGATTGTCACGAGGAGGTTACGTCGGCGTTCAACCAAACCGTGCACGGGCTGGCCTTTTCGGTCGATGATTCGCGCGGGACGGTCACGTGCGAATCCTGTCACGGACCGGGGTCGGCCCATATCGAAGAGGCGGACCCGGCCCTGATCGGCAATCCGTCGATGGGTGATCAATTCCAAAGTACACCTCTTTGTCTTAACTGCCATAATACAGCGGTATTCGACGATTGGAACACGTCCCACCATAATGCGGCCGATGTCAACTGCTCCGGATGCCATAAAATTCACACCGGTCCCGGTGAGTCAAGCGCTTTGTCATCGCCGGAGTTGTGTTATGGCTGTCACGCCGACGTCCGCGCGGCATCATACATGCCATCGCACCATCCCATTCGTGAGGGCAAGCTTTCCTGCCTGGATTGCCACGGCGTTCACGGAGGGGGCGGCAAGTTGACACAAAACGCCACGGGACGCGAGTTATGCTTCAGCTGTCACGCGGAAATCGAAGGGCCGTTCGTGTACGAGCATGCCCCGGTGGTCGAAGACTGCCTGATCTGCCACGCCCCGCACGGAGCCGTAGCCGATAATCTGCTTACCCTGACGGAACCGGCGCTGTGTCTCAATTGTCATGCCATGCACTTTCATGCGGCCGTGCCCGGCTGGGACGGGGAGTTCACGGTCAACGTCATGCCCGATCGAACCGGAGTATCGACCCCGGACGCCTGGAAGAAAGGCATGCTGACCAAATGCACACAATGTCACACTGAAATCCACGGGTCGGATCTGCCGTCGCAGGCGATTTCAACATCCGGCAGAGCATTAACCAGATAGGAGGCGGAAATATGAAAAGAAATATTATTATCGCCCTTTTTCTGCTTCCGGCCATTCTTATCTGCACCGGGAACGGACCGGCCAAGGCGGCTCCGACTCACGACTATTCTTTTTGGCTGGGTTCACATTACACCAGCTTCGAGGATTATAACAAGAAAGTCGGTGAGTACAACCTCGGTAATGACGAACTTTTGCCGGAATTCAAGGGCTTTTATTTGTATCGGAGCGATGGATCGCTCTTTCGGATTGACGGACATTACTATGATAACAAGAACGCCGAAGTCACGGCCCGGGGGATCAGGGGTGACCGTGCCGGCGGCGAGGTCTATTATCGATCCCTGGTTCGCCAGGAGGGACAGGACCTGCTGGAAAACATCAATGCCCGCGAAAGAACCGGGACGACCCAGGGCGGCAAAATGCTAACCCACGCCGTCAATGATCCGGGCGCCGATTATAACACGCACCGGCAGGAATTCGGAACCAAATTCGAATACCTTCTGTCGCGCAAGAACAATATCAAGATCATGGCGGCGCACCGCTCGATACTGAAAAAAGGCGAAGAACAGAAAATTCTGTCCACGCACTGTTTCAGCTGTCATCTGGAATCGAATACCGCCAAAGTCGATAGACAGACGCACCAGTTTCAGGCCGGGATTCAGGGTGATATAGATAATTATACATTGGGCTATGAATTCGGATTTCGTTCTTTTGACTCAAAGGCCGATGAATTATATGGTACTTATGACGAGGCTAAACACCCGGCCAACGGCGGCAATATCGCAGAGTTCTCTTCGCGACTGAGCTATGACGATACGACGCTGGTTTATGGCGTTTATCCTGAAACGGAGAAGATGTCGCACAAGGTTCGTTTCAAAGGCGATCTGGGCAAAAACGGACGTTTTTCAAGTTCGCTCGGATACAGCCGGGCCAAGAACAAACGTTCCGACCTCGAATCCGACGCCTGGGTCGGTGCCCTGAATTATTCGGTTTTGTTGTCCGAACGAGTCCGGCTGATTACCACCGCAACCGGAACGCGCCTGACGGCCGATGATCCGTTCATCGATGTGCCGACCTACCGGGACGGCATGGCCGGGACGAACACATCGGCGGCCATTAGCGATTTCGATTTTACACGATATTCCGGCCTGGACAGGGCCGATGCCCGAATATCGGCGGAATTAATCATGCGTCTGAACAAGGCGACCACTTTCAGCGTTTTGACCGGATTCAATCATATCGACCGGTATGACTATCCCCTCCCGGAATATCATTATAAAACCAACCAGTTCTATGGTCAGGTGAAGTTTCGTTTTCGGAGCGGTATAAAGTACAACAATATGGTCAAATACCGGCTGGAATTGACCTCCGACCCGTGGCGGAGCTTCCGCGGCCTGTTCGAATCACCCGGCCGGGAGGTTCTGATGCCGGACGTGATCGGTCCAACCCTGTTTTCATACTACCAGCGCGAGAAACTGCGTTACCAGGCGGTTACCAACCAGCCGACCAAGGCGCACTTATTTGAATTTTCATCGACTTATAAACCCGACCTGCGGCATACCGTGATGCTGGGTGTAAAAGGCAAATATGACAAGAACGATGACCTCGATTCGCTGGATGTGAAGCATTACTCGGTACAACCGTATTTGAACCTTGTGGCCAGCCCGTCGCCAAAGTGGTCTTTTGTCGCCGGATACACTTATGGCTACTTCAAATCGCGGGGGCCGGTATCGATCGCGCTGTTCGATGGGTGAGCGGCCGGAATCGCTACCGTCACCGGTGGTGATGGTCCGGAAGCTCGGCATTATGGTTCCATGTACACCATGGCTGATTATTCGTCGAATGTTTATAATGTATATTTCACGACTAATTTCAGACCCGCGCCGAAAATTCAATTTTCCACGACCTTCGCGTACAATAAATCGGACGCCCGAATTCTGGCGGTCAACATGCCCGATATCAGCGCCCGGGTGGCCGCCGACCCGGTTTTTCCGGGGGAACTGGAATATTTCAATTTTGAGCACATGACGGAGTATTCCGACCTGGATTACGAATATATCCAGGTGGGTTTGGGCATGGCCTATCGGTTCGGCCCCAAAATGCAATTGACGGCCGACGCGGATTTCGCGCGATTGAACGACAGCAAAGGGTACGTATTCGGAATTGAATCCGGGTCATTGTTCTTTATAAGAACCGGTATTCAGTATGACTTTTAAAGTAAGGCCATGAAAAAACGGTCACCACAGAAGGTGACCGTTTTTATTTTATATCGTATCTCAATCAGTGATTTTTTTCAGGCGGCGTGAGTGAAGCTTTATCGATTTCACCGTGGAATATCTCATCGGCGGCGTGCTCGTGACGATACACCGTTTCGGGCATTTTCCCGGTTATCCAGGACGGGTTCATGGGATAGACGTCGGGATTGAAGACGGTCGAGTACATATGCCAGATGGCCACGGCCAGAGTCGCCAGGACGGCTTCATAATAATGAATAATCAGCATGACATCGAGGAAGCCTTTGGGAAACCAGCGTACGGCGAAGTTATCGAACCAGAGGAAAAAGCCGGTTATCATCATGATAACCGTTCCCCAGACCAGAGCCCAGTATTCCGCCTTTTCGACATAGCTGAATTTATCGAAATCCGGTTTGGTTTTTGTCAGGCCGATATTATACAGGTTCATCTGTATGAATTGCCTGAAATCTTTTCCAAGCGGCCGCATATCGTACAGGAACCGGCGTCCCCGCCGGGTGGTCAGGTAAACGACATGCCAAATAACGGTGAGAATAAACAGCACCGCGGCGACGCGGTGAATTATTCCCCGCAGCGGAAAGCCGCCCTCCCATCCGAACAAAAACTCCACCCACCACGACTCCGAATAGCGTAAAGCAAAGCCGGTTACGACCAGCGTCAGAAAAGTTATCATCAGGAAGGTGTGCTGCCATACTTCACCCAGCGTCATGCGCCTGACCTGCTTGAGCTCGGTAACATTTTTAATCTTCCGCCATAAATCAAGCAGCCAGTGTATCACCATCAGACCGATGATGACAACAATGGCGATAATGTAAATCGTCCGCACAACACCGGCGGCCGGGGTGAAGGATACGCCCGGGGCGGCATGAATCGGAGTTGCCGCCATAGCCTGGGAAATACCGGGATGGCATGATCCACAGGTCTGAACAAGATTCATGGGGTGAATAGAAGAGGTGGAATCGGTATGCGGCAGTATTCGGTGCGCCCCGTGGCATGAGGCGCAGTTGGCGACCGTCAGGTCCCCCGCTTTGCTTTTTAAACCGTGATAGCTGTCCACCCAGGTGCGCAGTCGCTCGGTCGGAATACCGTACTTTTCGTTCAGGCGGGCCGATTCATGACAAGGCGCACAGGTGGCCTCGGCGACCCGGGCCGGACTGACGCGCGACTTGGGGTCGGACGGCGAGATGATACCGTGTTCCCCGTGACAATCGGTGCAGACCGGTGAGTCGACTTCTCCGCGCTCAACCAGTTTGCCGTGGATACCCTCCCAGTAGTCGTTTTCGACGTTCTTGTGACATTTCCCGCAGGTATAGGGGATGTTAAAATGATTGATTGTGGATTCGGATTTTCCCGGCCCGTAGATCTTATGGGCCGTGCCGCCGGTCGAATGACAATCATTGCATGTCGCCGCCGTATAGACGCCGCCCAGCGACGCCCGGCCGTGCACACTGCTTTTGTAAACGTCGACCGCCCGATCATATAGAATCTCATGCCGTTTCGTCAGGTCGACATCTTCGTGACATTTCCCGCACGTCATGGGCAGATTGAGCGGGTTGATAGTGGATATTTTATCCGTGGCCGGCAATATGTCGTGCGTCCCGTGGCAATCGGCGCACCCCGGAACATCACCATGGGCGCCAATCCTGACGCGCCCGTGATATTGATAATCGTCGGCCGCCTTGTCGTGACAAATACCACATTCAACCGCCTCCAGCTGTTCTTCATGGGGCAAGTCAACAATATCGGCGTGACAATCGGTACAATCCATAGCCTCGTGCGATGACGCCGCGAGAAGATCATGATAGGTTCGGGAAGTGTCCCGGAGAGCTTTTTCATGACAATCAAGGCAGTCGGCGTTTTCCACCGCCCATACGGAAGACAATCCCGGACCAAACGCTGCCGCCAGCGTGAAACAAAGAACAAATGTTTTACAATATCCCGGAAAGGATTTTTTCATATTCCGCCCCATATGTTTTATTGACTCATGCTTATGATATTGTCCATTATCTATTTATCAAAATTATTTCTTTTCTTTGCCGACTTTGCGGGCTATTTCATTGCGTTTGCGCATATCATCCAGAAGTATGGAGCGAATCAGTGCACAGGCTTTGGGAAGACGGGCGTCGGTCAGGCTGTAAAATACGGTCTGACCTTCGCGGCGAGTATGAACGATATGGTTGTTGCGCAATATCCGCAGGTGCTGGCTGGCGTTAGTGACGGAAATGCCCAGGCGTTTGACCATTTCCCCGACGCTCATTTCGCGGTCGGCCAGAAGCGCCACCATCATCAGCCGGGTGCGGTTGGCGATGGCTTTGCACAGATCGGCATGAATGTCGTATATTTGGGATTCATCAATATTCATACTTGCGCCATTTCGCAACTACGATAGCAGTATGCTTAATAATAATCGACGAGTCAAGTGAAAAATTTCACGAAAAAAGGATAAAACGGACAATCTTTTCAATTTTGCCGAATTTCGGAGGCCCCGACAATTTTCATTACTCCATGTACTTACCGTCCAATTCGGCCCGATTTATCAAATAGGCCTTTAATTCCTGGAGGTATTCATATTTTGTTTCCAGATAAATTTTTTGAGTTTCCAGATATTCGATTCTCGATATCCGCCCGTCGCCGTAGCGGCCCTGGGCTATGTTAAGTCGGTTGCGGGCCAAATCGATTTGTTTTTTCATGATGTCCAGACGGCGATAGCTGACGTCCAGGGCATTGACCAGATTAACGATTTCGGCTTTGGCATTCTGGCGGGTGCGTTCCAACTCCAGGCGCGCCTGTTCGGCCTGAAGATTGGCGGCCTTAACCGAAGCCCCCGAGGAACCACCGTCCCAGAGCGGCAAAGAAAAATTCAGGGATATCCCCCAGCCTTTCGTATCGATATCTTCGCGGACATCATCGGTTTTGATATAACCGTTGCCGGTGGAATAATTGGCCGTTAGATCCCCGGTCAGGCCATGGCCGGAGGCTTTATAATCGGCCTCGCGCCGGGCCTTTTTGTATTGCAATTCGGCTTTTCGGGCGGGCACCGACAATTCCCAGCCATTCATCAAGGCGGCCCTTTTATTCGGCTCGATATGGCTTTGCAAAACCGGCTCGATCAGTGACTGGTCGGCGAAGACATCCTTATCCAGCAATATGGCCAGTTGACGTTCCTTTTCCTCCAGTTGCGTTTCGACCTCGAATTTATCCAGTTCGGCGTCGAGGCTTCCGGATACCGAACCAAGGTAGTCCTCCTCCGATAGAATTTCATCGGCCAGTTTGAGCGAATCGATTTCGGTCTGCAGGCGGGCGGCTTCATAACCGGCTTCCGACATGTCTTTTTTGATCGACAGTTGCAGCACCCCCATATAAGCCTCGATAATTTCCTTTTTTAAAGTTGTTTCCTCTTCGATTTTTGAGAGCCGGGCGATTTCGAAATCGTCACGAGTGTTTTTTAACTGGTGCCGGGCATTCGATGGTTTCAGCAGCGGCTGGGTGTAGCTGAAGGTGAAATATCCCTGGCGCGTTCTTTCGTCGATAAACGAACCGTCGTCGAGACGGGTGTTGGGATAGCGGTCTTTCTGGGATAACAGGTTGGCCGTGACGCGGACGTCGCCGCCCGTCAACAGGCTCTGATTCAATTCGACAAAGGAATTGAACCCCAGATCCCGGGTTTCAAATAGTTTCTTGACGGGCGAGCCGCCGAAAAAGCGATAAGACTCATCGACCGAATACGACGGCACCGAACCTTTGATTGAAATTTCCGGCAGATAGAAATTGATGCGGCGGGCGAAATAATTCTGCTCGGCCACTTCAAGGTTGCCCTCGATCATGCTGCCGCGGGCGGTATGGTTAAGTCCGAGGTCGATGGCTTCTTCGAGTGTCAATGACGATGCTGTCGAAGCCAACATGACGATCAAGATCATCAGTATAGCCGCCGGGCCTATGGCGCTTCGTATATCACGCGAATTATTCATAAATACCTCTATAATCCAATTTACGGTCTTATTCATAACGCAGCGATTCGATCACGTCGAGTTGGGCGGCTTTGCGCGCCGGGAGCATACCGAAAACGATCCCGACCGCGGTCGAGACGGTCACGGCCAGGACAATCGAAAACACCGAGACGATGGTCGGCCAGCCGGCGTAGAAACTTATGCCCTTCGATATCACCAGCCCCAGCAGAATGCCGATAGTACAGCCAATCATGCAGATGGTCACCGCCTCGATTAAGAATTGATGCATGATATCCAGCCTTCTGGCGCCGACCGCCCGGCGAACGCCGATTTCGCGGGTTCGTTCCAAAACAGAGGCGAGCATGATATTCATGATGCCGATGCCCCCCACCAAAAGCGACAGGCCGGCGATGGCCCCCATGACAATGTTAAATATCTGCTGGGTTTTTTGCGACTGGCGCAAAAGTGACTCCGGAACGACAATTTCGAAATCAGCGACGTTGTTGTGACGTCTTTGAAGAATTCGTTCCACCAGCCGGGAAACGGCCGGCACGAGTTCCAGGTCCGATACCGATATGGTCAGCTGGTCCAGTTCAGGAGTATTGTATTCCTTTTCACTTCCGGAAAAAGAGCCGCCGATTATAATAACCGTGCCGCCGAAACTTTGCTGAACTTCGCGGGGCAGTTTTTTTTGCGCGGTCGTCAGCGGGATATAAACGTCCTCGTTGAGGTTTTTCAGTTCCAGCCCTTCGACTTTGCCCCGGCCGATATACTTGTCGGTCATGACGCCGACAACGGTGAAATCAAGGTCGCCGATACGGATGCTTTTGCCGATGGGATTATCGAAGGCAAACAGGCCACGTTTGGCTTTGGCTCCAAGAACGCACACCTGTGAAAAATCAGCCATGTCCCGATCGCTTATGAAACGCCCATTTTCGACGTCAATCGATGACGAGAGCATGAAATTGGGGGTAGTGGCGACGACCCTGACCGGGGCGCTTTGACCGAAATAAGACACGGCCGAGATCGGTTCATATCTTTGGGGGACAACGTTTGATACCAATTCAGAAAACCGGGCGATATTTTCGGCATCCGCCAGGTTTAGCCCTTGGGACCGCTGTAGGGCGATGTTGGAATTTTCACTGGTCGCCGGCGTTTTGGCATTGACGATAATATTATTGATGCCCAGAATCGAAATCTGCTCGAGAGCTTCCTGTTTGGCCCCCTCGCCAATGGATAGCATGGACACCACCGCCGCCACACCGATGATGACACCCAGCATGGTTAGAAGGGTACGCAGCTTATGAGCTCCCAAAGCTTCGAAAGATACCCGGAATAAAAAGGATTCGTTCATCAGCGAGTGGCCCCTCGGCGGCCTCCGGAAGAAGCTCCGTTGGACGGCGGCAATTGACGGCCTTTATTCAATTCCGGTTCCGAGGCTTTGTCTCCGGGCAGGGTTGTCTCATCCAGAGTCGGGTCAACCAGGCAGACCTTTTCCCCGCCTTCCAGTCCGGAGACTATTTCAATGGACATATCATTGCGGCGGCCGACTTCGACCGGAACTTTCTTTTTGCTTTCCAGAAAAACAACCACTTCGCCGTCCTTTTCAAAAACCGATTCCAATGGGGCATAGACGACATCGGGGATTTCATCGATTATTATTTTGCACGACGCCGACATGCCGGGCTTGACATTTTCGTCATGGTTATTGATCGCCACGACAACGTCGAAGACGTTGATTTTGGATCCAGATTCCTTACGTCGGGCCAAAGTGCTTTTGCTGGTGACGGTCCCGCGGTATTCCTTTTCGGGGTGCGCGTCAAGAGTAACGATGACAGCCTGCCCCGAATCGACCTTGCTGGCATCCACTTCGGATACGGTTGCATCCACGACCATATCGGACAGATCGGGTATTTTTATCAGTCCCTGTCCGGGCCAGGGCGAGTCGCCTTCCTGGACCTTGTCCATCGAACTACCTTTCCATATTTCCAGGTAGACGATCATTCCGGGCAACGGCGCCTTGACAATAGTCTGTTCATATTCTTTGCGGGCCATCTCGACCTTGTCTTTGGCTCGCTGGACCTCCAGCTCGGATTTGGAAACGTCGGCCTGAAATTGCTCCAGTTTGGCCTTGATGTTAAGTTCGGCCAGTTCCAGCTCGATGCGGGCTTCTTCGGCCAACTTGGGGGCTTCATGTTTTTTTTCATCATAATTGCGCTGGGCTCTTTTCAAATCAAGATTGAGCTGTTTTTCCTGTATATCATATTCCTTCTTCGCCCGTTCCAGTGTCTGCTGGGCTATTTTCAGAGATGACTCATGCTCGGCCAAATCCGACAGCTGCTGGGTGGCGTCAAACCGAATGACGGTGTCGCCCTGCGATACCATGGAACCTTCGGGAGCCAGCCAGGTTATCTGCAGACCACGCATGCGCGGCGCGGTTATGGTGAAAGCCCGTTTGGCATCGACGCTGCCGTTGGCAACCAAAGGAATGACAAACCGACCCTTACTGACAAGGGCGGTCGGGATTGTCTGCGAAACGGTGAAAAAGGCATTGACCCCGAAATATCCTCCAAAAATGACAATAATAATAGCACCAATTATGATGATTTTTTTCATAACGATATTTCTTTCATTTATATAGACGCCGATTGCAGTTCTCCATCCAAATACAATACCGCGCGAACCCTAATTATAATATATTACTTAATTTAAAATGTTAAGTTGCAAAAATTGTTTGGAATCACATTAAGACTTCGTTTGGGATTTCGTGTTTATTCTTGGGCCGATTAAGAATTGCGTCGCTAAGACACGTAACAGGTCAAACAGAAAAATAATTCCCGCAACTATCAGTATGGTTTGAGTCATGGCGGCGGGGTAGAAAATTCTTGAGCCCTGGCCGAAAGTGACACCCGACAAAAAGGCATAATAAAGGACGTTCAGTAATAAAATAACGGCAATCCTTCGGTTTTTGCGCCATAAAACCATAAAGCCGACCAATGACAGCATAAAATAGGCGGGATTATCATAACCCCGGTGGACATAATTGTCGATGGCTTCGAAAAGGCCTTTCCAGGATGGCACCAGCACGTTTTGCAGACTGGAGACCGCCGTAACATTGTACATCACGATTCGCAAGTATTGCTTTATAAACAAATCCGGAAACCGTTTAAAGGTTGAATATATAAAATCAATACTTTCATCCCGGTTATCCCGGAAGCGACCGGCTTTAAAATCATGCAAAGCCGACTGAAATATCGAGTCTCTTATCGACACCATTCGTTCCGGTTTCTGCTGTTCGCCCTCGACCAAGACTTTGGCCGTGAGGTACGTCTTGGCGGCCAGAAGGCCGGTGGCGGAAATTGTAAAAGTTTCGTGCGCCCGGTAATTTCTCAACCCCCAGCCGATGGAAATCAGGACGATTATCAGACAACAGACAATGGTGTTGAGAATCATTCTTTTTCTCGTAACTATCCCGTTAATAACTGGAAATAGCAGGGCAAAGACAAAAAGCATAAGCGGGTAGAACATGAACACGGATCGGGTGAGAACGGCCAAGCCGCCGGCTATGCCGGCTCCAACAGCCGGCGCCCACCGCACAGACATCAGGCTTTTGAAATATAGATAAAGAGTTAAAGTCGCAAGAAATACGAATAATGTTTCGGAGGCCACGGCATTGGCCAGCGTAATGGATGTCAATGACAGAGCCGCCCATAGTCCCGCGCCAACGGAGATGTATTCATTTTCGAGCAGCAATTTGGACAACCGATATATAAGAACACAGGTCAGGCCGCTTAAAATTATTTGGAATAACAGCACCGGCCAGTAAACCGGGCCAATCAGGTTTTTGCTCAATCCCAGCAACATCGGATAGCCCGGACCGACGAGATACAGATCAATTTTGCCGGCGTCATCGCCGCCGAAAATATAATCTCCGGCCCGGACGTATTTGATCGGATCGGGGTACTTATCGATCAAATGGTCGCTTCCGATATCGCCAATCATAATCAGCATAAAGGCCAGTCGAAGGGCTACCGCCAGAGAAAAAATAATTACTTCACAACGCCCAAAGGCGAATATCCGCTTTGAACGGGTGGTCATCGACGTTTATCCTCCCGCTTTAGATTGCCGCCATAAATATGGGGGAAGGCCTCTTTGCGAACAAGCACTGCCAGTGTGGCCGCAACGGCAAGGAAGAACAAAAACACAAATTCCTTGGACCCTGTTTCGATCGATCCCAGAGAAGCCACAAGAATCCGTTGCGGGCCCTGTTCGCCACCCTCAACGATCGCCACGGTATCGACTACGGTTATTTTGCTGATAAATTCCGAGGTCAGCCAAATTCGTCCGGGGTGTCCGAGTATCTCCCATTGTGTTGGGGAGGTCTGATATCGATCGATTACAAATATTTTATTCTTTTTCAATTGCTCCGTCACGGCGGTCAATAAAGCGGCCGGGTCAGATTCGGTTCGGTGCAGGATGTATTGGGAGTGAATACGATAATCGAGATTTTTCATTCGACCGATATCGATATTCTTCCAGACAAAGCCCATGACAAGTCCGGCGATGATCACGGCTGTCATGACGGTTATAATCGTTTTAAGGCGGTATTGGAATATATTTTCTTTGCCGGACGACATCATGGTCGCTTGTGCTTATCGGCTGAAATCGAGCAGCCAGGGTTGAAGTTTTTTAATTTCATCGGCAAGGCGATTGACCGTGACAGTATCTTCTTCGCGGGCGGCCAACTGCCCCAATCTCCAGCGGGGGCGGCAATCATCGGGATATGCCGCCAAGGCGTTTTCGAAAAATTGTCGGGCCGGGCCGGATTGCTCCATACGGTATAAGCATTCGCCCCGGTAATAATCCAGAAAAGCGGATTCATCGGGCGGGAGTTTCGCGGCGGCCTTGGAGAAGAGTTCCAGGGCCGTTTCGTTGTCCCCATCAGATAGCCTCGTTAATGCATCATGTAACGTATTCACGAATCCGGCATCGGAAAGCAGATTATCCCGATCGGCATCATAGTCATCGTTCTTCATAAAAAAATTGGTCCAACGCCGGCCCTGGTCACGGTGAAAACCGCTGACTACATAATTTTTTCGGAATTCGGAATGCAAAAATAACGCCCTCTCGGCCGGGGCCGAAGGTTTATCGTTGGTCGAGAATATAATGACATCGGGCTGCTGCTCCAGAACATAACGCGAATTATAACGCCGCTCTTTCCACGTCGATTCCAGTCCGGGGATATACTCTCCGTGGCGGGCGATATATGAATCGGTTAAGCCCACCATATCGATCAGCCTGTGACCCGGCAGTTCATATCCGAGGACACCGATAGTACTGGCGGCGATCGAAAACGACGGGTCCATATGGCGTTTCATCATATCGGCCGCGAAGTGCATCTTGGACGTGAAAGCGCGTTCATTGGCCAGAAAAGTATTAACGTGATTCCCGGCCAGCAGATACGAAGCCGTGGCAAAAATCAAAACCAAAGGCGTCAGGATAAGACTTTTCTTTCGTATTTTAATATCGAATCCGTCAATGACTTTCTCAAGGGCAAAATCCAGCGAAATGATAAAGAGGAAAAACAAAACGGGGATGACCGGAACAAAGAAACGATACACTTTAAGAACGTCGCCGCCGACCAACACGATATACAGGCTGTAAATAATTATGAACAGATACAACGGACGATATTTGCGCCACAAGGCGGGTATAGCCAGAGTTATTGGAATTAATATTAGGCCATAGACCCCGACGGTTTTAAAAAAGTGCACGGCATAATTCCAGCCGGCTTCGACATAGAGCCAACCGAAACCACTTTTGGCGTAAAATGTATTCGGCAGAAGTGACCCGTAATACAGCACTTTGAATATGGCAAAGGGTAATAACAGAACGAAATAAACCAGCATAAGATTCAGGGCGTTTTGCCGGTTGGATAACAGGCGATGAAAAAGAATTACTGTAAAGAGAACAACGCCGTCAGGCCGAAGCAGGGTTGCCACAACAAGGATGACCGCTGTCAATCGGGATTTATAAAGCTCGGCCGTCATGGCCGCCAGGGCCGTGAACGCAAAGGCCGTCGTTTCCAGTCCCGATATGGACCAGTAGGGTATCGCGGCGCAGGATATCAGCATGATGAAATTCAATGTCGTCAATATGACCGCACGGTCTTTATTATGGCGGTAAATCAAAAAAACGGAAATAATAAACAAGGCGGTGCCGAAAGAAAGACCGAAAATCCTTGCGGTCAGAATATAATCGAAATCAAGCAATTTCCGGCAAATGACCAGTCCGATAATCCAGAGAAAATTGGTATATCCCTCCACCCGTTCGCCCACATTGAAGACCAGCCCGTGGCCGTTTATAAAATTATCAGCGTAACGAAACGAGATATAGGCGTCGTCCTGAACGAATTGATAATGATAAGACAGTAGTCCGAATAATACAATTGCCAAGGCCAGCAGGGCCGCGAGAATCGGCTTGCGATTTGCATCGTTTGTTCTGGCCAAAATATTACCCATGATGAGGTAATATAATACGTCTTCGGTTCGCTCTCAAGATATATGCCGGGTCAATCCGAATTTATAAACCATTCATGAGCGAGTTTTTCGGTGGCGTCAATTATACCCTGATTGTATTCCATAAGAGCCCTACGTTTAATCAAACCGTGCACGGCCTTATGCAGCAGGACCATTTTGTCGCGGACAGGAATGATAGCCGGATAATATTCGTTGTTGAAAAATATACGGAAGCGTTGCCGCTCATGCGGGTCCGCCAGCATTTTGGCAATAGTTTTTTCCAGTTCCTTGCCCGTCTTGCCCCGAAGTCGTTCTTTGGGCGAGGTCATCAGGCTAATAGAATGGTTAAGGCCCTGATTGGCTTTAAAAACCAGCCGCCAGCATTCCACCATACCCAGCGAATTGATGACCAGAACATTGACGATTACCCGGTTATTTTCGAAATCACCTTCGACGCCTTTGATAAACGGAATGAAGCAATTGTCGGTGATAGCTCCGAAAGCGCTGATGCCGCCGGCAAACGGGTTTTCCACAATATCGGATATGGTGAAGTACGGCTTGCGTTCGAATCGAGCGTCCTGAATCATGATGAATTCTTCTTCGGTGAAATGAAAGCGCTCTTTCCATTTCTCTTCGGCCGTGAGGTTTTTATTGGTCAAACTGGACTGACTGGTAAGCATCCCGATGGCCTGTCCGCCGCGCCATACGAGCGGCAGAACCCCGATGGCCCATTCGGCCGAGCCGCCGATTTCGCCGATCATAGAATTCAAGTTACGCCCATCCGGAAAGACGATGCCGTCCAAACCGCACAAGAATAGCGGCAACAGATCGCCGTCCTGATCATAGGGCGTTGAAATCCCGGCCTTATTCAGACGATCCATCGCCGGATAATGCCGGTTGCGGTCGAGGAAAAAGGCGCTTAGTTTTTTGGGATTGTTCAGCCCGTAGGATTTCGCGATAATATTCGCCGCCTCCAGAACATCAACCTCGCGGGGATTAAAATCGCCGAACCAGGCGCCGCTGGCCCAGCGCTGGACATATATATCCGGCAAATGCCGCTTGACACCGGATTCGGTGACAAAAAGGGCCGTCATGGACGAGTGTATTCCCATAACCGATTTAGTCGTCCCTTCGACAACATCGCTACCCATCGACAACAATGAAACATTGGTCGGCATGGTCAGGCCATATTGGGCCTGGTGGTCTTCCTTACCGAATACCGCCCCGACGGCGATGGTTGGATTACCACCCGGTTCCTTGCCCGGCTTG
This sequence comes from uncultured candidate division Zixibacteria bacterium, assembly GCA_937925655.1. Classification (GTDB taxonomy): domain Bacteria; phylum Zixibacteria; class MSB-5A5; order GN15; family PGXB01; genus CALAMC01. The sequence continues at coordinate 31,765 of CALAMC010000030.1, read as the reverse complement.
GGACGAGCCCCCTCGGTTATGGTTGATTCAATCAGCGCTTCTTCTCCGACCGGGAGCTTTTCCGTCGTCGATTGCAAAACTTCCGACATAACCTGCGCGGCGTTGCGGTCATTAACCCGCTTAAGTTGATTGATCAGGTCCTTGGTCTGTTTATCTTTGGGGATTTTATTAAGACTGCCACGACCGTTAAGCCCCACGGCGATGGCCGACAATCCCGCCGCCAAAATTACCGATTGGCGCAACTTTCTATTCCTTAAAGCACCCAGGTTGGATTTTTTATTAATATTGCGGCTCATGGTTATAATCGTACAGGCATCAAGGGTCAGGTCATAATTGGCCAGGGCGTCGCGATGGCGGTGATTGAACTCGATCAGACGGTCGTCATCGAAGACGAATTCTTCGTATAAGCCGGCATAGGTTATGGGCCTTTCGGCGATATCAAAGCGCAGTTTATTATTCATAAAAAACCCGGTATTTATAAATGGCGGTTATTTTCCCAAATTATGAATTTCGCAAACATATTCAATTTTAACATATCATAAAATCGTTTAAAAAGCAAAAAGTTCGGGGAAAAAGAAGAAAAGACCCCATCAAACCGCGGAATTTAGAAATTATCAGAAAATCCGAATATCGATGACAATATTATAGCAATTTGCGGACAGCCGCGTCCGGGTCGGTCGGGTCAAACTTGACCAGAGACAGTTCAGGGCCGTCGTGAGCGGCGGAAAAACAATAAGTGTCGCCGATTTTATCTTTCCACGAGCCCGTTACCGCCGGCGATTCATGTATATGTCCGCATAACACGATCAGCGGCTGGCGTTTTTCAATGAGTCGTCGCAAGGCGACACTTCCGACGTGCCTGTTTTCTTCGGAGATTCCCGGCCAGCCGAGACGGTCAAGATTCGTTTTATAAGGCGGGGTGTGAATCATCAGAATGGCCTGACTCAAATCATCATCGTCGGTCAAATCATGCAAATCATCGGCTATGGTTCGCGTTTTTATTTCGTCGATGTTTACAACTGTCGAATGAACGCCCGCTTCCGGCGCCAGGGAGCCATCCCGAAGCGTAAAATCAATGTCATAGCGTTCCCAATCCTTAAGCCGAAACGGGGTCGGCGTGACATTGGTATACCCGTAAACGGCGTGCTTATCGAGGGCCGATTTCTTGAGATGAAGATATTCCCAGAGTCCCTCTTTTTGGGCGTCGATGAAGACCGCTTCGGCCTGACGGACGTCGTCATTGCCCATGATGAGAAAGACGCGGGGGTATTTGTCGCCCATGTTCGCTTTTGATTTCCGGAATTCGTTCAAGAGAAAATCGTTAAGGAAATCCTGGCCGACATCTCGCGAAATGTATCGGTGGGGCAACAGGTCGCCCCCGAAGAAAACGGCCTGCGGCCTTTCCCTTTCGATTTCGGCAAACAGCTTGTTATAGCGGGCCGTCGAACCGTGTATGTCAGAAACAAAGTAGCAAAGCATGGCATATATTAAGGTCTATAAGGCAATTTTGCCAGCGATAAATGCAATAAAAAGGGTCGATGCCACGGCCATCGACCCATCGCCCAAAATCGGACTCCATCAATGGAACTCATCCCATTCGATAAAGCCCTCCTTGACGTCGGTCATGCAATTGACGATCAATTCGACCAGACCGCCGTACTGCAGATGAATCCTTTCCCAGGCGTCGAAATAAGTAATCAAATCCCTGATCTGGCCCTTGCAATTGGAACAGGGGGCGCAGACATATTTGTTTTTCGTCGGATCAAGTTCCTCACGGGTGAAGGCTTCCAGAATCTGTCGGAATTTGCGCCGTCCCGAAACCGCCGAACGCCAGTTGGGAAAATTGTTGGACTGCATGATGGCAAACCCGCTGCCGCCACCACAGCAATAGTTGTTAACACCGTGCGGAGTCATTTCCCGAAACTGTGGGCAGATTCGTTTGATGACATTTCGCTGCGGCATAATGATGCCCATCGAACGGGTAACGTTGCAGGGGTCGTGAAGCGTAACCGGGAAATCGTTGCGTAGCGGGTCATATTTAATTCTATTATTGACGACGATGTCTTCAAGCGTGACAAAACAGGACTCGCGCGGGACATTGACCTCCTGCACCCAAATACGGTCGCCGATGGCCATGGCGGCCTTGTGGGCGTGGCCGCATTCACCCATGACGACCTTTTTGACACCGAGTTTTTTGGCTATTTCGGCGTGTTTCAATGTCACCCGGGCGTACTGGGCGTCATCGTAAAAAAGCCCGTAGTTGACCGAATCATAACCGACGAGGTCGCTGGACATGGTCCAGCTCAAGCCGGCCGCTTCGAATATGACCGCGAAAGCCTCGACGTTTTCCGGCCAGGAGAGGAATTCGCCCGCGTTATGGATGAGCAGTATGTCGGCGCCGGATTTATCGAACGGGAACTTAATCGAAAGACCGGTCCGGTCGGTCAAGTCTTCTTCCGCGAATTCCATCATATCCATCAGGGCAACCGGGGAAATGCCGGTCGAGGATCCGGTCGCCAGTTGCTTGATGGTTCCATCGCCATGAAGTTCCTGCGGGGCGATGCCCAACTCCTGGCTGAACAGTTTGCGGATTTCGCGGGCAATCAGACCGTTGTCGACACCCATCGGGCAGGTTTGGGCACAACGGCGGCAAAGGGTGCAGCGATAAGACATCTGGGCCAGACGAGCCACCGTCTCCCAGTTGAGGTCGATATCGGCGCCGGTAAATTTGGCGGTGAGCTTGCCGCCCGGTTTGATATATTTTCGAATTATACGCCGTAAGGTATCGGAGCGGAAAAGGGGGCGATATATTTCGACGCGGCCGCCTTCATTGAATACCGGACAGGCCGCGCTGCAGGTGTTGCACTTGACACAGTTATCCAGTGACAGCATGAACGGCTTTAAAAAGGTCCAGTTGCTGTCCTTGCTTAAAAGTTTCTGGAGGCCGTTCAGGAATTTGGCGACCATCTCCTGCTTGGCCTCCTCCGTTTCGGGAATCGGAACTTTGACATTCATGACGCCGTCGAGTGAGGTATCCAGCCCGACGCGTTTTTTTTCGGGAACTTCGGGCAGGTCCGGATCAACCCAGTCCTCGTAGGGATAGGGCAGTTTGGGCAGTTCCTTGAATTTGAATTCAAAGAGTTGATCGACATTTTTGCCGAGGTCCTTGATGCGAATGGCTTTATCAGTCATTTTTCGGCTCCTTTACAACTTCGCCCCAGCTTTTGCCGGTCTGGATATGTCCGGCGGACCAGCCGACCGGTCGCCCCAAAAGTTCCATAATGCGCTTTTCTATTTTGCTGCCTTTAGGATTAGGCTCATCGTTCCAGCGAACGGCGTGGTATAAAAAGTATTTGGCCACGAAATGCGACATCCTGGTCAGCGGGATATAAAGAATTATTAACGATATCAAGACCAGTTCCGTTGCGAACAGGGCACTTGGTATCGTCGCGTGCGAGAACGAAACCAGGGAAGTCACATAGGAACGGGTATATTGAAACGAGGGGTCAGATCCAAGCTGGCTGACAAGCGTTACACTGACGACAACCACAAAAAAAACAAGGTTAAAATAATCGATGGGAGCATTGAACCGTCGCTGTTCTTTGTCGCCCAGCCTCCAGAAGAGGAGTCCCAGAGCGCCCAGCCCGGCCAAAAGCAACCCGATATAACCAGCCGGAATCGTGATAATGTGTATAATCGCGCCTATTCCGCCCGCCTGCGACGACACTTCGACCCCGACCAGCTGAAGAATGGCTCCCAGAAGCAGTAAAAAAAGCCAACCGATGGTTACATACAACCCGAAATGAAACGGGAATGTGAAGTACCACAGGGTCTTTTTATTATGAAAAACACCCTTTAAAAAAATTATCTCCGAACCCATCTCTTTGAGTTCGTTGAAGGTATCGGTATGGCGGGGTTTGGTCCACCAGTCCAGTTCTTCAAGATATGACCCGCCATATGCCGATCGCCCCTTTTCGTGCGGGACCGGGTACAATTCCCAGCGCATTGACTGGGGTGCGGTGGCATAACGGTAAACCTTATACAGCATGGCAACAAATGACACGATAAGCGAGATGTACGTGATAATCTGTACTGCCGGCATCACTGCAACTCCTTTATATTTTAATCAACTTTCCATCAATTTTATTATGGGCATCCCTGGGGGGATATGTCGTCTTTGTCCCGCATAACATCGTCAGGGTTCATGTATGGTACGGCCTGATATTCGACGCGTACCCGGTTTGCCCAGCCTTTGTCAATCAAATCGGCCAGCGTAAATTCCTCGAGCGTCTGGTTGACGCGATGATTGACCAGCGCCCAGACCAACCGGGTTTCACAAAAACAACTGGCCAGACATATGTCCGGATGAGTAATGCATTCGGTCAATCCGATAGGCCCGATCAGGGCGGTAACCACGTCGGATACTTTAATCCGGTCGGCCGGTTGTGCCAACCGGTAACCGCCATTTTTGCCGGAAACACCTATTAACAATCCGGCCCCTTTCAACGACATGGCCAGTTGGGCCAAATAGTTTTCTGAAAGAGCCGTGATCCGGGCAATTTTACCCAAATGGGTCAACTGGTCACCGCTGTTGGCGCGAGCCAATTCGACCATCATGCGCAGTCCGTATCGGGCTCTGGTTGAAAACTTCATATTAATATTCTCAAAATATTGAACGCTTATTATTAGTAAAATGATAAGATTTATAACAAAATTTGTCAAGTGAATTATTTCACGTTTGCCAAATTTAACATATTTATAACTTATTGTACAATAATATCATATGAATTCCTAAATTGGACTACATATAATATTGTCAACAAATTTTCTAAAACCGACTTATGGGCACACGGGATCCGCCCCATCGCCATAGATGGAAGCTATAAGATATAATATATCCAAAAGGTTTAAATTATGGTCGGAATTGACATCGCCTGCTTCCGGCGGTGTCGGTTCCGGACCATTGCCATAGATATTATCGATCAGATACAGAATATCGAGAAGATTCACATTCTCGTCGTCATTGCAATCACCGCAAATAAAATTGCCATTGGTAAGATTAAGGAAAATCGCGAAGTTATTATCCCAGAAATTGGCCACTGCCAGGTCAATATTATGATTACCGTCGAAATCACCGGTACATATTGCCACCGGGCAATCTCCGGCGGGATAAGCAGCGGCAAAGACAAATGTTCCGTCGCCCTGATTTAAAAGCACGGTAATATCGTCTGAAAGGCTGTTGGCTGTCACGACATCGAGATTACCGTCGAAGTCGATATCCAGAAGACAGATATCGGCCGGCCATTGCCCCACTTCATAATCGACGGCGGGAGCAAATGTGCTGTCGCCGTTATTGAGTATTATCGAAATCGAATTACCGTCATAGTTGGCAATAGCCAAATCGATGGTATTATTGCCGTCTATGTATCCCGCCGCGAGGGCATAGGGCCCGGTCCCTGCGGCGTGATTCAACGGCGGGTCAAAAAAAGCGTCGCCGTGATTAAACATCACCGAAATCATGCCGGGGTTATAGTTGGCCAGGATAAGGTCTTCGCCTCTTGTCCGGTCAAGATTGGCCGCCACCACGGAGGTGGGACTGCCGCCGACGGAATGAGATATGGCCGGATAAAAGACACCGCCCCCCTGGTTATGGAAAATCGAAACGTCATTAGACTGGGTATTGGCCGAGGCCAAGTCGATATGGCCATCGCGGTCGAAATCGGCCGCACAAAGCGAACGTGGCATGTTTCCGGCACCATGAGTGAAGGCTTCCCCGAATTGCCCTCCACCCAGTCCCCAGAATACCGAAACGCTGTTACTGCTGTGATTGGCGCAGGCCAGATCAATATGGGTATCATTGTTGAGTAATCCGGCGCAGATCGAAACCGGGTAGGTCCCGGCAGAACAGATATCTGAAACAATGAACGAGCCATTCCCGGTATTCAATAGCACCATAATTTCATTATCTCCGGAATTGGCGATGGCGATATCCGGTAATCCATCGTTATTGAAATCTTTTGATATAATATCGCGCGGGAAGGATCCGGCGCCATGGAAGTCGGGCTCAGAAAAAATGCCGTCTTGGGCGAGAGAAGTGGAAAAAGTCACCCATAAACCGATAAACAATGTAAATAGCGCGGGTTTCATTATATATCCCGTTATTGCCAAACGAATTATAACGGCGGCAAGTAAACCGGTATAGATAATATATGCCTTACGATGGGAATGTCAATACTGCAAATAGACGAGATTTTGAACGATGCTGACTAACAATGATTAATTGACATTTTCCAAAAAGCTAATATAATATTGTATACCGCCAAGATTTTCACACCGAAAGGTTGTTTGATTAGAACCTTCGCAACCCTTTACCGGTTTTACAGATTGGAAAATACTGCGCCAAAAGGCGAATAACAATTTAAAGGAATGGCATCCATGAATTCAAAAGTGATCGGCAAGTTTTCAACCTTATGCGTTTTATTAATTCTTTTATCAAGCGCTCCGATTTTTGGCCACAGTTTACACCCCGATGTCAAGGCCGCTCTTATTGCCGAGGGCAAATGGGACGAGTACGTCGCCCGTGATATACTTGACCGTGCCCGGGGCATAAGCAACCCGGCACAGACGCGTGCCAATCAAATCCGGGCTCTGGGTGACAACGGCGTTGTCGATACGGTGCATGTTCTGGTATTATTGGTAGATTTCTCCGATAATCCTTATACCGGCGGCGCGGTAGCGGCCACTCCGTCGCAGTTCGACTCGGTCTTGTTTTCCCAGGGGCTCAATCCCACCGGTTCCATGACCGAATTTTATCTGGAAAATTCTTACGGCAACTTCTTCATTAGCGGTGTGGTTTATGGCTGGTTTCGCATGCCCCAAACCTATGCCTATTATGTCAACGGCCAGAAGGGTTTTGGTTCATATCCGCAAAACGCCCAGGGGCTGACCCGCGATGCCGTCCTGGCCGCCGACGCCACCGTGGATTTTTCCATTTTCGATAATATTGGCGGCTCCGATGGCTATGTTGACGGTTTGTTTGTTGTCCATGCCGGAAGCGGTTATGAAGAATCCGGCAACGTCAATGAAATACATTCGCATCAATGGAACCTGCCCAGCGACGTATGGGTCGATGGCGTTCGGGTGAATGCTTATTCAATGGAACCGGAAGAATCTGCCTCCTCGGCCACAATTTCGCCCATCGGGGTTTTTTGCCATGAATACGGCCACGTATTGGGTCTTCCTGACCTTTACGATATAGACGGCTCGCCATCGACATCCGACGGTCTGGGTCGCTGGTCTTTGATGGCCAGCGGCAGTTATAATGGAGCGTCGCGGCGGCCTTCGCATCTGGACGCTTGGAGCCGGGTATATCTCGGTTTCGCATCGGCCACCCCGGTTTTAAGCAATATGACGGACGTCGAATTCCCGCAGGTTCAATCGGAACCGATTATATACAAACTTTGGGCCGGCGGTTCTTATTCCGGGTATCAGTATTTCCTTGTGGAAAATCGTCAGAAAGTCGGTTTCGACCAGGCCTTGTATGGCGAAGGCTTGCTTATATATCATGTCGATGACTCGCGCTGGGGCAACTATGATCCTAATCATTATCATGTCGCATTGGAACAGGCCGACGGTGAGTTCGACCTGGAATGGGGTGCGGGCTCAAGCGACGCCGGCGACCCTTATCCCGGCAGCAGCAATGTTCGCTCTTTTGATGATCTTACCGTTCCCAACAGCCGCAGTTATTCGGGAGCCATAACCCAGGTATCCGTCTGGGATATTTCCAATTCGGACTCCCTGATGACGGCCAATCTGGACGTAACCTGGTCGCGACCCAATCTGGTTTTGGATTCGTCCTTTTTCAACGACGCCAATGCCGACGGCAATTTCGACCCGGGTGAGACAATTGAATTCTATTTCTTCCTTCAAAATGCGTGGCTGGCCGCCACTAACGCCACAATAAACATGACCACCACCAACCCGGAAATTACTTTCGGAAATCAATCGGTATATAAAGCAAGCATTCCCGGTAACGGGGCTAAAACCAATAACCTTGGCGAACCTATAACATTCACTATTCCCAACCCGGCCGATGCCCGCTTTGACACCTTTTTTGTGGAGATAACCGCCAACGGCGGCATTTTTGAGCAGACGTATTCATTCGAGCATATAGTCGGCACGCCCCGATTTTTAATCGTCGATGATGATCGTGGCGATAACTTTGAGGAAATCTTTTATGCCGACCTCTATAATGCAGGTGTTCCGTCGAGAACCTGGACGCAGTTGTCGCAGGGTGCGCCTACGGCAGGTGAATTGAGCGCCTATGAAGTCGTCATCTGGTTTACCGGCGATACCTCGTCGAATCTTTTGCAGGCGGGCGATATTGCCGCCATGAAGGCATATTTGGACGGCGGCGGCAAGTTGTTTCTTACGGGCCAAATGATTGCTTCGGAACTCAACGTCGAAGACCCCTCTTTCCTCAATGATTACTTGCACGCCACCTACGGAGGTTATTATTTCGGACTGGTGCATGAGGGTTTGCCGGGGTCAATCGCCGAGGGTTTGAGTGTGCGCTATACCAGTTATGCCCATCAGGATTACATGAAGGGCAGTTCCATTAATCCGATTAATGGCGGGCAGGCAATGTTCAAGTATGAAGGCGGCCCGACTTCGGCGGTTTCATACGCGGGCGATTATAAAGTCGTCTTTTTTGCCTGGGGTTACGAGGATATTTCCAATGATTTTGGTGGCTACGACAAGCGCGATTCGATTATGGCGCGCATTCTTGACTTTTTCGATGAAGATAATCCTCCCGTATGTGATTGTATTCCGGGCAATGCCAACGGTAATGCCCCAGTTAACCTGCTGGATATTCTTTACTTAATTGCGGACATTTATGAGAGTGGTCCAGATCCCAAACCGTACCCCGTTTGTTCCGGCGACGCCAATTGCGACTGCACTGTCAACCTTTTGGATATTCTTTATCTTATTGCCGATTTATACGAAGACGGCCCGTCGCCGTGTGAATGCACGAGCTGGCAGGGCTCCTGTGGGACACTGCGATAGAATCGATTTTGAATAAAAAATGCCCCGCCCTTCGACGGGGCTTTTTTATTTCACCTTCATGCGATCCAGATGGTTTTGATATTGACAAATTCCCTGATACCGAAAGGCGACAGTTCCCGTCCATAACCGGATTTCTTTATCCCCCCGAATGGCAGTCGCGGGTCGGATTTAGTCAAACCATTAACAAACATGGCACCGGTTTCCACCCGGCGGGCCACTTCCTCGGCTCTGGCGAGATCCCGTGACCAGACCGAACCACCCAGTCCAAACGCGGAATCATTGGCCACTTCAATGGCTTCTTCCATATCGCGGACCGGGATAATGGCCGCGACCGGGCCGAATGTTTCTTCATGGTAAACCGGCATCCCTTTTTTGACATCGGTCAGGACGGTTGGCTCATAGAAAGCGCCCGGCCCGGCAATCTTCTTCCCGCCACACAGTAACCGCGCTCCCATTTTAATTGATTTTTGCACCTGAACTTCGAGTTCATCTCGCAAATCGGGGCGGGCCAGCGGCCCCACCTGGTTTTTTTCATCCAACGGGTCGCCGACCTTGAGGGATTCCATTAATTCTTTTTGCATTTGCTCGAATTTACGGACAATACTTTCGACCACAATAAAACGTTTGGCGGCGATGCAACTCTGTCCGGCGTTGATCATGCGCGCGGTCACCGAGGTTTTCACACAGGCCGGAAGATCGGCGTCTTCGAGAACGATGTACGGATCCGAGCCGCCGAGTTCGAGCAGAGTTTTTTTAATTTCACGGCCGGCCGCTGCGGCCACGGCCATCCCGGCCGGTTCACTCCCGGTGAGCGACACCGCCTTGATGCGGTCGTTTCTTATGACGTCCTCGACCAGGCCCGACGAAATCATCAAGGTTCGAAACAGGTTGGGCGGAAAACCGGCTTTGCGGAAAATTTCTTCGATGACCAGTGCCGAGCCCGGAACATTGGAGGCGTGCTTGAGGACCCCGGCATTCCCAGCCATAAGGGCGGGGGCGGCAAACCGGAAAACCTGCCAGAAGGGAAAGTTCCAGGGCATGACCGCCAGTATCACCCCCAGCGGCTGAAACGCCACAAAACTGCGCGAGGCATCGGTCGGGATTATTTCATCGGCCAGGAATTTTTCGGCATTATCGGCATAGTACTCGCATACCCAGGCGCATTTTTCAACTTCGGCCCGTGACTCCGAAATGATTTTGCCCATTTCGGTCGAAATCATGAGGGCGCAATCTTCTTTTCCTTCACGCAGGACGTGGGCCGCGTTGTGCATAAGGGTCCGCCGGTGCGCAAAATCGGTTTGGCGCCACGATAAAAATTCGCGGTGCGCTTCCTCGATTATTTCGGCCGCCCGGGCGGCAGAGTGTTCGGGATACTCTTTAATGATTTCCCCGGTAGCGGGGTTGACAGCTTGCATATTATTCTCCCCGGTCTTTATCAATCATACATTTACTAATCAAGAAAATAAAAATAAGACCAAAAATAAAGAAGTAATAACGGTGCGGATGAAATAATGACTTCAGGCGGGACCGAAGATGCCTTTAATCACAGCGGCCCTGTAATCGAAAATATTTTTAAGCTGCCGTTTCACCATCAGGAGGTTGGCGATTTTGCCCAGCGGTCCGTAGGGAATCAAATAAAGAATATCATCGGTCATAAGTGTTCCCCCGGATACGGATTCAAACGTATGTGTATGGTGCCAGAATTCGTACGGCCCTTTGAGCTGGACATCGGCGAAGCGGTGCGGCGGTTCATAATCGGTGATCATGGTCGTCCAGTGCATCCTCATCCCGAAAACCTTGATGGTATAATCGAGAATCAATCCGGCTTTCATGATAATCGGTGGTGGTGTCAGGATTTCGAAGCCGACCGAACCGGGCGTTATCCGGGCCAGATTTTGAGGATTTTCAAAAAAGGCAAAGACTTCTTCAAGGGGGCGTTCCACGAATTGTTCGCGGTGCATATGGTATGGTTTCATAATTATCGTATATGCCTACGCAAAAAGAGGGTTGATTTTATCCGGGTCTATTTTCAAATCGATCGAGGCCTTACCCGCGATATTTTTATCGATGAATCCATCAAGAGCCAAACCATACAGCGCGGCCATGACGATATGAGCGGCATCGACTTCAAAATGATTTCGAAGTGCCGCCCGCCCGTCAGAACGTCCATAACCATCCGTGCCCAAAGCGATGAATCGGCCGGGGATCCACTTGCCGACAGAATTGGGAATTGCTTTAACATAATCGGTCGCGGCCACACAGACCCCTTTGGCGTTTTTCAAGCATTCGCTGACATATGCCGACCGGGGCGTTTCCCCGGGATGGCGCATATTCCAGCGCTCGGCGTCGATAGCATCGCTGTAAAGCTCTTTATAACTCGTGACCGAATAAATTTCGGCGGGAATATGGTAGTCTTTTTCAAGAATATCGGCGGCTTTGATAACCTCGTTCATAATGGCGCCGCTGCCCATCAGTTGGGCCATAAAGCCTTTTGAATCGCCGTATGCTGACCGATAACGATACATCCCCCGCAAAATACCGTTTTCGACTCCCTCTGGCATCACCGGCATACGATAAAATTCATTCATGACGGTGATATAGTAAAACAGGTTTTCCTGATTTTCATACATCCGGTGCAGGCCGTTTTTCACGATCACGGCCAGTTCGTAGGCGAATGCCGGGTCATAGGCCTTGAGATTCGGCAATGCCAAAGCAAACAGGTGACTTTGCCCGTCCTGATGCTGCAGACCTTCTCCGGCCAGAGTGGTTCGTCCACTGGTGCCGCCGACAAGAAAGCCTTTGGCCTGCATATCTCCCGCCGCCCAGATCAGATCGCCAATGCGCTGAAACCCGAACATGGAATAATAAATGAAAAAGGGGATAATGTTAATGCCGTGCGTGGCGTAAGCCGTTCCCGCGGCTATAAACGACGACATGGACCCGGCCTCGGTAATACCTTCTTCAAGTATGACGCCGTCTCTGGCTTCCCTGTAATAAAGAAGACTTTCCCGATCCACCGGTTCGTATTTCTGTCCCTGACTGGCATAAATGCCGATCTTGCGGAAAAGCGATTCCATTCCGAAGGTGCGCGCTTCATCGGGGACAATGGGGACAATAAATTTCCCCACGTTTTCATCATCGAGCAATTTTGACATGATATGCACGAGGACCATAGTCGTGGTAACCTCACGTTCCCCGGTGCCTTCATAGTACTCATCAAAAAGATCACTCTTTTTTACTTTCAGCGGCTCGACCGTGACTTTGCGCTCGGGGAGAAAGGCGCCCAGGGCGTTGCGCCGCTCGCGGATATATTTATATTCGGTGCTGTCTTCCTGCGGACGATAAAACGGGGCGTCGGCGACGTCTTTGTCAGAAATGGGAATGCCGAAGCGACTGCGAAACTCGCGCATTTCCTGTTCGTTGAGTTTTTTCTGCTGATGGGTAATATTCTTGCCCTCGCCGGCCTCGCCCAGACCATAGCCCTTGATAGTTTTGGCCAGAATAACGGTTGGTGCACCTTTATGCTCGACCGCGGCCTTGTATGCCGCATAGACTTTTTCGGGGTCGTGACCGCCGCGACGGAGCTTCTGAAGTTTTTCGTCAGAATAGTTTTTCACCATATCCAGAAGGCGTGGATCGGTCCCGAAGAAATCCTTGCGGATATAATCGCCGCCGGTGACCGTGTACTTCTGATACTGCCCGTCAACGCAGTCACCCATGCGCTTCACCAGAAGGCCGTCGCTATCTTTGGCCAGAAGGGCATCCCAATCCGAACCCCAGATGACTTTGATGACATTCCACCCGGCGCCCCGGAAAATCGATTCCAGTTCCTGAATTATTTTTCCATTGCCGCGGACCGGGCCGTCGAGTCTCTGCAGGTTGCAGTTGACGACGAAGATAAGGTTATCGAGTTTTTCACGGGAAGCCAGCGTGATCGCGCCCAGTGATTCGGGCTCATCGAGTTCACCATCGCCCAGAAAGGCCCAGACTTTCGAATCCGAGGGCTTTTTCAGACCGCGGTCAACCAAGTACTTATTGAAGCGGGCCTGATAAATCGACATGATCGGGCCCAGTCCCATCGACACGGTCGGAAACTGCCAGAATTCCGGCATCAGCCAGGGATGGGGATAAGATGACAGACCGTGCGGCGAAACAATCTCGCGCCGGAAGTTTTCCAGGTTTTCTTCATTGAGCCGGCCTTCGACAAAGGCCCGGGCATAGATACCGGGTGCAGCGTGACCCTGAAAATAGACGATATCACCGTCATGTTTATCGGTTCTGCCTCGAAAGAAATGATTAAAACCGACTTCATACAATGTGGCGCTGGAGGCATAAGTTGAAATGTGTCCGCCGATGGAGCTGTCGGCCCGGTTGGCCCTGACGACCATAGCCATGGCGTTCCAGCGTATTATGCTTTTTATCCGCCGCTCAATTTCACGATTTCCGGGATAGGCCGGCTGTCTGTCGGCGGAAATGGTATTTATATACGGCGACTCATCGGAACAAACCGGCTGGATTCCAAAATTTGCGGCGTGGTCGGCAAGCTTGGACAGAATATCACGCACCCGCTGTGGACCTCCGGATTCATAAAGTTCATCCAGGGATTCAAACCATTCGCGATCCTCTTCGTTTTCACCATTTTCCATATATGATTTGTTTTCATCGGTCATAACTTATTCTCCCGGCAAGGTCGGTTTGTTCCCGACGTCAATATCGATAACAAGTCAACGCCAATATAAAAATCATCACTGCCCGAAAACCCGGGCTTCAACAAACTGAAACATAAACTCAAGAGATAGGTTTCGGAGAAAATGTTCTTGTGCAATGTCTATATTACTCATGAGCTTATCATGATGCGCAATTATTCGAAATCCTCATCCTTCGCCCGCACGCGGACTTCCTGCTTGCGGTCCAGTTCTTTCCGAACCGCATGGGCCAGTGATTTCAGGGTCAAAGGTTTGCGAACAAAAGCCCCGGCCCCAATTTGCAACGCTTCTTCAATCCGTTCGCTGTGGGCAAAACCGGAAACTATCAGCGCTTTTTGATCCGGAATCAGTTTTAAAATACGATTCAATGTTTCGGTCCCGTCGATGCCCGGCGTCATTATCATGTCGAGAATCACCAGGTCGGCCCGCTCTTCCCGGAAAAACTCCACCGCGGCTTCCCCGCTTTTGACGGCTTGGGCATCATAACCCAGATTACGAAGCAATATCAAACAAACCGTACGCTGAAGTTCATCGTCATCGACGACCAGTATCCGCTCCTGTCCGCCGACGACGGTTTCTTTATCCGGTTCTTCAACCGTTTCGCGGGTTACCGGGAAATACAGATAAAAAACCGTTCCCTGGCCCGGCTCGCTTTCGAAATCTATATATCCGTTATGATCTTCGACCACGGCATGCACCACGCTCAAACCCAATCCCGAACCGCGGCGACGGTCGCTGGATTTGGTGGTAAAAAACGGGTCGAAAATTCTGGGGACGGCTTCCGGAGGGATGCCGCACCCGGTATCGGCAATTGTCATTTTAACATATTCCCCGGTCGGAATATTGTTGTTTTTGCCCAGGGGACGATCGACATAGAAGTTTTCTGTCCTGAAAAACAGCCCTCCCGTATCTTTCATGGCATCAAGAGCATTTATGACCAGGTTGGAGACAACCCGAAAAATCTGAGACGCCCCGCCTTTAAATAAAAACAAATCCTCTTCAAGATTAGTACTGACCTTGATCCCCACGTGCGAGGACACGTGCTGTTTGATCACCTCCCTCACAATAGTGTTCATATTGAGAGGTTCCTGATTATAATGGCCACGGCGGCCGAGCGTCAGCAGTTGCTGGTTGATCTCGGCGATCTGGGTTGCCGCCCGTTCCATGCTGTTGAGGTAACCGATAATATGGCTGTCCGGCGGAACGGCATCGCGGATCAATTCAGGATAGGCCATTAACGGGGCCAGCAGGTTGTTGAAGTCATGCGCCACCTGGCCGGCGATTCTCCCGGCCGTTTCCAGACGCTGGGCCCGTTCGGCCAGATCGCGCAGGCGGTTGGTTTCAGTGACGTCGCGGAAAACCAGCACGACTCCCAGAATGGCACCGGTTTTGGTGCGAATGGGGGCGCCACTGTCGGCGATGGCCCGTTGTGTTCCATCACGGGCTATCAGCACCGTATGATTGGCCAGTCCAATGGCGGTATTGTACTTAATCACTTTATCGACCGGATTTTCACAACGTTCGCGGGTTTTCTCATTGATGATATGAAATACTTCATCGAGTTTATGCCCAAAAGCCTCCTCGGACTTCCATCCGGTCAAATCCTCGGCGACATGGTTACACAAAACGATTCGGCCGGTAATATCGGTGGCAATCACACCGTCGCCGATGGAGCTCAAAGTTACGGCCAGTCTTTCCTTTTCCTCCTCAAGAGCATTACGGGCACGCATGCGTTCGGTAATATCGGTTACGACATCCACGAATCCCAAAAGCCGCTGCTCTCCGTCATACAGATATGTCCAATCAAGCTGAATGGTTATTTCGTCGCCATTTTTGGTTTTACAGGTACGGACCATCGATTGCGGCCGCGGTTGCGTGCGCAGAATGGTTCGGAAGTACTCCTTATCTTTCTCCAGTTGTTCCGGGTCGGATGAAACTTCAAGAAAAGAGGTTCCCAGAAGTTCGCCGTTTTCATATCCGAAAATGCGATGATAAGACTCGTTGGCAAACGTGATTTTGCCATCCAAATCGACGGTTTTTATGCCATGAGGGATTATTTCCACCAATGTCCGGAATTGATTCTCTGATTTTTTCAGGGCTTCCAGAGCCGCCTTGCGCTCCGTTATATCTTCGCCGGAACTCAAAGAATGAGTTATATTGCCATCGTTATCTCTTATGACGGAATTATGCCAGGCGATAATTCTTTTCTGGCCATCTTTTCTCAATACAACATTTTCAAAATATTCAACCGGTTCCATTTCTCCGCGAATCAATTGCGTAAAAACACCTTTAACGGTTTCCCTTATTTCCATGGGAATGGTCAGATCAAACCAGTTACGACCGATGACTTCGTCCTCCCGATAGCCAAGAATCTCACATCCTTTCCTGTTTATGAGAGTCACCAGCATATTCCGGTCTATCGCTACAAAAATCGTCCCGGCCAGATCGAGATACTGGCGGGCGAGATCCCGCTGGCGGCGTATTTCCAGCTCCGCGTTACGGCGTTCGGTAACATCGTGGAAAACCAGCACCGCTCCGGCAATTTTGCCTTCGTCACTCTTTATCGGGGCACCGCTGTCTTCGATAGGGTACTCGGCGCCGTCTTTAGCAATCAAAACCGTATGGTTGGCCAACCCGACAATAATTCCCTCGCGGAAGACCCGGTCAACCGGGTTTTCGACCGGTTGACGAGAAAATTGATTGACAATTTTGAATACTTCCGGCAGCCGTCGTCCCATCGCTTCGTCGGCCGTCCAACCGGTCAGCTTTTCGGCAACCGCATTGATAAAGGTCACGAGGCCGTTTTCATCGGCACAGATAACGGCATCGCCGATGCTTTTAAGGGTGGTTGAAAGCCACTGCCGACTGACGGCAAGGTTTTTGACATATCGTTGATGTTCGTTCCGTTGCTCAATATTGTTCAAGGCCAGCGAAATGTCGGCGGCAATTTCGGATAGCAAACCACGTTCTTTCTGGTCCATAATGTATTCGGGCGGACCGGACACGACCAATGCCCCAAAAATCCTGTCCCCAT
Organism: uncultured candidate division Zixibacteria bacterium; assembly: GCA_937925655.1. Lineage (GTDB taxonomy): Bacteria > Zixibacteria > MSB-5A5 > GN15 > PGXB01 > CALAMC01. The sequence goes on along the minus strand of CALAMC010000030.1, from coordinate 14,959 downwards.
GTTTCAGTCTGACCGCAAGGGCCGCGCGGTCGCCAAACCGACCGGGGCCGAGACATTCCCGGCACGACTTTTCTCCGGGCATAATGATACTCACACCGTCATTTTTCAGAGCCGTTTGGATGCAACCGGGCAGTTGATTCTGTTCCAGAGAGCTTTTGACTTCGTTAAACCCGTCGCCATAACCGGATTCGGCGAAATTAAGAAGAGCGCCGTCTTCGTATGTCAGACATATAAGACTGGTGTAAAAACCCCTGGTTCTGGTCAATTCGGCGCAGGCCTGACGGATTAATTCATCTTCATCGTCGGTTATTCTTGTTATTAGCTGATTAATATTCCTGATGGACGTCAAAACGTTATTGACATGGGCAAGACGTGCCAGCGCCTTATTTTTGAGATAGACCTGCCGGGATATTATCAGACCCAATATGATGATAACCAAAATTACCGCAACCCGCTCGACAATTTCATGACCGGGAATATTGGTAAAGGCAATGGCCGCGAAACTGCGGTCATCATAGAACTTAAAATCCAGAAGGCTATCGGTTAACCAGGCAAATACAACCAGCAATATGGTTATTAAAATAATAAAACGTTCTGTTTTCATTCAAGGACCTCCCCGGATTCACAAACAATGCAAAAAATATTAGTCCGACTGTTATGAATTTTTAAAAAAATACGTTTCGTGCGCGCTTGAATCAAGAATAAAATTATTCGATTTCAACGGGCCCTATATATCTGTTCAAGATTTGATCGAAGCTGGTTGGCGATAATATCATAACCCGCCCGGTTGGGGTTTATGGCGTCGCGAGCATAACGCACATCGAAAAAACCTCGGGAATCGACCAAGGGTGCAAATGCATCGACCAGAAGTACTTTGTTTCGGGTGCAATAGTCGGTCAGCCAAGCATTATAAGCTTCGATGCTGTCGGCGATTTTATAAGCATCATTTTCGAAAACGAAGGCGCTATCGGCCATAATCGGCAGCATGGTTAAAGCTATCGGGGTTATATTATTCTCCCGGGCCAAATCAACCATGCTGATAAAATAATCCTGTATTTCTTCAAGCGACTGGGGAAGGCGCAAATTATATGAGCTGATTTCCAGAACCACGGCTGACGGGGCCAAGTCTATGACGTCCGGGCGAAACCGTAAAAGCATACCGGCCGCGCGCTGTCCCGGAATACCCCGGTTAACGACTTCATATTCAGGAAAAGACGGTTGAAAATCATAGTTTCTAATCAATTGAGTCCCGAACAATACTACCCGGTTCGGCACGGTGGTATCGCTTTTAAGGCGTTCATTGTCAATTCGATAGTATTGCCGTCCGGAAAATTCCTCGACCACGTTGACATACTTATCCAGCCATTCGTTTATGTGGCCGCGATATTCCAGCGCCTTTTGAGCCACATAGATAATCCCCAGATTACACAGCAGGGAAATCACCAGTACTATTTTCCAGACTTTTTTCATAACGATTCTGCGTCAATAAATCCATTTTGAGCGGTCGGATTCAACAAAAACAATTTTATCGGAATGCCGTCGTAAATTCAAAGGGCACTTGCCGTATAGCAGTTTTAGGAGTATCTTGGGCAACAATGGAACCATCGATGGATCATCTGGGCCGTTTATTTGCTCTGGCTACGGCTGTCATCTGGGCGTTTGCGGTGGTTCTGTTCAAAAAAAGCGGCGAAACCGTCCACCCCGTGGCGCTTAACGTCTTTAAAAACCTTCTGGCGTTTATTCTCATCGCTCCAACCATCTGGATTTCCGGCGGTGAAGTCTTCCGGGACAACCCGGCCCGCGATTATATTCTCATTTTCATTTCCGGCGCACTGGGCATAGGCATTGCCGACACTCTTTTCTTTATGAGCTTGAACCGGGTCGGGGCCGGGCTGTCAGCCATTTTATCATGCCTTTACAGCCCGTTTATGATTGGTATGTCGATGATTTTCCTTCATGAAAAAATGACCTTTCTTCAGATATTCGGAGTCTTTCTGATTATTTCTGCAATACTTACGGCCGCCTCCCGCAAGGGCTCCGGTGACATCCCGCGCGGAGTTTTGTTGCAGGGGGTTTTGCTGGCGGCCCTGGCCAATATGGTTATGGCTTATGGTATTATTATCATCAAACCCATTTTGGACAGCGCACCGCTGCTGTGGGTGACCGAAATGCGTCTGGTCGGCGGCATGATGGTGCTGGCCGTCGTTTTGGCGGTAATTCCGGGGCGCATCCGAATCATGAAAACCCTGCTGACCGGCAATGGCTGGCTCTATAGCCTGGCCGGTTCGTTTTTCGGGACTTATGTCGCCTATACCCTCTGGCTGGCCGGTATGAAATACACAACGGTTTCGGTCGCCGCGGCACTCAATCAGACCAGTAACATATTTTTATTCATTTTCGCGGCCTTGATTCTCAAGGAGGCCATAAATTACCGTAAAACAATCGGCATAATCCTCGGCGTCGGCGGCGCCCTGATTATAGTCCTGACCTGATGCTTTTGAAAAAAACAATGTATCATATATCCCAGGAGAGTCCTTTGAAAGTTATTTGCATCGCATTGGTAATTATCGTATCCCTCGGAACGATTGAATCATCTGTGGCTGTCACGGTCAGCTACGCTCGGTATCCGGCCCTGTCACCCGACGGACAAACCCTCGCCTTCACCTATATGGGCGACATCTGGACGGTGCCGTCAAACGGCGGAACGGCGGTTCGTCTGACGGTTCACCCGGCCGAAGACATCATGCCGCATTTCTCACCGGACGGGTCCAAAATCATGTTTTCATCCGACCGCTTCGACAACTATGACGTTTTTGTCATACCGACTGACGGGGGACAGCCGGAACAATTGACATTCACATCCGCCACCGAACTTGGATCGGCCTGGTTTGCCGGGGGCGATTCGGTTCTTTTCACCTCACGCCTCGAGGGTTGGGCCGACATTTATAAAATGTCCGCCGACGGCGGCACCCCAATCAAGCTTACGGGATATATGAATGAAAAGGAGCACTCCGGGAGAATATCATCCGACGGCCGCTATCTCGTGTACTGCACCGGTTCGGGAGATTCGAACTGGTGGCGGCGGGATTTGAGGGGTAATCGTAATTCCGACATTTTTATTTTGGACCGCAACAGCGCCGCCTTCACCTCGCAACGGATAACCGATTTTGCGGGACATGACCTCTGGCCGGTACTGAACGAGGCGAAAAATGAAATATATTTTGTTTCCAACCGTGATGGAAATTTCGCCCAGGTATGGAAGATTTCGCTCGGCGGCGGCGAGGCGGTGGCTCTAACGTCGTTAGATAACGATGGTGTCCAGTGGCTCAATTCCAACCCGGCGGGCGACCTGCTGGTTTTTGAACAGAATTTTAAAATCTGGCTTTTAAATCCCGGGAGTGGATCCCTGCGTGAGATTCCCATTGATATAAAAAGCGACGATATAAAAAACGTCATCGAGAAAAAAATATTCAAAGATAACGTCGAGTATTTCGCCTTGTCCCCCGACGGCAAGAAAATCGCCGCGGTTATCCACGGCGAGCTTTATGTCATACCATCCGAAGAGCCCAAAGAGGGCCGGGCGCTGACGTTCACTTCGGCCCGCGAATCATATCCGGCCTGGGGCCAAGATTCGCGGACGATATATTATGCCTCTGATGCCAACGGCAATTACGATATATTTTCGGTCGATGCCGTCACCGGCGAACAAAAGCAGATAACCCGATCCTCCGAAAATGATTTAAAGCCAATTGTTTCTCCCGATGGGAAATATCTGGCCTTTTATCGGGGACTTGGCGATATCATCCGCTATGACCTCGAGAAAAACACGGAAACGGCCTGGGTAAAGGGCAATTTCGGTGATTTCGGCATTGAAAATTCCTTTGATTATGGCTGGTCGCCGGATTCCCGATGGCTGGCTTATGCCGTCTTCGGGCCGACGCTGGAATCGGACATATACGTCGTCAATCTTGACGGACAGACGTATAATTTGTCGTTGTTTTGCAATTGGAACTCCAGCCCGCGGTTTTCACCGGACGGCACGATGTTGTATTTCACATCGGCGTCGCGTTATGAATCGCACACATACAAAATCGATTTGCAGCACAAACCGATGGAATTTTTCGAGGCGGCGCTGGACAGCCTTTTTGCAGACGATGAGAAAGAAAAAGACAAAGGCAAAAAAGGCGATGAGAAAAAGGATGGCGATTCTACCAAAATCGAACCGGTCAAGATCGATTTCGGGCGTATTGCCGACCGCCGGATAAGGGCCTTTCAACTGCCGGCTTCAGACAGAGATCCCGTTTTAAGCCCCGACGGAAAAAAGTTTTACTTTGTCTCATCGCTGCTGGGTAAAGCGGATATCTGGTCGGTCAACGTTAAAGACGACCCTGACCTCAAGCAACTGACCAAAACCGACGCCGCCGAAAGCAACCTTACAATATCCTCCGACGGAAAGAAGTTGTACTATCTTGAGAGCGGTGTCATAAAAAGCTGCGTCATCGACGGCGGTAAAACGACGACCCTGACTTTCAAGGCGCCATTGGAAATCGACCTGATGGCCAACAATCGGCAGAAGTTTTTGGAATCATGGCAGATGCTAAACGAGTATTTTTATGACGCCGGTTTCCACGGTGCCGACTGGAAAGCCGCCCGCGAAAAATATCGGCCTCTGCTCGACCATGTCCGTACCGACACCGAATTCGAAAATATCATGTTCGAATTATTCGGGGAACTGCGGGCGTCACACCTCTGGATTTATGGAAAAAGCGCGACTCCTTCGGAACTGATTCAAACCGGGGCCACCGGCATATGGATCGACTATCGCACGCTGGATCGCGAGGGCCGCTTTAAAATCGACCGCGTTTTCTCCAGTTCTCCGGCGAACCGGGCCGGAATCAAACCGGGTCAGTACCTGCGAACCATAAATGGTACCGCGCTGTCAAATCAAACAAATATGCACCGCCTGACAGCCGGAACCGTGGGGCGCCGGGTTGTTCTTGGCATTTCCGATACGCCAGACGGGAAAATTTACGAAGTTCCGGTCAAACCGATAACCATAATGGCCGAACGTGAACTCTGGTATAAAGATTGGGTGGCCGAGCGCCGCGCATTGGTTGACGAACTTTCCGGCGGACGACTGGCTTATATTCATATTCCGGAAATGTCGGAAGGCTCGCTCGAGGATTTTACCGTGGAACTGGTCTCGATAGCGGAGGCGAAGGAAGGGCTGATTATCGACGTCAGAGATAACGGCGGCGGACATATCGCCGTCCATTTACTGGGAATATTGATAAAATCGCCGTATATCATGCGTTCTTTCCGAAACACGCCGGCGACGTCAGAGAACAAAATGCGATCCAAGGCCGTGGAAAAGCCGATGGTGCTTCTGATCAACGAATATTCCGGTTCTAATTCAGAAATATTCGCAGAGGGCTTCCGCAAGCTCGGGCTGGGCAAAATAATCGGGACGGCTACTTCAGGAGGTGTTATCGGAACGTCGTCATATGCTCTAATTGACGGTACCCGTATCCGCCGACCATCAACGGGTTCGTATACGACCGACATGGAGGACACTGATCTATATCCCCGCCAGCCGGATATATATGTCGAAAATCTGCCCGATGATTTTATCAATGGCCGCGATCCACAACTGGTTCGGGCAGTCGAGGAATTGCTGAAAGAGTTGGTTCAATAAATAATCGGTCATTCAGGCGGAGAATCAAATTGTTTATTCTCCGCCTTGTCATCTTCATCTATACAGGTATTCTTGACTTTTCACTTATTCCCTTTATATTGGCATAAAATCATATGGCATTTTGGATTATGAAAACACTCATCCAATCGGGTATAATATTTCTGGCGCTGGCGGGCGTCCTTAATGCGGCCTCCCCTTTAGTGCGGGAATTAAAACCTGTCGATGACCCGCTCATTTTGCCGTATCGGTTCGAAATCAGGGATAAGCTGATTTCGAAAAGTTTCGACAACGCGTTTCCGATAATGATAAATAAGGACGGCAATTATGGAATGTTAATCATCGGCGGGCGCGCCTTTGATGAAACCACGTCGAGTATCCTATTTTACTCCGACATTGAACGCCACAACGCTATCTGGCATTATCATATACCGACCGGCAATATTTCTCTGCCATTAATCGCCGACTTCGATAATGATAATCTTGAAGAAGCCGCGGTCTGTTATGTCAGGGGCGACAGCCTCTGGCTGGAAATAGTTGACGTCGAAAAGAAGGTTCTACTTAAGAAATTCATTGTCAGCGGGGTCGATCGGGATAAATCGGGAGTTTGGGACGCCTATGCACTAATGCTCAAGGCCTATGATTTCAACGGAGACGGTTTTAAGGAGCTATTATTTTCTGTGGACACCGGCTATGATTTGTACCCCCGTTGCATAGTTTGCCTCGATTGGAAAAATGATAATATTTTGTGGCGATATGACATGGCGGGAATTATCAACTGCCGGAATGTTCACGTCGTTGAAAACCCATCTGACGGTCGTTTGTTGGTGGTATTCGGGGTGGCCTCAAAAGGCAACGCCGCCGTCGCCAGAGATATGGATGACAGCCATTCTTACCTGATAGTGCTGGATGGAGGCGGCCATGAATTGTGGAAAGTGGAAACCGGAACTTCCTTTACCACAGCAACTCCGGTCGTTTATGACTTTAATTATGATAACGCCCTGGAAATTCTGGTTGCCCGGTCATTGCCGAAACAAACGGATACATCTGACTCATCGGTTTCCCATGGGATGTTTCTCGAATTATACGACCTTGAGGGGGCTCTGATTGCGAACAAGGAGATCCCGGGGATGTCCATGATTCGCGAGATTCAGCTTTACGATTACAACTCAAACGGAATTCCGGAGATATTTATCACTGCATCCCAAAGACGGATGGTCATTTATGACCATAATCTGGATATGTTAGAAGATATTTCGGGGTCGGCCTCGTTCTCTGTTTTTGATTGCCGGGATTTTCTCGGTCGTGGAGATAATCAAATATTGATTGCCATTGAGGCAACAAAACTCCTCCTGACCGATGGCCGTTTTGGACCTCTGGCCGAAATAGAGGCATCGGGTCCATTCAATTTATATAGTTATCGAGCAACTCATATATCCCGTCCGAGCAAAAAGCTTACGATCACCGTATCTTTGGGCATTAACAGCGACAGCTATGTTTATGAACTGGTTAAGGCTCCCTGGCATACTATTTTTTCACGAAAACCGCTTTTGGCTTTTCTGGCCGGAGCGGTTCCTCTGGGCATAATAACCGCTATAATTTGGGCTATTCTGACGGCTTTTCGGCGGAAAAATAAAATCATCGGGGACCAGAAAAACCGGTTAGACAAAGCCCTGACGGAATTAAAAGAGGCCCAGGAAGAATTAATTGCGGCGGAAAAGTACAAGCAGGCCAAAGATATCGCCGGCGGCGTTGCCCATGAAATATTAAACGCCCTCTACCCTGCCCGTACGGCCCTGGATACACTAAAAGATCGTCTGGATGATCATTCGCCAGATTCAATAAACCGGCAAGAGAAGCTGATGGATCTCGCCGAAAGGGCCATTGACCGGGCCATGACCATGGTGGAATTGGTTAAAATCTACTCGCGGCTCGATGCCGAAAAAAAGACGGACAAAACTTTTCTGGCCGAAGTCGTTGCGGAAATTATCGACAGCAACAGAGACATGGTCGAGGGTATCGGCGCAACTATTAGGGTTGATGTCCCGGAAGGAATCGGCATCAACATTTATCGGCCCCATGCCTACAGCCTGCTAAACAATCTCTTTTTAAACAGCTTGCAGGCAATGGAAGCTTCCCCGCGAAAGGAAGTTTATATAACGGCCGCCGTCGATGCCGATCAGGTGCGTATCGAACTGGCCGATACGGGACCGGGGATACCGGAAGAAAATAAGGCGCGGGTTTTCGATACTTTCTTTACCACCCGCCCCAGCTCCGGAACCGGCCTCGGATTGAGCATCGTCAAACGCATTGTGGCGTTATATGACGGTCGCATTTTTTTAGAATCAAAACTGGACAGCGGGACAAAATTCATTATATTAATACCCGGGCATGAGTGATTCATCTGTTGGTTTTTAAGCCGGCAATCATAAAGCAGGAACAGGGGATGTCTGACCGTATACTTATTGTTGATGACGATCCATTGGTCATGGAAGCGCTGACCCAGGTTTTCGCCGATGGCTATGATGTTTTAACCTCTTCATCGGGCTATCAGGCGCTGGAAGTTCTTGGCGCAAACAAAGACATACACGCCGTCGTGCTCGACATTCGCATGGCGAAAATGGACGGACTCGAAACGGCCCGGAAAATTCACGAACGGGACAGCGAGTTGCCGATAATTTTTCATACGGGTTATCCCGGAGACTATAGCGAAGGCGAAATCGAAAAAGAATACCAACCCTTTGACTATGTCATCAAAAACGAACGTCCGGCCCGTTTGCGTCGCGCCGCTAAAAACGCCGTAATCCATCATAAACTCCATACCGATGTCGGAACCATAAGGCAAATCGCCCTTGAGGACTACGGATTGGTTGGTAAATCGGAAGGCATGCTGAAAGTTTACAGACTAATTAAACAGGTGGCCCAAAGTGACAGCAAAATTCTTATTCTTGGCCCGACCGGCAGTGGCAAGGAGCTGGTGGCCAAGGCAATTCATAAAACGAGCCAACGAGGCTCGGCCCATCTGGGCATATTAAATTGCAATCATAAAGCTCCGGATTTGATTGAATCGCACCTATTCGGACATTTGAAAGGTTCTTTTACCGGGGCGATTGCGGATACTATCGGACTTTTCGAATATGCCAACGGCGGAACCGTTTTTCTTGACGAAATCGGCGACCTTGATATAACCACACAGGCCAAAATTTTGCGAATTATCGAATACGGTGAGTTCCACAAAGTGGGCTCACCCGAAATCCAGAAAACCGATATCCGCCTGATTTGTGCCACCCATCGTGATTTGCAACAGATGGTGGCCGATGAGGTCTTTCGCGAAGACCTGTTTTATCGTATAAACGGTATCACCATTACTTTGCCTCCGTTAAAGGATAGACGCGAGGATATTCCGCTTTTGATTGATTATTTCTCTGAAAATTATTTCAACCGTAATGGTTGCGTTCCCAAAATATTCGAATCCGATGCGCTGGACTATATGATTGCCTTCGATTGGCCCGGCAATGTCCGTCAGTTGTTGGATACCGTCCAGTCATTATATGACCTGACGCCGTCATCTTACATAACTTGCGAAGATGTAGTGAAATATCTAAAAAGACATCCGGCTATGGAGTCAAACGGCCAATCCCTTTCCGATAAAATAAAAGAATATAAAAAGACGGTGATCATTCAAGCTTTGGCCCGCAATGATTATAATGTCAGCGCCACCGCGCGGGAGTTACTGGTAGATCCGGCCAATCTGCATAAAATGATTAACGAACTTAATATCGTCAAAGGTTAATTTCACCAGAAGAATTTACCGCCAATTATGTATAATTCACACGATCCCGCTTAAGGATGATTTCCGTCCGTTCTAAGTCTTTGTCAGATAATTACTAAAATATTTATGAAATCTTTGCCGAATGGCACGTTATTCGATTGTATTTATTCTGTAAGGATTACCAAGATTTTAAACTTAAGATTCCCGGTAGCAGGGAACCCTGCTCCAAAGGGTTCATCCCTTGAGGGGGGACTCAATTCGGCCGTTGAGCTCGATTGAGTAGCAAGCCCCGGCTGATGTCCGTGCTCGCATCGCCGGGGCGATTTTATTGGATTCATTTGCGCATCAAACACGATTTTAACTTCCTCAAATTCGCAAAGAAGCCTCAACACTATGGCGTATCATTAAATAACCGCATTATAGAGACGGATTTTGCAAAAAAATTGCCAATGTATCATCAAATCGTTAAAAAGGTCTTTGAAATATCCGATAACCTGTTATATTGTATCCAATTACATCGCAGGAGTTTTAATTTACCCGCCCGGGAGGCAAAATGAAAGTCTTGAGCACCCTTGTTTGTTCCCTGTTATTATTCACACTTTTATGTCCGCAGGTCTTTTCCGAACAAGAAAAAGTCATTCAAGCCAGAATCCATCTTCAAACTAAGGCGGATTATATTCTTTTCGAATCTTTCCGGCTGGATGATTACCGACCTTTTGAAGATTACGTTGACGTTTTCGTCGATAACGAAACCATGCTCAAACTTCAGGCCTCCGACCTTAAAATCGACATTATTCATGACGATCTTGTGGCCTTTTACCAGTCGCGGCTGATGGATAAAGACATGGGTGGTTATATGACACTATCGGAAATCGAAACACAAATGTCGTCAATACATCTCAATTATCCTGATATTACCACCGAACCCGCCAGTATCGGGCAGACCATTCAGGGCCGGAACATATGGGCTTTTAAGATTTCCGACAATCCCGATATTGATGAAAACGAACCGGAGGTCCTTTATACGGCCGCCATTCATGCCCGCGAGGTAATCACACCGTTAGTGCTGTTTCATTTTATAGACCATTTACTGACGAATTATGGCGTTGATTCTGAAATAACCGCCCTGATCGATAATCGCGAACTATGGTTCATTTTATGTGTCAATCCCGATGGGTATTATCATAATCAGGTTATTCAACCTAATGGCGGCGGCATGTGGCGCAAGAACCGCCGCAATAACGGTGACGGGACGTTCGGCATCGATTTGAACCGTAATTTCGGCTATGAATGGGGCTACGACAACGAGGGCTCATCGCCCATCACCAGCGATGACACCTACCGCGGCACCGGGCCGTTTTCCGAACCGGAAACGCAGGCAATTCGGGATTTCATCATCAGCCGGAATTTTGTCATTTCGATGTTTTATCATTCCTATTCGAATCTTTTACTTTGGCCCTATGGTTATCTTGACGGCCTGATCACTCCGGATAATGATATTTTTATTGAAATCGGAGATACGGTAAATGCATTTAACGGCTATATCCCCGGACCGTCGTGGCAGCTTTACGTGGTCAATGGTAGCAGTGACGACTGGATTTATGGTGAACAGACGTTGAAGGATAAAACATTTGCCATGACGATGGAAGTCGGTTCCCAGGCCGACGGATTCTGGCCCGCCACATCGCGCATCCCGCAACTGGTTTCCGAAAATCTCGGGCCTAACCTGTTTCTGGCCCGCATTGCCGATAAAATTTACACCCTGAAACCACCGGCGGTGCCGGATCTTTATGTCGCCGATACCGTCAATTCCAGCGGCTTTAATCTGCACTGGACACACATCGACACACTCAATCCCGCCATTTCCTTTGAACTGCAGGAGCTTCAGAACTTCCAGCCCCTGACCGACCCGGCCGAAAGCTTTGAGGGTTGGTCCGACTATGGTTTCAAAATATCCGCCGCTCGCAGTTATTCGGCGCCGTCCAGCTTCTTTTCGGGCACCGGCAACAACCGTGAGTATTATGTTCAGACCGATAACTCGTACACGGTTCAACCTAATGATACTCTCAAACTGCGAATCTGGTATGCCATCGAAGAAGACTGGGATTACGGTTATGTGGAAGTCTCCACCGACAGTATTAATTTCGCTCCTCTTCAGGGTAACATCACGACCAATTATAACCCTAACAGCAATAACCGGGGCAACGGCATCACGGGATTCTCCTCGGGCTGGGTGGAAGGACGCTTCGGTCTTGGCGCTTACGTCGGCCAGGAAATATGGATACGCGTTTCATACTATACGGATGCCTACGTGAATGAAGAAGGTTTTTATATCGATGATATATATCCGGTCATGGGGTTCGCGACCAAAACCGATTTTGCCGCAACCGACACGACATATACATTTTCGAGTAAAACCCCCGGAGATTATTTCTTTCGTGTGCGCGCCCGCGACGCCCAAAATCAGTGGAGCGATTATTGTCCAATCGTTCCGGTAACCGTAATGGTTGGCCCGGATTACTCCTGCGGTGATGTTACCGATGACGGTTCTGTTAATTTGATTGATATTTTGTACATAATAGATTTCCTTTATGGTATCCCGGCCGGACCGCAGCCGGAGCCGATGGTTTCCGGCGATGCCAGCGGTGACGGAACCGTGAACCTGATAGATATACTTTATTTGATAGATTATATATACGGTAGTCCGCCGGGGCCGGAGCCGATTTGTGAAGGCTGACCGGGAAGTTTAATTCGATTCGAATAATGGTCGCGGCGATTTTTTGAAGCAAGAGATAGATAGATTTTCCGATAATTGGAAAATGGCGCGAGAAAAATGGCGTATTAAATAGGAACAGGGAAAATTAAATGAAGATGATCAGGACAATCGCATGGTGCTGCCTCGGTTTGTTTATTTTATCCGGCAGCGGTTTCGCCCAGTTGAGCAAGGGCGGGCAACCATACAGCTTTGAGAATCTGCTTACCACCACGGCAATGGCCATAGAGGAAAAACGACTGCCGGCTGTCGATGTAGCCGCCTATAAAGCGCAGGACTCTCTCGACGCCTTCAAAGATATTCCATATCGTTTCGGTGCCCCGATGGATGTCGATTACACGCTCGACAACTCCGGCACCTGGGAGATTCTGTCCAACGGCGACCGCTTGTGGCGGCTAAAGATTTCTTCGCCGGGGGCATATTCGCTAAATCTTATATATGAACGATACTATCTTCCCGAAGGCGCCCGGCTGTTTATTTACAATGCCGACGGTTCGCATGTGATTGGCGCATTCACTTCAGAAAATAACAAGGAACACGGCCGTTTCGCAACCGCCCCGGTCAAAGGCGACGTCAGCATTTTGGAATATTATGAGCCGAAAGAAGTAGCCGGCCGGGGGATAATAGCCATATCATCGGTGGTTCATGCCTATCGCGACTTGTTCAATCGCGATGTCGTAAAGGACGCCATGGGTTTCGGCAGTTCCGGATCGTGCAATAATAACGTCAACTGTCCCGAAGGCGAACCGTGGCAGTTGGAAAAACGGGCGGTGGCCATGATTCTGACGGCCGGGGGCTCACGCATATGCTCCGGGGCCCTGGTCAACAATGTTCGCCAGGACCAGACACCATACTTTTTAACCGCCAATCATTGTTTGCCCGGTTCGGACACTTGGATTTTCATGTTCAATTATGAAAGTCCCACTTGCGCCAATATAAATGGCCCGACCTATATGACTGTGCAGGGTTCAACTCTGCGCGCGAACTATTCCACTTCCGACTTCTGCCTGCTGGAACTGGATGAAACTCCTCCTCCCTCATACAACGTATATTACGCCGGGTGGTCGGCCGTCAACGTGGCCTCGACCTCCTCGACCGGTATCCATCATCCCAGCGGCGATATCAAGAAAATTTCGTTCGATTACAACGCCGTGACGTCGGCCAACTACTTGTCCACCAGCGGAACGACTCACTGGCGGGTCGGTAACTGGGAGGATGGTACCACCGAGGGCGGTTCATCGGGGTCGCCCCTGTTCGACCAGAATCACCGAATTGTCGGTCAACTTCACGGGGGTTATGCCTCATGCGATAATATTTCGGCCGACTGGTATGGCAAATTTTCATTGTCATGGACAGGCGGAGGATCATCCTCGAACCGCCTGCGCGATTGGCTTGACCCGGACAACACTTCCACCACCATTCTTGACGGTTTTGATCCCTCCAGCACCATCGCAATCGCGCATACGCCGCTGACCAACACGGCCGATACTCTCAACGATTATGCCGTTAACGCCGTTATCACAAGCAGTCATCCGCTGGTGGCCGATTCTCTGTTGCTTTATTACCGGAACGCGACCGTTTGGTATAAGGATACGCTTTTGGCAACCGGGCAACCGAATGAATACCGCGGCTATATTCCGGCCCAGTCGCCCGGAACCGGCATAAGTTATTACCTCTATGCCATGAATACCGCGGGATCGGCCGACACGACCGTAACATATTCGTTCAATATCCTCAATTTCGGAGTGAGCCTGAACGCGGCTATTGATTCCGCTTACGCGATTAAGCCGGATACGGCCTGGTTTGATCTGACGCTTACCAATAGCGGCGCTTTTGATGATTCATACGGTTTACAGGTTACTTCCGGATTATGGCCGGTTTCGATCTGGAACCAGTCGGGGACATCACAAATAAGCACTTCCGGACTTATCCCACCCGGCAACACGTTTAATTTTAAGGCGGCGATTGAAGTTCAGGGCACCGCATACGGTGATTTTGATCTGGCGGAAATCACGGCTACGTCGGTGGCTGATAATTCGATTTCAGACGCTGTCACTCTGAAAGCGATTTCCGAAGGACAACCTATTGCTCTGCCATTTTTTGACAATTTCCCGGCGACGTTTTTTGACCTCGACAAATGGCTCTATAGATCTTTAGGGGCGGCCATTAATGATGGAGGTTCCAACGAACCCTCATCGCCGTACAGCCTGAATTTCGACGGCATACCCGGCGGGGCCGACACGGTCATAACCCAGGTTATGGATTTGCGGGGCCTTGATAACGTCCAGGTACCGTTTTTCTACCAACCCGGCGGGAATGCCGATCCGCCCGATGTCGGAGACAATCTATATTTCGAATACAAGAATTCTTCAGGCGGCTGGAGTACATTGCAGACTTATATGGGAGACGGGACCGGCGCCGCCGGGTTTTCTATAGGTTATTTGATTCTGCCGCCCGACGCCTATCATGCCGCCTTCCGTTTACGGATTCGCAATTCCGCCACCGCCGGAAATTACGATGACTGGTTTGTCGATGATATCAGCATCGATTTCGCACCCGCCATAAATGTCCAGCCGATTGCCATAAATCAGGTTCTGCTCCAGGGCGATTCGGCTTCCGAACAGCTTATCATATCCAATGCGGGTGATGGCCGTCTCTATTATGAGTTATCTGCTTCATCGGTGCCGGGAAAGAGCAGCCATTTAGAGACCACCGAATGGCT
>CALAMC010000029.1 GCA_937925655.1 uncultured candidate division Zixibacteria bacterium | reverse complement strand
CCCATGACACCTTATAACAGAAAATATTATAAAAACTAACGATAAGAATATCTTGAACACAATTTCCTTACATGACATCCATATACCCTCCTAAATAGCAAAAACAACCAACCTGCGGGATTAAGCAGATTCCGCATTTACAAAAAAGGGAAACTGATTGAGTGTGACAAAATCTGTCACAAACTCAAGTTTTTTTTATCACCCTTCTGGAATTATCCGCCGAGCAAAGCTTCGAATATACAAGACATCAAACCTCCCCCTATGCTAATCAAATAATAAGCAATAACAAAATATTTGTCAATACAAATAATGGACGGATATGGACATAAAGTGTTTAATGGGATTAGGACGCAAATCTTGGTTAAAATCTCGATGATTTCCCCCTTCCCCCAGCCTTGACCTCGCCGGACAAAAAAATATATTCTCTCCGCCGGATGCGAGAATGGCGGAATAG
Organism: uncultured candidate division Zixibacteria bacterium; assembly: GCA_937925655.1. Lineage (GTDB taxonomy): Bacteria > Zixibacteria > MSB-5A5 > GN15 > PGXB01 > CALAMC01. The sequence continues at coordinate 59,601 of CALAMC010000029.1, read as the reverse complement.
GCGGACGCGCTATGGGTTTCCGGTTATTCGGCCCAATGGGTGGCCCACCTTAAAGGGGGGCTACCAAGGCCGTTGCCACAACAAGCCGCGGGCGCCCCCCAATAGAAAAATCTCGAAAATCCGGCGAATTTTATAAGGCTAAATGCGCCAATATCAACGCCGTTAAACAATTCCGAGGGTTTTAAAAGGCCCATTTGTGAAAAAAATAACTAAATCTCGATAAACCTGCTTGACATTTTACCCGAAATTCATATTTTCCAAATTTAATTTTAAGGGTGGGTGCCACGTGCCCGGATTTTTTAAACCGCCGAAAGACGGAGGACGCAATCTTCGAACGGTCGGACTGCTGGGCGTCATTCCGCTGATGATAGGTGTCGGGCCGCTGGTCGGTTATATAATCGGCAACTGGCTCGACGGCAAATTCGGCACCAAACCCTGGCTGATGGTTGTCTTTATCGCCCTCGGTTTCGGAGCGGCGGTCAAAGAAACCATAAAAATAATAAAAGAGGCTAACCGCGAACCCGAGGACGAATGACCGCGTCGATGGACATATCTTTTATCGATCGGACATTGAAAACCACTGCCGTTCTGATTCTTTTGTTTCTGGCGCTGGGGTCATTGCACTTCCCGTTTTATGACGTGCTGGCTGTCGTCTCCGGAGCGATCTGGTCGATTATCAATCTGTATTTTCTGGCGCTGTTGGTCAAAGCGACGATTCGTCCCGAAGGCCCGGATAAAGCGGCCGCCCTGGTTTTTTTGTTTATCAAAGTTCCGCTGTTGTATCTGGCGGGATATTTTCTTATAAAGGTTCCGATGTTCGGTGTGGGTTATCTGGTGATCGGTTTTTCGGTACCGCTCGCGGTCATATTTTTGAAAGTCCTGGGACGGGTGCTTCTGGGACTGGATAATAAAAAGCCCAACCATGAAAGCCAGCAGGAGGCTGCCTGATGTTTATATACTATACCCATTTGATATGCATGGCTATCGCCAAATGGATGCCGTTTGTTATCGCCACGACTACCGGAAGCGCCGAGCACGGAGCGGAGGCGTCGCATGACGGCGGCGGTCATCACGACGGCCCGCCGCATTTGCCCAGCCTGGTCGGTCTTTTGACCGGCAACCACGGCCCGGCGTATGAATGGGTCAATGTCATTTATGCCTTTGTCGCGGCCATCTTCCTGTGTATCATCGCCATGTCGGTATATAAGAAACGTCAGATGATTCCCGGCCCGTTTCAGAATGCGGTCGAGATGCTGGTCGAAAGCATGTACAACTTCATGCAGACCATTCTGGGCAAGGAAGCCCGCCGGTACATTCCGTTTCTGGGAACGCTCTTTTTCTATATTCTGGTAATGAACTGGATGGGTATGGTTCCGCTGGGGCATTCGCCGTCGACCAGTCTGAATATCACCGTCTCGCTGGCGCTGATCGTGTTTTGTTACGCGCAGTACACCGGTATCCGTCGGCTGGGCATAGTCGGTTATCTCGATCACCTGGCCGGGTCGCCGCGCGATGCGGTTTCATGGATCATGGTCATCATCATGTTTCCGCTGCACATCATCGGAGAGCTGGCCAAGCCGTTGAGCCTGTCGCTTCGTCTGTTCGGCAATATTACCGGCGAGGACGTATTGATCGCGGTCTTTGTCGGTTTGGGGGTGGCGATACTGTCGTTTTTGCCGGTCGGGTTGCCGCTGCAGTTTCCGTTTTATTTCCTGGGGCTGCTTTTGTCGACCATACAGGCGCTGGTGTTTACGCTGTTGTCATCGATATATATACTGCTGATGCTTCCCCACGAGGAGCACGCGCATTAACAAGATAAGAAGTAAAGTTAAATAAAAGACCAAACGTATCAGGAGGACACAATGGATTTTCAGGCAATGATCAGCTTGGGCGCCCCGATGGGCCTGGGTTTGGCCGCAGTGGGTTCGGCCTATGGTATCGGTCGGGCGGTGGGCTCGGCTATGGAAGCCATGGGTCGTCAGCCGGAAGCGGCGGCCAAGATTCAGACCGCGATGATTATCGGCGCGGCCTTTATCGAAGCTCTGACCATTTATGTCTTTATCGCCTTCTTCATTGCGATGGGCAAGGTAGGATAATAAGTGCGAGGCGGAGACGGCCCCGACCGGCAATGGTCGGGACCGCTTCCGGTAATTAACAAGCAAGACGGTGAGAATATGATAAGTCTTGAATGGCAACAACTGCTTACTCATGCCCTCGGTTTTCTGTTGACGCTGTGGGTTCTCAAGAAATTCGCCTGGGGTCCGCTGCTCAACCTCATGGACGAGCGCCGGAATAAAATTAAAGGTGAATTCGACCGGATCGAATCGGAGAAAGCGGCGACGGAAAAGATTAAAGCCGACTATGACAACAAACTGAAGAATATCGAGGCCGAGCGACGTCAGAAGATCGCCGAGGCGGTCCACGAAGCCAACAAGATGGCATCGGATATAAAAATGCATGCCCAGGAAGAAGCGCGCGGGATCATCAACCGGACCAACGAACAGCTGGAGCGCGATATCGCCAAGGCCAAAGTCCAGCTCAAAGAAGAGATGGTCACCATCACTCTGGCGGCGGCGCAGAAGATATTGCATGAAAAGCTGGACGATGCCAAAGAACGGCAGCTGATAGGCAAATTTATCGACAGTATTGAGAAGGCTTAGGTGTTATGCTCGCGCAACAGGTAGCCAAAAAATATTCCGGGGCATTGCTCGAACTGGCCCAGGAGCACAATATGCTCGATAAGGCCTGGACGGAGTTCAAAGCCATCGGGGAGTTCCTTAAAAAGGACCGGACTTTTTTGGACTTCATGTCCGCGCCGCAGGTTCCCGGAGAAGCCAAAGACCGTATGATAGCCAAAGTCTTTTCGACGCGGCTGGAAAAACCGTTGTTCAATTTCATATTGTTTCTGGCCCGAAAGCGACGTATGAGCTTTCTGCCGGATATCATCGTGGAATTCGACCGGTTGGTCAAGGCCGAGAAGGGCATCATCCGGGCCACCTGTATTACGACGGCGAAAATACCCGAGGCCGAACGCCAGAGATTGATCGAAAAGCTGATGAAAAAGACGTCTTTGAAAGTCGAGCTGGACGAGAAAATCGACAAGAGCATTATCGGCGGTATGATTGTCATACTGCACAATAAGATTATCGACGGTTCGCTCCGGCACGGGCTGGACCAGTTGAAAAACCGGCTGATGAAAGTGCGCGTTCACTGATATTTGTCCGGGTGTCAGGGCCGGCTTTTTTGAATAGATATTGTTGCCGTAATCGCGGCAAAGGTATGATGCCGGGCGCAAAAGACGAAGCGCGAGGCGGCGGCTAAAGCGGAGAACGCAGGCCAAAGACGAAATAAAGTGTGTATTTGAATAGAGGTATTTACGATGGGTTTAAATCCAGAAGAAGTCTCTTCAATCATAAAAAAAGAGGTTGAAGGGTACGAGTCCAAGCTGGAGATGGAATCGGTCGGGACGGTTCTCCAGGTTGGCGACGGTATTGCCCGTATCTGGGGTCTCGAAGATGCGATGATGTCGGAACTGGTACAGTTTCCGAACGACATTATCGGCATGGTGCTGAACCTGGAAGAGGACAGCGTCGGTGTCGCCGTGTTCGGGGATGTCCAGGCCGTCAAAGAAGGCGATACGGTTCGGCGGACCGGCAAGGTGGCGCAGGTTCCGGCCGGCAAAGCACTTATCGGCCGCGTCGTCAATCCGCTGGGTCAACCGCTGGACGGCAAGGGTCCGATTGTCACCGACAAATTCCGGGTTCTCGAAGGTAATGCTCCCGGCGTGACGCACCGTCAACCGGTGAAAGAACCGGTGCAGACCGGGCTCAAAGCCATCGACTCGATGATTCCGATCGGTCGTGGCCAGCGCGAACTGATTATCGGTGACCGCGGTACGGGCAAGACGGCGCTGGGCATCGACACGATTATCAACCAGAAGGATACCGATTTATTCTGCATTTATGTGGCCATCGGGCAGAAAGCTTCGACCGTGGCCAAGGTCGTGAAAGTCCTTGAGGATCATGGAGCCATGGAGTACACCACGGTGGTGGCGGCCAACGCTTCCGATCCCGCCCCCATGCAGTTTATCGCGCCCTATGCCGGTTGCTCCATGGGTGAAGAATTTCTTTACAACGGCAAACATGTTCTGGTCATATACGACGACCTGTCCAAACACGCCTGGTCATACCGCCAGCTTTCTCTGTTATTGAGGCGCCCGCCGGGCCGCGAAGCCTATCCGGGCGACGTTTTCTATCTGCACTCCCGCCTTTTGGAGCGGTCGGCCAAACTATCCGATGAACGCGGCGGCGGATCGCTGACGGCTCTGCCGATTATCGAAACGCAGGCGGGCGACGTTTCCGCGTATATTCCGACCAATGTCATTTCCATTACCGACGGGCAAATCTTTCTGGAGTCGGACCTGTTTTATTCGGGGATTCGTCCGGCCATCAACGTCGGTATTTCGGTTTCCCGTGTCGGCGGCAATGCCCAGACCAAGGCCATGAAAAAAGTGGCCGGGTCGCTTCGTCTCGACCTGGCGCAGTATCGTGAGCTGGCGGCCTTCGCCCAATTCGGTTCCGACCTCGACGCCGCCACTCAGCGGCAGTTGACGCGGGGCGAAAAAATGGTCGAGATTCTCAAGCAAGGGCAGTATGAACCGATGCCTCTGGCGCAGCAGGTGATAATTATCTGGGCCGGTGTCAACGGTTATCTGGACAGCATCCCCAAAGCCCAGTTGGCCGATTTCGAAAAGGGGTTGCATAAATACTGTGCCGATAAATATCCCGACATCGCCGAGTCGATTAAAAAGGAAAAGGTTCTGACGGATAGTACCGTGGCCAAGTTGAAAGAAGCCACGGAGAAGTTCAAAGAGCAATTTACGACCAAGGGCTAAGCCATGCCGACTCTTCGCCAGGTAAAGAAAAGAATAAGATCGGTCATATCGACGCGCCAGATAACCAAGGCCATGGAGATGGTGGCGGCGGCCAAACTGCGCAAGGCCCAGATGAAGATCATGCAGGTGCGGCCGTACTCGGAGAAACTGGATCATATCCTGATACATCTGTCGGCCTCGGCCGGCGGCGAACTGATGCATCCTTTTTTCGAAACGCGCGAAGTCAAAAAGCGGACGCTGGTATTAATTACGGCCGACCGCGGTCTGTGCGGCTCGTTCAATTCCAATTTGATTTCCCGTGCGCGCGCCTGGCTGGCCGACAAAGACCCGGTCAACACCGACCTTATCCTGGTGGGCAAGCGGGGCCATGATTTTTTCAAACGCCGCAACTGGACCATCACGGCCAGGTTTGCCGACTGGGGCGGCAATCTGGATTATGGCAAAGCCCGCGATATAGTGGACCTTCTGACGAAGCGCTTTGTCGATGGTGAAACCGACGAAATTACGATGATCTACACGCAGTTTCTATCGACCACCCGGTATCGTATCACCGAAAAGATGTACCTTCCGGTGGAACGGCCGCAAATAGAAGGAAACCAGGCGGTGAATCAGGATTATATTTTTGAACCGTCGCCGGTGGCCATCTTTACCGATCTGATGCCGCGCTATGCCTATACGAAAATGATCACGGCCCTGGCCGATTCGTTCGCCTCGGAACATGGCACGCGCATGATTGCCATGGGGGCGGCGACGTCCAACGCCGGTGAGATGATAGATACTCTGACCTTGCAGTACAACAAAGCCCGTCAAGCGGCCATCACCAAGGAGCTTTTGGATATTGTCGGTGGCGCCGAGGCTTTAAAAGGTTGATGTGATAAAAAAAGCGATTGCGATAAACGGAGCGTATTTTAATGGCTGATAACATCGGAAAAGTAGTGCAGATTATAGGACCGACGGTCGACTGCGAATTCAGTGCGGACAACCTGCCTGAAATCCTCAATGCCATCAAGATTGAGGATAAAGCGAAGAATATCGACTTGACGGTCGAAGCGTCCATGCATATCGGCGACAATATGGTTCGGTGCGTGGCGCTGGCCTCGACCGACGGGTTGGTGCGCGGCATGAAAGCGGTCGATACCGGGCAACCGATCGCGGTCCCGGTCGGGGTCAAAACCCTCGGGCGCGTTTTCAGTTTGCTGGGTAAACCGATTGACGACCTCGGTCCCATGCCGGCCGACATCAAGCACCTTCCCATTCACCGTCCCTCGCCGACTTTCGAGGAACAGGACACGGCCACCGAAATTCTGGAAACCGGCATCAAGGTGGTGGACCTTCTGGAACCGTACCCCAAAGGCGGCAAAGTCGGACTGTTCGGCGGCGCCGGTGTGGGCAAGACGGTGCTCATTCAGGAACTGATTCGTTCGGTCGCCACCGAGCATGGTGGCTATTCGGTTTTTTGCGGGGTCGGTGAACGGACCCGCGAGGGCAACGACCTCTGGCTGGAAATGAAGGAATCCGGCGTGATCGCCAAGACCGTCATGTGCTTCGGTCAGATGAACGAGCCGCCGGGGGCGCGTCTGCGGGTCGGCCTGTCGGGACTGACCATGGCTGAATATTTTCGCGACGAAGAACATCAGGACGTACTCATTTTTATCGATAATATATTCCGTTTTGTCCAGGCGGGGTCGGAAGTCTCGGCGCTGCTGGGACGCATGCCGTCGGCGGTGGGATATCAGCCCACCCTAAGTACCGAGATGGGGGCCCTGCAGGAGCGCATCACCTCGACCACGGCCGGTTCGATTACTTCGGTGCAGGCCATTTACGTGCCGGCCGACGATTTGACCGACCCGGCTCCGGCGACGACCTTTTCGCATCTGGACGCCACCTCGGTGCTGTCGCGCCAGATTGCCGAGCTGGGCATTTATCCGGCGGTCGACCCGCTCGATTCGACCTCGCGCATTCTCGACCCGCATATCGTGGGTGAAGAGCATTATAACGTGGCGCGCAAGGTGCAACAGGTCCTTCAGCGCTACAAAGACCTTCAGGATATTATCGCCATTCTGGGCATCGATGAATTGTCGGAAGACGACAAGTTGATCGTGGCCCGGGCGCGCAAAATCCAGAAATTCCTCTCGCAGCCGTTCTTCGTGGCCGAAGCCTTCACGGGCAAATCGGGCCGCTATGTGAAACTCGAGGAGACCATTCGCGGGTTTAAGGAACTGGTCGAAGGCAAGCACGACCATATTCCCGAGCAGTGCTTCTATATGGTCGGCGGGATCGACGAAGTGCTGGAAAATTACGAGAAGCAGAAATAAGCGGGCAATAGAGTATGTTTAAGCTCTCGATCGTTACGCCGGAAAAAGTTTTTTATGAGGGAACCGTCAGTTCGCTGATCGTCCCCGGAAGCGAAGGTTATCTGGGGGTGCTGACCGACCATGCTCCGCTGATAACGGCGATTGTTCCGGGCAAGGTCATGTACCGCGACTCCGAAGGGCATGAGCTGACTATGGCCGCATCTTTCGGTTTTTTTGAGGTGTCGGCCAATCATGCCACGCTTTTGGTGGACTCGGTGGAATTCGCTTCGGAAATTGACTTGGAGCGCGCCCAAAAAGCTCTGGAGCGGGCCCGGCAGAGAATGGCCAATGAGGCGGGCAATATCGATCTTGACCGCGCCCACCGGGCCCTGGATCGAGCCCGCAACCGGATTAAAGTGGCCCGAGACGTCCAGCGGTAACCCGCCTGCAAACATGGACTTAAAAAGCGTTCGGGGCCTTGCCCAAGGCTTGTCCGGGCGCTTTTTTGGCTTGACTTTCCCGGATCTTATTTATACTTTCGCTGTTTATGGCTTTGGACTTGCGTGAATTTGCATCGTTTCCGGTTGATATAATTCTGGAAATGGAACTGGATGATCTGGAGGATTCGATATCCGGGGTGGCTTTTCAGGAACTGGCGACCGTGAAACTGAATATACAGAAGATGAAAGACGAGTATTTTTGTCATGGCGAGGTAGTCGCGCCGGCCGAAATAGAATGTTCCCGGTGTCTGGAGCCGTATCATGACAAATTGCGCGGTGAATTGAATTTCGTCGTCAGAAGACTTGAAGCCCGACCGGTGATGTCGGCCGACGAAGGCGAAGAAGTGATATTGCTGAAGCCAAACGAGAATATAATTGACCTGCATGATCAAATCCGCCAGGCATTATTGCTGGCGTTGCCGATGAAACCGATCTGCTCCGAGGATTGCCGCGGACTGTGCCCCGAATGCGGGGCCAATCTTAATGAAGAAACCTGCGATTGCCGCAGCGATGATATAGATGAAAGATGGGAAGGTCTCAAGGACCTCTCCTGACAGACTGCAACACTAACGGGAATAAAATATGGCACTTCCAAAAAGACGTCACTCGCGTGCCCGGGGCCGCAGAAGAAGAACCCACTGGAAACTTGCGGCACCGACGGTGGTCGAATGCGCTAACTGCAATCAGCCGACGCTGCCGCATCATATCTGCCCCCATTGCGGGTGGTACAAAGGCGGCGTGGTGGCGGCACCCAAAGAATCTTAAGAAAGCCTCGTATCCCTCCACAGTATGGGTAAAAAGACAGATTGTATCACGGTTGCCCTGGATATAATGGGCGCCGACACCTCGCCGGAATCAATTATGGAAGGCGGCCTCTGGGCCGCCCGTGAGAAACCGGAACAAATCTGCGTGGCGCTGATCGGAAAAGAAGAGATAATTAACGATTACATGCGCCGTCAGAAGGAGATTCCGGAAAACATCATAATTGAAAATGCGCCGCATGCCGTCGCCATGACCGATACCCCCACGGAGGGAATCCGCAAGAAAAATTCCTCGATTGCCATCGGCCTGCAGATGCAAAAGGACGGCAAAACCGATGCTTTTGTTTCCGCCGGAAATACCGGGGCCGTGATGGCTTCATCGATTTTAATTCTGGGCCGGGTCGAGGGCGTTCTGCGTCCGGGCATCGGCTCTTTTTTTCCGACGTCAAAAGGCAAACCAACATTAGTGCTGGACGTCGGCGCCAACGCCGAATGCAAGCCGGTCAATCTGTACCAGTTCGGTGTCATGGGTTCGGTCTATACGTCGCTGATGTATGGTCGGACTTCGCCGCGCATCGGCCTGCTGTCCATCGGTGAAGAGAAGAGTAAGGGCAACGAATTGATTTTTCAGGCCCATGAGATATTCGCCCGATCCGGATTGAATTTCGTCGGAAACGTCGAGGGCCGCGATATACTGGCCGGGAAAGTGGACGTGGTCGCCACCGACGGTTTTGTCGGCAATATTATTCTCAAATTTGCCGAATCGGTCGAAGGATTCCTCACGGAATCTTTGAAGCATCAAATTGAAACCAATGTTTTTTCGAGGGTGGGCGCGGCTCTGATGATGCCATTTTTGAAAAGACTGCGCCGCTCATTCGATTACAGTGAGTATGGGGGTGCGCCGCTTCTGGGGGTTGACGGAGTTTCGATTATTTGTCATGGATCATCGTCAATAAAGGCGATAAAAAACGCCGTCCTGGTTGCAATGGATATGGTGCGACACAGGATCAATGAAAATATCAGGCAGGAAATGCTTGGCTTAAACAATGGAAACGGAAATGCCGCAAATGGTCAGGTCGAAAATAATAGGTCTGGGATCTCATCTTCCTGAAGAGCGTTTAACTAACGCCGACCTGGAAAAAATGGTGGATACCTCGGACGAATGGATTCGTACGAGAACCGGGATTGTCGAAAGGCGGATATTAAAAAGCGGGCTGGGATGCACCCATATGGGCGAGGATGCATCCTGGAAAGCGATGGAAATGGCCGGGCTGCGGCCGGATGACATAGACTTGATCATTTATGCCACGGTGACACCCGATTACCGGTTGCCGTCGGCGGCGTGTATTCTGCAGAAGAAAATGGGGCTCAAAAACGCGGGAACATTCGATATCGTCGCCGCCTGTGCCGGGTTCATCCATGGTTTATCGGTGGCCGATGCCTTTATACAGGTCGGCAAATTTAAAAATATACTCGTGATCGGGGCCGAAGCCCTGTCCACCGTCACCGATTACACCGACCGCAATACTTGTGTTCTCTTCGGTGATGGAGCCGGCGCGGTCATCGTCACGGCCACCACCGAAGACAGCGGCATCCTGTCCACGTTTATAAAATCCGACGGCGACCAGGCCGAGCTATTATGGATTCGCGAAGGCGGTTCGCTGTCACCGGTGCATAAACTGGAAGATCATACCAAAAACGTATACATAGAGATGAACGGCAGCGAGGTATTCAAGCACGCCGTTCGCCAGATGGCCGATGCTTCAACACGAGCGCTCAAAAGCGCCGGTTTGAAATCATCCGACGTGGACTGGCTTATTCCGCATCAGGCCAATATAAGAATCATGGACGCTACCGCCAAAAGACTCGATATCCCTCGTGAGAAAGTGTTTATAAATATAGATAAGTATGGCAATACGTCTGCCGCCTCGGTGCCGATTGCCCTTGACGAAGTATACCGTGAAGGTAAATTGAAGGATGGTGACATAATTCTGATGACCGCTTTCGGCGGCGGATTGACCTGGGCTTCGGCGGTCGTGAGGTGGTAGGAGTTTGTTTATGAATAAAGTGGCCATAGTCTTTCCGGGACAGGCGTCGCAATATGTCGGCATGGGCCGGGATCTGTATGACGCCAGCGAAGAAGTTCGCAAATTGTATGCTGACGCTGCGGAGTATATCGGGGAAGATATCGCCAGAATTTCTTTCGATGGCCCGGCCGAGACGTTGAAACAGACGCGTTTTACGCAACCGGCCATATTGCTCCATTCGCTGGCTGTCCTGACCCTGTTGAAGGATAATATTCCCGAAACCGAAGTGACCGCCGGACATTCGCTCGGGGAGTATGGGGCGCTGGCTTTGGCCGGAGTTTTGAGCTATAACGATGCCGTACGCGCCGTGGCCCGTCGGGCCGCCCTGATGGAAGAAGCCTGCCGGAAAGAACCAAGCACCATGGCCGCGATTCTGGGCCTGGAAGAAACCAGAATATCCGAGATATGCAAAATGGCTTCGGCGTCGGGCGTGGTTGTCCCCGCCAATTTCAATTCCACGGGGCAGGTGGTCATTTCGGGAAGTGTCGCCGGAGTCGAAAAAGCCTGTGAGTTGTGCAAGGAAGCCGGCGCCAAACGCGCCATGATATTGCAGGTGGGCGGGGCTTTTCACTCGCCCTTGATGGCATCCGCTCAACCTGGTATGCGCGAGTTTCTGGATACGCTGACGTTCAACAACCCGAAAATAGACATCATTCCCAATGTGACCGCCACACAGGAACGGGATGCCACGATGCTCAAAGAACTTTTAATAGAGCAGTTGACCTCTCCGGTAAAATGGCGGCGGACGATGACGGCCATCAATCAATACGGGGTCGATACGTTCATTGAAGTCGGTCCGGGGAAAGTCCTGGTTGGTTTGGCCAAGCGGGAAGTCAAGGCGGCCAATTTTATAAATATTGATACGCTGCAGGACGTGGAGCAATTCAAAACGGTTACGGTAAGTTAAATCATGCGGTTTAAAGGAAAGACAGCCCTGATTACCGGGTCGGCTCGGGGTATCGGGCGGGCTATCGCCGAACGGCTGGCTTCCGAGGGAGCCCGGGTGATTATCTCCGACGTTCTTGAGGACGTCGCCGAGAACACGGTCAGGGAATTTCGGGCCAAAGGGTATGAGGCCGTTGCGATAAAGGCTGACGTTTCCAAAGCCGACGACGCCGACCGTTTGGTCAATGACGCGGTGAAGCAATATGAATCACTTGACATTGTCGTCAATAATGCCGGAATTACGCGCGATGCGTTAATGATAAGAATGAAGGAAGCCGACTGGGATGCGGTTTTAAACGTGAATCTCAAAGGGGCGTTCCTGGTGACCCAGGCCGCCGCAAAAGTCATGATAAAACAGCGTTCCGGACGGATTGTGAATATATCGTCGGTGGTGGGCCGGATGGGCAACGCCGGGCAGACCAATTACGCCGCCAGCAAAGCCGGACTGATCGGCCTGACCAAGGCCGCGGCCAAGGAACTGGCATCACGCGGGATAACGGTCAACGCCATTGCCCCCGGATTCATTAAAACCGAAATGACCGACAAGATGCCGGAAGCGGCCCGCGAAAAACTATCCGGGGGAATCCCCCTGGGACGGCTCGGCCTGCCCGAGGACGTTGCCGCGGTGACTGCCTTTCTGGTGTCTGATGACGCCGCTTATATCACGGGCCAGGTGCTCGGGGTGGACGGCGGCCTGCTGATGTAAACAAAACCAGAAGTGATAAATATTACAAGGAGGAGAGGATGTCTGACATTGCCCAGAAAGTGAAGGACATTATCGTCGAGCAATTAGGAGTTGACGCTGCTCAAGTGACCGAAGATGCCAAATTTGTCGAGGACTTGAGTGCGGATTCTCTCGATACCGTAGAGCTGGTCATGGCTCTGGAAGAGGAATTTTCCATTGAAATTCCGGATGAAGACGCCGAGAAGATTACCTCGGTCGGCGACGCCATCAAGTATATTCAGGAGCATCAAAGTTAAGGAATTGATTACTGAATGGAAGCAGTAAGAACCGTCATAACCGGTATGGGGATAGTATCCCCGTTCGGATGCGATCTCGATCAGTACTGGCAGGCCATCGTCTCCGGGAAGAGCGGAATAATCACAATCGACCGTTTTGACGTGAGCGAGTACACGACCCGGATTGCGGCCCTGGTAACCGGGTTCGAGCCGGATAACTACATCGACAAAAAAGAAGGCCGGCGCATGGATTTATGCCAGCAGTATGCCGTTGTGGCGTCGCAGTTGGCGATAAATCATGCCGGTATCGACGTCGAAAAGGTTGATCGGTTACGAGCCGGAGTTATAATCGGTTCGGGAATCGGTGGGATAAACACGTTCGAGAAACAGCATGAGGCGTTGCTCAAGGGCGGGCCGCGCAAAGTTTCGCCTTTTTTCATACCGATGATGATCGTTGATATGTGCGCCGGGTTGATAGCCATTCGGTTTGGATTCCGCGGTCCCAACTACGCCACGGTATCGGCCTGTGCCTCTTCGTCGCATGCCATCATTGATGCTTTCCGCACCATACAACGAGGCGAGGCGGACATCATGCTTGCCGGCGGTGCCGAGGCGACTATCACGCCGACGGCGCTGGCCGGATTCTGTTCGGCCCACGCCATTTCGACGCGCAACGACGAGCCGACCCGGGCTTCCCGTCCGTTCGACAAAGATCGTGATGGTTTTGTCATGGGTGAAGGCGCCGCGATTCTGGTTCTGGAATCCCTGGAATCGGCCAGGGCCCGGGGGGCGAACATATATGCCGAGATCCTCGGCGGCGGGGTGACCTGCGATGCCTATCATATCACGGCGCCGCTTCCCGACGGTGATGGGGCTCGTCAGGCCATGGTCAATGCCATCCGTGACGGCGGGATGAGGCCCGATGACGTTGATTATATCAACAGTCACGGAACCGCCACGCCGCTTGGTGACATTGCCGAAACCAAAGCCATTAAAACCGTTTTCGGTGACCGGGCGTACAAAATCCCCGTGAATTCCACCAAATCCATGGTGGGTCATTTGCTGGGAGCGGCCGGGGCCATTGAAGTGGTGACGTCGGTTTTATCGCTGGGCGCACGCCGGTTACACCCGACCATAAACCTTGAGAACCCGGATCCGGAATGTGACCTTGACTATGTCGCCGGCCAGGCCAGAGACTTTGATTTCGATACGTTTTTGAGCAATTCTTTCGGCTTTGGCGGACACAATGTCAGTATTCTCGGACGGCGATTCAGCGAATAGTACTGATGGTGAGATTGTTTGAATCGATCAGAAAAATATTCCATCGACCGGCCGGTCCGGATCAAACGGATACCGGACTGGCCTTAAAATTTTTCGATGCTTTCGGCTATCATTTCAAAACACCGGGGCATCTTCGGGAGGCCCTGACCCACCGCTCCTACGTTCGCAATGTTGACCATAAGGCCCGGTCCAACGAGCGCCTGGAATTTCTGGGTGACTCGGTTCTGGGCATTCTTGTTTCCGAATACCTTCACAGTCATTACCCCGATTATGCCGAGGGCGAACTGACCAAAACCAAGGCCCTGCTGGTCAATGAAACGGCCCTGGCCGGAATTGCCAAGACCTCGCGCCTGAACGAGTTTATATTTTTATCCGATGACGAGGAACGGACCGGCGGGCGGGACCGTGCCTCGATCACGTCCGACGCTTTCGAAGCGGTTGTCGGGGCAATATATCTCGACGGCGGTCTTGACCCGGCCCGCGATTTCATTTATCGGATTCTATTGACCAACGAAAAGAAAATTATATCCGATGAAAACCAGCGCAACTATAAGGGCGAACTGCTGGAGTATTTGCAGGCCCGGGGCGAAAACCCGCCGTACTATGAAGTGGTTTCGGAAAACGGGCCGGATCACGCCAAAATTTTCCGCGTGGCCGTGAACACCGGCGGGACGATAACGGGAATTGGCGAAGGTTCCACCAAGAAAGAGGCCGAGCAAAGGGCGGCCGCCGATTCGCTTCAAAAGCTCGAAGAAATAAACCAACCGGACAAAGAAGATTGAAAGATACGGGGCGCGAAACGGTTGACGGACGGCGTGATTTTCATTATCATACCTTTCCATTATGAATGACAGGCTGGAGGAATTATGAACATATTCGTGCTGATAAAGCAGGTTCCCGAAATTGAACTGATAAAAGTTGACACGGCGGCCAATCAGGTGGTCTTGCCCTCGGGGCCCGGCGTGGTCAACCCCTTCGATGAGTACGCCGTCGAAGAGGCCCTGCGCATCAAGGAAAAAAGCGGCGGCAAGGTGACGGTCATCACCGTCGGAACCGACCGGGCCGAATCGGCGTTGCGGGCCTGTCTGGCCCTGGGCGTGGATGAGGCATATCTTGTCAGCGATCCACTTTTCGAAAAATCGGATCCCCAGGCTATCGGCAAAATACTGGCGGCGGCTCTCAAGAAACTGGGCAATTATAATCTTATTCTGGCCGGCAAACAGGCCATCGATGACGACGCCGCCCAGGTGCCGGGAGTCGTGGCGGCCGGTCTGGAACTGCCGCAGGCCATGTTTGTCAAGAAAATAGAGTCCATCAATGATACCAAAGCAACCGTGCACCGCACGACGGAAGAAGGTTATGATATCGTCGAACTGACTCTACCGGCCGTCATTTCGGTCGTCAAGGAGATCAATGAGCCGCGTCTGCCGTCGCTTAAAGGCAAAATGGCGGCCAAGAAAGCTCCCATAAGCAAATTAAGCGCCGCGGATATAGGTCTGGATGGATCGGCGATAGGTGCCAATTCGCTGACGAAAATCGAAAAAGTCGCTCCGCCGCCGCCGCGTCAGAAAGGCGAGATGATCGAAGGCGAGACCCCCGACGAAATCGCCGAAAAGCTGTATAATAAACTCAAAGAAAACCAGATTTTATAAAACCGGTATATATTGATATTATAGACCGCCGCCCGTCGGCGGTCTTTTTTTATTTGAAACAATTTTGGCGCCACTCTATATTCGATAATAATGAGAAGATCTTTCTTTATATGGATACTGACGTGCTTCGCCATGTTGTCGTCGGCCTGCGCTACCACGCTCACCGGTCTGCTCAACGATGTGAAAATAATGTATTTCTTTGAGAATGAAAACGATATCGACTGGCCGCTTATTTACTACCTGGTCGCCGAACAGGGTTGCCAGATAGAATTAGCCGGGTTTTCTTTGGGCCCGATTTTCAGGTGCGAGATTGACCGGGACACGCAGTATGATCTTGGGCTGTCCCGGTGTCTGATACCCGACACGTCGGTGGCCATGATCGATTCGGCTTTCAGGATGATTGTCGGCCTTCGCGCCCCCGACATCGTGATGATGTCGGGCGATACAACGGCCGACATGTATCAGGCTATCGAGGCTTATGTCAAAGAAAACGCCGAAATGCCCGGCCTGTTTTCGGCGGTTCGGGCGATGTACCACTGCACCGATGATAAAAATGAAGCAACGATTTTTTCCAATGCCATGTTTTATACTTCCCGGGACGGGGAGCAGATTGAGCGGCTGGTTTTCCGCTTGACCGGAAATGCTTTCGAACGGGAAGACCATAGGCGATATACGATGTATCGCCCCGACGATAGTCTTCGGGTGGAAAATAATGCAACCGGGACATTTGCGACCGCGGCAATGTCGTATAGGCTGACCGATGCTTTTGACGCCTGCGTTCACAATTCAGCCCTGCGAGCGATGCTGACCGAGTATGCCAAAAAACACGAGGCCTCTCTGACCGACGCGGCCACGCAAACCGGCGGGCGACGTCTTGAAGCCATGTTTGCCGCGTTGGACCAACTTAAAAATATAAGGATCGATTTTCGTCCCACGGGAGGCGGGCCGGAATGCGAGCGATTTGTGGATTATATGGAAAGCCGGATGGACCGGGTCGTTTCCGCCATAATGCATGAATGCGGATTTGTCTTCGACGCCGACGCCATTTTGATGCGAACCTCCGAAGGCGACATTCTAAAAATATCCACATCCTGTGTCAATAACGGCGCTCCTGATTATCGAGTCAGGCGATTGAAACTGAAATCCGGGGCCGGTTTACATGATTCTGCCCTGGATACAATCGGATTTGCGGTTCCGCCATATCAGACCGTCAGAAGAGATTATGCCGTTGCTATTTCGGCGGATTCCCATTCACCGGTTGGCACCGATGCGTTTTATATTGAGGGAGAGCTGGGCTTTGGCGATCGGAAAATGACTTTCCGGCGCAAATTGACGGAATCGGACAAAAAGGCCGTCAAGCTGACTTTTATCCCGGCTTTTCGACTGGTCAATCCTTTCCAGGGAGAATGGGTTGATCATCTGGTGGAAATGACCCAGCTCAAGCTCCTGATTGAAAAGCCCGAGTCGTTTGCCGCCGAGACCAAATTGGAATTCATCACTCCACCGAGTGTGTATGTCGGCACCTATCGACAGGAAATTTCGCTTAAGGCGGGCGACCGTTCCTATGAGATAAACCTTCCCGTGGCCATCGGCAAAAGCGCCGGAAATCAAAGACACCAAATCATGGCCAATCTCAAGGAGGGCGAAAGGACTCTGGGTTCGGACCGGGCTCATGTTCTGGGTCTGGAATGTAAAATCAATGAAAAGCTGAAAGTGGCCCTGGTGGGCGGGACGGAGGGGCTTCTGGAAGATATCTTGCGTATGACCGGAGTCGGTTATCAGACGGTTTCCGACCGCTATCTCGAAACGGGGTATTTCGGTTTTTATGATATTCTGCTTCTCGACACGGATTGTCTCAAGCGTTATCCTTCGCTTGAAAAAGTCGGAGACAAATTAAAGCAATTCATGCAAAATGGCGGGACGATAATCGTCTTCGGCCAAACCGGCCAATCACCCGACGGGCCGTTGCCGGTTAATGTCGTTCCGGTGGAGCAATATCCCGGCGCGGGCCAGATCAAACTTAATGGTAGCGCCGCCGACCCGCTTTTCAAACATACCTATCAAATAAACCCGAATGGCCTGATTGGTGCCGTGAAGCCGGGCTATCGTATGTATCCGGCCCGGGTTTTCCCCGGAGAAATCATTATATCGGCCGGGTCCGGTGCGGCCCTTTTGAGTCGAACCGTTGTCGGTTCCGGTCAATTGATCTACTGCGGATTTCCGGTGCTGGACATGTTCGCCGACCTTGAGCCTCTGGGCGTGAGATTTTTCGCAAATTTGATAAATTTTCCCCGCAAATAACTTATATTGACCGATTCGGAACTGCCCGATAAGGATTGCGTTTTAAGGCATAACTATGCAGCGAAACGGTCATACCGACAGTAATAAAAACCGGCGTCTGGTGCGGCTTTACAACTATATCAAAAAATACCGGCGCTATTTCTATGCCGGGGCTGTGGCTATTCTTGGCGCCAATACTTTATTTCTGGCCAATCCATATATATTGAAACTGGCCTTCGACCGTCTGGAGCAGAAGGCCCCGGCCTCCGAACTCTGGATTTTTGCCGTTCTGATTGTGGCCTTCTCGCTGGTATCCGGAGTCTTCCGCTTCTGGACTCGCCGGACCGTCATCTGGGCTTCGCGGCTTATTGAAGCGGACCTTCGTTCCGATTTATTCGCGCACCTGCTGAAACTTAACCCGACCTTTTATCACAATACCCGGACGGGTGATATCATGGCCCGTGCCACCAACGATATTGAAGCCGTCCGCATGATGATCGGCCCCGGTATCATGCATATGGCCAACACTATCGTAATTGGAATTGTCGGCCTGACCATGATGGTCAGCTTGTCGGTGGAGTTGACCCTTTATGCGTTGATTCCGATGCCGGTGCTTTCTTTTGTCGTGACCAAACTGGGAAATGTTCTGCATAAGAAATTCGCCAAAGTGCAGGAGTATTTCTCGGTTCTGACGGCCCGGGTGCAAGAAAACCTGGCCGGGGTAAGGGTGATACGAGCCTATGGCCGGGAAAACTATGAAATCGAGGAGTTCGCGCGACACAGCCGCAAGTATATCGATTTGAATATGGAGAGAATAAAGGTTTTCGGGCTGTTTTATCCGCTCATGTTCATGCTGGCCGGGTCGGCGACTCTCATGGTCTTGTATTTCGGCGGCGGCAAAGTCATCGCCGATGAAATCAGCCTGGGAACAATGGTTGCCTTCTTTGCCTATCTGGCCATGCTGGTTTGGCCGGTCATCGCGCTGGGCTGGGTGGTTTCGCTCTATCAGCGCGGAACCGCCTCGATGGATCGGCTCAATAAAATATTCGACACCGTGCCGATGGTGTCTTCCATCGAAAACGCTCACAAAAAGGACCATATCAATGGCCGTATAGAATTTCGCAACCTGACATTCGCCTATAACGGCACAATCGTTTTGGACTCAATCAATCTGACCATCGAGCCGGGCATGACGGTCGGCATGGTTGGGCCGACGGCGTCGGGCAAAACAACGCTGGTATCATTGTTAAGCCGATTATACCCGATAAATCGGGGACAGCTGTTTATCGATGGCATAGATATTAACGACTGGGATCTGGCGACGCTACGCAATCAGATCGGATTTGTCACACAGGAGGCTTTTCTGTTTTCCGACACGATTGAAAACAATATCTCTTTTGGCGTCGATAAAATTAGCCCGGAATCCATCCGGCAGGCGGCGGCGGTTTCTGCTATCGACCGCGAAATCGAGTCATTTCCACAAGATTACCAGACCATTCTGGGTGAGCGGGGGATAAACCTGTCCGGCGGCCAGAAACAGCGGGTGGCCATTGCCCGGGCGATTGCTTCCAATCCTCGTATTTTGATTCTTGACGACGCCACCAGTGCCGTCGATACCGAAACGGAACACCTGATTAACCAATATCTCAAAGATGAATTGGCCCGGCGAACCTCGGTTGTTATATCGCATCGTATTTCGGCGGTCAAAGACGCCGACCTGGTGGTCTATATGAGCGGCGGCCAGATTGCCGAATCCGGAACCCATGAAGAGCTTCTGGAGCGGGACGGCCTTTATGCCCGGCTATATAAAACGCAGCTTTTGGAAGAAGAACTGGAGAAAATGTAGAATGTCTGCGGCTGATAATTATCATGATGAAGAGGTTTTGGGCAAAGCCTATGACTCGCGACTGATGAAACGACTTTTGACCTATGTTCGGCCGTATCGCGGTACCCTGGTTATCGCCACCATACTTCTTATTGCCGGGTCGCTTCTTCAACTTTTGTTGCCCATTACGGTTCAAATCGGCATCGATAAGTATTTAATGAACAAGGACTTGGGTGGACTGGGCCGGGTTGCCTTACTTTATGGCGGGATCCTCATGGTGGCCTTTGTGCTGACATATATTCAGGTGTATATAACTATGTTTATCGGGCAAAAGGTTCAATATGACATTCGAATGCAGATATTCCGCCATCTGCAGAAACTCCACCTTGGCTTTTTCGATAAAAATCCGGTCGGGCGACTGGTGACACGAGTCACTAATGATGTAAACGTCCTCGACGAGCTGTTCTCATCGGGACTGGTTGAGGTTTTTGGAGATGTTATCACGTTGATAGGCATTGTCATAGCATTGATTTACTATGATTGGAAACTGGCCCTTCTGACTCTAATTGTTCTGCCGCTGTTAGTTTGGGCGACGGCCGTTTTTCGAAAAAAAGTGCGGGCTATTTATCGGGATATAAGAACCCGCCTGGCGCGACTCAATGCCTTTATACAGGAACATATCACCGGAATGACCATAATTCAGTTATTCACACGTGAAAACAGGGTTTTCGACAAGTTTTCCACAATCAATAAACATCTGATGGATGGTCACCTCCTGTCAATTTACTATTACGCCGCTTTTTTTCCGGCCGTTGAAATTATTAGCTCGTTATCGCTGGCCATTTTGATTTATTATGGCGGCTCCCAGATCGCCGCCGGTGTTCTTACATTCGGAGAGTTGGTTGCTTTTATCCAGCTGGTGCAAAGATTTTATCATCCCATTCGTGATTTGGCCGAAAAATACAATATTTTGCAGTCATCAATGGCATCATCGGAGCGTATTTTCCGCCTTCTGGACACAAAACCGGTCATGAATCAAAAGAAATCGGTAATCACGCCATCGGAATTCAGGGGCAAAATAGAATTCGAAAACGTCTGGTTTTCATACGATAATAGTGAATTTGTCCTTAAAGACGTCTCGTTCACGGTTAATCCCGGTGAAAAAGTGGCTATAGTCGGGGCGACCGGTGCGGGGAAAACTTCGCTGATGTCTCTTTTATTCCGCTTTTATGACTATCAAAAGGGAGCCATCAAGCTGGATGATATTGAAATCACGGCTATGCCGGTCGAGACACTCCGCTCTCAACTGGGATTGGTTTTGCAGGATGTGTTCATTTTTTCGGGTGATTTTGCCGGGAATATTCGTCTGGGCGATGAAAATATAAACGACGAGCAGATTGTTTCGGCGCTGGAACGGGTCAGCCTTTATGAGCATGTCATGGACGGGGATAAGGGTATTCATACCGAGGTAAAGGAACGTGGAGCGACGCTTTCGACCGGGCAGAAACAGCTATTATCCTTTGCGCGGGCCTTGGCCTTTAATCCGAAAATACTGGTGCTCGATGAAGCCACCAGTTCGGTCGATACGGCCACCGAAAGGCTGATCCAGAAGGCTCTCGACAGACTTCTGGAAAACCGTACCGCCATAATAATCGCCCACCGGCTTTCGACCATAGAAAAAGCCGACCGGATAATGGTCCTGCATCACGGGCAAATCCGGGAAATCGGAACGCATCACGAGCTATTAAACAATCGCGGCATTTATTATAAGTTGCATCAGATGCAATTCAAGCTGGATGAAATCAAGGCGACGGGGTAGCGGGTATGCTCTCGAAAAAACAATTGAGGGAAATACACAATTTTGCGGTTGGGACTGCGACCGCCGCCGGGAAAATTCTGCTTGATAAATCGCGAACACGGCATAAAATATCGTTGAAGGGACGGGTTGACCTTGTCACCGATGCCGATCTGGCATCGGAAAAATATATACTCAATGCGATAGTTGAAAGATTCCCGGATCATTCCATACTGGCCGAAGAAGGTTCCTCGGTCGATAACGGTTCCGACTTCAAGTGGGTGATCGATCCTCTTGACGGGACCACTAATTTCGCCCATAATTTTCCTTTTTATTGCGTTTCGATAGGGTGTGAGTATCGGGGTGAAGTGATCATCGGGGCTATTTTCGATCCGGAGCGGGATGAGATGTTCGAAGCTATCAAAAGCGGCGGCGCCCGGCTCAACGGCAAAATTATAAAAGTTACAAATCAAAGCAGGCTGGAGCGGTCTCTTCTGGCGACCGGTTTTCCCTACGATATCGGAACGTCATCGGAAGACAACCTGAAATATTTTCGTCGCTTCATCAAGCGGGCCAGGGCTATACGCCGGGCCGGGTCGGCGGCGCTGGATTTGGCATATCTGGCCTGCGGGCGGTTCGACGGTTTCTGGGAGCTGAAACTTCATCCCTGGGACACTGCCGCCGGGGTTCTCATTGTCCGTGAAGCCGGGGGCAGGGTGACGGCTTTTGACGGTTCAAGGTATTCCATTTACGATAAATATCTTTTGGCCTCCAACGGCCGGATTCATAGCCAGATGAAAGATATTCTGGTCGGTAATTTTTAAAAAGTATATTTCAGCCCGATAATCGGCAGAATACCGGCATCGAACATGTAGCCGTCGGCGGTATTGACAATCGGATTATCGTGGTTGGTCACGTTGGAGACGGCCAGGTGGATGTCAAGTTGCCCCAGCCGGAATTCGGAATATAATCCCAGCGAGAAATAGGCCGGGAACATGGCGGAGTTTTCTTTTTCCATGCTGTCTTCATAGTAAATCCGGGTGTAACGGTCGGACGGTGTTGTTCTTTGAGTATTCGTGAAGGGCGTGTAGGGGAATCCCGAGCGCAGATTGATATCGGTCCCGAAATTGACCTTCCGGCTTAATGAGTAATTGAGCTGGAAATAAAATTTATGTTCGGCGTTGAGCTCATACGGGACAGTGACGGTTTCATAGGTGTTCAAGGCATGGGTGTAGCCATAAGAAGTATAGACGTCTGTTCGACTCGTCGGAAATTTGTTCAGATCGATTTCGAAACTGCCGCCGTAAAAAGACAGCTCACCGGATGAGGTCATACGGAAAAACTCTTTTGGCACGAATCCGTCATCGGCGACGGCTTCGAAATCCGGGTCGATGACGGGCAGGTTTGATATGTTCTTGCGGAAAATTCCCAGGCGCCATGATTCGTGGCCCAGAGTCATTGAATAGAGCATTGTTCTGACCGGTTTCAGATTGGGCAGATTGTACCGTATAAGAACCTGATAGGGATCCAGAATTTTGGCCGAGGGGCTTTCATAGAAGGAGCCCGCGAATAATTCAAGGCTGGTTTTTTCGGAAAAATCATAGACGAATCGATTTCTGACGGCGATAATCCGGCCCATGTCCAAAGAGCCGAATTGTTCAGCACGCAGGCCCAGTCCCATTTTAAATTTACCGGAGTTGAATCGCCCGGTGGTGTGCAGGACGGCTTTGCTTTCGGCGTCACTCATAACGGCTGACCCAAAGGCCCGGTTGAGTTCATTTTGATAAACGAAGGGCCGGTCACTGTTGGCGTCGGGGGGCAAAAAATTCCAATTGACATGGTCGAGGTCAACCGTGCGGGACGGAATAGTACTGAAGGTGATACCGCCGTCGATTTCGACGTTTTCCCGAGTATGCGATATATCCAGACCGCCGATGTATTCGGTTCCGGTTGCTTTGAGATCGACATAGAATTTTCCGGCGGATGATTTGGCGGCGACGGCGGTGTATTCTTCGGTCCCGATTTTGGCGGCCAATTGTGTCGTTATCAAGGTTCGACCGGATATAAATTTCAGCCGCGAACCCAAATATGATTCGCGGGTATTCTGGGCCGATTTTATGCCGGAGGAATTGAGTGCGGTGCCGGCGGTTTTAAGGCTTAAGTAATCGCGAATTTGATAGCCGTCGACATTCAGCTCCAAATCCGGCGTCAGCTTCAGTCCGGATGATAAGTACACGTCCTGGAAATTGGTCGGGGGAATGGTCACTTTGTCGGTTTCAAGTCTGAAATTTTCGATCAATTTATCCAGAACCGACTTGCGCAAAGAACCGAGAAAATAAAAATCGCCATTGCCATAGGAGCCGGTGGCCGTGGCTTCGACGGTCGAAAGGCTGGCCGTGGCAATATAGCCGGTGTTATACGGGCTTTTTGTTGTCAACGCAAAAACCGCCGGAATTTGATAGCGGGCATCGGTCCCCTGCGGCATGAACGAGACGGCTTCGACGACCGAAACCGGGAGAATTGAAAACATGCCGTAATGATTCGGATCATGCCCGATATTGATCCCGTTGAGATAATATTCAGGATTAGTGCCGTTCAGACGGATTTTGGAGGAGTGCCCGGAACCCTGTCGGACGGCCTGCGGCTGTTTGACCGCGGCGATAGGATTCGACGGCACCAGGGAGCGGCGGGCCAAAAGTTCCACCTTATTTTCACTCAATGTCCGGCGCGAATTGTCGATTTCCGGTTCGGGTCGAACCTTGATATGCCCGACGTTGATAGGCTTTTCGTCGAGGCGGACGGTTATCCGTGAAAAATCGGACAATGAATCCAGCCATAAGGTTTGAGTGGCATACCCGACTGAAGATACTTTGAGACGAAGGTCGGATATTGATTGGGGTTCCCAGTTCAGGTGAAATGAGCCATCCGACTCCGAATACGTTCCGGTGAGCACCGAATCTTTGGAAATTAGGGTTATGGTCGCGGCCATAATCGGTCTGTTATCCAGGTCAATTATCTGACCGGCTACGGCGATTTTGTTGGCGGCATGGGCAGTCCCGCCCAGTATGCAAATAGCCAAAAGAAGTCCGATTTTCCTAAAGTAATTCATAGGCATATTCCCTGTTGAATCCCACAAACGATATGCCGTTTTGGTTTAATAGTGGCTGACAGTTATATTGTTGATATATAATATGTTATGAAATCAATTAGAGATGATATTAATGCATTTTGTTTCAGCTATGCAATGGAAGTCAGAATTTATGAGTCCGGGTTAATTATAATTAACTGCCGTCTGTTGTCATAAATTCTTCTATGAGACGGTTGAATATTTCATGATGAGTTACGAAGAAGAAATGCCAGGCATTTTCCAGAAGGTAATAGCGGGCTTGCTTGAAATGATTAACCCATGATTTGGCGAAATTGTCGCCGATGCCATGGTCGGCTTCAATGACAAAAATAGGCAGGTCGGGATAAACCGGGGTTTGTTGAGGCGGATGCTTTTGATTATACTCCCGGCACCCGGCCACCGATTCAAATAGCCAGCGCAGATTGCAGTATTTCAGGGAGGATTTAATAAAAGAGACCATGCTTTGGTCCACCCCCGGACCAATCAAATCATCATACCATTTGTCGGCCTTGGGCGCCAGTGTAGCGTCATCGTATCCTAGCATGAGTCGGGCGAAATTCATGCGGGCGTCGATGATATGTTTAAATCCTTGATATGTGCAGTCAACGAAGGCGATGCCTTTGAGCAATGGTCGATCCAGTTTGATCATTTCCGGCAGAATGACGCTGGCAAAGCTGTGTCCGACCGCCCAGATCGGCTCTTTTATTTCGCTTTCGACCAGAGCCATAATGGCTTCAGCGTCGAGTCGCGGGACGAAGACCGGGTCGATGTCCTTGGCGCTTTGGCCGTGACCAAAGAGGTCGATGGTTATAACCCGGTTATTTTTTTTAAAGTGGTTGATTTGGTACATCCATGACTTGCCGTGTCCGCCCAGGCCGTGGATAAAGAGAACGGTATTTTGCCCTGCGCCATAGGATTCCCAGGCCAGGCTATGACCGCGATAATCAAAAATCGGCATACTTACCTCATGACCGGTGACAATGGTGTAATTTCAGGTATATTGCCGATAATGTCAATAAGGCCTTTGAAACAAATGGCCGCTATTTGGCGTTTTGCAGAAAACGAGGAATATATTATAATCCGATCAAATAAATACAATTTTCTTTGGAAAGGTGTGAATTGGGAAAAACCTTAATAGTTTCGACATCGGGAGTCCGGGGTATTGTCGGCGGCGGGCTCGACCCGGTTCTGGCGACGCAATTCGCCGCCGGATTTGCCACATTGCTTAAAAGAGGTAAAGTAGTTGTCGGCCGCGACAGCCGCGTCACCGGAGATATGATCAGCCGCTCGGTCATCGCCGGTTTGGTTTCCTGCGGACTCGATGTTATCGATATCGGCATGGTGCCGACGCCGACGGTGGAAATAGCCGTCACCGGCCTGAAGGCCGTCGGAGGGATATGCATCACCGCCTCGCACAATCCCGCCCAATGGAATGCTCTCAAGTTTTTTGATCATAAGGGTGAATTCATCGATAAAAAATTTCTGAATAAATTGAAAAAGGTTATCGAATCGGGAAAATTCGCCTATAAGGATTTTGCGAATATCGGCACGATCAAATGCGATAATAGCTGGGTCGATCGACATATCGCCAAAGTCCTCAAACTGCCGGCCGTCGATGTCAGAAAAATAAGGCACGCAAAATTCAAAGTAGTCGTCGATGCCATCAACGGGGCCGGGTCAGTTGCTATGCCGAGGTTATTGGAATCATTGGGAGTTAAGGTAATCAGATTGAACTGCAATGGTGACGGCAAATTTGTTCATGAGCCGGAGCCGATTCCGAAAAATCTGACAGCTCTGGGCCGGGCGGTTCGAAAGCACCAAGCCGACCTGGGCATGGCCTGCGATCCTGACGCCGACCGTCTGGCATTGGTCGATGAGCACGGGCGGGCGATTGGCGAGGAGTTGACGCTGGCGCTGGCGGTGAAATACATTATGTCGCGCAAGAGGGGCAAAGTGGTCATAAATTTATCCACGTCGCGGGTGACGCAGGATGCCGCCGAAGCCTTTGGAGGGCGGGTGTATTATACGCCGGTCGGCGAAGCCAACGTTGTGGCCGGAATAAGGCATCACCGGGCGGTTATCGGGGGAGAGGGCAACGGCGGGGTGATTTACCCGGCCTGTCATGCCGGGCGCGACGCTCTGGTCGGGGCGGCCCTGATTTGCTCGCTTCTGGCGCATGAGAAAAAAAGTCTTTCGGAAACCGTTGAAACTTTGCCGAAATACTATACTATAAAGCAGAAAGCGGCTCTTCCCGATAAATTCAATCACAGGCTGGCTGGGATGGAAAAGGCCGCCAAAGACAGTTTCGAAAAATTGAGGTCCGATCACCGCGACGGAGTTCGTTGCGATTTTTCGAGAGGCTGGTTTCAGGTGAGAACGTCCAACACCGAGCCGATCTTTCGAGTCATCGTCGAAACCGACGACAAGAAGTTGTCGGAAGTAATCGCCGCCGAAGTGATGAGCTTTTTTAAATAAGGATAAGCGCTTATGTGCGGGATAGTCGGATATATCGGCAGAAAAAAGGCCTTGCCGATTCTGCTCGATGGACTCAAACGGCTGGAGTATCGCGGCTATGACTCGGCCGGGTTCGTCCTGGCCGAGAACGACCGATTGATCGCCGAAAAATGCGCCGGCAAGATTTCGGTGCTTGAAGAACATATCCATGGACGCGATTACAGCGCCACCCGTGGTATCGCTCATACCCGATGGGCCACGCACGGAGAACCGACCGTGGTCAACGCTCATCCCCATTTCGACAGCAAAGATGAGATCGCCATGGTGCACAACGGCATCATCGAAAACTACCGGACACTCAAGGCATTCTTACAGGAAAAGGGACATACTTTTCATACCGAAACCGATACGGAAGTCCTCGTGCACTTGATCGAAGAGTACTATGAAGGCGATATCACGGAAGCGGTTCGCACCGCCTTGAACCTGGTCGAGGGAACCTATGGCATCGCCGTCATATCTTCCCTGGCCAGCGACCGCATTATCGCGGCCCGGCGGGGGTCACCTTTGGTGATTGGTTTGGGCCAGGGTGAAAATTTCGTGGCCTCGGACGTTTCGGCCATACTGGCTCATACCAATAAGGCGATTTACCTGGAAGAGGGCGAAATCGCGACGGTGACATCCGAGTCCTATGAAATCACGACTATCGATAAAGTAGTCAAAACGCATAAGGTGGAAGAAATCTCCTGGACGCTGGACATGATCGCCAAAGGCGGTTATGAACATTTTATGCTCAAGGAAATCCACGAGCAACCGACCACCCTGCGCAATGCCATCCGCGGGCGCCTCAATTTCGAAGAAGGTATTCCGCGACTCAACGGGCTGAATCTTCAGTATGACGAACTGCGGCAAATCGACCGAATTATTATCACGGCCTGCGGAACGTCATGGCATTCGGCGCTTATCGGCGAATATTTGATCGAGGATCTGGCCCGGGTTCCGGTCGAGGTGGAATATGCTTCGGAATTTCGATATCGTTCGCCGATTATCGGGAAAAACACGGCCATAATTGTCATCAGTCAGTCGGGTGAAACGGCGGATACACTGGCGGCTCTTCGCGAAGCCCGCAAGACCGGGGCGACTGTACTGGGAATATGTAACGTGGTTGGGTCGTCGATCGCCCGCGAAACCAACGGCGGCGTTTATATTCACGCCGGGCCGGAAATCGGGGTGGCTTCGACCAAAGCGTTCACCTCGCAGGTTATGGTTCTGGCGCAGATAGCGGTGCTGATGGGCCGCATGAGACATCTGACCATACTCAACGGTATGGAGCTTCTCGATGCTTTAAACAAGATCCCCGAAAAGGTCGAACGCATATTGCAAACCGAAGACAAAATAAGGGAAATCGCCGAACTGTATCATAAGCACAATAATTTCCTCTATCTGGGGCGGGGGGTCAATTTCCCGACGGCACTTGAGGGGGCGCTCAAGCTCAAGGAAATCTCGTACATTCACGCGGAGGGTTACCCCGCGGCGGAGATGAAGCACGGCCCGATCGCCCTGATCGATAAAAAAATGCCGGTCGTGGTCATCGCCTTAAAAGATCCGGTGTATGACAAAGTCCTTTCCAATATCGAAGAGGTCAAGGCGCGCAACGGGCAGGTGATTGCCATCGCCAATGAGGGCGACGAGGAAATCGCCGAGAAGGTGCACCATGTGATTTATATCCCTGAAACTTTCCGGTTGTTCTCGCCGCTTCTGGCGGCGATACCGTTGCAGCTTCTGGCCTATCATATTGCCGTTCTGCGCGGCTGTGATATCGATCAGCCCCGGAACTTGGCCAAGAGTGTCACGGTGGAATAGATTCATATAAAACAAAAAAAGCCCGACCGTTCGGCCGGGCTTTTTTATTGTCGCAATCGTCGTCTATCGGGCACGCTCATAAACAATTTCGACCATTTTGAATTCGTCGGCGCCACCGGTCAATTCCGGATTTTTGAAAACTACCGAGAAGGTCATTTTATCTTCGCCCTGGATCAGGATAATGTAATCATACACCTGTGTAAATCCGGCAACCGGGTCAAAGTCTTCTCCAGACATGACAATTCGACCGGTTTCTTTGTCCTGTGGTCCCCGGGCGGTAACGAAATATGTCCCCCAGGTATCAAATCCGGCGGAAATGAATTCGTTATGGCGGCGGTCAAAGCCGATAAAGTGCAAAGTCTCGGTCCTCATTTCGCCTTCGCCGCTGACCGACGTCATTTGCAGAAATCGTCCGCCCAGAATCATTTCATTTTGACCGTTACCGCCAAATATCATCGGGCCGGCTCCGGGAGCGGGCCAGACGGTGACGGTCATATTCCAGGTTCCGGTCAGTTTTGCGAGCATTTCATGTTCCGGGCCGGGCTGGGCCAGTTTCATGTATTCGGCCTGAATAGCCGGGTCATAAGGTGAATTATCCTGCGCGGGGGTGTTCCCCGTCAGCGCGAATAACAGCATCACGGTCAACAGCAGTTCTCTCATTTTCCCATTCTCCCGTAAAAAACAGTTTTAATATTCGAATTAATCAATATCAGGACATGGAAAATATACGATTGAAGGGGATAGAACTATATCACTTTTTTCGGGAGGAGAGAATCTGAATCATTATGCCGATGATAAGGCCGATCAGCAAAATGATGGGAAATACCAGGGCCAGGGACATGGAAAAATTCCAGAACAGAAATTTGATTGTGACCATGCGGGCATTTTGAATAAGAATGATCAAAACCAGGGCCGCCAGGATAATTATCAGGACCCGCCGGAAGGTGTTACCGGCTGGAGGCGGGGCCGAGCCAGGACTGTTTTTATTCATTCTTTACCTTCAGCTAATGATTCACCCGTGGAAAGATGCACAGATAAAAAATTAAAAACAATAAAATTTTGGCGTGTCAATTGGGGGTTATTTATCACCAGAGGTCGGCCGGAAAGATTATTTCGATTTTTTCTGACGACGACGGCAGTATGCTCAGGGATACTTTGATGGTATCGGATTCGGGAAGGAACATGGCTTCGAGGGTATGGTTGCCGATGGGCAGACCGGAAAAAGAAAACCGGCCCGATTTGTCGGGGGTCGCGGTGGCCGTTGTCCGGCCCCCGGCTCCGTCGGGGTAAATCAAGCGAACCATCACGGAATCTTTGTAGTCATCACCGGGGGCCATCAGATCGGCATCGACAATGTATCCTCCGATAGAATTATTGGTCAAGGCGGCGGCGTGCGCAGCGAATATTTTATCGATATTCGAACCGGAGCCGGTGGAGCGGAGCGTGGTTCCGATAAGGATGTAGGCGGTGTTCCATGCGTCATACTTATAATCCAAGGAATTTACATTGCCTTTGATGTAAGGCCCGTTCCAAGTGGCATAGCCGCCGGGGTTGGAGTATAGGGCGTCGAGATTCGGGGGCAAGGCGCCGACGTCGCCGACATAACCGAAATCGGAGCGGGCACCCCGGCTGTATAAATCGGGATTACCGACAATGGCTATGGCGACGGCCTCCATCTCGGTCAGGGTGGCCTTGAACCGGGCGTCATCGGTAACGCGGCCGAATTGAACGGTCGCCACGGCCGCCACGATTCCGATAATAACGATGATTATCACGGTTTCAACCAGAGTAAAGCCGTGATGATGCTTAACCGGGCATTTCATGCTTAATAAATATCTCATAGCTGTATTTCGGTCAGAAAAACATCGTCGATCAGGATGCTCGTGGCTTCATTGACGTGGTTCTTCTTATTATTGTATCCCCCGACAATTATCGTGTGCGAGCCGGCTCCAAGCGATCCCAAATCGACCTGGAACAACTGCCAGCCGGTGGATGGGGCCGGGCCGCCCGGGCCGTTGCCCGCCACTTGCGCGATATAATCGTACGGTGAGGTGCCATACAACGTGCCATCGACACTCAACAATATCTGGCTGTATTCATCCGATTCATATTGATTGGTTTGGGACAGGTTGTACCGGAAGGTCAATCTGATATTGACCGCCGTCGGCAACGTGATGGTCCGACTCCAGCCCCCTGACATGCCGATAATATTGCTGTTATTGATGTTACCTAAATTTACCTGCAGGGCTCCGCCCGAATAACCGCCCGATGATATACGAGAACCGCCGGCATAGGCCGGCTGGGCGGTTGCACGGAAAGTATCATCGAGATAAACGAAGCCGTCTTTGTCGCTATCGAAATCGGCTTGGAAAAGCATCGCCCCGCTGGTCCCGGCACGCCAATAGTTGGAGGTTAATCTGTACTCGGCGTAGGCAGCGCAATTTGGCGTCACGGTCACAAACCGGGTCAGCGTATCTTCGGCGCCGGCATAAATTATTTTAAGGTCGTGGCGACCAATAGGGACGGAATCGAAGGCGAAATAGCCACCAGCGTCGGGAGTCAGTGTTCTAGTTTGCACTGCCCCAGCCCCGTCGGGAACAGACAGGTAGACAGACAGAGAATCGCTGTAGTTGGGCCCCGGAGGAGTCCCGTCGATATCATACACGTTGCCGGTGACCCGGTTCAGCAGCAGTTCTGCACTTGTACCGGCGATGGAGCGTACAATATTTGAGCCGGAGCCGGTAGAAGTAAGAGAGACTCCGTTTAATGTATATTCGCTCTGCCACGGGTCGGTTTTGAAGTCGCCGGAATTCTGGTTAAATGAGTTATTGAGGTATGGGCCTTTCCACGTGCCCAGGCCGGGGTTGGTGACCAGGGCATCCAGATTCGGGGGCAGGGCACCATTATCGCCAACGTAACCGAAGCTGGTACGTGTCCCGTTATTTCGCAATTCAGGATTACCGGCAATGGCCATAGCCAGAGCATCGAGTTCCTTTTTGGCTTCTTCGAATTTGCCCGATTCCAGGGCCGGGCCGATATGTTTGGTGGCGACGGCCGCGAGAATCCCCATGATGACAATGACGATCACCAGTTCCACCAGCGTGAAACCGGAATTATTCAGCTTATGATATGTACAGCAGTAGTGCATCAGTTCCCCATCTGGTACAAGACCTGAATTTGAGTCGCCGTAAGCGCTTTGCGATATACCCGGACGTCGTCGATTATCCCACGGAAATATCCACTGCCGTTACCGTTAAGTAGACCGATGTAAAATTGCGAAGGTGTATTCGATATCGAATTACTGGACTCGGCGGCAGTCTTGTCAATATTCCCGTTGACATAAAGGCGCACGCGGGAATTGGTCGGTTGCGTTCCGTCATACACGACCGCCAGATGGTACCACTGGTTGGGCGTGAAAATCGTATTGGAATTGAAACGGTCGTTATTTCCATTGATATCGACAAACAGGCGGTTGCCGGTATAGAAAAATACGCCGTATGAATTCTGGTTATCAAAATTGATCCGCTTCGAAACGGCGCAACGGGGATTACCGTCGAGGGTGGTCGGATAAACCCAAACCGACAGGGTCAAATACTGCGAGTTGTCCAGGGAGTCATGGTCGGCCGACACTACGTAGTCATTGTTGCCGTCGAAATCGAGGCCGCCGTCGATTTTTCCAGCTACCCAATCGCCGGGGGGATCCATATTGATGAGAGTTGCATCGAGCCCGAGGGGCGAAGCATCGTGAGCCGTGAACCCGGATGTCTCATCGAGTTGCCAGTGTCCGACCAGTCCCGCCGACGTACCCATCATGGCCAGCTGCGCCACCTCGGTCGAATCCAGGGCATAATTGAACAGCCGGACGTCGTCCAGTTTACCCTCCCAGAATTGGCCGGGAGTGCCGTTGATATCGACGGCGCCGATAAGCAGGTTGCGCGATGTCTCGACAATCGGCCCGGCGGTATTTTCGTTATCGAGAACGCCGTTAAAATAGATTTTCCAGGTGGTGCCGTCGTACGTGCCGGTCAGGTGAGTCCAGGTCGATTCGGGCAGCGTCTGCACCGATTGTACGCCGATTTCGCCGGGGAACCAGTGGCGGAAACTGACCTTGCCGTCGGCGCTGGTTGTCTTCAATTCCCACTGGGTCTTGGTGCCGTTGTATCCTTTGGAAACGATTTGCTGGTCCACGGCGATATCGGTCGGGTACACCCAGACCGCCACCGTCAACGCGTTGACATGCGACAATTCGTTTCCGATATTGACATAATCATTGACGCCGTCGAAATCGAGGGCGCCGTTAAGAACCCCGGCCGTCCAATCGGAAACGGACATATTGGTCAGAGTGCCGTGATGATTCCCACCCGATGAATCATGGGCAATCAAACCGGAGGTTTCATCGAGCATCCAGTGGCCGACCAAAGAAGGCGTTTCCGTTGTGGAAACAACAAGACTTATACCGTCGATATTCTCATTGGTCGTTCCGAAGGGAGCATCGCCGTCGAAATACATAACCGCCACACCGCTGACCGGATTGTACTCGACAATGTCTTCGTCGTTGAAAGTCAGACCGCCGATTGACTCATTGTTGGCGTCGACCGATAAAAGTATATTGCCGTTTTCCAGTACGTGAACGGCGTCAATATCGGCGTTGTCCGCGAATACGGCGTTGCCGTCGAGATATATGGTGGCGGTGCCGGTAACCGGGTTAAAATCCACAAGGTCTTCGTCATCGAACGAAAGTCCTCTTATATTCGCCGAACCGCTCGTGGATAATATTATATGTCCATTGGCCAAAATACAGACGGCATCGATATTTTCGTCATCGGAAAAAACGGTATCGCCGCGAAGGTACATTGTGGCCGTACCCGTAGCCGGATTATATCGGATCAGATCGTCGGCCGTGAATGACAGGCCACCGATAGTGGCGTTACCGTCGGTCGAAAAAATAATATTGCCGTTATCCAGCAAGTGAACGGCGTCGGTGTTCTCGTCGTTTGCATAGACGCTGCTGCCGTCGAAATACCTGCCGGACGTGTCGGCGGAGCGGTCATAAAGAATCAAATCTTCATTGGGAAAACTCAATCCTCCCAGAGTGGCGTTGTCGGCCGTTGTCAGAAGAATGTAGTCAGCGGGGTTTATGGCAGTTGTGTCGGAAAAATAATCGGCTGCAAAACGATACATTTTGCCGCCTTTATTGCGGGGCAGAATGGTCAGCTGGCGGTTAAGGGTATCATTGGACGGCGCGAATATGATATATAAAGGGTGCCGTCCGGCCGGAAGCGAATCCAGTGTAAAACCGCCGGTCGAATCAGGATGGGACATTTTGGTGTCATAGCCGCCGGAACCGTCGGGGTAAATAACAATAATGTCAACGGAATCGGCAAAAATTCTTCCCGGAGGATTATCGGATTTGTCCTTGATTTCGCCGCTGAATGAATTTAAAAGGTAATCATCGGTGTTATTGGCGATCTTTCTGGTGATGGCGTTACCGCCGCCGGTGCTGGTGATGACAATGCCGCCGGAATAGTTATAGGCGGCATGCCATTCATCATATTTGAAACCGACGCTGTCCTGCAAAAATCCGGAGGGAAGGTACGGCCCCTGCCATGTGCCCAGACCGGGATTTTCATACAGCGCCTGCAAATCGGGCGGGAAGGCGCCGTTGTCGCCGACATACCCGAAATCGCATCGCGTCCCGTTCTGCGCGAGCGCAGGATCGCCGGCTATGGCGGTTGCCAGCATATCCATCTCCCGAATCGTTTTCGCCTCGCGGGTATCATCGATGGCGGTTGCCATGTATTGCATGACCGATCCGGCCATGATGCCGATGACGATAATTACGACCAGCAATTCAATCATGCTGAAACCGGATATATGGCGGGATATAGTGTTCATTTTACCATAAATCCGAATAGTACTGCATTTCCGCATAATAATTATGACCGGGATTGATATTGATCTTTCTCGTCAGGGTGTCGTGGTCGGGGATGTACACCATTTGAAGAGTATGGATCCCGATCGGAATCGAGTCAAACACGGCCCGGCCGTTGGCATCAGGAGCGATAGTGCGAACACGGTACCCGCCGAGACCATCAGGATAAGTCAAAACGATACGTATCGAATCCTTATAGGCCGCGCCGGGCGGCGTAAAGCCGAGGTCGGTCGCAATGACGGTGACGCGGTTATAAAGCAGGTCGTTGACAGAAACGGCAATTTGGCGGGTGATCGTTTGGGGGCCTCCGGTCGATGAGAACGAAGATGACGGGTCGGAAATGGCCTTGCCCCAGGCGTCGAGGTTGAAATAAACAGCGGCGCCTCCGGCGGAAAATTTATCTTTGAGATACGGTCCCTTCCATGTGGCAAAGCCGCCGGGATTGGTAATCAGATCGTTCCAGTCGGAGGGAAGCGAGCCGACGTCGCCGATATACCCGAAATCGGTGCGGACTCCGCCCGAAGCCAAAGCGGGGTTGCCGGCGAGGGCATAGGCGAGGTTGTCCATGATTTCACGCGTTTTTTCAAAGCGGGCGGTTTCGGTCGCCGAACCGATAGTTTTCGAAGCCACTGCCGCCAGAATGCCGATTATGATTATGACGACGATAACTTCGACAAAAGTATAGCCCGCCCAAAGCCGCAATTTGTAATCCATCTTGTTTTCCGACAAAGGGTTTTTACTCATATCTATTATCGGAAAAAGCGGCCATTGGTTGATTTTACCGATGTTTTGTCCGGTTCTTAGAAAGCCACCGATAATGTTGCGCTAACATAATGTATATATTATGCTTAAACACGAAACTTGGCATAAATTCGGGCGTAATAAATTATCGATGATCCGAGTAACTAATCTTAAGAAAGCATTCGGCGCCATCAGGGCGGTCGATGACATCTCGTTCGAGATTCCCGATAATCAGGTTTTTGGCCTGCTGGGGCCGAACGGGGCCGGTAAAACCACAACCATAAATCTTATAGTAGGTATTATAAATGCCGACGCCGGGTCGGTGGCTATAAATGGCGAAAATGACCCGACCCGGACACATTTGCGACGACGAATCGGCGCGGCGCCGCAAGCGCTGGCAATATATGATAATTTAAGCGCCGAAGAAAACCTGGCCTTTTTCGGGAAACTGTATGGTCTGTCCGGAAAGAAATTGAAAGAGCGGGTGGACTGGTGTCTTGACCTGGCCGGTCTTCAGGACCGCCGTCGCGACCGGGTCGGTAAGTACTCCGGCGGCATGAAACGTCGTCTCAACATGGCCTGTGCCATAGTGCATGACCCGCCGATACTGCTTCTCGATGAACCGACGGTCGGTGTCGATCCCCAATCACGCAATATGATATTCGATAGAATAGAAATGCTCAAAAATGACGGACGCACCATTGTCTATACCACCCACTACATGGAAGAGGCACAACGGCTGTGCGATCGGGTGGCGATTATCGATCATGGCAAAATTCTGGCCGAAGGGACAATTGACAGTCTTATCGAGACTCACGGCGGCATGGGGACGGTCAACGCCGAACTCGAACTGCCGGTGCCCGAAAATGCCAAATTGCCGGCGGAGTTGAACGAGAACCGATTATCGTTTGAGTCATCTCAACCCCTGCAGGATATCGCCGCGCTGGCCGACGCGGGCGTGAAATACAGATCGCTTCGGGTGGAGCGGCCCAATCTCGAAAAGGTTTTTCTGAATCTCACCGGACGGAGGTTGCGCGACTGATGGGTGCGATGTTTCATCTGGCGATAAAGGATCTCAAGTTGCTCTGGCGCGACAAGGTCGGATTTTTCTGGGTGCTGGGATTTCCGCTTCTGATTGCACTTTTTTTCGGGTCGATTTATTCGGGAGCCGGAAGCGCCACGGCCCGATCCATGAAAATCGCGGTTATCACCGACAATATGAATCCGACGGTACAATCGTTTTATGATCAACTGGGCAAATCCGACGTGCTCGTTTTGACGCCGATGCCGCTGGATTCGGCGCGTCCGCTGGTGGCCCAGGGCAAGCTGGCGGCGTACGTGCAATATATCGATTCCTCCAAGTCGGCTTTCGATATGTTTTCGGGACACAAGCCGCATATCAAAGTCGGCATCGACCCCTCGCGCAAAGCCGAGGCGGGGTATTTAAACGGCCTTCTCAATCAGGCGTTCTTCATGCAGTTGCAAAGCCGATTTACCGATGTCAAGGGCTGGCGCCGATATTTAAAGGATCAAAGACAGTCATGGGACAGCATCGGGACCGGGTGGAATTCGAAGCTGGGAATGGATTTTTTTGAAAAGCTCGACGGTGTGCTCGAATCGGCCGAGAAAATCGATTCGGCGTATGCCATGAAATCGGATAGTGCGTCGGATAGTGTATCGGAAAAGAATTATTCCCCGTTTGCGGCGCTCGACGTCGCGTACGAGGACGTGGCGGTGATATGGGCCGGGCCACGCTCGTCGTTTGAGATAACGTTTCCGCAGTCATTGCAGTGGGCGTTGATCGCGGCGGCGGCGGCGTTCTCGCTGTCGATTGTCACGGAGCGGACGCGGGGAACGTTTTTGCGACTGCGGATTGCACCGATCAGCCGAATGCAGATTCTGGGCGGCAAGGGTCTGGCCTGTTTTATTTTTTGTGTCGGCGTGTGCAGTCTTCTGATGGCGGTTGGCATACTGATATTCGGCGTCGGGGTGGCGTCGTGGACATACCTGATACTGGCGATATTGGCCGGGGGAATTTGTTTTGTCGGGGTGATGATGCTGATCAGCGTCATGGGCAAGACCGAGGCGGCGGTTTCCGGCGCGGGCTGGGCGGTCATGCTGGTCATGGCCATGATCGGCGGCGGGATGATGCCCCTGATGTTCATGCCGTCGTGGCTGAAATCGATCAGTCATTTGAGTCCCATCAAATGGGGCATTCTGGCGCTCGAAGGCTCGATCTGGCGGGGGTTCGGTTTCGGCGAGATGATACTGCCGCTGGCGGTGCTGGTCGGGGTCGGTGTGGTCGGGTTTATTATCGGGACGATGATTCTATCCCGTTCGGATGGGTGAAAAATTTTGGATGTGGCCGGCCGGTTCTCAAACCGAGCGGCAGAACCCAGCGGGTCTGAAGACCTGCCGGGCACAATCTTGTTGTCTATAGTCGGGTTTCTCGTCCCGACTTCGTCGGGATTCGGAACTGACCTACTTCTGGCACCATCCATGCGGGGCTAATTCAACACCCAGAGCATGTAATTCAGATAGGTTGCGAAGGATACCCACAGGATGTACGGCGCCAATAGTATTCCGGCCGGGCGGTAGGTTTTCCAGAAGCGGACGGCGGTCAATATGATCAGTGTCAGCAATATCACGATGTCTACCAGCGCCAGGCCAATCTGATGCTGTCCGAAAAATAACCACGACCAGAGGCCGTTGAAAATTAACTGAAGGCCATAGAGCGATAGTGCAAGGCGGTTGACTTTAAAACCGCCGCGGCGCCAGATCAGCCAGGCCGAAAGCGCCATCAAAGCATAGAGCAGGGTCCAGACGACGGGGAATATCCAGTTGGGCGGGGTGAGGGCCGGTTTGGCAAGAGCTTGGTACCAGTCGCCGGGCCGGAACTGCGATCCAAAAGTGGCGACGGCAAAGGTTATCACCAGCCAGAAAAGCAGGCCGAGGAGGCTTGCGAGCGAGGAGTATTTTTGTATGCCGTTTTTACGAATCATAACCATATAAATACATCTTTGGGTGAAATGTTCCGGGCTATTATAATCGATATAATAGTCCATGAATGGGCGTAATGTTGTGGGTGGCAGGCGATTATGGGCAAATGGTTTCGTTCCCGAAATTTTTTAATTTTTGTATGGGGGTGCCGGTTGCGGGGGGGCGGGTGGCGGCGCATGTCGCGCGATTTAATCATAGTTATGGTCCTCATATAAGAGCGGGGGTATCGAAAACAACACCGGGTTGGTGGCGGAAATATCAGGCGGCCTGGGTGCGGCCGAAACGGGCGATAATGCGGCGGGTGCCATCGACAGTCCAGCGGCTTGTCGAGCTGGCCATGCGGAGCGATTCGCGCAGGGGCGACAACAGGGATGCAAGAATACCGGAGTTTTCAAGGGCGGGAGTCAGGCAGGTGTTGCGGTTGATATTGAAATAATTCCCGCGCCAGACGACCTGCCTTTTTAAGAACGGTGCCAGCCAGATGCCGCCGATTATGATATCTTTGAGGGGAAGATACAAATAATGGTACCAGCGCAGGTCGGATTTGAATATCTTAGCAGCGGCAATGTCCATAATCATTTTGAGCATAGTCACGGCAATTAAGAATATTGCGGCGGTCCGGTCAGAGCGCCATCCATAGTATAAAAGGGCGAGAACGATGGGGTTGGAAAAAATTTCGGTGGAGTAGTGCAGCAGATTGACATGGCGCCGCATGGTGGCCCAACGGAAATGCCGGTTGATGAATCGTCCGACGCTCCAGGTATGATTGACGCTGTCGATCCATCGGTTGGAGACGACCACCCTCTTGCCCATTTTGCGGATGGCGTCCCCGATGAGAAAATCTTCGGCCAGATAATTGGCAAATGCTTCGAATCCCCCAAGGGCCTTTAATGTCGCTCGGTGAAAACACATGGATTTGCCGATCGAAATGGGTATTCCGAAAAGCCTTTGCACGGTGCGCACGCTGCCGGAAATGTAGGTATTGAGGTGTAAATTTTCGAAGACGGAGCCGAGGCTTTTGCCGCCGACTCCGCGAATGGCGGACGTGACCAGACCGACGCCGGGTGTCTGCAGTCGGCCAATCAGATCGGTCAAATAGCCGGATTCGACCAGGACGTTGCTGTCGCTTATGACCATGCAATCATAATTGGCGTACGGGTATATGTTAAACAAGTTATTTATCTTGGGATTCAAGCCGATGCGGGTGGGATTGATGATGAGCCGCGACGGAATATGAGGATATTGTCTTTGCAGTCGTCTGATAAGTGGGATTGCCGGGTCATCGTGATCCTGTATGCCGAAAATGAGTTCAAAGACGGGGTAGTCGAGATCGAAGAATGATTTCAGGCTGTTTTCGAGGGAGTCGTCGAGGCCCTTAATGGGTTTAAAGACGGAGACACCCGGATATTTATCCAATGGCCGAATGTTCGATTTACGGAGGCCGTGCTCGATGAATAAAAATATCAGGGAAATCAGGGTATAAATAAGGCCGATGGCGATGGAAATTATGAACAGGTAGTCTATTATAGTATTCATGGCATTAATCCCGCGCTTTCATTAACTATTATCGTGCGAAAGATTAATTCGGGATTAAGACAAAATTAAGATTGGATAAATTATTCGATGGCAGAAGCGGTTGCGGTCGAATGAGATAAGATGAAGTCCCGATAAAAATAGCCGCTGGGTTTGATGGTCCGCTTTAAATCATTATCGAAATCGACGTGGCACAGCCCGAATCTGGCCTTATAGCCGATCAACCATTCGTAGTTATCCATAAGCGACCAGTGATAATAACCGGTGATTTTGGGGAATTCTTCTTTTAATTCCGTCAGCTTGTTAAGATGCTTGGTAAGAAAAGTGACCCGTCGAGTATCGTCCTCGGCGGCAATTCCATTTTCGGTGATATAGAGCGGTTTGCCGAATTCATTCATCCAGCCGCAGACGCGCCGAAGGCCTTTGGCATATATTTCCCAGCCGAGGTCCGATTTTTTGTGTTCGGCGGGCTGGTCGAAGTAGAGCTTGAAAGGGAGTTTCAGACTGGGTTTGAAACGCACGTGCATGCGGTAATAGTAATTAATACCCCAGAAGTCGATTTTATTGTCCAGTTCGATGGGCATATTGATATTGAAAATGAGCGGGAAGCGGAATTTGATACGGTTTTCAGCGAAAGAGCGCGGGATGAGCATATTGTAAAAATCATGAATCATCTGCGCGATTTTGCTGTCCACAAAATGACCGGTTCGTCCTTCTTTGAAGATGATCAGGTTATGGGCGATACCGATTTTTATATCGGGATGGTCGGCTTTAATGAGGTCATAGGCCTGCCGGTGGGCGTAGAGCATACTGTACAGGGCTCCGGATAAAATTCGCAAATCAGCGAAGCCGGGGGGGAATTTGGCGTCGGCATAGGCCGCCAAAAGCCAGACCATCGGTTCATTGAAGGTGACCACCAGCGGCACATGTTTCAGAAGCTCTTTTGAAACGACTTTCGCGAAATTGACAAAAGCGTCGGCGGCTTCGGGGCAATGCCAGGGGCAACGGATATGGAGCCAGGCCGGGTTGGAAAAATGGTGCAGGGTGACCATTGGAACAATACCGTACTCGAGCAGACGGTCAATCATGAGGCGATACTGCTCGATAGCATTGTAGTCGAAGCGGCCCGGTTCCGGCTCAAGGCGCGCCCATTCGACCGAGAAGCGATAGGAATTGAC
Organism: uncultured candidate division Zixibacteria bacterium; assembly: GCA_937925655.1. GTDB lineage: Bacteria > Zixibacteria > MSB-5A5 > GN15 > PGXB01 > CALAMC01. The sequence goes on along the minus strand of CALAMC010000029.1, from coordinate 18,502 downwards.
GCCGAGTTCTTTAAGCAGCAGGAAATCGTCTTCCCACCGATGCCAGTGGTCGACGGCGTTGCCGATTATCGGGTTATGGCCATTATTGCGGAATCGTCCGAGAGACTCCCACTCGGTCATATCGTTTTGGAGGTGGCCCTCGATTTGATGAGCCGAAGTAGCTACACCCCACAGAAAATCCTGATATAGCTTTGGATTCATAGTCTCAATAAATAATCAAATTACGTCGAAAGGTCAATGTCGGCAATGTTTTCGACATGAAAATCAGGTGATAATCAGGGCTAAAACGACAATAAGGGCGAGGACAAGGGCCGTCGGGAGGGCCAGCTTTTTGAGCATGTCGCGAATCGAAATATGGAAATATTCGCAGGTGACGACCAGGCAGGGATGCACCGGGGAATTGATATACCCGAAATAGATGGCGATATAAATCAGGGCGAAAACATAGGGTGTGATATGTCCCACGCCGGTCAGATAGACCGGGAAAACAATCGAGCCGGGCAAGTGGACGCGCCCGGTCAGAAAGCCCAGCGCAAAGCCGGCGGTGATGGCCAGAAGAAGCGGCGGCAGGGGAAGCTCGGCGATGGACCGACCGATATCGGTTTTTTCGAAGATATGCAGATATAAAAACATGCCGAGAATTATCAGCGCGAAATTCCACGGTTTCATTTCTTTGAAAAGAGGCGGTAGCGGCAATTTTGCCCGGCCGAAAAGCAGTGACAGTGTCAGGCCGGTTATGACCCCGATTAAGGTGGCGGTGTTGCCCAGTCCGAAAAATTTCTTGAGAATAAAATCCAGAAGCGGCGCGGAGAGGATGACGGACAGCGGAACCAGAAGCCCTTTGAGCGAAAAGCCGTTTTTGCGGATAATGTCGCCGTTGACCTTCCGCAGGAAAAACAGGTAGCCCATGACGGTGGCGACGATTGTAAAGGGCAGAACATAGAGAATGCAAAGATACAAATCCAGAGCGGTGATGGCGGTCAGGACAATCAGGGCCGGGGCCAGCGGATAAATGAACAAAAACATATGGCGAAACCAGTTGTTGGCGGCGGCGACGATGTCATCGGGGACGCCGTGGCCGGAACGTTCCATAATGGGGGCGGACAGAAGCGCCCCGCCGGGCATGGGCAGAAGCCCCATCAGGGCCGGGGCGAAGGCCAGCATGTGTTTCTGGCGGATGCGGACGTTTTCGACCAGGCTGTCGATCTGGCCGCTTTTTTTCATGGCCCCGCCGATGAGCGGAATTATCCCGACAGCTATGGACATGGCCAGAATTTCATAATCGGTACAGGTGAAAATCAGACGGTCCAAAAAAGTTTTAAAGGGCAGGGTGACCACGCCAAGGACGAGCGCCCCGGCGATTATGCCAAGAGAGAGACTTCGCCGGGAGATAGTCAAAATCACGGCCAAAGATGCCAAAAACGCGAGGATGTTCATGGGGTTCAATTTGGCAGATAAAGGCGGATTTGTCAAGGGCGGGGGGGAATGGAGCCGGTCGGCCTGAAGACCAACCAGCCACGACGCGAAGGGTACATGAGAGGTGGAGATGTTTGACGAAATTTCGGTTTTGGGATAATTGCCGAATCCTGTATATTGGTCGAAAAGAAGCGGCGTTATCGATGAAAAAAGACCAAACCGCAAATATCGTGTTTATTCTTCTGGCCCTGCTGTTTCTGCTCCGGTTTTTGGGGTATGCGATGCCCTCGGCCCGGCTGTGGGGAGTCAATCATCTTATATTTTTACCGCCGTGGGTGACCGTCGTCTATGCCGTCGCGGGGGCAATTATTCTGGCCGGGTACTATTCAAAATCGGGGGGAAAAATCGGCGAATCCGTGACCGGGCGATTCAATAATCTATTTTTAGAGGACAAGCGACAGACAATCAATCGGATTATTTTTGCGATTCTCTGCGGGGTCATCTTTACCGTCTTTGCCATGCCGACCCATTTCCTCGGCGACGGCTATATGCAGATCAACAATCTCGGGTCGAGTCATTTTGTCATTCATAAATGGAGTGAACGCGGCCTTACATACATTGTTTCGGCGGTGCAATCTCTTCTGGGTGAGAAAAGTGTCGCCAACGCCCGACTGGCGTTTCAGACGGTTTCGGTCATCTCGGGCATGATGGCCGTATCCTTCATGTTATTAATGGCGCGGGAGCTGGGGGAAGATAAAAATCGAAGATTACTGGCGTTCGCGGGATTGGCCGGCTCCGGTGTCATGTTGCTTTTTTTCGGTTATGCCGAAAGCTATCCGCTGTTGTGGGTCGGCCTGACCGGTATCTTATATTACGGGTTAAAATATATAAACAGCGGGCGGGGTCTATGGCGAGCGGTGCTGTTTTTTGTTTTCGGCGCATTTATTCACCTGTACATGTTTGTTTTTGTCCCGGCTCTGGTCGGCCTGGCCCTGTCCGGGGAGAAAGGCCGGCGGTTTTACGCGAAGTTCAAATGGCCATTTTGGTCGGTAGTAGCGATTGTACTCATTGCCGGGGCGGTCGGGTTGTATATGGAAATCCAGAATAATCTGGCCATTGAAAATATATTCCTGCGGCCCTTTGCCGGTAAACCGGTCGATGAGAGCTATTTCGTATTCAGCGTTTCGCATGTACTGGATTTATTAAATTTATCGCTTGTACTGTCGCCGTTATTGATTGTAATTATATATCTGGTCGGCAACGGATGGAAGAAGGTTCTTGACGCGCCCGCCGCGGCATTCTTGCTCTTGTCTGCAGGGGCAGGCGTGATATTTCTGCTAATGATTGACCCGCATCTGGCCATGCCGCGCGACTGGGATTTATTCGCACCGTCGTTTATAGCGCTGACGATGCTGGCGATAACGCTCGTTCCATCGTATCGTCTGAAAATGTTTTCCGGCCGGACGGCTCTGGTCGCATTCATGAGTGTTTGGCTGGTCGTGCCCTATTTCGCCTGCAATCTGAACGAGGAATCATCGGTTAAATATCATAAGTACATAATAGATCTTGATCGAAAGAAGTCGATATCGAGTTTTATAGTTTTGCGCAGTTATTATGAGAACAAAGGGAATCATAGAGCGGTCGATTCGCTCAACGGATTGTATCCGGAGTACTACCCGGATGCCGTCAGATTGCACCGGGCCTCGGAGGCGCTTCAGAATCGTGATGCGGCGACGGCCGGGACGCTTCTGGCGGCGGTCAAACCGAACAAGTACTCCCCGGTTTATCATAATCTCATGGGCGGGCTGTATTATCTTAAGGGGGACTTGCGGCAGGCGCTGGCGGAGTCAGACAAAGCTCTGCAACTGGAACCGTTTAACAGCGAGACGCGGCGGGACCGGGCGGTTATATTCGCCGGGCTAAAAATGTATGACAGTGCCCGGGTCTGGCTTAAGTCGAGTTATCGCCTATATGACGGGGATCCGTTTGTTCTGGGGAGCCTGGTCTGGCTGCATTTTCAGGCGCATGAATATGATTCCGCGGCTTATTATGCCCGTCATTTATTGACTTTGGGAGGGGCTGGGGTCGCCGGAAATTACTGGTTGGCCAAATTGGCCGCGCGCCAGTCGGACAGGGGCGGTTTTTTGGAGTATTTTGAAGCCTATCAAAGGGATGGGAGCTTTGACCAGGCCTATGCCGCCAGGATAAAGGAACTTGATAAACTGGCCGATTCTCTCGGCCTTGAAAGTGGCCGCCAACGGTAGTCTTAATTTTTTAGTATTTCCTTCATTGTCGAAAAATTATAGAACAATTCCCGTGCGGTATCGTCTATCTATTAAGACTTAGTCTTATACCGCAAAAAACAAACGCCGCCAAGAACAATTAAGCCATGGGAGGCCAATTTGAAAAAGTCTGTGCTATGGGCTTTGGCCGGTTTGGTAATGCTATTCGCGTTTACGGGACAGGCGATGGCGGAAAAGAAATATATCCAGGCCCGCGTCTTTCTGGACAGGCCGCAACAATGGGAACCGCTCAAGGAATTTCAGCTGGATATTATCGGCAAAGCGCGGGGGCAAATCGATATTGTCACCGATGACGAGCAACTGGCTCGTATCGAGGCCCTGGGGTACAAAACCGAGATCATTCACCCGGATCTGACCGCGTTCTATCAATCGCGTCTGACGGACAAGGACATGGGCGGCTACATGACCCTGTCCGACATCGAATTCGAGATGCTGATCATGCATCTTCAGCATCCGAATATCACTACCGAACGCATCAGTATCGGGAAAACCATCGAAAACCGTGATATTTGGGCTTTCAAAATTTCCGACAATCCGACTGTCGATGAGGACGAGCCGGAAGTCATGTACACGGCCGCGATTCACGCCCGCGAAGTCATCACCCCGATGGTCCTGTTTCATTTCATGAATTATCTTACGGATAATTACGGTATCGACCCGGAAGTCACCGATTTGGTCGATAATCGCGAATTGTGGTTCATACCATGTTTGAATCCGGACGGGTATTTTTACAATCAGCTGATCGCCCCGACCGGCGGCGGCATGTGGCGCAAGAACCGTCGGGATAACGGCAACGGCACCTTCGGAATAGATTTGAATCGCAATTTCGGATATATGTGGGGATATGATAACGAGGGTTCATCGCCCGATCCATCCACCGAGACGTATCGCGGAACCGGGCCGTTTTCCGAACCGGAAACGGAAGCCCTGCGGCAATTCACCAACGCCCACGATTTTCAAATCGCCCTGCACTATCATTCGGCGGTGAATATGTACTTGTGGGCGTACGGGTACAACGACAGCCATTGTGAAGACCATGAAGTATTTGTATCGATGGCCGACTCGATGGCGACTTTCAGTCATTATGAGCACACCCGGGGTATCGGATATGCCGTCAACGGCGGTTCCGAGGACTGGTATTACGGGGAACAGACGGAGAAGAATAAAATATTCGCGATAACGGCGGAAGTCGGTCGACGCTATTCCGACGGATTCTGGCCGGATCCCAGCCGCATCGACTCGCTGGTTCAGGAAAACCTGTGGCCGAATATGTACATCGCGCAGATAGCCGACAACGCCTATAAAGCTTTGCCTCCGGAACGGCCGACTTTGTTCGCGCCCGATTCGGCCGATGAAAATGCCGCTTTTAAACTGGATTGGGTGCATACTGACACGATCAACCCGGCGGTCAATTATAGACTGGTGGAGCTTAAAAACAAATTGACCGTGACCGACCGGGCCGACAGCGACGATAACTGGGATTATCACGGGCTTGTCAGAGTTAATGATTTCGGCTATGACGATAATACCGGTTTTTATACCGGTGATCCATGGCCGGAAATCAAATACATGCAAAGCAAATATCCGTACACGGTGCAACCCAACGATACCCTCCGGTTCATGATCAATTATGCCATTTCCGACGGGTGGGACTATGCCTATGTCGAGATATCCACCGACGGCAAGATATTCACTTCATTGGAAGGAAATATCACGACCAATGTTATCGACGGCTGGGGACACAATCTCGGCAACGGCATCACCGGCTGGTCGGAAAATCAGTGGGTCCCGGGGCTGTTCGACCTTTCGGCATATGTCGGGCAGGAAGTGTATTTCCGGTTCAGTTATCATATTTATGATTTGGTTTATTCCTGGGGCGGTTTTGTGATCGATAATATCTCGCCGGTCACAAGTTTTGAATCGTGGAATGTCCTCGGGGAAACTTTGACGGATACCACTTATACCGTTTCCGGCCGTACACCCGGAGTGTACAGCTATTATGTGCAGGCGCAGGATGATAACGGACAATGGAGCACGCGTTCGCTGCAGAAGTCGGTCGCGGTGGGTGCGCAATATGTTTGCGGCGACGCTTCGGGCGACGGCGATGTCAATCTGATTGATATTTTATATATCATTGCCTACAAGTATAATGTGCCGCCGGGCCCGGCTCCGGAGCCGGAGGACGCGGCCGATGTCAACGGCGATGATAACATAAACCTGATCGATATTCTGTATTTGATTGATTATTTATATGGTGTCCCGCCGGGTCCGGAACCGGCATGCAATTGATAAGGGAGGGGCATCCTTTCGGGGGGCCGATCATATCGGCCCTTTTTTTATGACCGGTGATTTTTTCGGGCGCGTTTGAAAGAATCGAGGGTGAAAATGGCCAGTCCGGTCCAGATGAACAGGAAGGCCAGCAGGTGGACAACTCCGAAAGGTTCTCCGTAAATTGCCACGGCCAGCAGAAAATGCAGGCTGGGGGAGATGTACTGCAGGAATCCGACGGTGGATAACTGCAGGCGGCGAGTGCCCTTGGCGAACCATATCAAAGGCAGTGAAGTTACCGGCCCGGCGGCCGCCAGAAGGAGATTTATGCCCGTTGTCGTGTTTCCGAAAACGATGGCATTATTGTGACCCAGCCAGAATAAATAGCCCAGGGCCAACGGTCCCAGTAGAGTCGTTTCCACGGTCAGACCGGGAACGGCTTCAACCGGGGCTATTTTGCGCAGGAGGGCATAAAAGGCAAAGGTGACGGCCAAAACGAGACCGGCAACGGGGAGTACCGCGCTTTTGGCGATGATGAGAACGACCCCAACGGCGGCAAAGATGATACTGATTTGAGCCGGGCGCCGCAGTTTTTCTTTGAGAAACAGGGCGCCTAAAAGCACGGTTATAAGCGGGTTGATGAAGTAACCGAGACTGGCCTGCAAAACCTGACGATTTTCGATTGACCAGATGAAAGAATACCAGTTGACGGCGATCAGAACGGTGGTAATACCAAGATATTTAAGGGCTTTCCATGATGTTAGGGCGGCCTTTATTTCTCCGGTGTTTTTCAAAACCAGCGATGCCGCAAACAGAAACACGATCGACCAGACAATCCGGTGAGCGAGCACCTCGGAGGGCGGAACTTCCGCTATGGCCTTAAAATAGATCGGCCCCAGTCCCCAGGTGGTATAGGCCAGAATGCTGTATAACAATCCATCGCGGTAGGAGATGTTGTCGGTCGTGGGCGGCACGTTCATGGGCCGAATATACGATTTCCAAAGTCCAAAAGGTGTAAATTTTGAGCAAAAAAATGGAAGGCGGTCGTGATGACCGCCTTCCTATGGGGTGCAATATGGGGGAGGCCATATTAGCAAGTTGGATTCGGCCCGGGTGGAACACCGTACAAATGGTCAATCAGGTATAAAATATCTATCAGGTTGATACTGCTATCGGAGTTGACATCCCCGGATTGAAAGGGATTGGGCGCCGGCCCGGGCGGAGAGCCATACAGGTGATCGATTAAGTATAAAATGTCAATCAGATTAAGGGAAGTATCGTTATTGACATCGCCGCAGATAAAGGAATACGCCCGGCCGTTCACGGTCGGCGGGATGAAGGTATAGGGGGCGCCGACAAACTGCGGCAGGCGGGTGGAATAACCATCGATGGCAATGGTCGTCGAACGGCCCGCCGGGACAACGGCCGGAGGACTGAAGTACAGTTTTAATATCGGCCCGTAACCCGGTTCCAAAGGCGGTGTGGTGGTAGTCGTGTTCCTGACGACCACGGTGAGAAGCCGGGAGATGGTGTTATTGTCGGCGAAATAATGATTATCGAAATATTCGGTGCGGCAACCGGCGCGGGAGACGGAATCGAAAGTCAATGCCAGCGAGCCGGAGTATTCCACGGGGATGGTGAATCTGGAAACAGGCAGAGTATTTCTGGCGTAAATCACGATTTCGACCGGCTGGCCGGCGACGGCATTGCACTCCGAGGCCTTCATCGTATCAGCCAGAACGCGGATATAATTGTAATTGATGCGGGTTTTTTCATTTTCGCCGTAGGTTATCTTCATGGTGACATCGTACAATCCGATATTCTCGAAAATATGGGCAGGATTCTGGTTGTCGGAAGTGCCGCCGTCGCCGAAATCCCAGCTCCAGGTGTCGACGGCATAATCACAGCCGCCCGTGAATTGCACTTCCAGAGGCACCCAGCCCCAGGTGGTATCGGCCGTAAAAAAATAACGCTGGGGATGGAAACTGACGCGGGCACCTTCAAAATTGGGAACCGCCAGAATATCGTGCCAGGGATCATAACATAATCCGGCCGCAAAGCTCAATCCCGATGCAACCAAGACCGGTGGTTGTGAAAAAGCATTATCGTATTTATAAACATTACTGCCGGACGAATTGGACGACACGAAAACATTGCCGTCCTGGTCCATACAAACTCCGTCGAAGTACCCGAAGGGTGGTGACGCAACTACCGTGACCGTGGCATCGGGCAGACTGACGGCTTTGATACCGGGAGACGATGCCGAATATTCCACGGCAATCAGGCGATTGTTCCATTTGTCGAAGTCGATATCCTGCAGGCCGGTGGTAAATCCCGTGGCAAAAAGCGAATAAGTCAAATCGCTTAATCTAATTTTAAAGATTCTCCCTCCCGTATCGACGGCATAAAGATTGCCGGAAGTGTCAGCGGCCAGACCATCCAGGGTTGCGCCGGGAATGAATAGGTTGACGACCTGCTCGCCGGTGGTCAAATCGAATCCCTTCAGATTTTCGGTGGATATGAAGGCAGTATTTCCGACGATTTGCATCCCGGCGCAACGGGTGCCGATACCCTGTTTGAAATGCGACTGGGAATAGTCGTATTCGAGGGCAATGATGCCATCGGCCCAGTTGGCTACCAGATAGCGTTCGTTCAAAGAATCGAAAACGACGCTTTCGGGGTTGGTAAATAAGTTCTGCCCAAAAGACCCTGCGGCGATAAAAACCGAAAATAACAGCAGAGTCAATTTCCCGGATAGATTCATTTTGTACCTCACAGCTTTAATCCTTATCAGGAGTTTAGTTTTTTTCGCGCATCGGTTAAAATGCCACACTTTCAATTGGTTAGTATCAGTAGCGCTAGATGTCTGACAAGAATAGCGGCAAGATTTCCGGGCCGGTATTAATTATCTTGCCCCCCGGTGGCTTTTCGCCGTATATTGCAGTTTTACATGGGCATGGGATAATTATATAATTGACAATTAATGAGTTATATATCCGGGTTCACTCCGGCGATAAAGCCGCCCGAGAAGAATTGTTCAAAAAATTATCCGATAGATTCAAGTATTTTCTGCGACATAGAATAAACAGCGGGTCGGACGTGGAAGAGATTGTGCAGGAAGCGATGCTGACCATTTCCGAAAAATTCGCGACACTGGAGATTGAGTCCAGTTTCGCGGCCTGGGCGTATCAGGTATTGGAGTATAAACTGGCCCGGTACTATCGGGATAAAAATACAGCATCCCGGAAGTTTGCATATGACGGCGGGATGCAGGACGCGCCGGAGCCGGCAATCCCGGACGCCACGCCCGGCTTAAAACGCCGCCTTCTGGAATGTTTGAAAAAAGTCAGTGGCGCCAACCGCAAGTTTGCCCGGATATTGAACCTCCAGTATCAGGGCTTTGAAACGTCCGAAATCTGCGGAAAATTGAACGTGACCAGAAGCAACGCTTATATTATCCTGTCGCGGGCGCGCCGGGCGCTGAAGGAGTGCCTTGACAGGAAAAGGGTTGAGTAAATGGCCGACAATGGCGAAAAAAATTTTGACGATTTATTGATGGCCTACGAACTGGGTCTGTTGACCGAGGACGAGCGGCGACGGCTGGAATTACGCCTGCTGGAGGATGACGAGCTTATGGCCGAAGCGGGCAGTTTCGAAGAGGCCATCAGACTAATAAAACATGATCCCGATATTCGCAAGGCTATTGCCGAAGCCGACATTGACGATAAGGTTTCCATCCGAGAGGAAAAGAAAAAATCGCGTTTTGTCACAATGATTCCGGTATTCGCCACGGCGGCTGTCTTTCTAATTTTATTGATTGTCCAGCCGTGGGAAGTACAGATTCATCCGACAAAAGAGGCGATCGCGGCGGAGAATCGACTGGTTGTCATGCCCTTCACAAATCTATCCGACCCGGGCGACCCGCAGCGGCTGGGGCAGATATGCGCCGGTTTATTGATATCGGATTTATCCGAATCGGAATATTTGCGTGTCATTCCTTTACAACGGGTAAGTGATATTCTGGAAAATACAATTGGCGACGGGGATTCAACGAATTTGGATGGACGCGCATTGGACGTGGCGCGCCAATCCGAAGCCAAATGGGTTCTGACGGGGACGATTTCTTCGGGTCAGGACGAAACGATAATCGCCACACAGTTAATGGAAGCGGCGACGGGCGAAGTGATTAAACGACGGGAGATCAAAGCGGGGGATAATGAAGATATTTTTGGGGTGATCGACAGCATCTCGGTACTGGCAAAAGAGGATATGACGCTTCCGCCAAAAGCGTTTGCCGAACCGGATCGTCGGGTGGCCGACATCACGACCCATTCGCAGAAGGCGTACTTTTATTTTCTGGAGGGTACGGAGCAATGTTCGAAGATGTATTATCAGGACGCACAGGCGAGTTTCATAAGAGTATTGGAGAATGATTCGACGTTCGCCATGGCTCATTATTACATGTCGCGAATAACATCCGGCGAGGAGCGGCGTTATCACATCGAACAGGCCGAAAAATATTCGTACAAGACCGGAACCAAGGAAAAATTCCTGATCGAAGCCCATAAAGCGGTCGTGAACCGGAACTTGTCGGGAGCGATAGAATGGCTGCGGCTGGCGTCGTTGAGATACCCGGACGATAAGAGTATTTATTACGAACTGGCAGTGAATCATTATAATGTATATCAGTATGCCGAAGCGGCCGAGTATGCCAAAAAGGCCATTGACATCGATCCCGGTTTTAAAGTGGCCTATAATCAGCTGGCCTATGCCTATCATAAGCTGGGCGACGTCGGGGCGGCTCTGAAGGCCATCGATCGGTATATAGAACTGGCCCCGGATGAAGCCAATCCGTATGATTCCAAAGGCGATATATGCATGGGCAACGGGATGCTGGACGAGGCCATAGACGCGTTTGAAAAGGCCTTGGCGATTAAGCCGGATTTTTACAGGTCCATGATTTTGCTTGAAATGCTTTATATATTCAAGGGCGACTATGACAGGGCCGAGGCAACCATAAAGGGTATTTTTAACAGTCCATCCAAGTACCAGCGGAGCACGGGCCGGACGATGTGGGGCGCGATCTCGCTGCGCCAGGGAAAAATCGAAGAAGCTCTGCAGAGACTCGATTTCGGAATCGCCGCCGACGCACAGGAGCAATCGAGCGTCGACCTCGATACGGAAATTCAGTTTAAGTATCTCATGAAGGCCTTCATATTTCTCGAAATCGGAGATACCGCTCGGGCTGTCGAGGCGGGCGAAGAATTCGTCGCGGTGCATCGCAAGTATGCCCCGGAGTTTATCAGCGCGTGGCGGCAGTTTTACGTGCAGATTCTGGCCGAATGCGGCCGGTATAGTGACGCCGAAAAGATTGCGGCCGAACTCAAGGCCCATCTGGATAGTGCCAAGCTGGAGCCGTATCCTTATTATTATGCGGCCGGGGCGATGGCGTATGCCCGGGGCGATTATGAAGTGGCTCTGCCGTTTTTTGAAAAACTGTTGACGTTGAATACGGACTTTTATGCCGTTTTCATGTATGCCCGGACGCTTCATGAATCGGGACGTCTTGGTCCTGCCATCTCCCAATATGAATCGCTCACGAATAAATATTCATACTGCTGGCCGCTTTATCTCGGAACCTGGGGTGTAAAGCAGTACTATTATCTGGGACAGGCTTTGGAGGAATCCGGACGTACCAATGACGCCATAATAAATTACGAGCGGTTTATCGACCTTTGGAAGAACGCCGACAGACCATTGGCGAAACTGGATGAGGCTCGAAATCGGCGGGATCGCCTGAAGCATATGCAATAAGCGAGCGGGCATTCCCGGCCGCGAGCGGCCGGCCGCAACGTCGATTTTATCAGATAACGAACCATATAAAGCCATAATTCTTGACAATTTTTCATATCGAGCCGTATACTGAATAAAGGAATAACTCCAACAACCCGGGGTATATATGTCAGGGAAGATAGTCATTGCGACGGTTCTGGTTATTCTGGCGGGGCCGGTATCGGGGCGGGCTTTTGACGACGCCGAATGGTACCTGGTATATCAGGAGAATTTCGATTATGAGTACGAAGCCTCGGATGGCGCCACGTTCGGACAGGACGGCTGGCTGACATATCGTCTTATGAACGGCGGGACAATTACCTCTGTCAACGGTTACGCACAGCTCGACGCTCCGGACTTCTGGAATGCGGCGCTGATTCGGTCGACCGCCGTTTTGCCGGAAGAATATAAAATTCGAACTAAAATCGGGTATATCAATTACGATCTGGCCAATTACGAGCAGGCCGATTACGATGACCCGAATTTCAACGACCACGGCGGGTATTACGAAAACGGCATGTACTTTCTGACCATTACGGACGACACCTGTTCGGGCAATGAGTGCGCCGAGCTGTGGTGGCATTATCACCGCAAAATGGTTATCGACGTGGATAATCACCTCAATTACGGGGGCGGGGGACAGACTTTCCATCCGGTGTACATGGTCTATATGGCGCCGGAAACGAATGCGGGCGGCAACCTGTTGCGGACATGGACGGGCACATACTGGGATACCTCGCCCTGGAACTGGAACGTGGCGTACACCTACGAATATAATACCTGGTACTATGCCGAACTGGAGAAACGAGACGGCGTCATTATATTAAGGTTATATGATGCCGATGCGAATATTATCGAAGAAACGACCCCGGTTGCGTTGAATCTGGTGAATGCCATGGACAACCCGGTGGAGTATCTGTATGTCGGAGAACCGCACACCGACGATTACGAAGGGAGCGTACGCATCGACGAAATAACGTTTCTGGTTCCGTCGAGGGACGACTACACCTGCGGGGATGCCAGCGGCGATGGCATAGTAAATCTGCTGGATATACTATTTATGATACACTATTTATATGATACGCCGCGCGGACCGGCGCCGGATCCGATTCAGGCCGGTGACGGCAACGGCGACGGGAGCCGCAATCTGCTGGATATTCTGTATTTGATAGCATATTTATACAACAGTCCGGGCGGACCGGCGCCGCTGTGTCCATAGGCCCATCGAGATAAGACGAAGGTACAATAAAAAGGGATGACGTTTCGGTCATCCCTTTTTTGATTATATCGGCAACGGGCTATTTCAAAAGCACCATTGTTTTCGAATCATTAAAGTCTCCGGCCACCAGCTTATAGAAGTATACTCCGGAGGCGACGTTTTCGGCGTTCCAGTCTATGGTCACGATACCCTCATCGGATCCGGACCATTTCTGGACGGTTTGCCCAAGGATGTTATAGACGGCCAGCTTCCAGTCGGTATGATGAGGCAGGGCAAAAGTTATGGTCGTGGTCGGGTTGAACGGATTGGGATAATTCTGCTCGAGCCGGAAGGCGGTCGGAAGCTGATCGATTTTGGCGATCATATTCTGGCCCTCGGCGGAAGCGATTTCGATGCTCTTGAGGTTGTACTTTCCACCCATGCGCAGTACCGGGCCGCCTTCGATGTATGTCGCGCGTTTGAAATTGCAGAGCAGGACGCGGGTCGCGACACCGTCGAAATGGTACTTCATTTCCATCTGACCGGCGCTCTCGGCCAGTTCCGGTATGACCTTGCCCTCGAAGGTGAATCTCATGACGCTGATCGGGGCTTCGGTACTGACGACGCTTATCATGTCGGACAGAAGTTCGAATTCAGCGGCGTATCGTTCGGTCACGACCGGTTTGGGTACGGGCAGAGCATCGCCGACAATCACCCGGATAAGGTAGGCCAGGTCGGCTACGGTCAGGGCGATACCGTCGGCGTTGACGTCGGTCGCGGCGGTCTGGCCTTCAATGCTGATGGTGAAGGCACTTAAACCGTAGATGAAGTAATCGACAAAGACGACGGCGTCGGCAATTTCATAGGCAATGCCGTTAAGGTTAACGTCGCCGCGGGCATCGATGGAATCGGGGCAGATGATATCGATGCCGCCGTCGACGAAATCGATGCACCGTTCGGGCCTGGGTTTACCGGGACCTTCGCCGATCATACAGGAATCGATGGCGCCGTAATATCCCGGGAAGCCGTAGCTGTTGTCGGTGATGTCGTTCATCTGGAAGTCGTACACCAGTCGCGACGTCCACAGCGTATCGCCGCCGCGCGAGGAGAAGGTATTGTCACCACAGTCGAGCCAGAAGAAGCGAATCGGGGCGTACTGGCAACCGAGGGTGTAATCGTTGCTCACCAGGAAATTGAGGACGGCTATCGGGCCGATGGCGCCCGCGAGGTAACAATCGGGGTGATAGGCGCCGTTGTTGGTTTCGGCCATGCCGACGATTCTCAACATGCCCGACGGGCAGGCACTGCCGCAATTGCCGAAGGGGCCGAAGCGGTAGGTGAAGTACTCCCAGTCGCAATTGGTAAACAACTGGCCGGGCACAGCCCCCATAAAGGTCAGGGCGGACTGGTCATAGGCAATCAACAGGTCGAAACCGCCCAGCTCTTTGGCCGAACCGAACAGGTCGATATCGACGGTGGCGTAGTGTCCCTGGAGCTGGTTGTGGACCTTTTCAATCTGCACCCGGATGCACTCGTCGATTTCCAGGTCGATATTGATAGTGTCACGCGTTACAGCCCCGCAGTTATCGGTGGCCGTAACCTCCAGGCTGATCGAGCCGGTTTCCATGGCATAGAAGCAGATTTTGCCCGTTTGCGAGGAATATGTCCCGGTGGGAGAAACCGTCACGCCGACAAGATTGTTGTCGGGGTCGCTGATATTGGCGTTGAAACATATCGTCGTCGGGTCCTCGAAATACGCCGTGAAATCGGGCGGCAGGTTGATGACCGGCGGGGCATTCAAATCTATCTGCACCAGGGCCGTATCGACAGCCGCCACGTCGCAGGAATCGATGGCCCGGAAAATGAATTTATACGTGTTTTCGTACTGCGGGACGGTGAAACATACCTGGCCGGTGGAGGGGTTGTAGGTTCCATTGGAGGAAATCAATTCGAAAGATTTCAGGTTGTTGTCGGGGTCGGTGGCATAAACATCCCAGCAGATGGTCCCTCCGGGTTGACAACTGAAGTGAGTGAAATTGTCTCCGGCAAACGGCACCGGCGGGCGATTGAAGGCCACCGTCACGGTGAATGTATCCTGACAGAAGGCTCCGCAATCATCGAGACATTTGATGACGACGGTCGAAGTTCCGGCTGTCGAAGGAGTGTGGGTCCAATTTCCGCCGACGATGGAACCGGGTCCGGAGACGATCAGGCAGTGGTCGAAATTGCCGTCAACGTCGTCGCCGCCGACGGGACGGGTAATCTGGGTCGGCGCGCAGAGGAAGAAGGTGGTATCGGCCGGAGTATTGCACACCGGCGCGGTGTTCATGGTGACCGTCATCTGAACCGTATCGCGATCGGTTTCGTCACATTGGTCGATAGCCTCGATAATGAAGGTGTAAACACCGGATGTGTCGGGCGTAAAGCAGACCTGGGAGCCGTTAATGCCGCCGATTCCGGCCACCAGTTGACAGGCATCAAGGTTACCGTCTTCATCGGTGCAAGATATGTCGAAACATAACTGCTGCGGGGCGCACAGGAAGAACGCGTCGTTCTCTCCGGCGTCGGCCACCGGCGGATGATTGACGTCGGCCGTGACGTTGACCGTATCCCGGTCAATTGCGCCACAGGCATCGGTTACCTGCAGGATAAAGGTGTACGGTGTTTTTGGCGCCGGCGTGAAGCAAACCATGTTGTTGAGTGTATCTATCGAAGCAATTCCGCCGCCGTCAATGAGTTCTTCGAGGATGATATTGTTATCGGCATCACCGAGAGTGTACGACACGCAAACCTGCGCCTGGGCGCACTGGAATATGGTGGTGTCATTGCCGAATTGCACATAGGGCGCGGAATTGAAGTCAACATTGACCACGGGCATGATAGTGTCGGCGGCACCACAGGGGTCGGTTACAACGGCGGTGACATCATAGCTGCCGGCGGCAGAGGCGGTGAAGCACCACATACCGCTCGCGTCAACCGTACCATCCCCGCCGAGACGACTCCACACGAGCGTGCCGCCATCGATGTCATTGGCCGTCAACTGCATGCATATCTGCTGGGCGGCACAAATAAACGTATCGACCACGGGCGGTTCGTACGCCACCGGGGCCGAGTTCATGGTGACATCGACGATTATCTGGCAATCATCCGAACCGCACGAGGAAATGGCCTGAACGGTGATGACATAATGTCCGGCGGTATCGGCATTGAAGCAAACCTGTCCGCCGTTGTAGGTACCGATCGGCGATACCATGACGTTGGTATCGACCGGGATCGTGACGGGTCGGCAAATCTGGGCCGGACCGCATAAGAATACGGCAGTGTCGGCCGGACAGGTGACGGTCACAGGATAGCCCATGTTTATAGTAATATTAATAGTATCCTGATCGAAAGCACCGCAGGCGTCGGTAGCTCTGACAATAAACTGATAGACGCCGCCTGACGGTGGAGTAAAGCAGACCTGATTATTTAAAGTATCGATCGTGCCAGGACCGTTCACAAGGGCTTCCAGAACGATATTATTGTCGGCATCGGCCAGTGAATAACCAACGCAATATGAATCACCCTGGCAGAGGAAAGCGGAGAAATCATCACCGAAGGTCACCACCGGAGCGGTGTTCATGGTGACGTTGTAGGTCATGGTAACCGTGTCGGCGGCGCCGCATGGATCGGTGACTCTGGCGGTTATAGTTTTCGTGCCGGTTGCCGAAACGTTGAAGCACCAGTAGCCGGAGGCATTGATGGTTCCGTCACCGGAAAGCTTGCTCCAGACCAGCGTGCCGCCATCGACGTCGGAGGCCTCGAATTGATGGCAAATCTGGCCGGAGACACACAGGAAAGTATCCACCGGGCTCGGGTCAACTGCGACCGGGGCCGAGTTCATGGTGACATCGACGATTATCTGGCAATCATCCGAGCCGCACGAGGAAATGGCCTGAACGGTGATGACATAATGTCCGGCGGTATCGGCGGTGAAGCAAACCTGTCCGCCGCTGTAGGTACCGATTGGCGACACAATAACGTTGGTATCGACCGGGATCGTGACGGGTCGGCAAATCTGAACCGGGCCGCAAAGGAAGATGGCCGTATCGGCCGGACAGGCAACCGTCACGGGATAGCCCATGTTTATAGTAATATTAATAGTATCCTGATCGAAAACACCGCAGGCGTCGGTAGCTCTAACGATAAACTGATAGACGCCGCCTGACGGCGGAGTAAAGCAGACCTGGTTGGCGACGGTGTCAATGGCACCGCTTCCGGCGAAAAGAGTTTCCGTGGCGACATTGTTATTGGCGTCGGTCACGGTGTAGCCGAAGCAGTATGAATCGCCACTACAAAGGAATGTGGTGACGTCGTCATCGACGGTAACCACCGGGGCGGAATTAATTGTGACATTGTACGTCAAGGTTGTCGTATCGGCCGCACCGCAGGCGTCGGCGACTTTGGCGACGATCGTGTATGTTCCCGTCGCGGTGGCGTTGAAACACCAGTTTCCGGCCGAGGTTATGGCTCCGTTGCCGGACAGTTTTGTCCAGGTCAGCGCGCCGCCATCAATATCGCTCGCGGCGAACTGATAGCAGATTTGCCCGGCGGCACAAAGGAACGTATCGACCGGGGTCGTCGGATTGACCGCGACCGGGTTGGAGTTGATGGTCACGTCGGCGACGATTTGACAGGTATCGGCTCCGCACGAAGTGGAGGCGATAACGGTGATGACATAATGACCGGTGGTATCGGCCGTGAAGCAGATATTGCCGGCGTTGTAGGACCCGATGGGAGTAATGTCAAATGTTGCTTCCGGGGTCAGCACTGAAATGGGGACGCACACCTGCCCGGGAGCGCAAATAAAGCGGGTCTGGGTACCGGGACAGGCGATATCTGCGGCCTGACCGATATCGACTTTATATATCAACTGACAGGTATCGGCGCCGCATTCCACCTCCGCAATGACTTCGATAATATAAATACCCGAGGAATCCGGAAGGAAACAATGCTGACCGGCCGCATAGCTGCCCAGCGATACGGATACGGTGGCCGAGTCGGGCGTAATGCCGAGCATACTGCATACCTGGGTCGTATCGCACAGTGAAACGAAGATGGTATCCGGTGGGCAGTTGATGTGCGCGAATTCGCCAAAGGTAACCGAAATGACAACCGTGTCACGGTCGGTCAAACCGCACGCGTCTTCAACTTCAATGATAAATTCATAATTGCCATCGGCTGTCGGGGTAAAGCAAATCTGATTGCCGGCGGTGTCAATGGACCCATAACCGGACACCATAGTTTCGACCAGACCGGCCAGGCCGTCGGGGTCGGACGGTGTATAGGTAACGCAAATTTGCTGTGACTGACACAGGAAGAAGGAATTATCATCCTGCGCGATAACCGTCGGAGCCGAATTGAGGGTGACGGTGACATAGGCGGTGTCATAATCCTCGGCGCCGCAGGCATCGGTGGCCTTGAGAATGAACTCATAAATCCCGGT
>CALAMC010000028.1 GCA_937925655.1 uncultured candidate division Zixibacteria bacterium | reverse complement strand
GTTAATCGAAGTAATCGAATGGATTGACCCGTCCGGCGAGGAAATGATTCACCGCCTCCCGCAGGAGGGTTCCGCCGATTTCAAACTTGGCGCCCAACTTATTGTCCGCGATAGTCAGACCGCCATATTTTTTAAAGACGGCCACGCCGCCGATACTTTTACCACCGGCCGCCATACCCTGACATCCATGAACGTGCCGATTCTAACCCGACTGTTGGCCTTTCCGTTCGGTTTCAATTCGCCATTCAGGGCTGAAGTCTATTTTTGTAACCTTAAAACATTCACCGACTTGAAATGGGGTACCACCCATCCGGTCACCTTCCGGGACAGCAAACTGGGACTCATCCGACTCCGCGGTCATGGCGCCTTCACGATGCGCATCGACAATCCCATTCTTTTTCTGAACTCAATCGTAGGGCGTCAATCACGTTATACTACGGCCGACATACAAAGTTATTTACGCGACGTCATCATCGCCCGCCTTAACGACCTGCTCGGCGAACGGCTCGACACCATTCTTGACCTTCCCGCCATATATACCGAACTGGCCGGCGACTTTAAAAATATCGTGAAGGGCGAATTTGAAAAATACGGTTTGGAATTGATCGATTTCTATATCTCTTCGATCACCCCGCCCGAGGAAGTCTCCAAAATGATCGACCAGCGCTCCGGGCTGGAAGCGGTGGGCGATCTGGATAAATTCCTCAAATTCGAGCTGGCCAAGGGTCTGGGCTCACCCAGTGGTCCGGCCGGAACCGGCGCCGGGATGGGCATGGCCGCCGGAGTCGGACTGATGCTTCCGGGCGTTATGAGTAATGTCTTTAAACCGGAACAGACCGATCTTCGCCGCGAACCGGTGGCCACGGTCACCTGCCCCAAATGCCATGCCGATACCCCCGAACAATCGCGCTATTGCTATCGCTGCGGGCATATCATGGTCGTCATGAATAAATGCCCTTCGTGCAACCAGGAACTGCCGACCGAAGCCAACTTCTGTCTGTATTGCGGACATAAACTCGATGCTAAAACATACTGCCCCCATTGTTCCGCCGAAGTCATTCCGGGTTCGAAATTCTGCGGCGAATGCGGGCAGAGAATCGATGATAAACCCGCCGTGTAGTTGACATATCCCATGCGGGTTCGCGAGCAAACAGCCTTAAAGGCCCATAATAAATCCGGCTTTTTTATCGGGGCTACCTGCCCCGGATGCGGGGGGCCGCTCGAGCTTGAGAAGGATTTCTTTGTCCTGACTTGCGAGCATTGCGGGTCCGCCCTGCGCATCAGAATGCCCGATATTCCTCCGGCCTATCTGGTCAAAAGCCGAAAAAACGAGCGCGAAATCCGCTTCTGTCTCGACCGCTACTTAAAGGAAAGCAATCGGCCCTTGACCGGGTCCGATGTCAAATTCACCTGGTACTACTTCCCCTTCTGGAAAATCGACGGAATCCTTCTTAAACTGCGCAACGAAATCGTCGAAAGATCGGCCGGCGACAGCACCTCCTATGACAGTTCCGGCTTCGGTGGTTATCAGGCGGCCCCGGAAACAGCTACTCGTCAGGATAAAATGACGAATATCTCTCTTTCGTCATATAGCAGCACTTTCCAGGCCGGGCCGGATATGAATGACATCCCGCCTTCTCTGGGGATGCGCACCGACTATCTGTGTCTGATGCCCTATTCGCGCGAGAATATCGAAGCGGGATTCATTAACATTCCCGTCCTTAAACCCTGGGAGACAGTCCGCTCATCCATTGAAAGAAGACTCGGCCTGTGGGATGCGATGAACATGGGGGACTTCGGTAAAAATCAGACCCGCCTATTCCATCCCCAAGGCTCTGTCATATATTTCCCTTATTGTCGCGTCCAATGCCGTATTGCAGGGGTCTTCCGGACATTTACCGTCGATGGCATCACGGGGCGAATTGAAATTGAAAACGAAGACACAAAGCCTTTTGAAGATTGGCAATTTGACGATGGACCGCTTATAAATTTCGGACACCTGTCCGTGGACCTGCACCGTTGTGCTAACTGCGGCGTCGATCTGCCGGGACAGCAGTCATATGTTTACGTCTGCCACAATTGCCACGAGCTTAGTTTCCTTGATGATAACCCGATTATCGCGCGGAGCCTGAAAGCCGTCATATCTCCCGACAATAATCCGCGGGACAGGTATTTTCCGTTTTGGGCCCTTAAAGTCAACGCTTCCAATATGGCTCGCCTGAAAATTCTTTTCGGAGGCATCTATGATTCGGACCGGATAGTGATTCCGGGCTTTCGGACTCGCAACTTCGAGGCCATATTCAGACTGTCTAAACGGATGTCGGCGGCCTTCCCCCGGTTTCGCCCGGAATCGATCGATATCCTTGAACACAATTTCCAGCCGGTAACTGTCGGTCTGGATGAGGCCCTGACCTTCGCCGAGGTGGCAATTGGCCGGGAACAGACCGGGCGCAAAAAGAATATCTCGACGGAATCGGCGGCATTCATCCCGGAAACCGTCGAGCTCTTTTATTTGCCCTTCCATCAAGAAAGCTATTTCTACGTTGATTCCGTTTTGGGAGCGGTTACTTTCGAAAAAAATCTCGCCCTGTCATAATTCAAATTGACCGCATAAAAAAAGGACGACCCGTGGTCGTCCTTTTACAGATGGGTCATAGTCTCGGGTGCAAAACTAAGAACCAAGCCCATCTTGCGATCCGTGGAGATCGCGGAAAAATCTTTACGGGCATTCCAATGCCGGCCCGCCTCCGTAATGGAAATTCACAAAACGTAACACGTCCTTGAGGTCAAGCTGGCCATCCCCGTTGACGTCTATGGCATCAAAATCATAGGGAGCCGGACCGCCATCATATATATACCCGATCAAATGCAGCAAATCAACCAGATTGGAAATGCCGTCGGAGTTGAAATCTCCGCAGACAAAATCACAATCGATACATTCCTCGCCGGGCGTGTTGGCCAGAGTGTATCCGACCGGCTGGGTCGTAGCTCCTATATAGATGTAGCCTCCGACATTATCCCCGCCTTTGTTGACAGTCACCAGGAAATTATTATAAGCCGTCGAATCAGGAGTATCTTCGGCTTCATACCAGTACCTTAAAGCCTTGCTGAATTTCCCGGCCCGGTTGGTAAATCCGGAACCGACCACTCTGCCGTATCGATTACTGACGGATACCGTGGCGTTGGGAACCGGCAGGCCGTTGTTGCCGATGACGGTCATGTTCAGAGTCTTTTCCAGCCAGAACTGGTTGTTTCCGTTTTGGCAGGTGGTCCAGACAATATTGGTATCACTGGCGCCGTTTTCGAAAACGCAATCGACCGCGGCGTTGTTTAAAGAAGCCCCGTCATAGCGGCCGACTTGCCACGTCGCCTTCTGGTAGGTAGTATTATTTCTAAAAGCCAGAGTATCGTTTCTCATGACAACGTTATTGCCGGGCAGATTGAAATCCCCGATTTTTACTATGGTTCCCCCGCTTTCGATGCGATTAAAGCGATATTCGTTTCCCGGAACCGATGCCGCCGAAGACGTTCTTTCCACGACAAAAGCTTTGCAATCGGCATTGCCGTCGAGCGCTTCGGCGATAAACCGATTGGATTCGACAATCACATATCCGGCGTCACCCGATTGCACCGAATGATAAAACAAGCGCATTTCACTGCCGATCGAACTCGTCCCCGAATTGCTGTCCACCGTGCCGATAATCGTGTTGTTGTAAATACTAATATATCCATGTGTGCCCCCGTCGATGGATCGGATACGAAAAGCCTGAAGCGATCCATGAGCATCCTCGCCATTGGGCCCTTCGTGGACATTGATATAATTGCCATAAACTTCAATCGGATTGCCCGGTTCGCCCAGACAATTTTCCAGCATGATACCGCGGCATCCGGCGTATTGACTGCCGCTGGTGATATGATTGTTGTATATTTTACTGCCGGGAGCAAGAACACATAGCAGTAATTGATATGGATTGGAGTTCGACAGGCAGGTCTCGCATCTGCCCGGCTGACAGGGGTACATTTCATTGCGCGAATCGGCCCACATGGTGCACCCCGAAATGTGGGTCAGGGCGGCGTTACCGTTGTTGCGCCCATAGACGACAATCGACTGGGCCGGACCGCCATGGATATTCAAGTTCTGCAGATTGTAATGATACGAACCATAGCCCTTATATGTGGCGTTGGTCAGTTTTATCACCGACCCGTCGTAATAACACCGGCTGCTGAAACGGCTGACATAGCTGGTGTAGTCGCCCCCGATGATATCGATATTGTACTGCCCCGGCGGACCGATCGACGGGGTGGCGATGCAATGGCCGTCAATACCGCCGATGACCATATTGGTGCCGAGAATCTTGACGTCGTGCGTCATCTCCAGAAACAGACAGACATTATCACTGCCCGACAGACCGGCATGCAGAATGGTGCCGCCGATAATTTTGACGTTATAAGCGCCGTAACCCAGCTCAAGGCCGACGTTGCCGTTGCCGCCGCCGGCGCCGAAGGCAACCGTATCGCTGCCGAGATTCAGAACCACTCCCTGGGCCCTGATGATAATGCCGTTGGTGGCGGACGTAAGCTTCGTCCCCGCGACGGTTAAAGTGTCATTGCTGATCGAGGCCGTGTACGGCAGGCTGGTTATGGTATGATTCGCCCCGTACGAAAGTCCCCCAAAAAACACCAGACTCAACACTAAAATGAATCTCTGCATTGGACTTCCTCTCCTACCTGATGAAGCACACGCGGACCGTTTCGGTCACCCGATCGACCCGACAGATGCATTTGCGCGGAGTTCGACCAATTTCCTCCCGCTCCGCATTTCCGTTTTAAATCCTTTTAACAATTTGCAGACGGCGTGTACCTTGCAGTAGTCAAAAAGTGTCAAGCCTTCGACCCACCGCTTCAGGGGCGATTTTCGGCGAGCCGTGATATTTCAAAGTTTCCCGTTCCCTCTTGTCCAACCGGTTGCCATGAGAAACTTCTCACGCCCAGTCTATATCCCAATCGGCCTTATGTCAAGTTTATAGTCTGGAAGCGCAGAATTTAACGCCGTTTATGAAAATATTCCCTATCGGATTTATGCAATTGCCGGCATATTTTTTCCCGCTTTGAAACGCTTTATAATTGTATAAAAAAATGCCGGCCAGTAAATTAGGTTACTTTAAATCTACAAACATAGGGAGAAAATATATGAGCAACGGCAATTCGTCCCTTTCACCGACCAAAAGCGGCCTGGTCGCTTTCGGTGTCATTATCGCCGTGGCCTTAATAGTCTGCACCTTTATCGGCCGCGCCACCCTGATCAAGGTCAAAAGCTTCGGCAACACCATCTCCGTAACCGGCGCCGCCAACAAACCGATCGAATCCGACCTGGCGATATGGGAAGCCGAAATCTCAACTTCGGCGGCCACCGTCGAAACCGGCTACGCCAAAATCAGAAGCGATATTGTCAAGGTCACCGAATTCATGCGCAAGCAGGGACTGGCGCCCGATGAGTACAACCTGTCCGGCGTAAACGTGATGAAAAACTATAACCGCGAGGGCGTCGTTACCGGACTGACTTTAAGTCAGAGAATCAAAATCGAAATGAATGACGTCGAGCGGGTAACCAAATTGTATCGAGAATCATCCACCCTTCTGGAACAAGGGGTCCAGATAAACTCTTATGACCCGCGATACCTGTTCACCGGCCTGGACAACCTGAAACTGGAAATGATTAAAGCCGCCACCGAAAACGCCCAGCTTCGCGCCCAACAACTGGTCGAAACGACCGGCCGCAAAGTCGGCCCCCCGATATCGGCCCGCTTGGGCGTCTTCCAGATTCGTCCCCTCCATTCGCAGGAAGTCTCGAATTACGGCATGAGCGATGTCTCCTCCATTTCCAAAGAAATCGTCTGCACCGTCAATATCAGCTTTTTAATCGAATGAAAGCGATACGGGAATTGGCAGAGTTTAATATCGCTTGAATATGAGGCCGGGATTTCAATCGAAATTCCGGCTTTCTATTTGTTGCCATTATGGCTTTTTTATGCCATAATTGACTTATGAAAATTGCCGCCGATCACAGACGAATCTATAACATAAAACCGGGGAAACCGTCACCCGGCCCGGTACTGTACTGGATGAGCCGCGACCAGCGCCTCGCCGATAATTGGGCGCTTTTATATGCCCGTCAACTGGCCGAACGATATAAATCACCGCTGGGCGTCGTCTTCTGCCTCGCGACCAAATTCCTCGATGCCTCATGGCGGCAATATCATTTCATGATTGAGGGTCTCAAGGAAATCGAATCCGGTCTGAAAAAATTTAATATTCCTTTTTTCCTGCTTTTGGGCAGTGCCCCGGAAGTCCTCCCCGCATTCATAAAGAAACACGGTGTCGCCCAACTGATAACCGATTTCTCCCCGCTCAAAATCAAACAGTCATGGGATGCAAAACTGGCTATAAAAATCGACATCCCCGTTTCCGAAGTCGATGCCCATAATGTCATTCCCGCCCGCTACATATCGGACAAAAAAGAATTCGCGGCCTATACCATTCGTCCTAAAATCCACCGGGCCCTCGGAGAATTCCTGACCGAATTCCCCAAAATTGAGGCCAATAAATTCGACTGGCCAGGGAAATTTTTAAAAATCGACTGGGCCAATGCCGCCCAATCACTGAAAATCAATATGTCGGTTCAACCGGTGTCCGACATCCAACCCGGCGAAAAAGCCGCCCGAGCGGCCCTGGATAAATTCCTGCGTGACGGCCTGAAAAAATACGAAGCCGACCGCAACGACCCGACCCGCGATGGTCAGTCGGGCCTGTCACCTTATCTGCATTTCGGCCAGATTTCGGCGCAACGAATCGCTCTGGAGGTAAATAAAACCAGGGGTCATGAAAAATCATCGAGCGCCTTTCTGGAAGAACTCATTGTCCGGCGCGAACTGGCCGACAATTTCTGCCTGTACGAACCAAATTACGATTCATTCGACGGCTTCCATGACTGGGCCAGGACCACCCTCAATAACCATCGCCACGATAAAAGAACCCATGCCTATACCCGGTCACAACTGGAACGGGCCAAAACCCACGATGACCTCTGGAATGCCGCCCAGACGGAAATGGTCTTGACCGGCAAAATGCACGGCTTCATGAGAATGTACTGGGCCAAAAAAATTCTGGAGTGGACCACCTCGCCCGAACAGGCTCTGGATATCGCCATTTACCTGAATGACAAATATGAACTCGACGGGCGCGACCCCAACGGCTACGCCGGGATCGCCTGGGCAATCGGCGGCGTGCATGACCGGGCCTGATCACAACGACCGGTATTCGGTAAAATCCGATACATGAATTGCGCCGGGTGTCAAAGAAAATTCAACGTCAAAAAATATATCGAAATGATTACCCGACTCGAATAAAAGACTATTTCTGTCGAACCACCCGCAGGGCGTCGGACATCATGCGGAACGGCGTTTTCTCGGAATTGGCCCGTATGGCCGTAAAACACAATTCACAGGTGTTGTTTTGGCTGAATTTTTCGACAAGGTCCTTTCGGGAGTCATACTGCTCGCGAAACATCCCGCACGGCGTCAGTTTAGCCCAGGGATTGACAATCATGAAACGCGACCCGGCTTTGCAGTCCTTCTGGCGACCGGTCCGGAAAAACTCGATCATCTGTCGCAGTGTCCATTCCGAGGTCATGATCGGGTAACCATCGCTTTGCATCTTTACCAGTTCCGTGACGATTTTTTCCAGGTCTTTCTGATCTTCGGGCTTTGAAACCAGGTAGTCCAGATTATGCGTCCGCAGCGAATTATAGGTGCTGAAATTGCACCCCACCCCCCAGTCTTTGGCCAGTTGCGCGATTTTGGGCAGGTCGCGGAAATTGTCGCTCTGCACGACACAGGCCAGCAAAATATCGTTGTTACCGTGTTTCGATAACGTTTGGCACAAATCACGAATATGCTCGAAATTGTTTTTCAGATTGCGGAACTCGTTGTGACGAACATCGGGGTAATCCAGCGAAAACGACCACTGGTCAATCCCGGCCTCACGCAACTTAAGGTACTTTTCTTCGTTGAGAAGCTGGACATTGGTCGTGACCACGAATACGGCGACGGGATCTTTGGCGCGCATAGCCCGGACAATATCCGCCAGGTCCTTGCGCAACAACGGCTCGCCGCCGGAAATCTGCGCCACCACCGGCTTGAGGTCCGCTATCCAATTGGCGAACGCGGCCGGTTCCGTGCGCGGTTCCTTGATATAATTACCCCGGCCCAGGTCACAGTGCTTGCAATCGGCGTTGCAGTTGTAGGTTATTTCGAACGAAACGGTTATCGGCCGTCCGACGATCATATTCTTTATTGTCCGGGCGGCGATTTTGGCCTGCCGGGAACCCGACAATTTCGGCATACATACCTCCCTGCGGGAGCGTTTCAGGACGATTATATTCTTTCGTCCCGTGTCATCCGTGAACATCCGATTTCCGAATAGCCTATTTTATCCGGAATTCGGCTTCGATAATATACGGTGG
>CALAMC010000027.1 GCA_937925655.1 uncultured candidate division Zixibacteria bacterium | reverse complement strand
CATTTTTTTAAGAATTATTAAACAAATGCCCGGCTGGCTCGTCAATATCTGTGACCTCGGTGAAGTTAGCTTCAACCGGAGTCAACCCCACATTTTTACCCGGGCGCACCCGGCAGGGTGCGCTTTTTATTTGAACCCTCCAAAATGCTCAATCACCCGTTGGGGCAAAAACCGGATCACTGCCACAGCAAGCCGGGGCGGCCCAGCCATGCCTTGGGTTTATACTCGGGCGGTGGAGACAAGAATCCCACCGCTGAAGCGGTGGGGCACCCTCGCGGCAAGCCGTGAGCGGCCTGGACGCCTGTCGTCGAGAGAAATCAATATTTTTTATTATCCGGTGGACTTTACGGCACTTAGTGCTTAAAATGCATGCGAATTAAACGGCATGCAAAATTATTTGTTCGATCGCATGCGAGGAGATTGACACATGGGCGCACGTGGACTCGATAAAATATTTAATCCCCATAGAATCGCCCTGCTGGGCGTTACGATAAATCCCAACAGCGTCGGCGGTAAAGTTCTCGGAAACCTTGTCGGCGGCGGTTTCACGGGCGTCGTTTATCCGGTCAATCCCGACAGCGAAGCCGTTATGGGCGTTCCCTGTTACCCCGACGTTGCCAGCCTGCCGAAAACCCCCGACCTGGCCGTCATTTGCTCTCCAGCCAAAGACGTCCCGGAGCAAGTCGCCGGTTGCGGTCAGGCCGGTATCCGCGGAGTCATCATCATATCCGCCGGATTTAAGGAAACCGGCGAAGCCGGTGCCGCTCTCGAACAACAGATTCGAACCGAGGCCGCTCGTTTCGATGATATGAGAATTATCGGGCCCAACTGCCTGGGGATTATCGTCCCGAGCCGGCGTTTGAATGTCAGCTTTGCCTCATCGATGCCCCGCCCCGGACACGTCGCTTTTATTTCCCAGTCCGGTGCACTTTGTACATCGGTCCTTGACTGGGCGATCGAGGGCAAAATCGGTTTTTCCTATCTGGTTTCCATCGGCAACAGCCTCGACGTCGGCTTCGGTGACCTTATTGATTATTTCGGCGAGGATAACAACACGAAATCCATCGTCATGTACGTCGAATCACTGACTCGGGCCAGAAGATTCATGACCGCCGCGCGCGCTTTCGCGCGGAGCAAACCGATTCTGGCCTTCAAGGCCGGGCGATTTCCCGAATCGGCCGCCGCCGCCTCGTCGCATACTGGAGCGATGGTCTCCGAGGACGCCGTCTATGATGCCGCCTTTCAAAGGGTCGGGGTGACCCGGATTTTCGATACCGGTGATATTTTCGATTGCACCGAGCTCATCGGCCGCAGTAAAATGCCCGGCGGTTCGCAACTCGCCATCATCACCAATGCCGGTGGGCCCGGGGTGATTGCCGCCGACACTCTGATAGACTGTCATGGCCGCCTCGCCAGACTTTCATCCGAAACGATGGCAGAACTGAATAAAAATCTTCCGCCTTCATGGTCGCACGGAAACCCGGTTGACGTGCT
This sequence comes from uncultured candidate division Zixibacteria bacterium, assembly GCA_937925655.1. Lineage (GTDB taxonomy): Bacteria > Zixibacteria > MSB-5A5 > GN15 > PGXB01 > CALAMC01. The sequence goes on along the minus strand of CALAMC010000027.1, from coordinate 3,294 downwards.
GGGTGATGCCAACTCGAAACGTATCGCCCGGGCGGCCGAGATTGTCCTTGGCGATCCGGCGGTCGATGCCGTTTTAGTGATTTTAACCCCGCAAGCCATGACCAACCCGACCGCGGCGGCCAAAGCCATCGGCAAACTCGCCGAAACGACGCCCAAGCCGATCCTGGCCGCCTGGCTCGGCGGCGCCACCATGCGTGAAAGCATCGGCATTCTGGTCGATAACGGGGTCGCTACATTCCGGACTCCCGAACAGGCCGTCCGAGCCTTCATGACTCTGGTCAGTTACGCCCGAAATCTGGAAACCCTCTATGAAACCCCCAAAGACATCCCGGTTCAGTTTGACTGGGACAGAGAACAGCTCCATAAAGAGAACATAGCCGGGGCGTTTGCCCGCGGCGATATCCTGACGGAAACCGAATCCAAAGCCCTGTTGGCGGCCTATGGTATCAATGTCACCCGGCCGATTCCGGCGGCATCGGCATCCGAAGCCGCGGCCGTCGCCGCCAAAATGGGATACCCGGTGGTTCTCAAAATAAATTCGAAGGAGATAACGCATAAAACCGATATTGGCGGTGTCGTCCTCAATCTGAAAAATGAAGCGGAAGTGGTTGCCGCCTACGAAAAGATCATCGCCAATGCCGCCGCGGCCTGCCCGACAGGCCGCATCGATGGTGTCACGGTACAGCCGATGGTTAATAATACCGGCGGGATAGAGATGATCCTCGGCATCAAATCCGATGCCGTCTTCGGAACCGTGATGATGGCCGGGATGGGGGGGACCGTCGCCGAGCTTATGGGTGAACGATGTCTCGGATTTCCGCCTCTGAATGAACGGCTCGCCCGGCGCATGCTGGAATCACTACGTATCTGGCCCCTTTTCAAGGGCTACCGGGGGCGCCCGGCCGTGCAAATCAATAAGCTTCTCGAAGTCCTGATTCGGTTGTCCTATCTGGCCGCTGATTATCCCGAGATCAAAGAACTCGATATCAACCCCCTGTTGGTTAATCCTGACGAAGTAATTGCGCTGGATGCCCGCATCGTCGTCAACCGCGACGCCATCGGCAAAGTGATCGAGCCCTATTCGCACCTCGCCTTGCGGCCGTACCCCGAAAAATATGTCAAAGTGGTGGAATTGAAAGACGGCACGCAAATCACTTTCCGTCCGATCAAACCCGAAGATGAACCACTCTGGATGGATATGCTGGCCAGTTGCTCGAAAGAAACCATATATTCGCGATTCCGCTACTTTTTCCAATGGGCATCGCATGACGTGGCCACTCGTTATTGTTATATCGATTATGACCGTGAAATCGCCATCGTCGCCGAGATCTCCGATTCCGGCGGGAAGAAGCTGATCGGCGTTGTCAGACTGATTGCCGATCCGGACCATGAATCGGTGGAGTATGCCATTCTTATTACCGACGCCTGGCAGGGAAAAGAAATCGGCAGCATGCTGACCGATTATAGTCTGGAGATCGCGAAAAAATGGCGGCTCAAGCGGGTTGTCGCCCAGACAACGACCGACAACTACCCCATGGTTTCGGTCTTTCAGAAGAAGGGTTTCACGATTACGCGCAACGATGCCGATACAACCGTCGATGTTGTCAAGGAAATGGACTGATCTTTCGCTGAAATTTTATATGTTGAGACCAATGCACGATGGCGATGCATTGAAAAAAGCTTATAGTGCAGAAGGCGCTCTTACCTGTGATAGTTCACCAGCGGCAGTAGCTTCAGGATTCCCTTATTGTTGCCGGCCCAGTTTAGGACCCCCAACTGAACGCCGTGCAGTTCGTTTGAATAGTTAAACACCGCTATCGATACGCCGCGTGATTCGTGCAGGGCATTAACCCAGGGAGCGATATGAACCCCCTGAAGCTCATCGGCCCGGATGAGGAGCCCGGCGATTGTCGCTCCGGTGATCTCATCGCCACCAACCCCCAGACCGCCGATAAACAAACCCGTGAGATGATCACCGCCCACTCCGAGGCCGCCCACATACAGCTCGGTCAAATGATCCCCGCCGATACTGACTCCGGTCATTCTGTCGGTACCGATTCCCAGACCGGCAACCGCCAGCCCAGTGATATCATCCGCGGCCAGGCCAATGCCGCCAACGCCAACTCCCTGCAGCTTGTGCACCCACGGGGCGATCAGGCCCACCGCCGGGCCGTTCATCTCAAAACGCGGATTGGGGTCTTTGCCCTTCGGTACCCAGAAAGTCAAATTGATCCCGTCAACCCGCTCGACATTGCGGTCCACGACGTTGATCCTTAGTCCGTGCCCGACCGGAGCGTTGCCGAAACTGATGCCGTAATCATTGCTGGTGAGACCGAAAGAACCGGCATACGCCGAGCCATATGCCAGCAATAGGAAAATCGTTATCCTGACAAGCGTAAGGGATATTTATACTTGCCACCTCCGAATACTCATACCGCCCCCGTTCTCGTTTGCCTATTAGACGAACAAGGATAGAGTAATGTTTCAGCCGGTTGGGTTGCCTGTCTGATTGTCCGGTCCGAAGATTTGATTTTGTGGAACCACAAAAAGCGTTTTTTCTCGCCGGCCATGCATATTTGTCTTGACATTGTCTAAATAAATATATATTCTAATTCAATGAAAGATGCCATCTCGATTTTGCGACATTGTGGTATTCAACCCACCCCTCAAAGGATTGCCGTTGTTGAATACGTGTTGAAAAGTAAAACGCACCCATCCGCGGACCATGTTTTAAGCTATGCGCGTAAGAAGTGCCCCACTGTCTCGCGAGCCACGGTTTACAACACGTTGAATCTGCTCGTCGAAAAGGGGCTTCTGGGGATGCAGACGATTAAGGAAGGCGCGGTTGTTTTTGATCCCAACATCGAGAAGCACCATCACTTCGTTGACACTGACACCGGTGATGTTTATGATATTCCCTGGGATCAGCTGGAAGTCAAAGGAAAGGAAAAACTCAAGGACTTCGAGATTACGGAATTTCAGGTGATAATGCGAGGCAGGCGGAAAATGAAATGATTTTTTTGTCCGCGAACTGTATAATGTCTAATATTAGAAAGCTTCTGTCTCGCTTTTTCATGGGTTGAATGAGAATAATAGCGCTCACGCAACGGGCAATATGGCTTTCGGCACTCGACAGCAGGCTCATTAACATTTTTTAAATAAAGGAGGCATTATGACCAACCAAAACAAGGATGGTACGGGAAAATGCCCGGTGACGGGCATAACCGGCAGCCCGACTACGGGCCGCGGTACTTCCAATCGTGACTGGTGGCCGAATCAACTGAATTTAAGGAT
>CALAMC010000026.1 GCA_937925655.1 uncultured candidate division Zixibacteria bacterium | reverse complement strand
CTGACCCGGCGTATTATTTCGCCGCGTTCATTCACAAGAATACCCTCGGTCAGCCTATGGACTTTTATAGCCCGGGCCGCCAGTGGCTTGTCCCTATCCTGACTGATCCTAATCCCAACAAAGTCATAATGAAATCGGTGCAGTCGTCAGGCACGGAATGGCTGATAGCCTGGGCGATGTCCCGGCTGCACAATGGCCTTTCCGGGGCCTATGTCCTGCCGACCAAAGTTATCCGAGATAAATTTGTCCGCAACCGGATTGACGCTTTGATGCTCCGGGTGCCGCAATACAAAGCCGCCATTATCGACACGGACAACACTGCGATCAAACGCTTTTGGGATGGAACCATATCTTTTCTCGGTTCGAACATCGCCGCTGACTTCACGGAGTTTCCGGCTCAATGGTATATTATTGACGAGCTTGACCGGTGTGACAAAGATAACCTGCCCCTTCTCGATGACCGCGTTTCGGCCACCCGGCAGCTTACCGGCCATGACCCGGAGACGATAAAAATCTCAAATCCGACTATTTCTGGCGAGAGAATATCGGCTGAGTATAATAAGTCCAATAAGCAATCTTGGCAGATTGAGTGCCGCAATTGTCAGCTATTGCAGCCACTCGATTGGTTTAAAAACGTCGTTCATCAGAGCGATCAAAGTACCTATACCCTCCTTGATGATGCGTGGATGCCCGATTCCGGCAGGGATATTCATTGTCTCTGCCGGAACTGCGGGAAACCGATTGATCGACTTGCACCGGGCAAATGGGTTATAACAAATCCGGAAGGAAAAGTATCCGGATATCAGATATCAAAATTGATGACGAATCAGACAACCATCGCCGAACTGTGGGATAAATTTCAGACCAGCATTTATAACAAAAGTCTCTTGCAGATATTTTATAATTCTGATCTCGGTATCCCCTTCGATGCCGCCGGAGATAAATTGCATTATTCCGATTTGGATAAGTGCGTTTCCGATGAGGCCATTGATCCGTCTGCAGGCCGGAATATCGCCGGCATTGACGTTGGGGGAGTCTGCCATGTTGTGGTCCGTCAATTAGCGGGTGGCAGACTTCCCTTGGTTTATGCTGGCATCGCAGCGGGACCCGAGGACATTATCCGTATTCTCATACGTTTCAATGTATCCTCGTGGTGCATGGATGCACAGCCGGAAACGCACATGGGAAGGATGCTCTTAAAAAAACATCCCGGCGGATATCTTTGCCAATACAACGTCAATGTCAGCCTCGGCGGTCAAAAGGTTAATCGCGAAACGCGGGTTATCACTACCAACCGTACCGAATCGATTGACGATATGACCCAGGCTTTCTTTGACGGCTATATGCAACTTCCCGCCAATTACCGGAGCATCGACAACGGGGCATACGTCGCGCACATGCTGGCCCCGACGCGAGTGCTGGACAATACCAAGAACCCGCCCCGGTATGATTGGAATGAGGGCAACGACCCTGACCACTATTTCCATGCGGAAAACTACTGCTTTCAAATGGCCCGATTACTCGGATTCCAGAAAAAGATATTGGGTGGGGTATGGGCTTAAAAGAGATATCCATTGAGGTTGTTCATGGGATTTATTAACTCTCAGGGTGAGAATCGACATGAGGATTGTCACTTGTAGATAAAATCAGCGAATGGATTCGCTTTGACCGAACCGACCGGAACGCTCTTGAAAAGGAAGTCGAGGCGCTCCGGTTACAAATCAAATCCATACAAATGGCCGCGCCATACGAGGGCCAAATGGGGTATATCCCCAAGCCCGAAGACGTGACGGCCCAGTCTTTATCCGAACGCCAGGACGCCAATATCTCAACGGCGATTCGGATTATATCTAATTCAATTTCATGGCTGCCGTTCTATGCTTATGCGCGGGAGATAATTGACGGATCGATTGAAGATACCGTCGAAATAGACCATCCGGCCAATGAATTGATAAATGAGCCGAATCCCTTCCTGTCCGGCCCTGAATTGAAGTCCTTCACGTCGGCCTCGCTCAAGCTGGCTGGCAACGCGTTTATTCGAATTGAAATATTGGGACAGGGTAAATTGGAACTATGGCCGATACCGCCGTGGCGGGTTGACATCGACTATGACAAGGTGAACGGAATCCCGGCGGGCTTTATCCTTGATCATTTTGCGACAAACGAGCAAAAGATTCCGACTGAGGAAATGATCCACATCCGGGATTACAATATCAACAATCCCTTTTATGGCATGTCGGGAATCAAGCCAATTGAACGGCTGATTCTCATGGATTACTATGCTGAGATATTCAACAAAATATTCTTCAAAAATGGCTGCACCATGTCCGGTATATATGCACCGGACTTTGAATTACAGGAAGAACAATTAAAAGCCTTGTCAAAATCCTATAATGCAAAACATCAGGGTGCCGAAAACGCTTTCAAGATGTTCTTCCCGCAAATAGCGGGTAAGTTCTATCAGACTTCGGTTCCGCTTAAAGACCTGGCCTTTGGTGAAATGTTCCGTATGAACCGAGAGAAGCAATTCTCCGTCATGGGTATTCCGCCTTCGGTCGGTGGTGTTTACGAGTATGCCAATTATGCCAATGCCGATATACAGGAGCGGACCTTCTGGCGTCATACCATGATTCCTCATGCCAATATCATCGCGGACGGATTCACCCGGCAGCTGCTCTGGCGTCATTTTGACCGTGATCATGTTTTCAAATTCGATACTACCAATGTTGAGGCGCTGCAGCCGGATAAATTGATCGAAGCTCAAAGATTGCAGACGCTTTGCGGACGAATATTAACGCCGAATGAGTGTCGAGATCAAATCGGATATGATCCAGTCGAGGGCGGCGACGAATTGAACGCCGGATTTCCCGATATGTTCGCCGATCCGGCAGCTGCACAAAATCAGGGGGATGGTAAGGTGGCCGGGGGAAACACCCTACTCCGTAAAACATCAACGCCATCCCCCCGAGAAAAAGCATGGAAAGCCTTCGATAATTTCCTGACCGGCAAGGAACGCGGCTATCAAAAAATCGTTCGCGGATACTTCCGAAATCAATATGACCGCGTGATGGCGAAACTGAATCAGATCACCGGCAATGGTTATCTTCTGGGAAGCGGACTTCTGAAAATAACGAAAGCCATGCAGAAGGATAAGCCGATTCCGGGTAGCCCCGACAACATATTCGACGGTGAGTCCGAGAACGAAAAGCTCATAGAGGAATTCCTGCCCTATATCAAGCAGGCCATGAAAGATTCTGGAAATAGATTCTTTGCCGAATACGGACTGGACTTGACCTTCAATATCAACGATCCAAATGTCATAACCGAACTCGAACGCATGATTAACAGGTCGAAGATCATAAATGACACGACCTATGATGCGCTTAAAAATCTTTTAGCCGAAGCCTATGACAACGGATGGTCTATGGGCGAGGTCGAAAAGGGCATCAAGGACGTCTATAAATACGCTGGCGATATTCGGGCCCGGACCATCGCTCGGACAGAAATGTTGCGGGCTGTCAACGGTGGGACTCTGGCCGGGTATGATCAGGGTGGAGTGCAAAAAAAGGAATGGCTGGCATCGATGGATGCTAATACCCGCGATACTCACGCCGCGTTAAACGGTGAGATTGTCCGCGTGGGTGAGCCGTTCACGCGCGGATCGGTCCCCATGGACTTCCCTGGCGATCCGACGGCTCCGGCTGAGGAAGTCATTAATTGTAGATGTGCGATATTACCGATATTTGAAACTGAATAGGGTGAAAAAGGAGACTTATACCATGAAAAAGTTTGTTGCTCTGGCAGCGATGGCGCTGCTGTTGACTCTGCTGGTCGTGCCGGGGAGCATGGCAGCCGAAAAACCCAAAGGACAGAAAATGTCCTCGAACTCGACGTTCACTTATACGCTGACATCAACGGCGACCAAACGCGATACCGTTTCGAATATGTGGCGCATGAGCGGCCTCGGCAATTACAGCACCATTAAGGGTCTGTTGTCGTGCGGTCTTTATACTACCAGTATATCGACCGTTGACACAGCGAAAGACACCGTGATTGTCGAGATATGGTCCGGTGACGATGCGGGCGATTTTACGCCGGTCAAAGTCTGGACGGCAACCTTTGTCCCCGTCGATTCTGTTTACGCTGAACAGACCTTCGATATCACCGATTCAACCGTTTACGATTACATTGATTTTCAGGTTGTCACGAACGTCAATGATGCCGCACCGGTCGGATCGACTGCCGTTTATAAGGTTATTCAGGCGACATGGGCGAAACCGTAGGGTGGTAAGGGAGTAACATTGGAAAAGAAATATAGAATAGGCGGGGAATTCAAAGCGCTGAAGCCCAGCTCTCCCCATGCTATTCTGGCCATAGCCGGGTATGCGTCAACGGATGCCGTCGATTCGTATAACGAAATTGTCCGGCCGCAGGCTTTCTATTCGTCCCTATCGAGTTATCTCCAGCACCCTATTTTGCTTTTTGGACATGACTGGTATTCAAAGCCGGTTGGCAAAATCGTCAAGGCGGAAATAACTGATAAAGGGCTATACATCGAGGCCGAAATCGCCGATACAGCCGACGGTCAGGATATTAAAAACCTGATCGAATTCGGGATATTGAAAGCGTTTTCAATCGGCTTTCAGCTTCGCCAAGGCGGCTATGTCGAGACGGCCAACGACCAGCCCAATGAAATTATCGATTTGGAACTTCTCGAAATATCGGTCGTGAATGTCCCGGCCAATCGGGAAGCTCTGATCGAACAAGCCAAAAAATCAGAACTTCAACTTAAATCAATTTCTTTCCCGACGGGTGAGGGGAAAAGGAAAGGAGCATCTAAGATGCCGGATATTGATGTCAACAAAGCCGTTGATGAAAAGATGTCCCCCATCATAACCGATGTCGGGGAAGTCAAGACGGCCATTTCGGAGCTTAAATCGGGACTCGCCGAGTTTGCCGAATTTCGCAAGGCTTTCGATAACAAGAAAGACCTGACTGACTCCGAACTGAATGAGCGGATCGACAACATGGAAGATGATGTCAAGAAAGCCATTGCAAAGATGGATGCCTTGCATAAGCTGGCCAAAGAACGCCAGATCACCTATGGCAAGATCGACAAGATTCCGTTCCATTCGAAGCAAGTCCACGAAATGCCGACCCGCGAGCTGAAATCCAAGCTCTCGCAGGATGCCTTCGCGCGCGTGCGGGCATTTCACGAAGTCGCCGATAAGCTGACCCTCGTCGATGCCATTCTGGATCATTCGTCCCGGGTCTATGGTATCGCCAATGGCGTGGAGAACTATCACCAAATCCCCCGGGCGCAGCGCATCAAATCGCTCAAGGTCTATGAGGAATTCAACGAATTCCGCAAGGCCATGGACACCGGTACCGCGGCCGAGGGCACGGAGTGGATTCCGACCGATATGTCCAGCACCATGGGCGAGCTGGTCGAACTCGAACTCCGGGTTTCGCCGTTGTTCAACGAATTCCAGATGCCGACGGCCGCTTACAAATGGCCGATCTTCACCACGGCGACCGAAGCCATCAAACTGACCGAGCAAAAGACGGTCATCACGGCCTATGCCGACTCCAACGAGCAGACCCCCGGAACGTCCGCAATCACCTTCACGGCTGTCAAGCTGCGGGGTCGTATTCAGATTTCCGAGGAAATGAACGAGGACTCGGCCGTCGCCGTCATGCCGTTCGTCATGCGCGAACTGGCCAAGTCAATGGCTCGTGCCGAAGATCAGGGTATCGTCAATGGTCAGCTGACGGCTGATATCGACACCGGATATGGCGGACTGGCCGCTACCAGCGCCAAGAAGCTGTTCAACGGCCTGCGCTATCAAATCAACGCCATGACCGGAGCCACGGTTGACCTGTCAACCTTCAATGAAGATGGTCTGCGGGATATTCGCGCTTGCATGACGCGCGGCGGGCCTTACGGCATGTATCCCGATGATCTGGCCATTCTCTGCTCGGCCAAGGGCTATCTGAAGCACTTCCTCAAAGACCTCGACAGCGTTTTGACCGTCGATAAGTATGGTCCGAATGCGGTCGTCCTGCGCGGTGAACTGATGCGCTTCGACGGCATTCCTGTTATTCCGACCGGCTACGTTCAGGATGATTTGAACGCGTCCGGTATCTATGACGGAACCACGACCGACAAGACGCAGGTCATTACCGTCTATCGGCCGGGATTCCTCAAGGGTATTCGTCGGGGCATTCAGGTGGCTTCCGAAAAGAACCTGGCCTATGATGTCTGGAATCTTTTCTCCTTCAAGAGAATGGACTTCCAGCCGATGTTCGCGGCCGCCTCGAATAACATCGCGGCCATGGGATATGGCGTCAGCACTTAATCTCGCGGTGTGGCAGTGAGAAAGAGTTGGCGGGCCTTTGGGTCCGCCTTCTCGGAAAGGTAGATATGAAGATCAAATTAAAAGCCTGTCCAATGAAGGGCGGCTATATCGGGAATGGCCTGTCAATGAAGGTCGGGGATGTTGCCGAGGTCGATTCGGCTGTCGGCGAGAAACTGCTCAAGACGTGGCCGGATTGGTTCGAAGTTGTTGGGACCAAACAGGTTGAGGCCCCGGCCAAGAATCGGGCAAAGGGCGCACCCGGGAAGAATAAATAATGCCACTCGACGATACCATAGCCCTTGTCACGCCGGAAATGGTGGCGAACTTTCTTGACATTGACCTGAACGCCGCCAGTGCTTCCGAAACCGAAATGATCGAATCGCTTATCAATGCGGCGTCGAAAGAGATCGAACGCATTTGCAATAACCGCAAATTTCGCAAGGTCACGACGGCGATCGACGAGATCAAGGACGGTTGGGGAATAAAGTATATTTATACCAAGAATGCCCCGATTACCGGAACGCCGACGCTCTATTATTGGAACGGCACGACGTGGCAGACCGATACCAGTTGGTCATTCACTCAGGATAATGCCGATGGTCGAATATGGTTTGACGACGGGAATATATTCTGGAAGGGCGAGGACAACTGGAAGATCAGCTATACCTATGGCTGGGATATTACGGAGATACCGGCCGATTTGCAACTGGCCTGTCTGCGGATGATCGCGCTAAACAAGAAACTGTTTAACGATTCCCTGCATGGCGTCAATTCAAAATCATTCGGCGACCAGTCCATCAGTTACAGCTTTAACAATGTCCCGCCAAATGTATTGGCGACGCTATACAGCTATCGGAGGATTCGGTAGTGGAAGTCTCGGTCACATTCGCGGGCGCGCGCGAGGGCTCGATAAAGCTCAACGGCTATCTTCATGGCCTGAAAGTCAACATGGAAAAAGGCTTGAAGGCGGCGGGATTGCTTGTCGAACGGGAATTGAAAGAGGCTCTGAAGGATTCCAACCCGACGACTTTCTTTTATAAATCTCATCGGTGGAATCTGGCATCACGGACAGGGACGCTCCGGCGATCAATCACGCATCGCATGGGCCGGGCGGCGGGCGGTCCGAACGTTAGAATCGGCCCGGGCGGATATGCCGCGAGATATGGCGCCATCCATGAATTTGGCGGGAAAATTCCAGTCACGGACAAAATGCGGGCTTTCCTGCATTACAAAGGAGTGCATCTGCGTAAATCCACGACCGAGATTGTCATGCCGCAGCGGGCATGGTTTAAGCCGACGGTCGACAAGGCCCGGCCGCAAATTGTCACGACAATAGAGAGAGTGATTTATAAACCTATCCGGGGGCGGTAAAATGGAATATTTAACAGTTCCTAATAAAAAGGTCAAGCAATTTAAACGGCAATGTCGCGGGTCTATGATACATCGAATTATAATTTGGCTGAAATATCATCGGTGTAATCATGTATGGCAACGGATATTCAAGGATGAAAGCTATTGCGAACCCGTCGATTTTATTAATGGTGATTATCCCGGGCAAGTTATTGTCGCTGGTAAATGCAAAAAGTGTGGTGCACAAACATATTTGCCAATTTGTTTATTCAAACCAGAAATTGCAATCGATTCCCACTATAAACCGGAAATTGCAAATTATTGGTTGTAATAATGTCCATCAAAAATGACATATTGGATAATCTCATAACGGCACTCAAGGCCATAACGATTGCCAACGGCTATAATACCGACGTTCGAACGGTCTCCCGTTATTCGCAAGCCATTGATTTGGACAATGAGAAAAAGCCATCCCTGCACATCTACGAAACCGGCGAGCGGGTCAACAGCGAAGCCGAGACCGAGTTGCAGTACACAATCAATGGTCTTATTATCGGCAGCCTGAAGGAAACCAACGACTTGAAGGGCAAGACGGTCAAGCTCGCCGATGATGTCAAAAAGGTCATTTATTCGTCGCCAGCCCTCGGGACGTATGCCCTCGATATTCAAATTACCGGGATGGAAACCAATTTATCCGAGAGCGAAAACAAGGCGGAGATTCAAATATCCTTTGAGATTATTTACTACGACACAAACAATAACACTGCGGCAACGCTGACGGGGCCATATGGCACGAATGATGCCATTATCGATGGAAAGACCAAACTGTATAATCAGCTTGCCCTTGCCAAGACCGCTATCTCCGGCAGCTATACGCCAGACTTTGATTATCTCTATGACCGGCACCAAAAGGCCAGTATGCGAATGAAGGCAGTCTCGATTGACTTTGAGGATTCGACGCCGGAGACAGTCGGCGTTTATGGCGGCGCTCCGGTCATTACGAACAACATCACGTATTCAATCCGGGTCCATACCCATTATCGCGGGCGATACAACGACAACGAAATCAACGCCCGCCTGCTTGAATCCATAGCAAACTGGTTTTTCGCCCATGAGAATCTTGGCGACGGTTATCGGATCGCCGAAATATCCGGCTTCGAACCGAACATGGAATTTGCCGAGTCCAATACGGTTGGCGGCCAGTTGAAGATAACATTGAAAATAACGCATGATTATGCACAAGCATAGAGGTAAAATATGTTTATAAGAGCCGTCGTGACAGAAGATAAGGGGAATAAGCTTTATAAGCGGATGCCCCGGCTTGCCACGATTCCCGGCATATCCGTTCAGGATTATCGGGATTTACAAATCGGCAAGGTCGTCGATGTGGACAAGGAAACCGGCGATTATCTGATTCGGCATAATTATGCCGAGGCCGTGACCCCTGAAAAAGTCAAGAAAGAAGAGGACGAATAACATGGCACTAACAATTTATGATGTTGCGGATGCAAAGGTTGGTATTGCGAAAGTTACCGGCGTGCCGGAGCAAGCCGCTTGGGGCACGGCGACCGCCGACACCGCCGACTTTTTGGAGTTGGCGGTTCAATCAGTCGAAGTCAAAGAAGATGTCAAAATCCGCGAGGGCAATTCCAATTATACCGGCAACCGGGATGATGACATCGCCAATCATCAGAATGATGTCAAGGGCAGTATGCCGACGTTCGACATTGCGACGGTCGGGGGACTTCGCAAGAATGATGCTGCACCTTTGATTTATGGCTTCATGCAGAATGTCAGCGAGGGGGCATCGACACCCTATGCCAAGACCTATACCTTCCCGGCGACACAACCGGATTTCACCGCCAACGCCGGCTATTTCGCAACCTTCGGATTCAAGGATCCAACGGCTTCGGGAGGTCTGAAAATAAAGGACTGCATCGGAGCCGACAAACTCGCTTTCAATCTTCCTGTTGACGGCTATCTGGAATTGACGCAGACCTGGCGCGGGAGGGGGGCGCCAGCCGTCAATTTCGCTCCGAATACGGGGACATGGGCGCGGTCCGCAATCAGCCGGTTTCATTACCGCGATTGCACTATGATTATCGATTATGGTTCGGGCGACACGACCGTGACCATGATCGGCGCGCAGTCATGGGAATTGACGCAGGAAGTCGTGCCGGTTGGTAATGATTCCGGCAATATCCAGTCGTACGGAATCCGAAACCGAAAGGGAACTTTCAATTTCACCTTGCTTTTTGGCACAGAGGCCCAAGCTATCGAAGCCGACTGGCGGACCGGGACAATCAATAAATTCAAACTGCGCTGGGGAAACGCTACCCCGGGAACGGTCGATGGAGACCTGTATTTCTATTTCGGGGGTATAGTAAAGGAAGCCAAACGAATCGAGGGCGAGGGCGGAATCTTTGCCCTGAATATTACCGGGGCTATTGTTGGCGACGCGGCCAATTCGGTTGAGCAAATGACCATCATTCTGGCCGATGCCGTTGACCGGGCCTGGTAAAAATAAGGATGACTGAACAATGCCGATGAGACTGATTGACCCGAAGCAAGAGAAGTGCATCGAAATCGATGGCACGAAGATTTATTACCGTCAACTGAACGGGCGCGACCAAACCTTGCTCGGAGTGGAGCTTTCGGAAGTTAAACTCCGCAAGGATATGGACACTCAAAAGGCCACTCTTGAGATAGTCCGGCGCCTCGATAAAATTCAACCAGTATTATCACGCTCAATTATCCGGGTCGAGAACCCCGAAATACAACCCGAACAACTCATGGAATTGATTGCCGACCCGGCTGATTATATGCGGATAGCCTTCGAGATATTCAATAGTTGCACTATTTCCGAGGGCGAATCAAAAAACTCCGGTTGCTCGTCAGAATCCAGCACTCTAAAGGTAGTTGGGACTGTACGAGCTGCGAAGGACGGCGGCACTGCCTGATGCAAAAAGAATCGGTTCGATTAGACGACCGTCTGACCGGACCGATAACCATAACGAAGGACAATTATGAGACGGCCCTGCAAGCATATAGAGACGGAGCGCAGAATCAGGCCATTCCCGATATGGTCATCTTCGAGCAAATTGGCCTTTGTCCGCTCCCGCTTATCTCGGCGTTTTCGCGGGAGGCCATACGCCTCTATCGGGCGACCGACGGCGGCAATCGGGTTGCGACACCTGAAGAATATTATGCCTTGCCTGCAATATACTTGCAGGTCTGCGATATAATCCGGGCCGAGGAATACCGGATAATGATGGAAGAGGAAAAGCGCCGTGGCAACAAGTCAAGAAAAACTTGAACTCCTGATTGGTGCAAAAGACCGGGCAACCCCGACGCTGGCGAAATTGCAGTCAGCCGTTGTCGGCATTGGCGCCGCGTACCTTGGCTGGCAGGGCGTGACATCTGTCATAAGCGACATTATCAACAAGGCCGCCGAATCGGAAAAGGTCTGGAATGATGTCGCGGCGTCCCTTGACCGGCATGGCTTCGCCGTCAAAGAAAACATTCCCGCAATCCAGGCTTTTGCCTCAGAACTTCAACGCACGACTGGCATATCTGACGAACTGGCCGGTCAATCGGTGCAAATGCTTGTTGATGCCAATAATTCACTGGCCGAATCATTCAATATAACTCGGATGGCAGCCGACTTGTCGGCGGGCAAACATATTGATATGAAAACGGCGGTCGATTTATTGATAAAGGCTTCCGAGGGTTACACCGCGACGCTTTCCCGGTATGGCATTATCATTGACGAATCGATCCCGAAAAGCCAGAAATTCAATGAAGCCATGCGCCAGATAAATGAGAAATTCGGCGGGGCGGCTAAAGCACAATTGAATACGTATGCGGGACAATTGAAGTTATTCAAAGAAAATCTCGGTGATCTGGAAGAATCTATTGGCGGTGCTATACTGCCAGCCCTTACCCAATATACTAAAAATCTGAATGATGTCATCGTTGGTTGGACAATGTATAAAAAGATAGTCGAAGAATCTGACCGTTCATTGTTGGATTGGGTTAAGGATTGGATTCTGGCGACGGGGATGTTCGGTGAACAGGGGCGTCTGGTTTCAACTGTCAATCTTATTAATGATGCCCAAAAGTCCGGTGCTATGGAAGCATTGAAAGTAATGGAGGCGGCCCGAACCAAAACAAAGGAAGTCACTGAAGAAAATAAAAAGCTGGCTGAATCGTTTGAAATAATAGACCAGCGATTTCCGGTGTTGACTTCATCGTCCGAAAATTTCTTATCCGCCATGCTCGCGCAGAACGAAGAAACCGAGCGGACCCGGGATATTCTCATCGACCTCGCGGATAAGGGCGTCAATTATCTTGTGACGAACCTCGAATTGACCGAAGAGCAAATTGTTCGCATAATCGAAATGGCCAACGAAATGGGGATCGCGTTCGAGGGGAATTTCAAACTGGCAACGGAAACCGTCAATCAGACCGTTCTTGAAATAAATAATTCCATTACAAATGGATATTTCAATGCCATTTCCGGAGCTTCTCAGCGCATGGCCCAGCGGGTTGTTGCTTCGTGGAAATTTATACATACACAATCGAATGGCGTTTTGAAAAATATGCTGGCCGATTTTGTGCAAATATTTATTGAGGGAGTTCTTTCAAATCTCGCAACGAGACTCGTGCCTAAGTTTCTCGGGTTATTGAAAATCTTTGATGTCGCCGCTAACGACAGATTCGCATGGCAACAGGGCCGCGACTTTGGGTATTACTTCGGAAGCGGCGTTCTTTCCAGCATACAAGAACAGAACCTTGGCGTCGCCATCGCAGGAAGTATTTCGGGCGGTCAGGCATCGGGCGCGATGACATCTTTATCGGTGCGACGTACCATTATCCCAGCCATAGAAAAGGAATCGCGCTATGGCATCACGACTATTCAGACTTCACGCAAAACTTTAACGGGCGGAGCGGTCGGCTATGTCAGTTAATATCTACACCGCCAAGTATAATCAAAAGGCTTTTGCCGATTCCGTGACGGATAGCGAAACTGGAACGGATAAAAACAATCTTTTCGATCAGAACATGAATACCTATTGGCAGGCGGATAATAATACCGGGACGAAAGAAATTGTCATCGACACCGGGGTGACGACGATTTCCGTAAATCGTCTGGCCCTATGGATTCCCAATTATGCATCATGCGCACTCGGGATGGACTTTACCCTATATCAATCGACGGACAAAGTGAATTGGGGCAGCAATATCGGGACTTGGGCATTTTCGCCCGGGTCGGGAGTAAATATGGGCGACGGTGCTTTGGTCGTCTTCACCGAACTGGCGGCGGCGGCCACAAATCGTTATCTGAAAATTGCCATCAGTGATATTGCGACCGTCCCCAAAATCAGCCAAATACTTCTATTGACCAAGCGTGAATTGTCTTATGGTGCGGAATATCCAATCACGGATACCCCGTCATATCCGGTCGTTCGAACCGAAATGCAGGATGGCCGGGATATAGTCAAATTGCTTGGGCAAAACCCGGTAACGAATAAATATCGGAGTTTCCGGCTTATCAATTCAACCATGAAGACGGCTTTCGATAATGTAATTGCTGACTTGTTAGGCGGAGCGAATCTTTTCGTCTATAACGCGGCATTCGGGGTATTCACTCTTTGTATGCTGACCGGATATAATTGCGAGGAAACGGCTTATCAATTCTATGATGCGACACTGGAATTTAAGAGCGTTCCCTATATCACGGAAGGGGAATATTTCTAATGCTATCCACGTCAACACAATTCGCGAGGAATAAGAACCGTGCCGATGCACCATGTCACGTTATCGTCAAACTGACTGATGGAGCTTCGACCTGGTATTTTTCGGATCGTGAAATGAACTTCGGCACGACGCATATTTATGGCGGACTCGATGCACCGAGGGATTTGAAGCGGGAGACGCTGGATATATTCACAAAGAAATGGGCAGTGGCCTCGATGTCGGTGCAACTATCTAATGCACCATACCGGAAAAGCGGGGCAACGTGGATACGGCCGTCCGAGGATTTGGCGGGGATTCAGGGTAATGAGGTTTTGGTCTATTTGCTTTGCGGCTATGACGTGGCGACTTTTCCCGATGATTGTCTGATGCTATTCAAGGGGGACATTCTCGATCCGATAGAAGTGACAACATCATCAATTAAGTTTAAGGTTTACGATAAGAGCTACAAAAAAGACTTCCGACTACCGAGTACGGTTGTTGGGGATATCTACTCGGATGCCCTTGCGGAATACGCGAAAAAGAAAATCCCGATCGTTTATGGAAAATTCAATTCCTGTTATGATGGTTATCGCAGCCTCGATAATGTTTCCGGCTATGAGTTAACGTTCCAGCATGACGGTTTGGCGGTGGCTGTCCCGGTCAGTGCAGATGATCCGCCCAAGTATGTGATCGCCGATCATGTCGTTCATGCGATAGGTACAGCTTTGAATAATTCGCTCGGCGGTCCGAATGTTGGTGTATATGTAACCGACCCGACCGGAACGCTCGACGATAGTGGTCGGGGAACATATATTCTGCCGATTTCATACAAGGCTTCATGGCTCAATTTCTTCTGGTATCCGAAAGCATATTACGGTTCGGGTGACAACGATGAGGGTGATGAGATAACCGCGATGTCGCCGGAAAATATCTGGGATGCCAATCAAAACACAAAGGCGACGGTGTATGATACCCGTGACGACTTAGAACCCGATCCAGTTCTTTTTGGCAAGTTTCAATTACTTTTTGATTATGGCGACTGGGCTATGGGTGTCATGGATACAAAGTACGGCACAGGATATATGATGTTTTTGCTTAAAACCGGGGCGGGTACGAATGTAAACGGAGAAACTGCCACAATATCATTTTGCGTTGTCAAAGAAAACTATCCTAACCAAGATATAGTCACGACCTTGAAGTCTTCAAGGGATACAGCCGTGGCCAGCGTTTTCGAGGCCGATTCGAATGACTTCGAGATAATGCCAGCAAATAGTGCGTTGCAATTATATTCAAGTGATGTTAGCGGAAACGCACCTAATCTTATCCGTATATATATCACCGAGACCAGAGATACCGAATGTGACGGCATTACGCTTAATTATGATCTTCTCCAAATCGCCAGTATATTGATTCAATTGTCCTGCGACTGCCGGGAAAATTTCAAAGGCGTGTTTGCTGAAGTTGATGGCATGGAATATGGTTCGTGGATCACCAGCCGGTCATCTAACTACGCCAGCGGCGACTGCATCGAAGACCCGGCCGGAATTATAGAATCAATGCTGAGAACCTTCCTTGGTATGGCCAATGACGACTTGGATTTAACTTCGTTTATAGATGCCGAGAATACTTCAGTCAAGGCCAGAATAAATCTGCATGACGAAAATGCCATGATGGTGACCGATGCCATTCGGCAGCTCGCCGAGCAGTCCACGTTTGCCTATTTCTTCGGAGCCGTAGGCAAAGCGAAACTTATACCCCTGAACGATGAGACTCCAACCACAATGCGGACAATCAAGTGGTGGGATGTCATCGACGGCAATATCAAAATCACGAAGTCCGACCATTGGGTCAAGCAGCTCAACGTCAACTCCCGTTACCAGCAGGAGTATGGCGATCTCTATCGGGACTATGACGAGTATTCCAATTCCGGGTCCGGCAGCAATGTTGCATGGGAAGTGAAATGGCCGAACATTAACGGTACGTCTGCCCAGCATGTGGCCCGGCATCTTGTAAAAAAAGCCGACGGTTCCGATTCAAATGGCAATGGCATCTGGGCGCACCAGCATAATATTATCGAATTCGAGACGCCTTATTTTATGAATGCCGATCTTGAAATAGGCGATTGGATTGAGATTGATTCGAACACAGCCGACCTTCATTTGAAGTGCTTCGATGAATCATGGTCGGGTAAACAGTTTTTGGTAATCGGTTTGGAGCAATCCATTGATGCAACGACAATAACAGCGATAGAATTATTTTAGGGGTAACCTATGGCAGACAACGAGAAGACGATTAC
>CALAMC010000025.1 GCA_937925655.1 uncultured candidate division Zixibacteria bacterium | reverse complement strand
TGCATCGCGTGACCGACGAACAGCTTCGCGCGGCCGGGATGTCATGGGCCAAAATTCGTTCTGTGCGCGATCTTATCGAGCATGTTGAAACCGGCAAACTGAAAGTCCGCAATCTGCCTTATATGATCGACGATGAAGTGTATAAGACCATAACATCCGTCAAGGGTCTCGGACACTGGAGCGCCGAGATGTTTTTGATGTTCCGCCTTAAACGCCCCGACATATTCCCCTCGTGTGATGTGGGAATTCAGAACGCCATAAACAGGCTGTATGGCAAAGACCGCAAAAAAACCGATTTCGAAAAATTCAGCCGGCGCTGGAAACCGCACCGGACGGTCGCCTGCCTGTACTTATGGAGCTACCTGGAAAACCCCTTCCCCGTCAAAAAGTAATCGGTTTGTCGCCGTATAGACTATTGCCCGCCTTTTTCGGCCAGCATCCTGCGTTCACGAATAAATGGCTCAAACAGGTCAATCGGCAAAGGAAAGACGATGGTCGAGGCTTTGGCCGCTGACACCTCGGTCAATGTCTGCAAAAATCTCAACTGCAGAGCATTGGGCTGGGCCGCGATAACTCCGGCGGCTTCAGCCAGTTTGGCCGCGGCCTGAAATTCCCCTTCGGCATGAATAATTTTGGCGCGTCTTTCACGTTCCGCTTCCGCCTGACGGGCGATGGCGCGAGTCATTTCGGGTGGCAAATCTACGTTCTTTACTTCCACCACGCTGACTTTAATACCCCACGGTTCGGTCTGATGGTCAATTATTTTCTGTAATTCCTGGTTGATTTTTTCGCGGTTGGACAAAAGTTCATCCAACTCCACCTGGCCGAGGACCGACCGCAGTGTTGTCTGGGCAATCTGCGAGGTTGCCTCAAAAAAGTTGGCGACGGCCACGATGGCTTTGTTGGGGTCCATGACCCGGAAATAAACCACGGCGTTGACTTTGACCGAAACGTTATCCTTGGTGATAACGTCCTGCGGAGGGACATCGAAAGTGATGGTTCGCAAATCAACCCTCTGCAATTTGTCGACCATGGGAATAAGCAGGATGATACCCGGGCCTTTGGCTCCGATCAGACGACCGAGCCGAAACACTACCCCGCGTTCGTATTCTCTTAAAATTCTTATGGCATTGGTCAAAATAAACATGCCGATGAATATAATGACGACCAATCCGGCCAGTGATGATGGCATATTACCTCCTTAGTACTTTAAATTACATATTATTTGCGTCGCACTTTTATCCTAAGATTATCAACTTCCGTGACCACGACTTCCACGTCCTTCTCCAGCGGCTCATCGGATGTCGCCTGCCATAATTCCCCAGCCACGAGAACATAACCGCTCGGAGCAATCCGCTCTTTGACAACTCCAATTTCTCCGAGCAGTCCCTCTTTGCCGGTGGTCGGTTTGGCAACTCTGGCCTTGTACGCCAGAACGAAGGCCAGCGCGATGAATGCTCCCAGTGCCAGCGCCACCGAAACGACGATGGTGGTCGATATTCTCATGTCGGGGTCGGTGGTGTCGATAAGCATCATGCCGCCGATTATGAGAGAAACGACGCCACCGATGGTCAATAACCCATGACTTATCACTTTTACCTCCAGCAAAAATAATATAATCGCGAAGACGATTAAAAACAGTCCGGCATAATTAATGGGCAACGTCCTAAAGCTATAAAAAGCCAGAATCAGGCAAATTCCGCCGACTACTCCGGGAAGGATTGCCCCGGGATTGTACAGTTCCAGAACGATTCCCAACCCGCCGATGGAGAACAGAATGAAGGCTACATTGGGCGAGGATATGATTTCCAGAAGTGACTGGATAAACGACAGCTTGAGCGGAACAGTTCGCGGATTTTTTGTATTGATCCTTTTGGATCCGACAGCCATTTTCACCTCGCGGCCGTCAATCATCTCCAGCAGGTCGTCATAGGTTTCGGCGACAAGGTCGATAACGTTGTATTCCTGCGCTTCGGTACTGGTCAGTGAAATAGATTCGCGGGCCATTCTCTCGGCATACTCGAAATTGCGGCCATGCCGCTCGGCCATGGCTTTAAGCGAGGCGACAGCATCGTTCATGATTTTTTCGGTGAGAACCGAATCGATCGGCTGGCCGGAACCGGAGACGACGTGCGCCGCCCCCAGATGAGTGCTTGGGGCCATAGCGGCAATATGGGCCGAATATACCATATAGACCCCGGCCGAGGCCGCCCGCGCGCCCACGGGCGCCACATAAACAACAACCGGCACCCGCGAATTCATGATGGCCCGCGTTATCGGCCATAAAGCATCGTTGAACCCGCCGGGCGTATCAATGCGAATGACCAGTACATCGGCCGCTTCCGATTCGCAGACGTCGATGGCTTCAACGACCCGATCGGCCGCCACCGTCCCGATCGCCCCCTCTATCTCAAGAAGATAAACGAGGCTGGGCGCATCGAATTCTTCGGTCCCGGCAACCCCCTCGCCGGAATCGGCACTATCATTTTGATCGGCAAAAATCGCGATTGAAGCCAAAAGAAACAGTAAGAATAAAAGTATTCTAAAAGTCTTCATTTCTTAAACCTCCCCTTATATATAGAATCTACGCCGAATGACCGGACACTGTCAATCTAAAAAGGGCCAATATGGAAAATGATAGGCTTAGATCGCTATCCGCGAGCCTTTTCTCCGGTAAACTACAGCCCCGTGTATTATCGTGGCTTCGATATTTATATCTCTGATATTTTTTCGCGGAACCCTAAAAATGTCTTCGTCAAGAATAACAAAGTCACCGCGATAGCCCGGCAATAACCGCCCTAGTTCATATTCTCGGCCGACGGCATAAGCCGGTCCCGAAGTAAACCCGGCCACCGCTTCATAAATCGAAATTCTTTGTTCCGAATGGAATGACTTCCCGGTGCCCGGAATGAAACGATTGACCGCCGCATCAATGCCCGCCAGCGGATCGAGCGGCTCGATGGGGGCGTCAGAGCCAAAAGCCAGGGGGATTTTTTTATCCAGCAAAGTTTTGAATATATAGCAGTTTCGTCCCCGCGGCCCCCAGTACCTTTCGATGAGTTTAACATCCGACGGACAATGCGACGGCTGCATCGATGCAATTACGCCCAGTTTCTTGACGCGGCCGACGTCTTTGCGGCGGATCATCTGCAGATGCTCGATACGATGGCGCAACGGCCTTTTCAGTGCGGCAACCTGCTCATAACATTCGAGAACGTTCGAAATGGCCCTGTCCCCAATGGCGTGTATGGCCGCCGGTAGCCCCAGTCGGGCGGCATCTTTTATAATTTGAAGCATATCTTTGGGGGCATTGGTTTGCACCCCGAAATTATTTTTGGAGCCGATATATTTATTGAAGCACAGGGCCGACTGACTGCCTAAGGCCCCATCGGAAAATATCTTGACCCCGCAGACCCGGTAATAATCCCCTGACAGTTCCCTTTTCAATCGCATCTTTGTCAATTCCCGGATTATTTCCGGGGCGACATAATGATGCACGCGAAGTCCCAATTTACCATGGGCCGACAACTCCACAAAATCATCGAAGGCTTCCGGTCCGTCCATCGACGTTACACTCGTTACACCTTTGCTATATATATAAGGCAGATAATTCAAATAGGCCTTCAGCCGACGAGACCTATTCTGCTTCGAAGCCAGCTTATATATCGGATTATAGGCAGGATGCTCTTTTAAAATTCCGCTCGGTTCTCCGTCAGCAAGTCGCTCTATAACACCGCCGGCAGGATCGGGTGTGGACGCGTTATACCCGGCCAATTCCAGCGCCCGCGAATTAACCCACATAAGATGCTGGTCTTTGGAAAATATCGCCGCCGGTCTGCCGCCGGTGACTTTATCCAGCATGAATCTGTCGGGCATGACATACTCCGCGAGCCGATCCTGCGAAAAACCGATTCCTTCTATCCATTCCATCGAACCGGTTTTTTGGGCATGAGCGGCGATCACTGCAAGAACCTCGGCCATGTCATGCAAGCCGTCCAAATTGACCATTTCCGCCGACAATGCGGCATACATGATATGAGTATGAGCATCATGAAATCCCGGAAGCACGACTTTATTTTTCAAATCGATACGGTCATATTTTCTAAAGTCATCATCCTTATCAAGGTTGCGGCCGACGGCGATGATTATACCATCCCGTATGGCCATGCACGATACGAGCTTATTGTTGCCGGCCATCGGGTAGATGCGCCCGTTGACATATAATCTATTCCCTTTCATAATTATCTCCTCGAACCCTGACATCACCGTCGCGGCGCGTCAACCCCGTCTTATCAGTATATTCCAGAATGGGAATTAAATACTTTCTCGAGCAACCCAGATAATCGCGCAATGTACTAACAGAGAGACTGTTACCTGAATCCAGTATATTTCTTATGGAGGCAACCACGTTGGTCCATATTTCAAAATGAAAAACAAGATCGGTATTGATTTTAACCGCCTTGCCCGCGACGATCAAAAAATTCAAAACTTCCTGCTTATCAGCCCGGCCATCGGTCAATTCACTTATGGTCGGCGGCGTATATTCTCCCGCCCGAAGTGCTTTTTCCATATCGTCCGCCAATTTTTTCAATTCCCCTTTTATGGCTATTCCACGTTCCGGCAAATCCAGACGATTGCCTTTTTTTATCAACGCTTTTTTGGATAAAAGCAGTTCAATTATCGGAGTCAACGCTTCGGCGGGCTGTCCGGTTTTCTCGCTAATCATTTCGGGTTTGAGTCCGTCAAGATGCGGCTGATGATCAAAAATGGAAGAAATGGCCTTCATGATCATATTTTCCCCGGCCATTACATCGGCCGCACGATAAAATCGGCCGTTTGCCATTTGAAGCTCTCCGGCCCCTCTTCGATCCTCAAGATAGGAAGCCGTCTGTTCATCCGAAAAACTACTGAAGCGGAAGTCCATGGTATCTACAAACACTTTTTTATCCAGCTCGCTTTGAATCAGACTCGTCAATGAATATTCCCGCCGCTTCTCCAAATACGCCAAACCCGACATATCCTTTCGCCGGGGAAACCGGCTTATTAAATCGAGAACCATACCGCCGCCGACGGTATTCTGTGGTGTCGGCATACGGACTATATAGCGGTCCCCGACAAAGGCCATGACCGGTCCAAATGGATTAAAAAAGGCGATCCCCGATTGGCCGGGGGCAATCCCGCGTTCCGACATGGTTCTTATTTCTCCCTCGACTTCGGTCGTCCCTAATATCATTAACAGCCGCCGGCGGTCTGTAATAACCGCGGGCGATTCCTGCAGAACGGACAGGTTAAGGGCAAGAACGACGCCATCGGGATATGCCTCAACCATCTTTCTATAACCGACAACACCTCCCCGATTGATATACTGGTGATCCACACCGGTCAAGGCCAGCGCCGTCCGCTGTCCCGGATAAGCCTTTTCCACAGCTTGATTATGAGACTGCATGGAACGAATCCGGCCGTTCTTTTTATGCGGGAAAACCGCGATATCATCACCGACGGCCAGTGATCCGCCGCGCAGGGTTCCCGTCGCGACGCCGCCCATCCCGGCCATAAGAAACGATCTGTCGATATATAAGCGCGGCTTGCCGATATCAGTACGCTCGACAATTTTATCGGATAGAGTATTTATCTGGTTTTTCAGTTCATCAAATCCCTGACCCGTTATGGACGAGAGCTTGACAATCGGCGCCGTTTCCAGATATGTCCCCTTGAGCCTGATTCGCAAATCATCGGCCACGAGTTTAATCCAATCATCATCGACAAGGTCTATTTTGGTCAAAGCAATAATACCATATTTGACACCGAGAAGTTCGGTGATACGCAAGTGCTCCTGAGTTTGCGGCATCCAGCCATCGTCGGCGGCCACCACCAGAATAACGGCGTCGATGCCGCCCGCTCCGGCGATCATATTGCGCACAAAGCGTTCATGGCCGGGAACATCGACGATACCGAGGCGCTGTCCGGAGGGTGTATCATACCACGAAAAACCGAGATCGATAGTCATGGCCCGCTCTTTTTCCTCGGGCAATCGGTCGGGGTCGATACCGGTCAGATTTAAAATCAGTGATGATTTGCCGTGATCGATATGTCCCGCTGTCCCTATTACAAACATATCATTTCAATCTGCGCATGACGGCCTTTATGGCCCGGATGAGGGCGTTGATTTCATCATTGTCGATCGCTCTCAAATCAATCATGAATATGTCGTCCTTGATGCGTCCGATCACCGGCGGCTGATGATTACGAAAAAGCTCCGCGATTTTAATCGCCGGAATTTGACTGCTAAAGGCCAGGGCGGCCGAAGCAATGGGCCGTTCCGGAAGTGACCCGCCGCCCATCTGCCCTGCCGACTTTTCGACCTTTATTATATCTCCGGCCCCGCATTTATCGGCCACCTGACCGGCCAGTTTGAGTAATTCATTTTGTGATCGCGAAGCCAGCCGCCACAGTTTGATGTTTTCTTTCCAGGTTCCGTCCAGATAGTAACCCAGTAATATCTCCAGTGCCGAAAAGACCGTCTTATCGACGCGCAAGGCGCGAAAGATGGGGTTCCTTTTAATTTTCGCAATCAAGTCTTTCTGCCCGACAATCAGACCTGCCTGGACTCCCCCCAGGAGTTTATCCCCCGAAAAGCAGGTAATATCGGCCCCGTCTTTGACCGAAGCCTGCACGGTTGGTTCGCGGTGCCCGATCATTTCGCCGGTATTGATAAATACGCCGCTGCCGAGGTCGTTGATAACCGGAACTCCCGCCTTATGCCCGATATCGACCAGCGTTTTGACATCGACCTCGTCGGAGAAACCGGTGACGGAAAAATTGCTCCGGTGCACTTTTAGTATAGCCGCCGGGTGTTCATCGAGCGCCCGGATGTAATCATCACTGGTGGTCACGTTCGACGTCCCGATTTCAAGCAATCGGGCACCGGCCCTTTTCATAATATCCGGAATACGGAAACCACCGCCTATTTGAACCAGTTCGCCGCGTGAGATGAGGACCTTCTTGCGATATGCCAGAGTATTCAATATTAAAAACAGAGCCCCGGCGTTATTATTGACTATGGTCCCGGCCTCGGCACCGGATATCATCGCCAGATATTTCTCCGCCAGTATTCCTCTCTGACCTCGTTTGCCTGAAGCCACGTCGAATTCGACATTGCCATAGCCGGTGATCTGACCTTTAATAATATCGTACAGCTCCGGGGAAAGCGGCGCCCGGCCCAGATTAGTATGAACCAGAATACCCGTGCCATTGATAACCCGCCCGATTCTCATGGCATCAAACCGCCGGATTTCCACGATAATGGCCCGGATAAGGTCGGAGTAGTTGACGGTCTTGGACGATTTATCCATGCCCGTCTTATATTTTTCAACCGTCCGGCGGATAATTTCAACCGTCAGTGGCCGTGCCAAGTACCGTGAGGCCGCCGCAATCTCTTTTTCGGAGGCAAGAATTTCGACGGCGGGGAAATCACGTTTGCTTTTGATGTGTTTTTCATTCATGTTTAAAGCCTGTACATGACCGTGGCGACGACCCGCCCCACACTCTGAAGCGATTGCGGCGAGCATTTATCAGGTGTATCGTGGGTCGTGTGCCAGTAATCATAATCGAAATCTATAATTACCGCCGAAGGCAGTTTATAGGTCATAAAGGAGAGGTGGTCATCGTGAATGTCATACTTGACCGAATCGACAAAAACACTCTCACCGAGTTCGGCGGCGGCTTTCCAGAACAAGTCATTTATTTTGGTCGAGTAGCGGTCGGAATAACCCTCGCGGTAAATTCGCAAATCTTTATCGCCGATCATATCGATGACCAGGGCAAATTTGTACTTATCTTTAAAATCCAGCTTGACCATTTCGCGCGCCCCGAGAAAATATTCGCTCAAATCATGCGGTTGACCGAAATCCTCACCGTCGAGCAGGGCCAGGTCAATATTCACGCGCGGCCTTTGTTCGGCAAACAAGTTGGCCAGCTCCATCAGGACCGCCACCCCGGAAGCACCGTCGTTGGCGCCGTCGATCCATTCCTCTCTCCTGGTCGAATCGGGGTCATACTCGGCCCGGGGGCGGCTGTCATAATGAGCCGCCAATAGATAGCGAGGCGCACCGGGGCCGCCGCTTCCGTCGACACGGACAATCTGGTTGACCATGCGGACTGGTTTGCCGGTCGTCTTGTCATTATGGATAAAAACCATGGAATCGACTTCATAACCCAGGCCGGTAAAAAACGATTCGAAATAGCCCCGGCAGGCGGCCGAATTTTCCGATCCGGGAACGCGAGGGCCGAAAGAAACCTGCTTTTCAATATAACTGAAGGCCCGTTCCCCGTCGAATTGCGGAACGACAATATCATGCCCTCCGCAGGCCCCAAACCATAATAGTCCCGCTATCGGGACGAAAACCCATGTAATTGTTCGTTTTATCATGATGGCATAAGGAAAGATGACTCGATGCAAATGTCAAATAAATATTAGGCTAAAAGCGAATATCGACATATATGCGTAATTCGCGGGTATAGGTTTTGCGGCCCTGAATCTTGTCGTTGGTATCCTGCCAGCGGCCCGTCAGACCGCCTTTGATCTGGCTGGAGAAAGAATAGGAAACCGTCGGTGCGATAGTCAGGTTGGTTCGTTCCCCGGAAGGCGCATAAGGGAAGCCCATATTGGCCGTTTCGGTCCGGTCGTTTTGCATGGAAACGTCAACGGAGAGTGACATGGTCGATTTGAATTTGAGACGTCCGAATACCGGGAATTTGAATCCGGTCGGCGCCGAGAAGGAATAACTGGTCGAGACACGCATCGTATTATTGATCGTTTTGGTTTTGTTTCCCAGAGACAAATTTTTGGTCTCGGTGACCGAATGATCGGTGCTGAAATTTATCTGCATCCCGCGCAGGAGATTGAAACTGAAGGCCAGGAGTGGGCGTTGGCCGATTGTGATCGTTTCCTGTGTTTTTTGGCCGGTACTCAAATTAAAATTCTCGCTCGTGCTTCTCGTGTAAGCGGTTCTCGGTTGAAATTTCTTGATCAAGGGATTGAACAGCCGGAAAGTGCGCATCGGCTTTATCGAGAAGCGAATGTCCGGGAACGTCGTGGAGATACTTTTCTGGGGGTTGACACTTTTTTCGATATCTTCGTTTATTTTCCGGCTGTACGTGACATCGAGCTTAAGTCCGCCGAATAAATCCGTTCCCGAACGCAAGGAATAGGCCGTGTTTTTATTGATGGCATTGGATTTGCCGATCGAGGAGGCGTCTGCCCTCGTGCCCACACCCGTATTTTCGGTAAAGCCCAGCCGATAAGGCCAGCTTGCCCGCCCCATCAGACCGACATAAGTATAATTATACCGTTCGTTGTAATCATAACCGATGGGATTAATCCAACCCGTCAGCCGACCCAGCACTTTGGCCAGCGGACCCGCGACTCTGGACAGCAAAGGCTGGCCTTCTTGCGTGGTTCCGGCCGGCTTGGCCCGGTGACGATCACTGCCGCTGGGCGTCGACGAACCCCTCTTTTTGCCCGATACGAATAGCTTCTGCAAATCGAGATTGCCGCTGACACCATAGTTTTTGCTGGCGCCGACGTCATACGTGCTGTCCCTGACATTTAGATTCTCTCGATAGCTGAAGCCATAGCTGAACTTGTGGGTGAGAAATTGATACAGGGTCGGCGAATATGTCAGATTCAGATTCTGGTTATAGCTGGTCTCGCGCCCGAATTTGAAATTCTTCGGGTTGAAGCTGAATTTAATCAAATCGGAGTCATATAAGTCGCGTTTGGTGTCCATGCTATAGTTGCCCGAAAGATTATCGGAAATCCTATAGGTAATTGCCATACGCCCGAAGAAATCCCGTTGCAGGCTACTCGTTTTTATATTGCTCGTGTTTTCCGAGACGCGAAAATTCCGGTTAAAAGTGCCGTCGAAACTCCACGTTCCCGGGAACAGATAGAATTTGGTCGGATCCAATCTTTTCAGCATGGGCACCGGTTTTGTCCAGAAAAACGGTCTTAAATGGGGAACCTTGGAGATATTGAAGCCATATTGACCTTTAAGATTATAGCTTTCTCCCAGTGACATCGGCGAAGACGGCGAACGGCCCTCCGAGCGGTTATATGAAAACGAGGTCTTCAGTTTGTTGAGCAACACCGTGTATAACGGATTCTTGGTGTTCTTGTTGAATCCTTCAGATACGGTAAGACCTTTAGACACACTCTCCGTCCGTTCGTCGTGGCGAAGTTCCTGGGGCAAAACGATATCGGTGTTGTAACGCAACTGGGGAACATCCAGACTCCGGCTATATCGCAGGGACAGAGGTATTTTCGCGCCCAGGGATTTGGGCAGGAAACGGTCAAGGCTCATGCTGATGCTGTAATTGTATGACGTCGAGGATTTGCCGCTCCCAAGATTGTCCGACGATCCGCCTCGAGTCGACGTCGAAATACCCCGGAAAAATGGGTTTTTGTGGCTGTATGCCACACTATAGTTGAACAAGTCGGCGACATTGCCGTTTGCCGAAGCCCGAAAGGCAATACCGACATCGCGGCGAACTCCGCCCAGTTGAAGTTCATCGAACCAGATATCGCCGGTCGGGGCCTTGGTCGAATCGATATTCATAACTGACATGGCCAGATACTTCACCTGCGTCAGGGTGGGATTGCCGACCACCCGGTAATTTCCCGACACCGTATCTTTGGGCACTTCCGGATGATGTATCCTGTCCTGAAGCATATATTCTTTAAGAGCGGTGATATCGTTAAAATTAATATTGACTTCATTCAGCAACCATCGGTTGGTCGGGTCACCCGGATGAAGTGTATCCTGATACGCATAATAATTATTTCGGTCCTGACCGAGGCGGAAAGAATAGACAACGGCATTTTCCGGAAGATCCTCGGTCGGCGTATTGACAAACATTTTAAGCGACCCATAACCCATATAGTTATTGGATTCAAATAGAATTCTTTCCGCTAAACAGATATCGCCCACCGTCAGGCTGTCGAAATGCAATAACAAAGATTGTTCCGGCTCGCGAGTCTGGGTGGACTGGTCATAATACCCTTCCACACCGGGCGGTGAAGTATAAATCGCGGAGTTTTCCTGATTATTGATAACGGCCACGTTGAATGTCGTCGTACTATTCAAGGAATCGGCATAAATTACGGTATCTTCCCAGTTTGACTGAATCAGGTCAATGGCCGCAATAAAAACGGTAAAGGGCTGTTGATCCGGGGCTTCAACCCAGATGCGCACATAGTCTATAACCTGCCAGTTCGGCGACCCGATGACATGGTCAAGCGCTTCCGCATCTCGAAGCGGAATACGATAGCTGCGCCAGCCGTTTAAATCCGAACCTTCGACATAAAAGCGGCTGCTGGACAGGTCCAGTTTATATGAAAAGTAATTGTTTTTTAAATTGATGCTCTGGCCCCGGTTATTATTCTCGGAATCGGGGCGGCCATAAGTGCCGGGGTCGAGATAATTGCCTTCCGTCCCGTTGATATGCGAATAGTCGTATTCGTTACAGCCGTTGCAATCCTTGCCGACGCCGTTGTAATACCAGTTGTCACCATGCGGGTCAGGATTGGTGACCGGGTCATAAGGGCCTAATTCGTTGGTTTCAAGAGTATCGTGTACTTTATCCAGGCCAACGTCTTCTTCGGATGACAGGATCCCGTCGTACTGGTCATTTATACCCTTGGTATCCTCGGTCGTGAGAACACCGTTGCCGTCGATATCTTCGGAAATCTCCCCGAATTCGAAGTGCAGAACGCCCTGCATCCCCTTTAGCCTGACTTCCAGAAGCTGGGCCTCCTCCTGATTGGCCGCCCCGACCGAAAGATTTCGGATAATGCCGGCCCAGGAAAGTTCCGGAAAATTGGCTACGGATACGGTTGTATCCTCGTTGGCATCGGCTATGCGACGGTCTTTTATTGCCGGTCGATATTCAAGCGCCAGGACGTTTGTTCGGCTGCCGCTGGTAGGTTCATCCCGATTCCAGATCTCGGTCGTTAAAACCTGGTCATATGGATTGTACCATACCAGGCGGGCCCGGCGATTGGTGGCGTCAAGAGACGCCGGTCGGGAGCTGTATGACCAGGTTTCGCGAAACACGCCCAGAGAATAGGCATCGCGGGCACCTTCGAAATCATCAATATAAGCGACACCATCGACGTTTGGATTGGGAATGGACTGGGCGAACTCGGCCGAAAAGGCAAGATTCGACGGAGTTTCCGTACTATAAAGCGGCAAAGCATCGGCCAGGGTCGTAAGAAAGTTCGTTTTTGTCTTGTAGCTGATATCGGCGTCCCAGACAATCGACTTGGCCGTTTCCTGGCCAACCTTGGGTTTACGAGCGGTGGCCTTGTCCGATTTATACAGGAAAGTCGAGCCAACCTTGAGATCGTTGCTGAAGGAATATTCGCCCCTAATGCCGAACAGCGTCTTTTTCTCAGCCGATATATATGGAGCATATTCGAAGTCGATATTCAAATCGGCATTAGGATCCAGCGCATCCGCCGACAGAAAAGTGACCTGCCCGAAATCATAGTTGATATTGTAATCGACACCTTTTTGCAGTTCAGCACCATTGAGCGTTATCCGTTCCGAACCTTCAATAATATTGGCTTTCCCCAGCCGAATCTCCGAAGAGCGGCTTTTGTTGGACACTTCTATATAATAGGCGCTTTTTTCTATGGGGACTCTGGAGCCGGGACTGCTCGAGTATAACTCCGGCACTTTCAACGAAAGGGAATCGCTGGCCCAGCTGGTGTCTGCCGCAAAGGGCAACCTATGCGGGAAAATCAGCAGGCCGCGGGAGTCATCGACAAGGCTGGTCTTGACGTCGACCAATCCGTCGGGTTTGGCATTGCCGCTTTGATCCAGGCGGTCCAGACCGAGGATATTGATATACCTGACACCATTCTGATGGTCCACATTGTCGCCGGTGTTTTCGGTCCCGGCCCCGCCCTTGTAAACGTTTATTTCCAGCCCGTCCAGATCGATATTCGTCTGCATCAGATAATACACGTTGCGCCACATGTAATTCCAGGTCGGTTTATCAGGCGATGGCGATTTGTCCGCGATCAATTTCAGTCGTAACGGATCATCTCCTGAAGCCGTCACGCTGCCGACGGTATCGATTGTTCCACCGGCACGTTTCACTATCATATAAGCGGCGATTTCACCCTGCGAACCGCCAAAAGCCTGCTCGAACAGGATCCAGTGTTCGCGGGCCTGGACATAATATTCCACGTCAATCGGAACCACTTCGACCTGGCTGTAAAAGGCCGAGTCGTGTAAAGGATCAACATAAAGATACGCCAGTCGGGAGCCGACTTCCGGGACCGTCGTATATGATTTAATGGCCCGATACATCTCAATATAGATAATGGAATCTCCCGGCTGGAAATCATATGTATCATAAGTAATCCCGCGCAGATTTCGCAAACGACCCAGGTCATATATGCGCCCCTGCACGAAATTATAATCTCTTATATTGCTCTTGCTGGCGCTGGCCCCGGCCGATAAAGATGTTCGCTCCGTGGTACCCTTTTCCTGGCTGGCGATGGCCGTCAGTTCCAGGGCCCCGATTTGAGCAGTTGTCTTGATTCCGAACAGACCATTGATACGCGAAGAATAGCCGACGAACTGCGTATTGGGCAAAGACAGAGTAGTATTGCCGGCCTCAATGGTTTTGATAATATCATCTTCGTCGCCCTTGTAACGGAGCATAATCCGGTTGGCCAGGGGAATATCGGTTTTGGAGTCATGCGACACCGACACCGAAATCTTGGTGCCGATGGTGCCGCTGATATCGAATCGGGATTCCTGCTCCATGTTCAGCGACGGAAACTTGCTTTGGCGATAGGTTGATGTTATTGCTTGATCGGTCCACGTGGAACGGCCGGAAAAGTTAATCCGGTGATACCCAGAAACCTTTATTCCGGCGCCGCCTTCGCCGAACAAGGACTCAACCGTTTTGGATTTTATGGGAATCCGCAGATTGACCAGCCCGCCCCCTTTGTCGAGCTGACGTTTCTGTAATGATTGCTTTTTGAAGTCATGCTGACGGCGTTCTATCCCGCTTTGGATGCGATATTCGGCATAATCCCGCGCGTCCACGGCGCGACGAATATAAGCATAATCATAGGATCCGTGCTTATAGTAGCTGGCCCCAAAAACAATGGTATTGGAATCATAATCCGAATCGATAACATCCGGGCGAGTCTGATATATCATCCGGAGCATCGGCGGATTATCCATGGTTATGGAAATAACCGGACTCGATGATTCAACGGGGTACGGGGCAACATAACCCGGCGGAACCGTCAACTCGGCAAAGAAACCGACCGTGGCCCGACTCGTGCTGGCCGTTATTAGAAGAACGGCCGTCAACAGCAGATATGAAAATTTCTTAAACAGCGTGTTACCGAAAATTAACTCGGTTCATTTCAAATCTTTAAGAATTTTTCGATAACCGCTCCTTTCAAAATTTCCCCAGACGCGTGACTTCTTCTTCAAGTTCGATTCCGAATTTCGCGTGAACGAGCTTTTTAAGGCGATCGGCCAAAAGTCTGATATCGTTTGAATTGGCTGATCCGTCATTAATAATAATATTGGCGTGTTTTTCGAATACTCGGGCCCCCCCGACTGATAATGACTTGGCCCCGATTTCCTCCAACAGCTTACCCGCCGGAAGCTTCCCGAACGGTTGGCTGGGATCGGGAATATTCTTAAAAAAACAGCCCGCAGTCATTTTATTCACCGGCAGTTTGCACTCACGCTGTAACATAACCTCTTGCATCTTGGTGCGAATGGCTTCCTTTTTGCCCGCTTTTAGTGCAAACTTTGCCCTGGTAATGAATTCTCCCGTGATCTTGAGTTTTGACCTGCGGTATGAGAATTCAAAGTAAGCGGCCTCTTCAGTTCTTATACTCCCCTGTCTGTCAACAAGTTCCGCCCATTCGAGGAGACTGCCTGTTTCAGAGCCATAGGCTCCGGCGTTGCCAAATATGGCTCCGCCCACGGTACCATATATTCCAGTAGCAAATTCCAGACCCGAAAGCTCATTGTCTGCCGCAAAATCTACCAGCGCTTGAAGGTCTTCGCCGGCCCCGCTTATTATACTCATGCCATGTTTCTCCAGACCAAGTATCGAATTTTTTATTATAAGTCCATCATAACCCCGGTCGGAAATAAGTAGATTGGAGCCACCACCCAGCATGAAGACTTCAATATCGGCTTCACGGGCAGCTTTCATTAGCTTCACAATCGGTCCCGGAGAACTTACCTCGGCGAATAATTTCGCCCGGCCCCCGGTTCCAAAGGTGCAATAGCCATCAAGAGGATGGTCCACTTTAATTAAATCACCGAATTGCCTGATAAACTCATCCCGTATTCTATCTGTAATCGGTGTTTTCTCCATGTTCAGCCTGTATAAAATATACTATACATCATAGAAAACGCAATAATAAAGCCGATTTGCGGACCATTCGAAAAAAAATAACTGCGCCAAAACATTAACTGGTCGAGGTTTTCCCACTGCCATCCGACGATTCTACCCCGCCTTGAGGTTCAGATTTTTCAGAGTTATGGTTTTCGGTCCCGGTTTTCTCCTTCACCGCGGGTTTACTCGACTCATCGACATAATTCAAGCGCAGTTCATATAGAATCCCTGAAATCAGACGACTTTCATCGGGGCTAAGATTGCCTTTTGTTTTTTCGGCAATCATGTTGAGCAAGTCAATGCTCATCTGCGCCTGGGGCAGGTTGCGTTCGACTTTCCCGGTGATCGGTGACGCGATTTTCCCCAATTGCTGCCAGGCTGCGGCCTGTAATGATGTTACCAGAGTAAAAAAATACGCATCGATATTTTTGTCCAACTCATCGCTCATAACTCCACTCCATTTAGATGCTTCAGGCATGGCGGGCCGTCATTTTAGCCGAATCTCCCCCAGCTATGCCTATGCGAGGCTCGCTGTTTAAGATAGCTTATGATACGTTTGTCATTTTTGTCAAGTGATTTGTCCGGGTTTAGCAACTCTCCCAGGATTTTTCGGGCCGATGGCAATAGATCGGCATCGGTGGCCAGATTGGCGATTTTAAGTTCCGGCAACCCGTGTTGACGGGTTCCGAAAAATTCTCCCGGACCGCGGAGTTCGAGGTCGGCCTCGGCAATTTTGAATCCATCGCCGCAGGTCGTGAATAATTCCAGACGCTTGCGCGCGATTTGACTTATGGGCGGAACGGCCACGGCCACGACCAGACCGGGAGCGGCGCCGCGCCCGACCCGCCCGCGCAACTGGTGCAATTGCGATAAACCGAATCGCTCGGCGTGCTCGATAATCATGATTGTCGCCGACGGTATATCGAGACCGACTTCGATAACCGTGGTCGCCACCAGGATATCGATTTTGCGGTTTCGAAAATCTCTGATGACTTTTTCGCGTTGCTCCCTTTTGGTGCGACCATGCACTATCCCCAGCCGAAACTCCTTGAACGTTTTATCCTTAAGGTTTTTATATTCCTCCTCGGCCGCCTGCAAATCCAGCTTTTCCGATTTCTCCACCAGCGGATAGATGATAAAAATCTGTTCTCCCTCGTTGACCCGGCCTTTAAGAAACCTATACATATCGGCCCGCGAATCGGCGCTACGCCATACCGATTTGGTCGGCAGCCGCCCCGGCGGCATGGATTTGATAGAGCTTATATCCAGATCACCATAAAGCGTCAATGCCAGGGTCCGGGGTATCGGCGTAGCGCTCATGACCAGCACGTCGGGATTGCTCCCCTTGCCAACCAGTCGCCCCCTCTGCAAAACGCCGAACCGGTGTTGCTCGTCGATAACGACGAGCCCCAGATTTTTAAATTCGAGCGGCGTCGACAATAAGGCATGGGTGCCGAAGACGAGATCCGTTTCGCCCGAAATGATTTTTTTATCAAGCGCATTTCTTTCTCTTTTGGGGATCGATCCGGTTACAAGCGCCGCTTGGATACCGAGTTGGGTCAGTGGCTCCTGCCATTTTTGAAAGTGTTGTTCGGCCAAAATTTCGGTCGGAGCCATAAAGGCGCATTGCATACCGCTTTCGACACAATACACCGCCGCCAGTATGGCGACAACTGTTTTACCGCAACCGACGTCACCATGCACCAGCCGGTGCATAGGTTTTGGCGAGCGCATATCGTCGAATATATCCTTAAGCGTATTTTTCTGATCCTCGGTCAATCGAAACGGAAGACGCCGGACCAGATTCGCCGCTTTAAGGGATTTCTTCAGGTATTGATGGTTTTTGGTAATTTCCTTAATTGATTTGCGGGCATTTAAAATAATGTACTGCAATTCCAGAAGCTCGTCAAAAGCCAGACGCCGCCGAGCCCGACCACATAAGGTCATGTCATCGGGATAGTGTATTTGCCGCAAAGCCTCCGATAAATCCGGAAGCCCCAATCCGGACAGAATTTCCGCTGGCAAATAATCGCCGATTTTGGGGCCTATTATCGACAAAACCCCGGAAATCAACTGGCGCATCATGCGACCGGTGATACCCGCCTTCTTCAGTTCTCCCGTGGAGGGATAAACCGGAACAATGCGCCCGGTATGAATCAGGCGGCTGTCCTCATCCTCGATTCGTTCCAGTTCCGGATGCACGATTTGATGTTGCATGAAATACGTAACCCGACCGGTGACGGCAAAAATGTCGCCTTTTTTAATCATTTTTTCGAGATATTGAAAACCGGAAAACCAGATCAAGGCAATATAGCCGGTGTCGTCCCCGATTACCGCCTCGAATCTCTGGCGGCGGCCCTTGAGAATGCCGGTCGTATAGACTCGACCGATCAGGGTAACGTCGGTATTAGCCTTTATATCACCAATATCGCTTATATTGCCACGGTCCAGATACGCACGGGGAATATAGTACAACAGGTCGTGGACCGTGTTGAGCCCGATTTTGGACAAGGCTTCCGCGCGGCGCGGGCCTACTCCTTTAAGGTACTGCAAGTTGGAATCAGAATTCAATTCCGCCATAAAAACAGATTAGCCGGGTTATGAATAAAAGTCAATATCAATTCAAAGTCGCTCGTATAAGGTAAATTTCTTTTTCTATGTTTTCAGTTTCTTGTTGAAATTTGCGAGTTTCCCTGGCTTTTTAAAATAAAAAGGAGAATTATATGAA
The DNA here is from genome assembly GCA_937925655.1 of uncultured candidate division Zixibacteria bacterium. GTDB lineage: Bacteria > Zixibacteria > MSB-5A5 > GN15 > PGXB01 > CALAMC01. The sequence continues at coordinate 882 of CALAMC010000025.1, read as the reverse complement.
ACATACCAAAATCATCTTGCTTGCCGCCGCGATAATCATGATTTCTATGGCCGGGTCAATCCCAGCCGCAACCTGGGAGAAATCGTTCGACCTGGGATTAAACGTCACGCAGGCGGCCTATTCCGACAGCTGGACCGGCGGCGAGCAGGGCCAGGTTACCTGGGTCGGAAACGCCAACGGTGTCTTTAACGGGAAATTCACCGAAGTCTTCACTTTGAAAAATGCCGCGAAATTATCCTTCGGTCAGACGTTGAGTCAGGACAAAGAAACCAAAGACTGGTCTAAACCTAAAAAATCCAGCGATAAAATCGATCTCGAATCGGTCGGCCTGTTTGATTTGAAGGCCTGGGTCAGTCCATTCGTGGCCTTCAGGTTCGAGAGCCAGTTTCTCGACGCCAGAATTGACACTCGAAAAAAGTACGTTAATCCGATGTTATTGACGGAATCGGCCGGTATCGCCAGACAACTTTTAAAAAAGGAAAAAAACGACATTATGACCCGTCTCGGTCTGGCCTTCAAACAAAACATTGACCGCAATATTGATGACCCGGATAATCCCGAAACCGCCAAAACGGTATCATCCACCGACGGCGGTCTGGAATGGAACACCGATGTTAAAATGGTCCTGGCCGAAAATCTCGGATATATCGGCAAGCTGACCGCCTACAAGGCGTTCTTTTTCTCCAAAAAGGATGACTTCAAGGGCACCGAAGAAGAAGATTACTGGAAAGCGATCGATATCAACTGGGAAAACAGCATTGCGGCTCAAATCACGAAATTTGTGCAGGTGACGTTTTATACCCAGTTGTTGTACGACAAGCAGATCAGCAAAAAAGGACGGCTCAAAGAAACCCTGGCGCTGGGCGTAACCTACAAGATGTT
>CALAMC010000024.1 GCA_937925655.1 uncultured candidate division Zixibacteria bacterium | reverse complement strand
CATGAAGATAGCCGTTGAGCTTTATCGAGCCCTCGCGCGCGCCCGCGAATGTGACGGAGACTTCCATTATCTCATTCTCCGATAACTGTAAATGGTCGCAAGCACGTTGGCCGGAATCTTGTCGAAGGTATAGGAAATGGACTGGTCGCCGAATGACCGCGAGTTGACGCCATGCAGGCCATCATCGAACAGTTTCTTTTTCAGGGCAACCAATCCGATGCAGGCTTCTTTCAAATCAGCCGGGACATCGTTTAATGTCCAACCATAGGTGTATGAGATTTTCCAGTTCTTGATTGGCCCCCGCCAAAAGACATTACCGTCGTCGAACCAAATCCGCCCAGCATTATTGTCCTGTGTCGTTGACCAACTGGAATCCGTCTGCCATGTCAAACCGTCCCAATAATAAAGCGAAGGCGTCCCGGTGATTGGTGCGTTCTTGGTGTAATAATCCGCATCATCGTCACCGTCGAATAGTTCGTCAATAGCCGTCGTTACCTTGCGGAATTTTCGGCCATTGCATAGCCGTTCAATTTCCTTCGAGGCCGCATTGACAAGCGTTTCGATAAACTCATCGGCGGACGTATCATCGACGGTCGGGTCAATCTTGAGATACCGCTTGGCCTCCTCAAGACTGACCAGCGCAATGCTATCATCGAGGAGCGGCATTATTTCCCGGCGGCCTTATTTTCGAACTCTTTGTCTTTAGCCTCAATCGCCTTCCGGCGTTCCTGATCTTCTTTGGCTTTTATGACGTTGGCAGCGACTTTCTTTTCAAAGGCCTTGATATGGTCCTCATGGTCTTTTCCGCCGCCTTTGCGTTCCCGCTCGGTGATTTCGAAATTGTCGGGGAAATCCGTCAAAAGCCGCTCGGCCAGTTCATCGCTCATCGTGGCCATCTCGCCCGGATACATGTTCAGGTTGTTGCCCGAGTAGATTTCCAGCGATTTTGTTTTCTTGAATAGCAGTTCCATTTTGAAAACTCCTTAAATTGGAGGCGGGACAATCGCCCCGCCCCGCTGCGTTTATTAACTCGTCGAAACGTTGTAGCCCAGGACGACGACCTTTTCGGTGGAAGTGTCGAAAACATTCTTGAAGTCCAGACGTTCATATCCGATCACGTCAAAGCAATCCCGGTAAGGATTGCGAATGACCTCGATCGACAGGTCTTGATACATACCGTATTTCCACGATTCCCGGTTGACGCCGAGAATAATGGATTTGGTCATGGTCACGCCATCGTAGATACCGGTGGCGTTGTATGTATCGAGAACGAATTCCGACGTCAGAAGAGCCGAGCCATTGAGCTTACCGAGTTCACCGGCGGCGACGGTGGCCTGTGGACCGTATTTGTCGATGGTCCGGAAGGACGGCATTTCATCGGGATCGAGGCAGTGCAATAGATAGGTCGTCAGTGAAGTCAGATAATAGAAATCGTTCGGCCGACGGAAGTATATTCCGCCTTTGGATCGGAGAAGATTCAGATTTTTTTCTGACCAGGTTCCCATATCGACCTTCGCCGTCGAGAGTGGCACAGCGCGAAAACCGTCCCAGCAGTACCGAGCATCGGTCGAGCCAGGGACGTCGCCGGTATCGTAACCGGAACCAGCCGCATCATCGCCGGAAATCGAGGCTTTTTCGATGGCGCGTTTGAAAGATCGCGCAAGCTTCATCTCGATGTAATCCACGACGGAGATTATCATATCAAGCTTGGCCTCGCCGGAATACTGGGTATCGCCTTTAAGCTTTTCGGCGGTCCATGTCTTATTCGCTGACCCGGGCGTCTGGCTGTCGGATGATATGAATGTCGAAGGCCGAGTCGTTTGCTGGGTGGCGCGAATGGCGATGGTGTCGGCTCCTTCGACCGGATCAACTTGGCTGGCCTCGGTCATTTGAAACATCGGATGTTGTGCCGAGACTTCCATTTCCTGCCGAACGATGTTATGCATTCGGGATGAATACCCGACGGGCAGATATTCAGAACCCTCGCCGGACGTGGCGGTATCGATGGTCGCTTTAAGATGCACGAATTCCGGGTAAAGCGACAGGGTCTTGATTCTGTCGGAAAATGTCATTTGAGCATAATCGGGAATCATCGTCTTCGCGATAGCATCGACCAAAAGGATATGGTCGTTTTTCTTGCGGAATTCATCGGCGCAGACAAAGGCCTCGGGCGTCAGAATCCGTTTGAGATCGACGGTCTTCTTGGCCATGAGCGTTTTGACGTCATACGGAATCCGATGCACCGTGCCGGTCTGTAAACGGTTTTCGTTGACGGTTTTGATCGCGTCATCCATTTTCTTGATGGCGTCCTTCATGTCCTTACTGAGACGATCCGCAAACTCGCGGACCTCACCGGTCTTTTTGTCGCTGTTTTCGATCTTATCCTGCATGGTTTTTTGCAGTTTACCGATCTCCTCCAGCTCCTTTTTGAGATTTGCGACGGGGACTTCCGTTGACTGCTTGTCGAGAGCAGCAACTTTCTCCTCCATTTCCTTCAATTTTTTTTGAAGTTCAGGGTCCACTTTCCCTACTCTTTTCTTCCCTGGTATTGTAAATGATTTTAAATTCAAACGTTTTCCGGCTTCGAAAATAGCCTCTTCGTTCATACCGAGATTGACGATAGATATTTCGTAAAGACGCTTAAACGAAATTATTCTACGGACCTCATCTTCCTCGCCAACATTTTCGGTTTGATATTTATCAACCCAATACATGAATGAGTATGAATTCAATACTCCATTCTTTATCAGCATGATAACGTCTTTACCGCGTTCATCGGTCGGAAGGATGAGCGTACGTGTTTTCAAGCCCCGGCCAGGAACTATTTCGAGAGACAAAGTTTTTCCGATAGGCAGGTAATCCATCAAGTGCATGAAAAGCACTATCGGCTTTTTCATGTATCGATCTATCACCGGCCGAAAGGCTTCCGGTTCGACAATATCGTTTCCATCATCAAGGTCATTCGTGGAAACCCATCCCTCAACGATCATCGACCCGTCGCTCTGCATAACGTATTTGAATTCGGAAACCGGGCAACTCTTTACCTCGAGTTGCTCGATCTCCGGAGGCAGGTCGGTTTCTTTGAAACGACTCTCGAACCAGTCCTTTGTCGTGGGGTTGTATTTCATTACGGTTTCGCTACCATGTGCGCGGTTACGGTATAATCAATGGTCGCGCCGACCCTCGCGCATGAATAATCAGAGTCGGCGACGGTTCCAATGAAAGCGAAATAAACATTCTCGCAAATGGCCGAATCGGAAGGAATCGTAAACCATGCGGGCGATATGGATGCCGCGTTGCCTTTTCGAATAAAGCCTTTTTCGATAATATGATTCGGATCGCGACCGTTATTGCAACTGGTATAAATCAAATATTCGACCGTGTCTTTTGTAGTATCGGGGAAATCCGCTGCCGAGCTACCGGTATCAACGTTGATTACGCTGATTTGCAGATAGCCGGTAAGGCTCGAATATCCGCCCAGATCGGTAAAGAAAAACGGGGGCCCATAACCAGCCGCCATTACAGTAAAGGTATCGACGTTCCTGGCAGCGGTGGTATCAAGTCCGAGCGAAAAGCTGAACGAATTGGTGTAGGAATGAGTTGCCGGTTTTTCGCCTCCAATGGCACCGTCAGGGGAGGCAATGCCATAGATCAAAGCGCAAAGAATCAGCGCCAAAACCCCGATCAGCTTCTGAAATTGTTTCATCGTAAATTCCTGTCTCTCCCCGGTTATTCTATTACTGGTAATATCGTACATCTGCAATTAATGACTTCACCCGCCGGGCCTGACGGATCACCCGGATAATCGAGGCCGTTGGCAAAGCGTTCCGTCAGAATAATTATATTGCCGTCCAGCGCTGCATGAGTATCACGGGTATGGGAATCAAGGGAAGCCAACCACTCTTTCTTTTCAACGCCGCCTTGTTTATATCCGATAAGCGTTCCGCCATTGACTGCGGCAGCGGTTTCAGTTCTGGCGATCATAGATGCGCGTGCTTCGGTCATAGAAGTCCCGCTGACCCAATTCTGATATTGCAAACGGATTTCTTTTTCAAGTTTCGATAATGGCCAACCTTCGTTATAGGCATTTTCGAGCATATTTTTGAGAGTAAGATAGGTCGTATCATTCATGCCCTTGATGCGATTGGTCAAGGCATTTATTAAAGTAAGAGCCTGTTCGTTATTCACATTGAAAGTCAGTTCTATGCCGTATTCAGATAAGAATGATTCCCCGGCCTTTTGTACTACCTGCCGGGTTATCGGACCGATTAATTGTTCAAGTGCCAGGTCTTCGGCAGTGATATCAAAAAACCTTCTGATGTCGTCTGGTAATTCCTCTGATTCACGCTTAAAGTATTGATTCGCTTTGCACAGCCAGCTGGACAATACCACCCCATTCGCAGAAACTTCTTTTAAGGCGGACAGTACACGGGATAGCTGGTTATTGAAATATCGGTTAATGCCTTTGATATATGCCGGTTCTTCCGCTCGGGCTTTTTTGTCAAATAGTAGCCATTTGCTTTCTCTGGCAGACGGGGACTTGACAGCCTTTACCCCCAGGGAGTTTTGGGCAAAGGTTTTGCCCCCGTCCGCAGAACTATCGAGCAATGAAAACGGGTTTGCCGGTGCGGGTTTGAATATATCACCATCTTCAACTGGTTCATATCCCAATTTATGACGACCTTCATTCAGCATAATAAGGCCGCCGTTATAGGCGGCAACCGTTGAATCGGTAAGGGTCTTCATGTCATCCTGAAGGGCGGCCACTCCCGAGGTGTCGAGTTCGAGCCTTAGTTCCTCACCCCACACTGGCCAGATGATTTGCCGGTTGATTGCCATTTCAATCATGCGTTTGATCGGGATAAGCCTGTTTTCCCAGAGAGTTCTTTTCTGTAATAGGCCGTTGGCATAGCTGGCGAATTCGAGTACGCCCGCCTCGGACGGCGGAATGCCGAAATAGCCGTAAATCTGTTCACGATTCAATTTAACAAGATCGGCAAACTGCATATCCTTGATCGGTTGAGTGATGATGTGCGGCTTTATACCAGGCGGCAGCATCCCGCGCCCATGAGCATTTTCGACGCCTTTGTTTTTAGCATCCCACGATTTGAGGAATTGATCTTCCTGGTCCTTGTCCATGTGCATTAATTCCGGTTGCTCGAAAAGCATATCCGGGGTGGCATTGTTTTTGAAATAATTCTTGTTGTACTCCGAGGCATAATCATTCGACTGCACCTCATCCATGATCGCCTTCGTGGGGGATAAGCCGCGGTAAGGATCGCTCATGTGATAATTGACCACGTGCAACACTTCATCGAGCTTAAATATCTTTTTGGTGTTGGAGGGATCATAGACGTAATGCAGTGGCCGATTCAATTTATTTAGAACCAGCATCATCATCCACGGTGGTATCGGCCACAATGCGTTGACACCGCTCGACGATTTATCAATGATATGCCAGGATTGTTTAGTGATAGATATCGACTGTATGATGTGCTTAAAGAAATCTATCTGTGAATGATAGGGATTCGGTTTCGTAATCAGATCATACGCCGGATGATCCAATATTTCGACCCATGATATTTCGTTAGTACCAGACTCTTTCGCCTTGATTTTAACCGGCAGACCGGATATGGCATTGGCGACGATATTGATTGCGGTGGCGATGTTTGGATCGACCTGATCTATCTCATGCTCAAGAAAAGTTATATCATCGAACCAAAAGAAAACCGGGCGGCCGCCAATATAGACGACGCGCTGAGTGCTCGATGTTGATTTTTGTTCGATCTCACTCGACCGAAATGCTTCTATGGCCTTTTTAATCCTCTGCCGGATTGCCACCTATAATTTTCGATTCTCTCCCTGAATCAATTAAAACCATGTTATCTCGACTTTCCTGTTCTGCTGGAAACCCAGCATCTTCGCCATGCGAAAACAATAATTTTCGGCATGAAAGTAATGGTCAGGGTCATTGCCCTCTTGCCATTCATACCGGGGCGGTGTCTTGGTTTCGTCCAATACCCGGGTCGGCGCCAATAGGTGCGCCACGTAGTTGCCATTGTCAATACTGCGGTAATTGGCCGGTAACTGAATGTAGCCGTCGAAAAACGCCTGGGTCATTTCGTCGATCGACTCGGTACGGTTCGTGGTGATGACCCGCGTCTCCCTATTGACCTTCTGGCCCCCGAGACTGACGTTGGCATTGTATTGGCAAAGATATCCGCCTCGATGCTTTTTCAGTAACATCCTTGCCATGTGCGTTTCGGGCATGGCATCCATGCACCAGTTGGTTACGTTG